>NZ_LFKY01000002.1:164090-815608 GCF_028128965.1 Bradyrhizobium sp. CCBAU 25338
GATGCGTACACGGCCATTCCGGGAGCTGCGTTTTGCCGCTGACTATGAGCTGTCAACAGACGTGCATTTCGCTGGAACGGCAGGGCTAACGCAAGTCGCTCGGCGCAGCCCAAGAGATTGGCGGCATCTAGGCGGTACTTTCGGTACCGCTGCCCTAACGGGCGTTTCCTCCCCTCACTTGGTCACCGGGGTGTCTATAGGACCGGCGGTTCTCTTCGTGTGATTGGCGCGATCACCGCGATCGACGCGCTCAGGCTTTATCTGCCAAGGCTTCGCGTATCGATCGGGCTCGCCATGTCTGTAAGATTTGCCGCCCTCATCGCACGCGCTGTCCGGTGATACCAAGACGAGACATCAACACCGCGGCTGTAACCTCATCGGTCGCGGTCAGTCGGAAGCCGCAGGCTGGTTGAGATTGGAGAAACAAGAGGAAGTGGACGAACTAAGAGCCAGACGTCGCTAGGTTGAGCGAGTGGCGATCTAAACTTCTCGGACGAAATACTCCACGAATAAGGCGCTGGTTGAGTACAGCAATCTGAGTGTGGGTGCGGCTATAGAACCGAGCACCGGGAAACGCGGGATCTCCTTCCTCAAACAACCCCCGCACTGTATCAAAGCGAGGTAACGGATTTTCGGCGACCGCATCTGCAACCATGTGATGCAGGTGAGTAATGACCGCACAATCCAGAAACCTTAGTACTTTGTCGCGTTTTGGTAGGCGGCGACCATCCTTGTTTGAAGGGAGCTTCGATCTAGCCAGACTTTGAACGCGCCGCAGATCTGAGTAGGCGACACTTAGGTATTCAAGGTTTTCACGCAAAGTGAGATCTAAACATTCGCCCAAGTCTATGATCGCTCCGACAACGAATGGTTCAGAATAACCTCGGTCTCTGGCCCATTCCCATGCCCGCACCGGGTCACCTTCCCAAAAATAAACGCCCGGACCAAGCCAATCATATGCCTTTTCGCTTGACTTAAAGTCCTCACCCCTCAGCACGCGAAGACCGACCTGTCGATCGCACCCGTGGAAACCCACCGCCAGCGATGTCGCAGAACGACTCATTTACGACGGAGGGTGCGAACCTTCTTCAAGGTCGGACCACCATATTCCTTCGTCAATCCGCCGCGAGAGTTATTGATACCCTCTTTGATCAATACCTGCAGTGCATCGTTGCGAGACAACTTTAGCCGCGCCCGACGTTTCGCGACCTTCTTCAGAGCTGTCAGAAGTTCCAAATTCACGGTCAAATCCTCTCTCTCCGGCCTAAGGTCAACTGAACATATAAGGAACGTTTGGAATTGCCAAGTGGGCAATCCATCGCAGTGATCGCAACAGATACCCTCTCCGCCACTTTAGATTCTAGCCTCATCACCTCCATTGAAACGGTTTGTAATTCGCAATCATTCCCGATCTTTCAGCGACTTCTCGTTTCGTCAACAGCATGCAGACGGTCGTGATTCTCATTGCTCATACGCCTATCGTAAGCCGACAATTGATCGATTGAAGCGAGATTACAGATGGATACTGATGACTATAAGCGCGGGCTCCAGAGGTGGCACGACAAGACTGCCACGAATCTGGAGGAGCTTTCGGCCTGGACCGAAGCGGAGGGCCTCCCGTGGCTTTGGAACGAGTTCGCGGGGATCATCAGGCAGGATCGCGCCAAGCCCTTGCAAGCCCATCATGCTGTTCGCCAAGGCTTACGAACCACACCGGCCGATTTCGAGAAGATGCCTTACGAGAAGACATTCTATCACGCGCATGTCTCTATGCTTAATGCTGAAGCGCGCAAATACATCAAGGCCGCGGCTACCTTTCAACGTATGCCAAGCCCTTATACCGACACGCGGCTGGAGACCCTGCATGAAGGGCTTCACACCATTTTGGACCATGGGATTATTTTGTTCGAACAGGCGTCTCACTGCCTGTTGGAATTGCCGGGGACGTATGGCGGTTAGCGGCGCACTCAGGAACATCCATTCGAGATATACCGAGGAGCCGAGCAAGCCGTTTATGGGCGTTTCTCGGGAATGACTTTCAGAGACCGAGCGCCCTTCATCGGCGTCGCCGTGTTGCGGACTGCCATTGAGAACCGGCTTCGGTCGGCTTTCGGCGTGTATAGCTATATCGATACGAGGAATGGCGGTCTGGTGCCGATCGCCCTTAGTGAGCTCTTCGATGCGATCAGGCCTCACCTCAGCAACATCGAGTTCGCTGTCGATTTTCACGATGTTGCCAGGATTTACCGGTGGAGCAATCCTTACCTCCACGCAGGATCGCGCGATTTTATCTGGGTGGCAGGCTATGCGCTTGAATACCTCCACCCGCTTTTTGCGGGCGGCGCGTCGTCCGTCGATGTAGGGATTCGCATGCCCCGGCAAACATGGCGCGAGATTCGACAGGGCTTCGAGGAGCCGACAAGACCGAACTTGTTCGCGGACCTCTGGCGAACGATTGGACTGTTCGTCAGGAGGCGTCGCGCCGGGCCGGCGCAGATGTTGAACCTCGCCGATGAACAGGGGGCGGCCTGTACATTTCTTGACTAAGGTATTGCCCCGCCGAAGACGATGATGGAGATGCTCATTGAGCACCTCCATCTCGGCCTTACAAGCGAATGTCTTCGACAATCCGATCTGCCTTATTGACGGCTTGAATGTAGGCCGAGATCGGCCCGCGCGCCTTGAAGTGAAGATCGCGTTCGATCGCGAGCCCAAGGCGCCCGCGATAGGCGGCGAGCTCCGTCAGGCCGACGGTGCCGAACTCGGGGAAGCCGATGCCGAGATCGCAAAGGCCCCAGGCGACGGTGTGATCGTCGGGATCAATCTCGGTGAGCAGCCAGGTGGCGGCTCCGCAAGGGTTGAACAGCTTGAAGACGGGTTCGAAGTCGAGCTCGTCCGGTGTCCCCTTAACGGCCGCCTGACGGCGGCCGTTGTGACAACATTCGGCGTGTCATGCTTCGGCGAGGGCTGTCGCCTTACTGATGGTTGCATCCGCAGAAACCTTTGCTGCCGCAGACGCTTCTTCGAAGCGTTTGATGTCGTGATGATAGAACTTCAGCAGATCGCCTGTGGTCTCATAGATTTGTTGCGCTCTCTTGTCCTCGCTGAGGAAGCCATCGAAATACGTTGCATATGCCGCGATCATCGCATCAATGATGTGGTTGCCTATGTTCTCCGCCGATGCTCCTTGCGCGCCACCTTCCTTGATGCAGCGAAGCGCCACGACATAGCCCGCAACGGCGTAGCGGAATATGCATGCGTTGGACAACGTCCTCGTCGGAGGCTGCTTCTTGAAGTAGCCATGCGCCATGAACATGTTGTCGGCGAGTGCGACGATCTCTCCCGTGACCTTGCTGAACAACTCCTGAGGGATTGGCTTTCCCTTGGTCAGAATGGCAAGCTCGGCATCCGTGTATTTCTTGGCATGCTCGGCCAGATTGGCGGTGTAGGTCTCCTGACCCTTTCGCAATTGCGCGATTTCGGCGGCCGCCGCAGCCGACTTCTGCGCCAGGAGCCGCTTAGCAGGCTTGTCGCCGTCGCGCGCCCGCTCAAGCGTTGCATAGAACTTGCTGAAATTGGCGGTTTGATCGCGCTCGATGAGGCGCTTCTGAAGACCACGGCTTCGCCGCTTTGCACGCAGGCCGCTGATCGCATGGGTTGACTTCAAGACCCTGACCTGGCCGGGGTATTCGGCCAGAATCTTGAACCGTTCGCAGATGGATGCTGCATCGCTACTGGCGAGCGCTTCGATCATAACGTAGTCGGGGATAACGGCGATGTTCGCGGATCGGCTAGATATTCGCGCAGTTTTTCGGACTTGAGGTAGTTCGTATCGACGAGCTTTCGCATCTCCGCTCTCCCGCAAAACGTCTTTCTTTAGCATGCACGGTACAAGACTGGAGGTCCAACCGGGGCTTGATTTGCTACCTGCGCTCTCTAGGTGCGATAAGCCTCCATGCGGCGCGATCCATTGCGGCCTCTGCCAGGCCGCCGCGTAGGACGCTTCGCCGGCTTGGGCAGTTCTGCCTTGGCGCCAAGGATTTCAGCGATGACGGTCTCGGCCTCGGTCAGAAGAAGCTTGCTCTGCTCCCCGCCGGTCAGATCCCGCCATTTGAGCCGTGTCTTGTAGGGCTTCGCTGGCTTGAAGCTCTCGGTCGGCTCGAAGGTCTCGACTCTGAACACGATGGCCCGATTGACGGCAACACTGTCCTCGGTGAAGAGGTGGAGCTCGTATTCAGCCGCAAACTCTTGCGGCGTCTGCTCGGTGAGTGCGATGTCCCGATTGAGCAGGACGATCCGGCCCTTGTAGTCCTTCTCGGGTTTGAATTCGGGATTGGCTGCGGGATCGAACGGCTCGACGAACGCGACCTGTTCGACGGGTACCAGCTTCTTTCCTATGGTGATGACTTTCATGGGTATCTCCTCTCTTGTGGTTGATCGGAGAGGCTAGCGGGATCAGACATTGATCGAGAGCGAAAGGGTCGGGAATCGCTCTGGAATGAACCGAAATGGTCAGTAATCGGGAGAGCTACCGCGCCGCGTCCTACACACTTCCCCCGCAGCGCGCGAGCCACCTTGATCGCTCACTCATCAATCCCCAAATAGGAAGCTATCAACCCTCACGCGAACCCCACCGCAATGATGAGAGGACTATGGAGGATTTATCTCCCGGCAATGCATCAGAGGACGCAAGCGCGTCAAACCCGCCACCGCCGCCCTGGGCAAGAGCGACTCTATCTGACCTCACTGATTTCGACTTCGAGGCTCCTGTAGCGGAATCGAAGAGCGCGGATAGCTCAACCTTGTCGGACCTATTCAGCGCGGCCGGCGGGTCCATCGGTTCGAATGGTGAATTGGCCGATACGCCAGCGGCCCGCGTCTTCCAGATGCTGTCGGCGGCTGCTGGGATGATATTCCGATCGAAAGAACCGAACGAGCCCTTCGGGGCGCTGATGGTTACCGCCGATGGTCGTCGCACAGCCCTTCCGGTCGATTTTTGCGGTCCGCCTGCTGAGGTACTGGCGGAGATGGCAAGGCGCGCCACGCATCCGGTCCTTCGCGCACGGCTTGCGGACATCTGTTGGGTCGTCGATCGCAAGGCTCAGCTCGCAGCCATAGCCGCCGAGTCCTACGCCGATATCGTGGCGAAGGTTGGCGCGGGCGAACTTCGGTTTCGCGGCGAGGATGATCGTGGCGTCCTTACGTTCGACGCCCGCGATCTGCTCCGTCGGGCCCTCTTAATCGGCCGTGCCATTGGGGCTGACAAGCGAGGCCCTGCGGCAGCGCGAGATATTGTATCGGCACTAAGGGTGAAGGCCTTCGAGCAGGGATTGATGGTCCCCTCCCTCTGGTTTGGTCATCTAGCTCTCGATTTTGGCGTTGGCGATGCCGGCGAGATCAGCAGTCAGATTGAGGCACTCATCGCCAAGCTTCCCGAGGGCTCCGATCCGCACACGATCGTCAAACTATGGCGTATGGCGGCACGCGGGTATCGCCTTGCGAAAAGGACCGACGATCAGCACCGCTCGCAGTCCTCGGCCGCCGACCAACTTGTCGCCATCGCGGCCAGCCAGCCGATGGCTCTTTTGGCCTCCCAGACACTTACCGAAGCGATAGGCTAGTTGCACGGCGTGCCCGGCGCGAAGGATCGACGAAAAGAGCTAAGGCATCGGCTGGTAGATGTTCAGGCCGGCATTGCCGACGAGACGTCCGATTTCTCCATTCCTACAGACATCGAGGAGTTGGCGAGACAGGTCGAACAGCAGATGCAGCCCCCTGCGCGACAAGCTGTTCGCTTTTGCGGCGCTCAGTAGATCTCCCGATCCGGCAGCGCTCAAGCAGGAAGCGCGAGACACCATCCGGGAACACCCGTTATCATCGCTCTTCGGCGGCTCACACCATGACCGTGAGGGCAAAGTCGTGCACCGGAGCGAGGGCGCCGGCTTGGGTGATGGTGCAGATGCTTCAGCCGTCGAGCGCCAGGTCGCAGAGGGCGAAAGAATTCGTCGACACATCGCAGCAGCTGCGGCCGAGATTGCGCGTCAGACCATTACCAGAGATTACTATATCGCCGATGACGTGTTTGAGCAGTTGCTCGTACATAGCGCTTTCGTACCGCTCAATCTTGTCATGACCTACTCCCGCGGTTTCACCCGCTTCTTCCAGGGCGATTTTGTCGGAGCGACCTATATTCTGACGCCTCTCCTTGAGCAATCGCTTCGGCATGTGCTCAAGAGTTCGGGACATGACGTCTCGAAGCTGGATGACGCGACCAAGACACAGTAAGATCGTACAATCTCCTCGCTCTTTGATCAGATGCGATCGGAGCTCTTAGCTGTATTGGGCGACGCTATCATCGCGAATATCGAGAATGCGTTCTTGAAAAAGATCGGTCCCAATCTTCGTAACTGGCTTTCGCATGGCTTGCTCAGCGATGGTGACCCGTACGGCGATGATGCGGTCTACGCATGCTGGCTGATCTTTCATCTCTGCATGTTGCCGCTATTTGGGTTTCGTTCTCAACTGACGCTCCCCTATGACTACACGCCGGGCGATCGAAGTGATCTCGATGGCGCAGCAGAATCCGCTGCATAGCGGCGCATGAGCCAGAGTGGCCGCTCGCAATACGAGCGACCTTTTCATCGGAATGGTTGGAAACCTTCTGCAATGCAGCATTTTAAAATTGACTTCGGACCTACCAAAAAAAGACAATGAGCCTGTTCCCTCGGTGCGTTTGTCGAAGCTCAGAGCGTGCCAGGACAGTGGGGTTACCTGATTTTGGCAGGTCGAACCTGAGGCCCGGCCAGCGAGATTCAAGCGAACACTCCCATATTGCCCAGGGAATGTCCTTTGCAGCCGCCGAGGACCAATCAACAGAAATTGGGAGGACACATGGAGCCGAAGGCCGCCAGCTTAGACGTACGTGCTGACGACATCCTGGAAGGTGCTGCTGCAATCGCAGAATATCTGTTTGGATCACGGGAGTTTCGACGCAAAGTGTATTATCTGGCCGAGACGTCGAAACTGCCCCTCTTCAGGTTGGGCTCCGTGCTCTGTGCGCGCAAGTTAGTGCTGGCAGGATTTATCAGGGGGCAAGAGAAGCAGCCGATCCGATTGCTTCATCTTCGGGCGCAGATCGTTGCACTGACTGGCACCATACGCCAGCTTGAGCAGGCCGGGTTCGATTCGGCAGAGACACGACACCTCGTCCCCAGGCGTCGGGCGGAGCTGAAAGGCTTGTCGCGCCGGTAAGCTAGGCGCGAGAGTTGAGGACTTTTTCCAGGGCCGCAACGAGCTCTGCGCGCTTTTCTTTCGATAGCTTGTCGAGATTCTGCTGACGCCATTTGACGGCAGGCAGATCGGCGGCGGCGGGGATGCCGAGGAGATCCCAATCAGGCTCGCCGCGCTCGAACGATACGAGAAATTTCCGGTGAGCCTCTGGCATCTTACCGACAATTTCTTCGACCAGGGTCTTGCGCGCGGCAACCAGCTCGTCCTTTGAAACGGGCTTGTCCCTCATCCCTTCGAAGCCGTGAAGGAATTCATCGCTGATATCTTTTTGTGGCGAGCCAAGTACCTCGAACATCGGCCTGTCGTGACTCAAGAGATAGACGATGAAGGCCTTGCGGAGTTCATCGGTAATTCCCTCATTGGCCAGCAGGTCGCGAATATCGAACAGATCACGCGGATGCTGGCGATCCAAAGCGGCGACAATTTTTCCGCCATAGAGGTCAGCAAAAGAGACCGTGCGAGCCTCAGCGAAACCAAACGCCTCTTCGACGGCGGGACGCACCGAAGTCACGACCGGCTCGAAGACGCAGCCACGCAGCACAGGCGTGACTTCAATCTTGATCTGGACGTTCTGCGAGCGAACCACCAGTTTGACGATCGTGGCCTCTTTACGGGTCTCATGGACCTGTGCCCCGGGGATCTTCTCTTTAATCTCTGCAACGATGCGCTTCATGGACGCATCAATATCGGCGAGGGACTCGGCGCGCGGCGCGACAGGAACATAGGTTAGATCGATATCGACGGAGAGACGGGGCAAGTCGCGAACGAAGAGGTTGATCGCAGTTCCTCCTTTCAGGGCGAAGCATTTCTCTTCGGCGACAAATGGGAGAACGCGCAGCAACAGCGCGACCTGCCTTTTGTAAGCGTCAGCGAACGCCATCGAGATCTCCCGGGACGGTTATTTGATAGGTCGGATCGAGAACACCACCTTTGACGAGCATACGTTTACCATGCCCAAGATCGACGGCTTGCTTGTTAAGCCGTTTGAGCCAAGCATGGTTGTGACGGTCGGCGAAGTAAAAGAAGAGACGCTTCACCTTAACGCTTGCGCAATCCTTCAGGAGTTTTTGCAAGCGATCGGGCCGAAGATTGGCAAGGCCACCGAGTAGAGCATCGACCTGTTCGAAGCTTTCGTTGTTGGGCAATTCGTCGAGCAGCTCGAAAACGGCGCGCTCGGGCGTCGACAGGGTTAGAGGCCAGTCCCATTGGCCCCAGTTCAGTTGAGTTACGTCGCCTCCCCGAAAAGCCGTATCATCGAGCATCTTCCCGGTTTCGACATTCCAGCGGACACTGCTTATGCCCTTCGCGACGGGTTCGTTTTTGAAGAGCCGCCGGTCGTTGTGGTAGACGAACTTCACGGACAGCGGCAGCTTGTTCACCCAGGACGGCGGAGACTTGGGGCCGTAGAGGTGAACGCGAGTCGTCGCTTGCGGCAGGTAGTGAGCGTATCCTTGTAATTCGAGCGCCGTTCGCCCGCCCACGACGAGCGGTGAATAGTTCAGGATGCCCTGCAGGGATATGACGACCTGCTGCCAGCTCAATTCGTAGCGCGGTCGCCGGAAAACCCCGCGGGTTGGCTGTTCGAGCCAGCCACGCGTCACATACAGATGTTGGAGCTGGGTGGAGTAGCCGTGCCGCTTGAGCCAGGCGGAATCCACGACAAGCCCCTCAGGCAGGAGCTTGTCGAGCTGGTTTAGGAGTTGGCCTTTTTGTCTATCCATGATTGATATAATAGCATATTTTCAAACCGAAAGGCTAGTTTGAAATTCTCTAAATTTATCAAGCATCAGTTGATTCTGGCGCCATTATCCAAACCATTTACTTCTACCGGGACGCGTCCTGTGGATGATGATGCAGGAACAGTTGCGAAACGAACAAATAAAGAACAATTGACGTTACAAATGCCAAACCCAGCAGGCTCAAGGCAACTCGAAAGAGATGAAAGATGGAAGGCAGTGAATTCAAACCGGACGACCTGGTTCGAGTGAAATCGGGCGGCCCCGTGATGACAGTCGAAAAGGTCGGCATAACCGCAATGCTCCAGCAGAGGCGGTTTGGTGCGTCTGGTTCGAGAAGGTTGGGAACAAGCACATCGCTCAGGAAAAGAGCTTCTCCCCTGTCGTGCTTGAGAAGGCCGAGAAGCCGAACAGGGCATTCTCGGTCGGGATCGTCAGGTCCTAAGGTGCGTCATGGCGTTTCGCGGTCTCTTCATCGGCATCGACCGTTATCGATCGAATACGCTTAGGGCAAAGGCAATGCCTGATACGAGCGCATCGGGCGCTCGGAGACCAAGAAGATTCGCAAAAACATCCTCAATAGCCAGTTGGTGCCGCGCGATTGTCGGAAAACTATCGCCGGCGAAGCTCTCGAGAAGATCGGCTTGCGCAATGATGTCTTCGTGGCGCGCCGCAATCTCGACCTGAGTCGGCCAGCCTGCGCCATTGCGCACGAAATTGGCGGAGTCTTCGCGAACAATCGTCGCCGCTTTACGCAGCATGTTGGCTAGCGTCGGCGCCTGTTGATCCTCACCACTGATAACGCGAGCCAGCTCCGGCAAATTCCACAGCGTGGACTGGTCGGCTGCGACGACGAACGGGTTGTGGAAGTTGGGCTGGCCAGCCAGTTGTTGAACACGGGCAAGGACAGCGGCGTTCGTTGGATGTGGCTCTTGCTGGATCATCGCAAGCCGGCGCCGGGGACCATAGGGGTCCACGAACATCGGTGCGTCGCTGTAGATCAGCGTGAGCGGACCAATGGCGGGGTTCTCCTGTCGGAAACGGTGCTCCCAGACCTTGCAGCGTATATCGACGGTCTGGGGGATCGGGGTGCTATTTTCCCAATTCTGAATGGTCGTCCGGCTGACATCGAGCCGGTCAACAGCGTCTTGCTGGGTCAATCCCAGGCCCTGCCGCCATGCTTTGAATTCTGCTGCGTTGATTTGAAAAGCTCAGAAACTTGGACGTATCTCATAATACAAGCCAAATTACTGAGCTTTTCGAGGACTCTTACTAATCCTTCCCTCTAAACGTGCGGAGATTATCCACTACTTTCACCGCACAATATGCGGAGAATAACTTGCTTTTGCGGAGATTTGGGTATATTCTCCGCAAAAGGTGCGGATAATGACAACCTATATCCATGAGCTGAAGGACTGGCCCCACTTCACCTGGGACGCCTCAAAGCTTGCCCAGAAGCTGGCGGCGGTGCGCAATCGCCAGGGACGTCTTTCGGGGCGTATGGAGGAGCTCGGCATCAGACTCAAGACAGAAGCAAATCTTGAGGCCCTCACCGAAGAAGTCACCAAGTCGAGCGAAATCGAAGGCGAGGTTCTCAGCCGCGAACAGGTGCGTTCATCGCTGGCACGTCGTCTCGGAATCGATATCGGCGCCCTCACCCCTTCGGAGCGCAACGTCGAAGGCATCGTGGAGATGATGCTCGACGCCACTGGAAAGTACAGCACGCCCCTCAGCGCCGAACGGTTGTTTGGCTGGCAGGCAGCCTTGTTCCCCACGGGGCGCAGCGGCATGAACAAGATCACCGTCGGTGCCTGGCGCACTGAGGCGTCGGGTCCAATGCAAGTCGTCTCGGGGCCGATCGGACGCGAGCGGGTACATTACGAAGCCCCCAAAGCCGCCTTGCTGGCCGACGAGATGAAAGCCTTCATTGATTGGTTCAATGGCGAGCAGGAAATCGATGCCGTGTTGAAGGCGGCGATCGCGCACCTTTGGTTCGTCACCATCCATCCGTTCGAAGACGGCAATGGCCGCATTGCCCGCGCGATAGCCGATATGGCGCTGGCCCGCTCCGAGAACAGCTCGCAGCGCTTCTACAGCATGTCGGCCCAGATCCGGCAGGTGCGTAACGCCTACTACGATATTCTGGAAGCCACCCAGAAAGGTGAACTCGACATCACCGAATGGCTCGAATGGTTTCTTGATTGCCTCGATCGTGCCTTCGATCGCGCTGACACAATCCTGGCGTCAGTTCTTCGAAAGGCCCGCTTCTGGAAGAAGCATGCCGAGCAAAGCTTCAACGACCGCCAGCGCGCAATGATCGAACGCCTATTCGAAGGCTTCGAAGGCAAGCTCACCTCGTCGAAGTGGGCGCTGTTAACGAAGTCATCGCAGGACACAGCTCTGCGTGACATTGACGATCTTGTCGCAAAAGGCGTGCTGACCAAGGACGCGGCCGGCGGCCGCAGTACGAGCTATTCGCTAATTGACGCGGATTCTGCTAATCGCTAATCAAGCGATCGCGTCGAGCTTCGCAGTGGCTGCGCCAAGTTCCGCAGATAACGTGTCATAGATCTTGACGAGGATCTTACCTTACCCCCTTCGCTTCTTCCCCGGCTGAATGCCGAAACGCCCTAGTTGTTTCTGAAGAGCTTGGTTAGGCCCCGCTTCCCGATTCAGCAGATAGCATCACTGCATCGGCTCCATCATAGATGGCGGTAGCGACATCTGAGATTTCCGCCCGCGGCGGAATCGGCCCAGCCACCATGGAATCCAAGATTTGCGTTGCGACGATGACGATTTTCCGGGTGCGCTTGAGGGGCACCGAGCCGCGAGACGGAGAAATCGTTGCGCAAGTGGTTAACACCACGCGATGGAGGCTATTGGCAAAGTAAATCCTGCTTTGAACCGATCCATGACCACCATTGTTTCAATGCGCTTTATGTCTGAACTTTCGTCTGTAAGGCGCCGGGCAAACCGCTCGTAATCTTCCATATCGTTTACGGTAACTAGCAAGACGAGGTCAGCCAGACCTGTAACATAGAATGCGCTCATCACTTCAGACATCTTGCAAATTTGGCTCTTTAGACGATCAACGGTATCGGCACGCGCGCGCTCCAAGGAAATGAGAACCACTGCGGTCACATTACGCCCAATTGCTTTTGGAGAAATGATGGAAACGTCGGCCTCTATGACACCCGTCGATCGAAGGCGCTTCAGCCGACGTTGAACTCCGGATGCGGATAGGCCGACCTTCCCTCCAAGTTGTTCACTACAGAGGCGATTGTCTCGTTGGACGAGATCAAGAAGACGAAAATCGATCTTGTCGAGTTGCATCACTGCCTCGCGGCCAGTGGATTGCGATCGCGTCGGGGAAGCAGACGCCTGCGCCGCTTGTCCTGACATTTTCGCCTCCTCACTACGCCGCCTAGCTGTTGAACGATCGATTTCTCCCGCTGTCATTTGTCTTGGAACACCTATTGGGAGCCCAGCTCTTTGCGATACATCGAAGACAGTTGGTGCGGCGATCTCCCCTCCGACGGGGCTCACCGAACTCGGACGCGACCGCCCTCTCGAGGATGTCGCGGGGCGGGGCCGACGTTTCTATCGATGCGCGCCCCGGACCCGAGCACATATCCCCCGACGAGTGTGGTAGACGGTCAAGCTCGGGAGGCGACGGCTTTTTGCTCCTGATCAGCGGAAAGCCCTATTGCGTTGACGGTGCGATATGCGAATACGATGGCGGGACCGATTGTTATGCCTGCCCCGGATAAATTCCGCGCATCGGCGACGTCATGTCATTGCCGCAAGCATAAAAACCCTGGATTGCGTTGCCTTGTTCATCCAGGACGTTTCCGTAACTATCCGTCGCGAATCCCGTCGCCGTGCCAAGCGTTGCCGCAACGATCGGCAGCGCAACAAACGGTCCGTTTTTGATTGGTCCAAGATTTGGATTTTTTCCGACGGTCGGATCGCCGAGCGTGCGATTAAAACCCGATTCCCCACGCTTAAAGAGGGGATCCCGTCCTTGGGCAGCGTGCCCGTTGTGTTCCTCGATCGTCTTTTGAAGCAAAGGGGATCTAGTCCCAGCTGCTCTGCGAGCTCAGAAATCGTTTCACCTGCCTTGACGTAGCCAAGGCGGAGATATTTTCCGATGCTCAAGGTCCAGGGCCATGGCAGTAGGTGTCCCATGCCCCTCAATCGAACGAACTGGTGATCGCAGATGAAGTAGAATCGCTTATCTGCTGGATAGCCGTTTTCAAACATTGCCAGGCAAATATCGTGATACGAATTCGATTCGTTGACGAAGCGTCTGACATTTGGACCGACAGCAGAGACCCCAGGACGGCCGCGGTCGAGCCAGGCGTATGGCACAACCTGCGAGCCGCTGCCGCGTTTCAGGATCGAAACCGGGGTCCAGAAGCCCGCCGATGCGACATCTTTGTCGATGGCGGCCCCGAGCATAGTTGCAAGCCCAATGCCGTCACCGTTAACATCGGCGTGGGCCAACGTAACATCATGCTGGTGTGCACCACCGAGGTGCGTTCTCAACTGCGCGTTCCGGGCAAAGCCGCCAGTTGCGAGAACGACACCACGTGAGGCGCGCACGCGGATGCCAACGTTGATCCGCTTGATAATGGCACCCGTGACGCGTCCGCCTTCCTTCGTGAGTTCGACCGCTGGAGAAGATGGCCAAATTTCTACGCCGTACTCGCGCAGGCTCACCAGCAGCCGCGCGATCAAGGCATTCCCGCCGCTGAGCTCAGTACCACGCCTGAAGCTGAGCCGATCCCGCGCATAGCGGCTCAGGCGAGTTAAGACGTGTTTGAGCGACGCAACAGATGGGAGTGGGTTGAGAAAGCTTCTCACCTCACTCGATGAGATCATCATGCCCCCGAGCACAACCCGAATGGGATCACCAATCAAATCGAAGTCCTTGCCTAGAAGCCGCCCATCATAGGGGGCGGGGCTCAGTGCCCGTCCCTTATCAGCGCCGCCAAGCTGGCTCGAGTGATAATCGGGCGTAGTGGCCAGGGTAAACTTGACACTCGTGCCGTTCTCGAGCGCGGTTAGCGCCGCCGGGCCGTCTTCAAGATAAGCATCAATGAATTGCGCACGATAATGAACGCCGAGTTCGTGCTGCGGGTATGTCCTCGCATTGGCGATGGTGTCATCGATTTTAGCCGCGCGCGCCTGAGCAGAACAAGGAACCCAGATCATGCCATTCGACAGGGCCGTCGTTCCGTCAAGTCGCGGAGATTTCTCGCATACAATGACGCGCAGTCCGGCCTTTGCCGCATAGAGCGCCGCCGACAGTCCAGCCGCGCCGCTTCCGATCACGAGGACATCTGTCTCCCAGTCTTGATCCGCCCTCGTCTCTCCTTTGGAGGCGAAAGCGATCGTGTCCGGCTTAGCTCGGTCATTTAGTGCGTTCATGCGGCCTCGCTGCACGTTGCAGTTAACATCAATGAGTTTGCGGAAGCGGGACAGCCTTGAATTCCGCCGCCGCTGTTTTCACTGCCCGCTCAATTGGAATTCTGTCGATCGAGGATGCGCCAACAAAGCCGACACACTCGGTCGTCCGATAGACCTCGATCGTATCTTCAGGCTCGGCAATTGCCCCACCATGGCAAAGCGAGAGGACGTCCGACCGGATGCTTCGCGCCGCCGCGTTGATCTCATTGATGCGCCGGATCGCCTCCTTAAGGGATTGCCCCTCCTCATGACCGACCAGCCCGCCGCGCGTTGCGCCGACATGTGGGACCATGCAGTCGGCCCCTGCACTTGCCATCGCTTTGGCGTCTTGAGGGCTTGCGACATAGGCAAGCGACGTCCTTTCAGCAATCTGCTTCAAGAGTTCCGTGGGGTCTTCGCATCTGCTGGTTTGTCGCCGTCATCCCTCCTAGTGCCAATGTCGATCAGGATGGTCTTGCGGCCGCACGCCTCGATAATATTCGCAAGGTAAGACGCCTCGCGGCCCTTGGTATCCAGCGTGGCCACGATCGCGACCGCATCCGTAGTCGCGGATCCAGTCGCCAGTTTGGACAGGTTACCATCACGGGCCGACCTCTGGTCGTCCGTACAATGGTGAGACACGATCTTCCTCCCAGAACCATTCCTAACAACAGGTGGTCTAGACCCGGCTCTACCCGGGTATAAGATCGGTGAGGCGTCCAAATGGGTAACATTGGGTAGAAACGTTGAGCGCGAGTGTTCCCGGCAAACTTACCACACAGATGTCGGACATAGCTAAAGGCGGACAATTGCAAGTCTACGCACGCTCTTTGCGCAGCCTTCCAGAAGGCTCCCTGCTGGTCATGGCGATCCTGCCAATCCTCGACTGGAACGACTGTCGTTTGCGAGACTTGGTAACCCTCGACCAGGCAACGTCCGCTCCTCATGTCTATGCGGCGATAATCATGATCGACCCGTTCGCTTGCTGGGAGGATATGGCCGTATCGTTGAGGGATGCCGACATCAGCGGCGTCGCCAATTTCCGCCCGCATTTATGATCGAGCGGTCGGCGGAGGGCGTACCTGTTGACGCCGGACAGGAGCTCGAACTTCCGGGATGGAATGGTTCATAAAGCGATTTGGCTCCCATCTGGACGGACTCATCCATCTACCAGCAGAGGCTCTTACACGGACGATGAGCGAGGAGAGGTCCGGCACGATATATCCTAATAGACGCAGAACTGTACGTTTCGTACCGCAATGGAAGCGCCAATGACCCACCGTCACCCGCGCTTCACACGAACGCTGAATCGGCCAAATAGTCCGACCGTAGAACGCGGACATCACTTGTGAGATTCGATCGAGCTAATTAGTTTTTGGCCATCACGTCCTCGCATCCAGCACCGGCTCAGCGACTCGATCGAAGCCGCGTTCCAGTTAGGCGGTGTCTGCCAAAGAATGTTGCGAACGAAGAAGTCCACGAGCTTTAGTTCGCAGTAATTGCCCGGCACTCCGTGGTTCGCGTTCGGCACCACAAGCATGTCGAAGAATTTTCCTGCGTCGATAAGACGGTCGGCAAGCTGGAAGGTGGATGATGGATCGACGTTTTCATCCAGTTCGCCGACAATCAGCAACAGCTTACCTCGTAATCGGTGCGCGTTGTCGACGGCGGAGGATTGTGAATATTCGATGCCGACCGGCCAGCCCATCCACTGCTCATTCCACCAGATCTTGTCCATTCGGTTGTCATAGCAACCGCAATTGGCGACCCCAACCTTGTAGAACTCAGAATGGAAGAGGAGTGCGCTCACCGCATTCTGACCACCGGCGGACGCACCAAAAATGCCAAGGTTTGAAATATCGTACCACGGATAGTTTACGCTCGCCGCCTTGTGCCACAGGATTCGGTCGGGAAGCCCACCGTCCTTCAGATTTTTCCAGGCGACGTCGTGGAACGCTCGCGAGCGGTTGTTCGTCCCCATTCCATCGATCTGTACAACGACGAATCCAAGTTGCGCGAGCGGCTCGGCCGATGCTGAGAATGACTTCGGAACGAACGAACCGTGAGGGCCAGCATATATTCTCTCAACGACCGGATATCGCTTGGTTTGATCGAAATTAATGGGAAGGTGAATGACCCCCCAAATATCAGCCTCGCCATCTCTCCCCTTCGCATGAAAGCTGAGCGGCGGCGTCCAGCCAGCGGCCACGAGCTCCGAAATGTCGGCGCTTTCGACCTGCATGAGCTCCGAATTGTCAGTGGTTCGATATAAGACCAGGCTCGGCGGAAGATCGATTCGTGAACACAGGTCTACATAGTATTGGCCATCTGGCGAGAACTCGATGTGATGATTTGCCGCTCGAGGGGTGAGCGCAGTCAGGTCCGTCCCGTCAAATTCGATTCGGTAGCCATGGATGAAGTAAGGATCTTCGCCTGCGTTCATTCCGCTCGCGCCAAACCAGATCCGGCGGGTCACCGGATCGACAAAATAGACCGTGCGGACCACCCACTTGCCTTTGGTGATCTGATTTTTAATCTCGCCGGTTCGGCCATCGAATAGGTAAAGATGCTCGTATCCGTCGCGCTCGGACGCCCAGATGATCTCCTTCCCGTCTGCAACGTTAAACTGAAAGATTTTGCCAGCGCACTCTTGGTCCATGTTCAGCGGCTGATAGTCGACGAAGGTCTTGCTGCACTCATCGATCAGCGAGCGGACTTCTCCGGTGGCTGCCACCACTTCTAGAAGGCGATAGAGCTGATGGCCTCGTTGATTATACTTAAAAGTGAAACCTCGACTGTCCTCCCACCACTCGATCGGCGAAAGTTCGTAAGGATTTCGGAATAGACTGTTGTCGAGTTGGATCTCGCGACGGCTGCCGATCTCAAAGAGCACCGGGTGTGATACTGTCAACAGGTCGCCAGGCTTAGGATACGTCATGGTCCGGCGCCTCGGATGAAGCTGGTCGGTCGGCGACGATTCGACGAAATGAATTTTACGCTCGTACCCGGGGCGGAACCGGTATCCCGCAAGATAGCGCGAGTTCGGAGACCACCTCAGTGTGGACAACGCGTAGTAGTTGCTCTCGGATCCGTCCCAGGTCAAGGGCATGTCCTGCGAGCCATCCTTGCTGCACAGGAATAGATTGTGCCTATTGATATAGGCCAGCCATTTACCATCAGGAGATGCGCTTTTTTCCTTCGGATCATTTTCTACCGGAGGGCTGCCATAGGGGTTCTCCTCATGGACTTTGGATGAAGCGTTCTGGGCTAGACAGGTGTAGCTCACAAGATCGCAGCTCCACCTGGTGCTATCGATCTGGAAGCTGATCTCGCGACCATCGCTAGCCAGGTCAAAGCGACGAAACGGCAGATTGTCAGCGTCGCAATGCCTCTGCGTTGCTCGGGTCAGGGCGGCAGCCAGCTTATCATGATCAAAGGCCAGCTGTTTTGCGCCCGTGACAGCGTTCACGATGATGAATTGGCGCCGGCCCCTTACCCTTCGGCAATAAGCAAAGGCCTCACCATCTGACACCCAGAACGGCACGTCCGCGACATTGACCGTGAGCTGACCATAGTAACCGTTGATCGAGAGCGCTCGTTCGTAATCCGCTACCTGCAGGATCTCGTGTCCAAAACTATCTTTCCGGCGGTCCAGGGCTTCCTCCTCATCTGAGCTAACGGAGCGATCGTTAAGGTGCCCCGTATACGAAAGGAGCAATAAGGCTCGCTGATAGCGTGCGGCTAAGTCGCGGGCCCAAAGATCGCCAGTGCCCTTCTCAATCCCCCTTGAGCTCCGTCCAAGTCATCCTTGCAGAAATGATGCCATCGAAGCTGCAGGCGTTATTACGTTGTTATCTGATCCCCCTTGTCGGCTAGAGAAGAACAGTAACACGAACACGAATGTGTAAAATCAAACACAGACTAGGAGTCGGCAGTAGCGGCAGGCCGAGCGAATAACGTTAGGCAGCGGTCATCTCCCCGCAACCGTGATTCCTCGAGAAATATGAACTTGCTTCGGACGCGAATGCGAGGGCATACAAGCACACGCGACCTCGCACATTTGCGCCACAGCACGCGGCTTCAAGTGGCAGGTAGTTGCCAGAACCACTGAGCTGGATGTCGCTGCGGTCTCGTGGACATTTGTTCGAAGGACATCCCAGGTGTGTTTGATGCAACCTTGGCTGAATTGCTTCAATCCTGTCGCGGGCGCTACTCTTGCCGCGGGCGACGCAGAAGCGTTTCCACCAGAATGCCATGGACCGCCCCAGGAACATATCTCCTTGAGAAAGCTGAACCCGAGCGCCTTTGCCCGTAAACTCGCTAACGAGGTGACGATTGGTTATGTTCGTGTCTCTCACGCTGGGGCACTGTCAGTTTTCGCCTGCTGCAAGACTGCTGCAATGGTTCGACCTGCGCAGCTCCGGAACATTCCCGACCGAAAAACGAAATGGAGAGAGGCTGGTGAGAATTGGAATGCCTTCGTCAACTCGGTACTCAACGACGATGCGCTGAAGCAATGGACCCAGGAGCAATTCCTGGCGAGCGTCTTCGGGCCAACGCAAGACTGAAAATACCCCGGAAGTACTGGAAGAATGCCAATCCAGAATGAAATTTCGTGAGACCAGCCAGCGCGACGATTAGAAGGGCAACTTAATAAAGCGCGCCGTGGCTCAGGCCGCGGCGGAATTTTTGGCCTGAAACCGACACAGGAAGTCCGCCGCCCGCTGGGCATTGGACGAGGTCTTGAAGATCGCGCGTTTGTCGTTCTTCGGCACCTTGATCTAAGAGGGCATATGGGAAATGTGCCCCTCCCTCACACCTCCGGTGTCAGGCCGAGACGATCGGCGGACAGGAAGGCCGCGCCAAGCTCTGCGACTACCCCTTCCATGGCATAGCCTTCATCGCCGAAGCGCTTGCGGCCGAACTCGCGATTCAGATGGCTCTCGTGGCGGTATGTAGTGTCCAACGCTAGTCATTGCGCGCGTCGCGGCAGAAGTGGAAGTACGTGGTCCTCACCTTTTCAGGTCGTGCCCCCCCAGCCCGGCAACCGCAGTGTTCTCCCTGGGCGCTGGTCTGTCCGTATCCTCAGATGCAACGATGACGAACAAGATTGACGCTTATTATCCGGTTTCCGACTTGCAGAAGGCAACGTGCTCTGATGAGTCGCGCCCGAATGGCGCATTCCTGCGCAGAGCGATTGAAGCTTTCGGAGTGGCTATTCACTGCTATCAGCGCCTCCATGACGAACACCGTCAATTTCAAGACGACTACGATATGCAGTGAAGGATTCAATCTTGCAGCGCCAGGTAAACTTTGTGATCAACACCAATGCCACAGCCGCTCCGAGCTGGACATTCACCAGAGTTACCGTCAACCCTAGCGGCAACTTCCTGAGCTTGGATCGCACGAGGACAAACGATCTGACGATTACGCTGGGACCAGCCGTTCCGGGCGTCGTGGAAGCGACAAGAAATGGTCGGAGAATTGCGGCGGCAAGCCGCGTGCCTGACAGGCGCGCCGCTGACCTGCATCTCTCTGCTCAGATCGCGAACGGCATCGAAACCGGAGTGAGAAACGCACTAATCGCCAGCTTGGGATATTTTCGAAATGGCCAAAGCACGGAAACCTAAATCTCGTCCTGTCGTCCCGGAGGGCTTCAACCGGGCTAGGACGCTGACTGAACCCGAGGCTCATGCGTTGGTTGCGCGCACAGCCGCATCGATGGGCTCTCCCCATACATCTGTGTCCCGGCCGGTCCTCCGCCCGCACCCTGCCTACGATATCGTCGCGCCCCGAAAACCGGCGCGTATAGCATCCCTCTCTTTGGCGAAGTTATCGATTGTGCGGTCTGGCGAGCTGGCGGGATAGGCGCTGCCGCCGTACCTTAAGACTATGTCCGCGCCAACGAATTCTCGGCGTTGCCTCCCTCGCAAGTCATTTTGCGCGCACCTGACCATAAGTGCGCAGCTCCCAAGTCCAACGGACGAAATGAAGCTATTTGGTCTTCCAGGAAAGCTAGGAATAGCTGCTTCACCTAGCAAGCTGTTGAAAAAGGTGCTCGCCGCCGACCAGCGACCGTGATTCATTGGCTCCGACGAGATTCGGAGATGATGCGTGCGCGGCGGCGACAATCGAACGGGCGAGCTGTTCAGCTACGTCGACCTGGAGGCGCGGGTGCGGCGTGACCATCCGCTGCGAGCGATCCGGACGATCGTGAACGAGGCGCTGTCGACGCTAGAGCGGGAGTTTACAGCCCTCTATTCGCCGATTGGGCGGCCGTCGATCCCGCCGGAGAAGCTGCTGCGGGCGATGTTGTTGCAGGCGTTGTATTTGATCCGCTCGGAGCGGCTTCTGATGGAGCGGCTGGAATACGACCTGCTGTTCCGCTGGTTCGTCGGAATTGGCGTCGACGACGCAGCCTGGGATCATTCGGTGTTCTCGAAGAACCGCGACCGGTTGCTGGAAGGCGACATCGCTGCCAAGTTCCTGGCGGCGGTGCTGGCGCAGCCCAAGGTGAAGAAGTTGCTGTCGAGCGATCATTTCTCGGTCGATGGCACGCTGATCAAGGCCTGGGCCTCGATGAAGAGCGTGAAGCCGAAGGATCGCTCTGGCGAGCCGCCGGCGCAAGGCGGCGGGCGCAATGCCGAAGCGGACTTCCACGGCCAGAAATGTTCTAACGACACCCATGCTTCGACCACCGATCCGGATGCCAGTCTCTGCCGCAAGGGAAAGGGCAAGGAGACGAAGCTGTGCTTCATCGGGCATGGGCTGATGGAGAACCGCCACGGCCTGCTGGTCGACGCCTGTCTGACGCGGGCCGACGGGCATGCCGAACGGGTGGCCGCGCTGCACATGATCGAACCCCGTGCCGACCGGCCAACAGCGATCACGCTTGGCGCCGATAAAGCCTACGACGCAGAAGACTTCGTCAACGAGCTGCGCTCGATGAACGTGACGCCGCATGTTGCGCAGAACACCAGCGGCCGCAGCTCTGCGATTGACGGGCGAACGACCCGGCACGGCGGCTATGCCGTCAGCCAGCGCATCCGCAAGCGCATCGAGGAGGCATTCGGCTGGATCAAGACGGTCGCCGGACAAGAGAAGACCCGATTCCGTGGCCGTGAACGCGTCGGATGGGCCTTTACCTTCGCTGCCGCCGCCTACAATCTGGTGCGGCTGCCCAAGCTGATCGCGGAGGCCGGCTGATGACCAAGGTGCCCGGCTATGCCAAGGCCTTTGCTGGCCGCTGGCGCATCGTCGAAATGGACAACTGGGACAGCGACTTCCTCGACCTCGTCGAACAGGCGCATCTCACCTTCAAGGGCAAGTCCGACGGTGAAATTGCCTTCGGTGCGCTGAAAGGCTTCCTCGATATCCGCTACGGCGCGCGAGACGGTTCGGCCTGCGCGGAGTTCTCATGGGAGGGGCACGATGAGAATGACCCCGCCTGCGGTCGCGGATGGGCTATGATCGGCACTGTGGGCAGGCTCGTCGGCCACTTCTACATACACAATGGCGACGATTCAGCCTTCGTTTGCGAACGCGGCTGAGTTCTTCAACAGCCTGCTAGGTCGCCGCGCGGCGCTGCATTCACTGATGACATCTGGCTAGGAAGATATCGCTCTTGATCGAACAGCTGGAGCTTAGCTTGGCTGCGCGAACCTTTCGTATAACTCGACAGTCTGAGCGAGTGTGGAGCGGAGGGGAGAATGTCGGATTGGTTGAAGTATTGGGCGATGATCGCGCTTAAAGCCGTTGACGCCCCTGTTGGCTTTAATCGTGGCGTGAGCCCACTTACCAGCGCGAAAACAACCGCTGAAGCGATAGCTCGCGTTTGACGATCCGGATCTTGCGGCAGCCGACAAGTTCCGCCTTGAGCAGTCAACGTACAACAAAGAGGTACAAACTCTCATTCAGCAAGTCATGAACGATTCCAGCAGAATCGCAGCAGCGTCATGAAAGGCGGCTAAAGTTAATCACCATCTTAGGTGAGCTTCGAGCTTCTGCAACGCAGCCAGTCTTCCTCAATTCACGGAGCGAAGGCCGCCGCAAGATCTCAGTCAGCAACACTTGTCTCCACATCTCTTCTTCGGATAGTTGCAGGCGTCGCCGCTAAAATCGGGACCGAATGCCTCCCATGTAGTGCCTGTAAACCTCATCATCCGAGCTCCCCTTATCGGCGATAAGTCACTCTTGCTTGTATTTAGAGTCTAGCGGTATCCCTCGATCGGGTACAGCGGGAGATCAATGCTCAAATTGAGAGGCCTCAACTTAAGAAAACCATTCGAGCACAGTCGTCAAAGCCTACGGAGATGGCGCTGCTCTGGTGCAGCAATCAAGACGCCAACGGTTACACGTCGGAGCGCAAAGACTTTATCCTGGCCGCCATCGTACCCATGGCAGGAGAAGAATTGGCTGACGCGGAAGGTAGGCCATTTTAGCCGCAACCCTTTACTTGTCATCCCTGCCACTGCGTTTGTCGAGCAATGCTCGCCAGCGAAGGCGTATGAGGCGTCGCCCCAGCTTAACAAGTCGAATGGTTCGGCTGCGCAAATCGTCTGTTTTCCAGGCGCGCTCGGCAAGACGATGACTTCCAAACAGGCCTTGCGCGATTTGGCGATAGCTATTTCCTTCCTGCCATCCATCCACTGCCCGCAACGCCAGGATCAGCCGACGCCGCTTCAAAGCAGGCAAAGCAAGTGGCGGCTCGCCAAGCGCCCGACGCTCAAGGGCAAGCCAAAATCGACGTGCGGCTCCCAGCCGAAGCTCGAAATCGGCATCGAGCGGCAGATCAACGACGACAGCATATCCGCTCGCCGGAAGCTCTCTTAGCCAAAGGCGATGCTTCGTGCCCCCGAGCGGCACGATCGCATGCCATCCATCCGGCGCACGACGAAGCTCGCTGCCCGGCAGATTGTCGAAATCGAGCTGACAGCTTTCAGGCGCAATGCAATTGGCCGCCCGCACAGCTAGTACGGTCGGCAGCACCTCGGGTGCCCAAAAGACTGAATGCTCGTTGAAAGTCCTTTGCGGATCAGCAGGAAAACGAGAGCCCCCACTTGCGTCGGAACTGGCCCGCCGCTGCGCTTGAACGTTCGCGGCGAGATAGCCGCTGATAATCCTCTTGGTAGTCGCGATCCCGGCGCAGCCACTCCCAGGCCAGGTCGGCAGCATCCGGCTTCTTCAGACCGCTGTACGCTTCCTCATTTCTCCAGTCAGTATCCGGCATCGTACCTTTCCCGCACAATCTTCAGACGCGGCGAAATGCATCCGATGATTGTGGCTCTTTCCGGTGCTTGCTTATCGTGTACGCGCCTTGCACGCACTTAATCGATGGAATGATCAACTTTTGCGATCGCGACACATTCCCGCGCCCCTGACATCCGCGCTGATCATTGTTTTGGCCAACCGCTACGTAGCAGATCGCGATAGCCGTGGCCCGCTAGCCACTTGGCCCGCGTCAGATGACTTTCGAATGTGCGTCGCGCACGATCCGGTTCAGCGGTGGGATCAAGCCCAAGCACAATTCGCGCGATTTCGCGCCAATCTGCCTTGTCCGCGTCCGCATCAAGAAGTCGCATATAGGCAACAGCATGCTCCTTGTCATATGACGTGAGCTCGTCGACGCTGGGCGCCAATTCTGCGATCTTCGGCTCGGCTGGCACTGCCTGAAACTCCTACCCAACTGAAAAATCTAGCGAAATCAAAGCAACGATAACTACTTTGAGGTCGTTTTGGTACCTGCCCATTGGTCGTACGCCAACCTCCTTTTCGCGCTGAGATGGCAATCGCATATTGGCTCACATTGACCTGGTGGCTCTATCCAGCGCTTTCCCTTGTTCATCGCAATCCATACTGGAAGGGATTGCAGATGTGCCCTACAACTAGGTTGTCCTTTCCTGGCGGAAGGCATGGTGGTTCGTGGTGACAGGCCCGCTCGCACTCGTGAAAGGCAATAACCAGAACCAGCGAACTGAGAATATTCGTTTCCCTTCGAGCCACAGTTGAACATTCGTCCTACTAGTCGCGCTCCCGGGAAAACGCCGCAGGCAATCTCTGAGCGCGATTCCCTCTCTGCCGCTAATGGCAAGCTATTGCCCCACGAGAACGCTTGTGATGGTTTAACGAGAAGACGGCACGCGCTAGCTGCGTCTGCATCTCACCGTTCTGATTCCTCGAAGCAATTGGGGAGGACGGCCACTGCTCGTGCGAGCTTATCGTAATAGTCTGGCTATAACCAGTGGTTTCATAATCGTCGAAATAGCTGCCTCTGCGCATGAACGCTCGTGCGCTTGTCGCCTAGAATGTGCGCCGGATCGGCGTAGAGCGCGGCATTCCGCAAGAGCAATTGGCTTATTATGCCGGGATCGACCGCTCGTACCTGGGGCGCATTGAGCAGAAGAAAGACAACCCGACCATTGATCTTCTGGACCGTATCGCCGTGACCTTGGGTATTCACTTGTCCGAATTGTTCGCTGCGCCGGCCAGGGTGCGAAGCTCCCCAAGCCGATGCCTAGTCTAGAGGACGCAAACCAGCGCGCCCCTGTCGGAACAGGACATAATTATTGTCGGAGCCATGTTTCAGCTAAGGACGGGAGGGAGCGAGCCGGAGCGGCGCACGTGCTTTCTTCGATCTACAGTCGACGATTCCGCTCTCCTGCTCCAGCCGATGTCGTTCCAGCAGGGTCCACCTAGCGTCCCCGGGCAGCCCGTCGTAAGGCCGAGCATCTTAAAAATGAGGGCTTGCGCCGCTCCGAAGAGTCTCTTTGGAGCTGTGGTCGGTTTGTCGGCTGGGGTTCGCGTGATCGCAACGCCGAAACCAAGAGACGTCCGTAAGGGCATGGAGGGACTTGCTACCCTGGTGTGCGTAAGAGCATGAGACTCCGTCGTCCAGAGTTGTCGGTCGGAGGATAAAGCTGGCGTGCGGCTCGAGGAGGGGACCTTTCCGGTGGCCGAAGATCGGGAAGCCGTGGGGCCATGCAGGGGCGCATTTTAGGCACTCGCTGGAAAGGCTCGACTGGCCGTTTGTTTATGGGACCCGAAAGACGCCGGCACAATCGCGAGCGGGATAGTTTCAGCCGGCGCCGGGCGCTGTGAATCAAGGCCATCCGACGCGTCGCGAGATGGTGGCGAATATGGTCTGAATTGGGTGTGAGCTAGGCTGGGCCTGACTATCCCGATGCGATGAAGGGGATGCTGAGCGAGAGCCAACGCTAGCGTTAGATCATCAAAAATGCAGCGTCATCGGTTTGACCGGCGAGCAGAGACGATGCCTGAAGATCAATGCTGTTGGACCTGGAAGAAGCCTACCAGGTGGCAGCTGCGCCCGTTGGCCGGTCTGGCGCATAAGAAGGCCGGCTCCGCTCGACATCGCAGGGCCGCAACTTAGTGTTAGGTCTGCCGGCGTCTTATGAATCCGGGAGATGCGGAGAATGTCAGGCAGCCTTTGCGGCCCTTGATTTTGGCCGCTTCACGTGCCGTACGCGGGCGTCAATCGCAAGCTGGTCCATGGCCCAGTGAGGACTGCCGATTTTGCTGACAGGGTACGGCTCAGTCGCGCGATTGTCCCAGATCACGACGTCGCCTGATTTCCAGTTCCAGCACAGGGTGTTCTGCGGGGCGGTGAGATAGGATTGCAGCCGTTCAAACAGTCTTTGGCTGGGATAGCGCTGCAGGCCAACGAAGTCCTTCACGAAACGACCGAGCGATAGCATGCGTTCGCCGGTCTCGGGATGAACACGAACAATCGGATGTGTCGTTTCGTAGATCGTTCCAGTGGAGACGCCACACCAAGGCCGCTTGTTGGATTCGGTGGCGCTTCCTGTCGCAGTGAGATCAGATGCGACGAAGCTCACAGCCCACAGGTTATCTGCGAGCATCCGCAGGGGATCGGGAAGATCAAGATAAGCGGCCGCCTTGCTCGACCAAGCAACGTCGCCGCCAAAAGGCGGGACCGCTGCGAGCCGGAGCACCGAAATGCCTGTGGCTACCCGCTCATCGTTCATCTGGTTGCGATCACTGCAGGCGCGATCAGACAGCTCCTGCCGGATCGTTAAACCACCCATTGTGCCCGCCATTGTGGGATTCGGTATCAGCGAGCCGAGCCGGAGCACAAAACGCTGCTGCTGTGCATCGTCGAGATGTCCCTGATCACGGAAAAAGATGACCTTATGCTCTAGCAGAAGCCGGTTGAACGCGACGATGACATCGTCAGGCAAATCGTCCGACAGCGCAATGTTCTTGATTTCGGCACCAAGCCGGTCCGCGTGCTTGACGATGTCTGCTCGCGGAATGACATTTTCAACAGCGATTGTTCCACTCATGGCGGCGCCTCTTTCTGTCGATGTCTAAACAAGCTCAGTGGTGGTCGCGTCTGGCGACAAACCCGGCAGAACAAGCTTGATGCTATAGCCCCGAATTGTCTGAGCATGGGTCACCGCGCCGCTCAATTAAGCGGCTGAAATCTGAAGGACACTCGCATATGAGACTACCAGATCGATTTACAGGCTGATCAACAGTGCAGATCATAGACGCAATCCATGTCCCGTCCATGAAACGAAACCAGCCTTCTTTTTGAGCTCGCGCAACGTTCGCCTCGTCCCAGAACTCATGCTTGGAAAATCCTCGAACAACGACTGTGTCGTACCTCATTCATCCCGCAAGGCCTCATGCGCAGGATGAAGATTAGAACGGGTTCGCGGCATGCACCCGCGAAGCGGATAGGACCCACCGCCTCGAAAATGAAATCTACCTCAAGCTGTATAACATCTCTAAAACTACTTCAACGGGCTCCTAATCATATTTTTGCGACTTGGAGTTGTTCAATGCGCGACGTTTCATCAGCTGATCACTTACTGTCATGCCTTGGACTAGCGGGAGAAGCGCAAAATAAGAAAGCTGCAACTTCCGATGCAGCTTAAACAACGGACTTAATCCCTCGATTTTCAAAATTTGCACTCGGCGCGAATGCAGGTCGTCCCTGTGATGCCGTGTCTTTCATTCTACCCGGAGACGTAGATTTTCCTTACGGCGTGCATGCCGCTTTGGCTTCGCGGCCGTTGAGCACGCACATCGAAACGGAGCGCCCACGGCCAGGAATATCGCTCCGAAGGCGTCTTTGCGTTCTCCGACTGCAAGCCGCAAAATCCGGCTGCCTATCTTGCCTCACTATGAGGGACACGACACTGCAGGGCGGTCGGATTTCAGATCATAAGCCACGGATGTAGCTTCTTCATGATCGCTCTCTCTTGTCCTTGGCTTGAGATCGAGTGCTCGCCAAGACTAGGCGCGACGTCGACCTCACCGCGGGGCCACCCGCGCGCGAGGTTCGCGTGTGCAACATTCGGCTTTGCCTTCATCGCAATCGCAGCGATAAAGATGGATGCATAGCGACTCGCTCTTGCACATCACACCAGTTTTGGAGCCATCCCCTCGCCGGCCATGCAGGCTTAAATGCCGGCTCCGATGATCTCCTTGTCAGATCAAAGAGCACTTTCAATTCCTGGCTGAATGTGCCGGTCCGCTTGTCTGAGCTCAGCGAACTGGCGGAACATGACAAACAGCGCGATCATTCCGGCGCCCAGCTCAGCGATGGCTTGACTGGCCAACACTCCGCTAAAGCCCGATATGACAGGGAATAACAGTACGGCCGGTATGAAGAGATATCCATGCCTCGCGAAAGACACAACCGCGCTGAGGCGTGCTCTGCCGAGCGACTGAAGCATTGTCGTCACGAAACACTGAATACCGAAGAGTCCAAAAAACAGATGAAAGATGATGCAGGTCGAGACGGCAATTTCGGTGACCTTATCGCTATCGCTGAACAACCTGACCAACGGCCGGACAAAAAGCATAACGGCTGTGGAATACGCAAAGGAAAGCGCAACCGTGATGGATAGCATGAACTTCGCGACCCTCAGTACACGGGCAAGGTCGCGGGCGCCCCAACCAAACCCCAGGACAGCTTGAGAGCCGATACAAAAACCCGTGATAGGCAGCGCCCCGATTGTCAGGATTCTTACAGCTATTCCCACCGCCGCGACGAACTCGTCACCGAATCGGGCAGCGGCTCCGTACAAGAACATACCGGCAAGAGCAGATAAGATACTTGTCGCGGTCGCCGGCGCCCCAATGAACGCGAGCTCTCTGATGCGATCTACCCGCAACGAGACCTGAGAGATTCTGACGAAGACAGTGCCCCACCCCTTGGTAAAATATCCGATGTAGAGGCTTATCGCAGCGATCTGAGATAGGAGCGTTGCTAGGGCCGCGCCTCGCACGCCCAAGTCCAGCAAGAATATAAAAATGGGATCAAGCAAGGCGTTCAATATGAAAGCGCTCAGCATCGTCCACATACTGAATCGTGTGTTGCCTTCAGCTCTTGCGATGAAGCCGCTGACAATATTTAGGAGCATCAAAGTGGACCCCGGCAAAAGGATCGTGGCGTAGTCGAGCGCGATGGGAAGGATGGTTGGAGTTGCCCCGAGTACGACGAAGATGCCTCGTAGGCCCAGAAGCAGTCCGACCGTCATGATCACTCCGATCGGAGCGGCGAGCGCGAGTGCCGTACTCGCACCTCGACTAGCCTCCAACTCATTACCAGCACCAAGATGACGAGATATGAAGGATGCAGTACCCACACCGATCCCCTCTCCCGCCGCCGCGAGCAGGATAATGATCGGCATAGTCATGCTCACGGCTGCGATCGCCTGCGCACCAAGTGAGCCAACAAAGATAGCATTGAGGAGCTGCTGTAACGCGCTGATCGACAACCCGATAACAGATGGAATGGCAATCCGAAGGAGAAGGCTCGGGAGCTTTTGATCCGATAGATCCACGTGCCGGCTTTTCTTCGGCATCGCATCGCGATCGCCTTTGACGACGAGCTTCGCATTCCGGTCATCCATGAATCACAACGTCCTCAGCGCTACGAATTCATTGATCGTCTGCAACAGCTCCTGTTGCAAGACCGTGCAAAGATGGCGTGTCACCTCATAGTCGACCATGCTCGGATCATACGTAGCGTCAATCTGTAGATCGCCCGATTGATATCCGACATCGAACCAGAAGAGGTGGATCGCCGCCGCTTGATGCATGTGTTCGCCGATCCAAAGTGGATAAGGGTCTGTGTCTAGAAAACGGCGTGGGAAATGGCGCTGCAAACGGGCGCGATAATTCACCCCAATTCTGGGCAGTGGCAGGCGATCGAGCCGACACCGCATGGCTGGATCTCGGTTTAGGAATTTCAGCGCCCGAAAGCCTATTCCCCCACGCGGCAGCGCATTGCGCTGCCGGTATATTAAACGAGCACGGTCGGAACGCGACTCTCTTCCTGTGATATTCAATGAAAGCGGAACGAGCTCGCTGATAAGGCCAATGATCTGAGATGAATCGAAATCGTCAAACAACCGACCTCGTGTCGAGGTCAGGCTATCAATCCAGAGCGAATAGTTGCCGAACAGGGCGCCAAACGCACCGGACAGGGCAGCAAGAAACACATCAAAGTCCTGACAATGCGCTGATCTGGCTCCAATACTGAGCAGACCCGCTGTTGCTTCCCCGTCGATCTCAAGATGGTACCTGGCCTGATCTAGCGAACGGCCGTTCGCAGCCTCCCGACGACCTCCGGCACTTGCATCGTGAAGCTCTCTCGCGCTTCCTTCTGCAACACTCGTGCCGCGCGATGACGCGTCGCTCACACGCAAGTTAAATTGGTCGTAGTCGATGTCCTCCCAGTGCTTGAGTTCGTCTGGTGCTTCGCTGTTCGCGTAGTGCTCGAGGCGCTTCAACCAGGGAGAGAGCCTTTGTACGGTCTCGGGACCATTCACATCGTGGCCTGCAGCAAGAGCTTGGTATGCGCCCTCCAATGCTTCCAGAAATAGCCGATAGCCCATCCCATCCGCTACGAAATGATGCATCAGCACCAGCAGATAGTAATCGCCGCTTTCCGAAGTACGGAAGGCCACGACGTGAACAAGAGGCGTGTGGCCGTCAAACCGAAACATGTGTTGACGTCTTGCCGAGACGCTCTCGATTGTCCTGCGCTGGTCTGGGCCGGTCATCCGGACGAGATCGATCTCCTCCACGATACGCTCGGCCGGACAAGGCCCAATCCTCAGCCGTAGTCCATCTTGGGTTCGGGCAACGCGGAGCCTGAGGCCTTCGTGCCTCTCGATGATATGGGCGAGAGCGCGGTCCAGGATCTTGATGTTCAGGATGCCGCCGCGCAAGAAGAACAGATCGCCGATGTTAAAATGCTCGTCAAAGCCGACAAGAGAATTCCAAAACGATATTACGGGGGGCACAGGCAGTAAGCCGTCAGCGGAAGCCACGTTGTGGGGTGCCGCCTCCGCTTCCCCGGCCGCCAACTCCCTGATGGTCGGTGTTCGATAAAGCTGGTTGACGGTGAGATTCAGCCCGGCTTTGCGCGCCAGCGTGACGCAACGTACGCTTAGAAGAGAATCGCCGCCGATATCAAAGAAACTGCTGTCGATTCCCACCCCCTTGGCGCCTAATAGATCCTCCCAGATCCGAGCAAGAACTCGCTCGTTTTTGGTGCGGGGCTCAGCAGATGGACTAGTTTCTATCTCGCGGTAAGGAACGGAGGAAAGGCGAGCACGGTCTATCTTTCCGCTTGTCGTCAGAGGAACACTGTCAACCAACCTGAAGGCTGTGGGAACCATGGGAGATGGCAATCTGTTGCGCACGTAGGCGAGGATCTCTCCAGTGCTTAGATTCTCCCGAGCGGGCACCACGCTCGCCGTCAAGCGGCGATCCTCATCGATGCCTTCTGCGAAGACCGCGGCCTTTGCGATTGCCGGATGAGACTCAAGGGCAACTTCGACCTCCTCCGGCTCGATGCGAAAGCCCCTTACCTTGATCTGGTTGTCCGATCGGCCGCAAATCTCGAGAAGGCCGCTGGTTGAGATGCGTGCGATGTCCCCACTTCGATAAAGCACGTTATATTGTCCGCCATCATACGGATTCGGCACGAAACAGCGGTCAGTCCGATCTTGATCCCGCCAGTACCCAGCGCTGAGACAGCGGCCTGCGATGCACAGTTCGCCGGGGGCTCCAACAGGCACTCTCTTCAATCGAGAATCGAGGACGTAGAGTTTGACGTTGTCGATTGGCCGCCCCACCGGGACAAGCGCGGAGTTGTCATCGGCATCCGCTGTTTCGTGCACGGCTGCATTGGACGCACATTCCGTCGCACCATAGAAGTTCCACAAGGGCACACCCGGAAAAGACCCGCGCCAGCGCGCGGGCAGTGAGGAAGGCATCGGTTCGGCGCTGCTTGTGACCAATCTCAAGGCGGTCCTTTGCGGTTGCCGTTCCTGGGCCCCGATGATACCGGACAGGAGTGGCGGAGAGGCAAAAAAGCGTGTCACACGATGTTTTGCCAAACTGCACAACAAGAGATCTGGATCTAGCACCTGCCCTAGGGTGAGGATCAGCGTGGGCACACCTCTCAGAAGCCCACCAAAATACTCCCAAGCGGACGCAACAAGGGAAGCGGACTTCTGGACAACCATCACGTCGGTACTATCGAAGGGAAAGCGTCGCCACATCCAGTTCAGCCGATTGAGAATGGCCGATTCCGGAATAAGAACCCCCTTCGCCCGCCCTGTTGAGGACGACGTGTATATAAGGCTCGCAACTTGGTGATCTGAGGGTGAGTCGCTGGATTCGAAATCATCCGTCAGCGCCCTGCACCTGTCTAACGTCAATAGACAAATCGAAGGTATGTCAAAGCCAGTCTCCGTGGTATTTGCGTGAACCAACACCTTTGCCTGACTATCTCGCAGGATATGTTGGATCCGATCAGGCGGATAATCCGGCGGTATCGGCACGACAATAGAATGCAAAGCTCGCGCCGCCAGCATAGCAGCGGCAACGTCAGGCGACCGGTCGACCAGCATGGCGACCATATCGCCAGCACCCACGTCCAAATCCCGCAGGAAGGACCTGATAGCTGCTACGCGCTCACGCAGCTGGCCGAATGTGACCTCCCCGAACTCGCCTAAATATGCTACCTTGCTGTGATTGGAGACACTGATCTGCTCGAAGGCTTCAACAAGCAGACATTCAGACTCATATGGCTGCCTGGACCCCTGCAGCGAGTTCAGTAGGGTGACGTCTGACGCGCCGAGGCAGCTCAGCTCCTCAATAGGCGCAAGCGGTTTGTCAACGCAGGCGGCAATCAGACAGCGCAGATTATTGGCCATGCGAACAACTAGATCACTCGAAAATATGTCTTCCGCATACGCCAGCTGGAGCGCAATTTCATCGCCGTGATCTTGCGCGTACAATGTTAGGTCGAATTTGACATAGCCTGTGTCGTACTCGCGGAATGTCAGAGCCAACTCGTCCCGACCAGCGGGTTCGGCGGCCTCGGAGTACATGTTGAACATGACCTGGAAGATCGGTGATCGACCCGGTTCGCGACATAACCTTGTGTCCCTGACCATCCATCCGAATGGATAGGCCGAATTTGCGATGGCATCGCTGACCAGGTCCTGGATGCGGGTGGCATGAGCAGCAAAGGATTGACCGGCATCGATCACGGCACGGATCGGCAGCATATTCAGGAAAAAGCCGATGATGTCGGCGCTGCCAGGTTGATCCCGTACAGCGTGTGGCATGCCGACGACAATATCGTCCTGACCGCTATACATTCGTAGCAGCAGCTGGAAGCACGCCAGCAGTGTTGTCGACGTGGTGCAGCTATTCTGGCGCGCGAATTCTCTTACCCGACTGGATAGATCGCCGCCAAGCAGTACTGGATGCGAGCCGCCGCGATATGAATTGGTTTGCGGGCGAGCCCTCCCAAGCGAAAGCACCGGTGGATCATCACCAATCTGACGGCGCCAATAGTGACGTTGGCTCTCCAGCGCCTCTGGCGGAACGTGTTGTGCTTCCCACACCGCGTAGCTCTAGAGTGACGCACGGTTCTCTGGGCAAAACGCCACGGAATCTAGGTATCTTTGCTGAAGATCTCTGAGCAGCACAGAGATGGACCAGGCATCGACGATGATTTCATGAGCGGTGATCAATATTAGATGGTTGTCGGGACCAAGCCGGACCATGCGCGCGCGAAACAAGTGGCCTTGCCGGAGATCAAAATTGTCGTTCAGCTCCGTTCGCCGAAGCTGTTCGATGAGCTCCTCAGCTTCCTGCGACGTGAGGTGAGATGCATCAGTCAATTCAAGACTGGTACATGGCGGAGCATCAAAACATTGAGCCGGACCGTCTTCGTCGATAAAGCGGGCCGAAAGTGCCTGGTGGGAATGAACGACATCGGTCCAGGCGCGATTCCACCGAGCTAGATCGATGCTTCCCCTAATTCGCAGGCCGCCTTGAATGATGTAGTTCCTGGCAGATGGATCGAGCTGGGAGAGAAACCATAGGTGCTCCTGAACTCGCGTCAGAGGCGATCGGCTGAGACTTCCGTACGTCAGGGCTGTGCAGGGCTTGGACTCGGCTGGAGCCGCGATCGAAGCGGCAAGAGACCGAATCGTCCCATTCAGGACCATCCTGAAATCCGCTTTCACTCCGAGCAGAGTCTGCAACTGTCCCAATATGAGCATTGCCCGCAGCGAGTCTCCGCCGAGGCTTATGAACTGGTCATTCACACCAATCTTCTCAATGCGCAAAATGGCGGACCAGATTTTACGCAGTCGGGCTTCGAGGTCTGTTTGCGGCTCCTCGAATGGCGTTGGCAATGGAGGACGAACACAGGTCGGGTCGGGCAATGCTCCAAAATCGACCTTTCCGTTCCTGGTCAGTGGAATACCGTCAACGTGGATGATTCTTTCTGGCAGCATGTAGCTGGGAAGCGTCTCGGCAAGGAAGTTCTGGAGCTCGCTTTCCGCCAGTTCAGCTGGAGCTGACACATACGCAATAATTCGCCGCGTTCCGGCTTCCGCCTCGCCTCGGGCTATATTTCGCGCCGTGAGCTTTACGCCTGCGCAGACGGAGGCGACTGCGGCAGCGCCATGCACCGAGGGATGAGCGGACAAACGAGCTTCGATTTCTCCCAGCTCGATTCTGTGCCCGCGAATTTTGACCTGACGATCCCGTCGACCGAGACATTCCAAAAGGCCGTCGGAACGAAGGCGCCCAAGATCACCTGTCCGGTATAGGCGCCGGAACGACGGATCGTTTGAGAACGGGTTTGGCCGAAAGGCATCCTTGGTGCGGACATCGTCATTGGCGTAACCGGCAGCGACACCAACGCCACTCACACAGATTTCGCCGACCTCCCCCACGTTGCACAGCCGCAGTCCGTCGGCGACGTAAACCTTAACGTTATGAATCGGTCTGCCGATCGGTACATAAAGCTCAGCCAGCGCAGGCGGCACGGAAACCAGATGATGCGTAACGCCGTCCGCGCACTCGGTCGGCCCGTAGTGATTGAGGATGGGGACGCGGGGATATAAGCCAAGCCACTCACGTGCCAATCCGGGTGTTAGCGGTTCTCCGACCGTAGAAATAATCCGCAAACCATCCAGAGCTCGCTCCGCCGGAGCAAGTGACTGCAGATACTCAACAAACACTGCGAGCATCGACGGAACGAATTGGATAACCGAAGCGCCGCTTCCTTGAATTGCTTGGAGGAGGCACAATGGCGATCTCAATGTTGCATCATCAATGATCGCGCTAGAGGCTCCGACGCAAAGCCCAGCCAGAAGCTGCCACAGCGAGATATCAAAGCAATGCGACGCCGTTTGAGCGACGCAATCCGTCCGAGTGAGACTTAGATCGTCGATCTTTGCCGCCAAATGATTGTTTAGGGCGCCGCGCTCAATCATTGCGCCCTTAGGCTGGCCCGTCGAACCAGACGTAAACAGAATGTAGGCGAGTCCACCCTCGCTCGGCGATGGCACCACAGACAAAGTCTGGCCCTGGCGCAGCGCCGCCGCTATCGCTATGAATTGCGTGGCGCCTTTGCTGCTCGCCTGCAATAGGCTCAGCGAAGCCGGCTGGTCTCGGCCAATCACCAGAGCGCAGCGGCTCTGCTCGATCATGAATGATGTACGAGAAGCCGGTAACGATGGATCGAGCGGCAGGTACGTTGATCCAGCTTTCAATATTGCGACGACCGCCGTCGCCCAGTCGAGGTCCCGCTCCCCCCAATAGCCGACAACCGCCCCTTGAGCGCTCTGCTCTCGTAAGGTCCTTGCAAGGGCATCCGATCTTAATCGTAGCGCCTCATATGTGAGTTCGTCTGCGCCGTACCTCAGCGCAACCCTCTCCGGATCCGATCCTGCAAGTCGATCGATCGCCGTGATCGCGTTGAGCGGTTCACGTTCCACAGACTGATTTTTGCCTGATTGATTTTCCGTAGGCACGCGCCCCGCCATTTGTCGCTTCTGCGGCGTTCAAATCAGAGCGCCAACGCTCCTGATCGAGGTGTGCATTGCGTAGCCACCCTGATTCCGCCGGTCATAACTGTTCGTCCGTATCTTGGCTTCTCGTTCTTTCATTTACTTCTGTTTCCTCGAGGATCGGCAGAGGAACGCGGGCGGACGGTAGGACCCCGAGTTCGCTTTCGCACCTACCGACTCTTGTAGCGAGGTCGAAGCCGAGCTCGCTCACGCCACCAGATCGGCCCCGCCCTCTCTGACGCCTTCCGCCACGGCGCGCGCGCCGTAGCCTAAGACACCAGTCTTGGGATCGTAGGCGAAGTCCCTGAGCGCCTTGGCGCGCTTCTCGACCTCGTAGGCCGCGAAGATCAGCCGCTCCTCTACGCCCGCCGGAAGGCTCTCCGGATGGGCTTGCTTTAGCGCGATCTCGACAAGGGTTGCGGCGATGTCCGCCGCTCGGACCAGGTCGCAGATCTGCTCCTCGAGGTTTCCGTAGTGGTTGCGGGAGGGCTCCGGGCGGGCATCGGCGCCGGGCAAACGTGTGCTATTCTCAGAAATAGCCTGAGGCATGGGTCATGTCCTTGCTAATGGGATGGTCCGGCCGTGCTCCTGCCCCGCCAGCAAGCGAAGCTGGCAAGGGGCGCCAAAGACAAGGAGCACGCCATGTCACAGACACCCAATACCGCGATCGCCGTGATCGGCATCGATATCGGCAAGAACTCGTTCCACGTCGTGGGCCACGATGCGCGCGGCGCCATCCTGCTGAGGCAAAAGTGGTCGCGTGGCCAAGTGGAAGAGCGGCTCGCAAATATACCGCCTTGCCTGATCGGCATGGAAGCCTGCGTCGGGGCACATCACCTGAGCCGCAAACTCGCATCGCTTGGTCACGATGCCAGGTTGATGCCGGCCAAATATGTCCGCCCCTATAGCAAGGGGCAGAAGAACGACTTCAATGATGCCGAAGCGATTGCCGAAGCCGTGCAGCGCCGACGATGAAGTTCGTCGCGACCAAGACCGCGGAGCAACTGGATCTGCAGGCGCTGCACCGGGTGCGCGAGCGGCTGGTGTCGCAACGCACCGGCATCATCAACCAGATTCGCGCCTTCATGCTGGAACGCGGGATCGCCGTGCGCCAGGGTATCGGCTTCTTGCGCACCGAACTGCCCACCATCCTTGCGACCCGCACCGATGCCGTGTCGCCACGCATGTTGCGTGTCATCGAGGAGTTGGCAGGCGACTGGCGCCGGCTGGATCAGCGCATCGATGGCCTATCCGGCGAGATCGAAGCACTGGCCCGTCAAGATCAGGCATGCTCGCGCCTGATGACGGTGCCTGGCATCGGGCCGATCATTTCGAGCGCCATGGTGGCCGCGATCGGCACTGGAGACGTATTCTCCAAAGGCCGCGACTTCGGCGCTTGGCTCGGACTGGTGCCCAAGCAGATCTCGACGGGAGACCGCACGATCCTCGGCAAAATCTCGAGGCGCGGCAATCGCTACCTGCGCGTTCTGTTCGTGCAGGCGGCGTGGGTTGTGCTGGTCAGGATAAAGAACTGGGAACGTTACGGGCTCAAGTCCTGGATCGAAGCCGCCAAAAGGCGGTTGCACCACAACGTGCTCGCGATCGCGCTCGCCAACAAGCTTGCCCGCATCGCCTGGGCGGTGCTGGCCAAAGGACGCACCTTCGAGCTGACGAGGACCGACGATGCAGGCGTCCGACCCGCTTGACCCTCGCGCCGGGCTCGGCGCGGTCAAGGCGCAGCCTGGCAACGCCGGAGCCAGCCGCAAGCCAAGCGCGACGGCTGGCCTTGACCGCCCCTGCGCACGACGCGATCGACGTTCTGCGGGCCGGGACGAAGGAACGGCCCTTGGCTCGAACAAAGGAACTGAGCGATATGAGGAGCAAACGATGACGTAGCCCCACATTCCAGCCGAGGTCTGCGAGAGGATGAGACGAGATGGAGGTTCGGTCTTCCCGGCGCATGCGAACACTGGTGACCCAAATGGCCCAATCGAGGCCTGTCCGCTAACGAGAACGCACGCGCGCTGATATCCATGGTGGCCCGGAGCAAATGCTCCAATCAAAGGCCGGATACATTGATGCAAGACCGCTTACCGCCAGCTCGGCAAAACCACTTGCAACGCACGGCCGGACCATACATGGTCAGGCCCGTCCGCGGTGCTTCCAACACCACGGCGGGCCGCTCGTCATCCGAACAAGCGCGCGAATCGTACAACAGCCGCTATGGCTGGGTTAGTCGTTGCGGCGGCGGTTCTCACCGGCCTTGTGCCTTTTACGCATCGCGGTCGCGAAGCGCTCGCCCATGCTGAGCTCGGGCTCGAGCTGCGCCGACGGGGTCATATTCGGCGCATGCCGCCGCGCCCGCCAACGGTCGATCTCGTCCAGGTCGAACATACCGTTGTCGGGATCTGGCTTTGGAAAGCCGCGGGCCCTGGAGCCTCGGCAGGATCTCGTTGAACCGGGCGAGCGTGAGGTGAAGTCGGCGGGCGGCTTTCTCAGGCGGGACGTCGCCGGGGTCGACGCGGAAGCGGATATCGGAGGAATTAGGCGAGGCAGTACTCACGCCGGCCAACCGAATCGGCGCGGCCGCTGGCAGAGCGGGCAACACGAGTCAACGGTCGCGTCGAACGCTTCCACGGCAAAGATTCGGTTCACAGAACCTTGAAAGATGGAACGAATGTTCCCAATTCTCGGGGTCCGGATGCGCGCATCACCAAAGGATGCACGTGTCCTGACATAGAGCGGCCCGGGCGATGGTTGCAACACCGCCCGGGCCTAGATCCCAACCTTGGTGGCAGGGAATATGTGATTACATGGCCAGTATCTGTTTAGATAGTGCCCAACTGTCAAGTGGTCTCTGCGTCCATGCTGCCATGCAGCTGAACGGACCAGAACAATGGCAGTACTCTTCAAGACCAACTCGCCGAAGGCGTTGCTGAACGACTTCAAGGACAAGATCGATAAAGGCCATGTGGTTACATGGTCTTACGACAAGGACGGCGATTTCACGCACACGCCTGATCAGTGGCGAAATGTTGCGTGGATGAGGCCGTCGATCGATCTCGGCGGCTTGAGGTTCAACATCCTCGGGAGCACCAAAACGATCACCACAAAGGCGATCTACGGCGTCTTCCACGGTCGCTTGGTGGAATCGCTGGTGACACACAGCCAGCACCTCTTCACCGACGCGTCGACAACGGCGCTGGCGACCAATAGCGACCACATCACCACCAAGGTGGCCTGAGCCACGATGGACCAACAGCCGCCGGCTCTCTTCGCCGGCGGCTCGATCTTCTTCATCAGCAGCAAAAGGTGCCTACGATGTCAAAACGACAAGTCTTTCACTCCGTCCCCAAAGGCAATGGCTGGGCCGTCGAGCAAAGCGGCAAGGTGGTTTCCAATCACCGGACGCAGGCGGCTTCGGAGTCGGCTGCGATCAAAGCCGGCCACCGCGCTCAAGACAACGGCGGTCTCGGTCAGGCTGTGCTCCACAAGAGCAACGGCCAGATCCGCGAAGAGCGTACCTACGGCGCGGATCCGCGAAACATAAAAGGTTGAAAGATGAGCATCGCCGGCGTTGCTCTACGGAGCCAACGCCGGCGCCGACCATTAAAGGGAAAGACAAATGGGACGATCAGAGGAAGGGCCGCGCTTCTGGCCCAACAACCTCGAGGCGCAAACCGCGATTGCGGCTGCGATATTGCGCGAGTTGTTAGAGACTGGAATCACCCGATCGGATCTCAGCGTCGATCAGTTTCGGAGCGACATCCGCGAAGCCGGCTATCCAGATCCCGCCGATTTCGAGGGGTTTTTCACCGACATCATGATTTGGCTGAAGGATGAGGGCATCATCCGCTTCGGCAAGATCTCCGACGATGGGCGGGGTGGCGACATGTTTCTCGGTGTCGCGATCACCGGCCACGGCATGAATTTGTTGGGAAAGAAGATCGACGCCCTGAACGGAGCTTCCGCGGCCGAAGTCATCATGGAAAAGAAGGACAAGAATGCCTCCGCGCCTCAGCTGGTAACACTTGGCGGGTTGATAGGCGGAATCATCGGCGGATTTACGAAATCAGCGAGTTGATCCGGAGAAGTGAAAAATGAAACGCGATATGGAGCTAATCCGCTCGCTGCTTCTAAAGCTTGAAGCGCTGCCGAAGGGGCATGTGGCCAGAGTCGTCATGATCGGAGGGGCAAGCCCCGAAGTCGCAATCGACGGAGCAACAGCCGAGGCGATCGACTATCATCTATCGTTGATGGGCGAGCATGGTCTCATCGAATGCCCGCCTCCGTATGGGACGAATGGCGGTCGAATTACATTCCGGAGACTTACCTGGGCGGGACATGATTTTCTGGACTGGGTTCGCGATGACGAGATTTGGCGAAAGACCAAGCTTGGAGCGCAGCAAGCTGGGGGTTGGACGTTCGATCTGATTAAGGATCTCGCGAAGGGCTTCATCAAAAAACGCAGATCAAGAAATACACAGAGGTCGAGATATGACCCGGGCCTCTCACGTGTCAATCTCTTTTGCGTGCAGTTTTCCCTCAACTCGGAGGCGCTCGACAATCACGCCTCCTCGCACGGCGATAAAGCACAGCGTCGCAAGATCCCTAGGCTCCAGGTCTTTCGGATTTTTAGGAGGAGCGACAGTCGGGCTATCACTCCGGACCTTTGCGTAAGTTGCCTGAACTATATGCTTCGCTTGCGGTCCGAGCGCCTTGTAGAGGTCGCTGACCTCTTGATCGCCTAAACGCATATCAAGTCTGTGGGCGAGACGGTTTCGCAACCCGCCGATCGCCCGGAGCGCAGTCGCGAATTCGTCGTGCAGTCCCAGGGTCAACGCGAGCCGGAGAGTGCCGGCGAAATCCATCTCCGAGAACTTAACGTGCTTCGCTTTCGGAGCAGCCCACAAGACGAATTGCTGCAGCTCGTGCTCTATGTGGATGTGTGCACGGATCACAATTCCGAGGTCGTCCTCGCCCTGGAGCGCGGAAAAGAAGGACGCGTCTCGTTCCTTAAGACCATCAATCAGGTTATGGGCAATCGTCGGCATCAGGCCATGTTACCCGACAAACGTGATTCGTTCGGAATGCCCAGCCCTGTGAATAGCCGGGATAAGCGAGCCTTTGCTCCCCTGCACGCGCCGAGGGTGTCATGCTTCGGGTCTCGCGAATCGCGCGTGCACGTTGTCTAGATCGAGGCCGCCTCTGTGAACCCGTTCAAGAACATCATAGTAAATCTACAAGCCTCCGGCATTTCGGCCATTGCCTGCATCTGGCTGCTCTGCGTGACGACGCTCGCAATATTGGCGCCCGAAAATGGCATGTCGAGAACAGCGCTGAATGCTCTTTTGATCTTCGGTGGCATGCTGGGCAGTTCAATGGTGATTGCGCGTCGCGAATGAAGATTGACCGATCAATGGATAGCAAGGAACCAGTTGAGCCAACTCTCGCAAGACTGATGGGCTACCTGCCTGCCATCACTACGTTAGCTGTGCTCGTGCTATCCGTCTTCAACATTGGCTATTTCTCCAAAGTTGGATTGCATTTTCTGGGAGTGATGGATCTTACGAACCTCGTATATTCGCTGAGCTTTATCATCGCCATCATGGCCGGCTCTCTCGGAGTTTATTGGTGGGGCGACTATTTCGAAAGCCTACTTAAGAATATTGGCGAACCAGCGGGCCGCAAGAAGATTGCCTGGATCGTCGGCGTGTTCGTTGTCATGATGGTTACCCTCGCGTGGGGGCTCTTTCACTTTTATCCATCGACCAAGCCCGTGCACTTTCTTGGCGATCGACTGGCTGCAGTCGCATGGGTCGTCATGAGCGCTATGTTAGTTGCTGCGCATTACGTGCGCTGGACCAGAACAAGGCGCATCGGCATAGGAAATGGATTCTTTTCGTTCGTAGTAGTCGCGCTGACGATATATTGGGTCGGAAGGGCCGTAGCCGAACACGAGCTCTACATCGTGACGACGTCTTACGCCTTCACGCTGAAGGATCGCACCGTACCAATGACGGGAAAGATCCTCCGGGCCTCATCTAGCGGCTTTCTTGTGTTCACTGGCAACCGCGTCGCGTTCTTACCCTTGGGTGAAATAAAAGAGGTAAAAGCCGCAGACGAGTTGGTGGACTGACGGTAGCACGGCGACGACAGACTCTAGAGAGGCCAATACGATGGAGACACCCGATCAAGCAAGCGATCCGTCAGCGAAGAGCAAGTTTTCGACGGCGCATTACGCCGCCGTGGTGTCGACCATCGCGCTGGTAGCCTCTGGCGCAAGCGCGTTCTTTACAATGCGCAACTACGAGCTGACTGCGGCGAAAGACCAGCGCGAACTGCTTGAAAAGTCACCGATGGTCGACGTGCAGCTAAAGCCGAACGGTATTGCGAAGAGCGCGAACCTAATGATCTACATTTTCAATCGTGGCGACACCAACATCGTGCCGCAGGACATCACAGCCCTCCACCTGCTCGAGGAAGGCGAGCTCTACTTGTCGAGTTCGCAGCAGAGCGTGGACATGCTCAACGTGTTCCTCAGCCTCAACTCGATGGGAGTCATCCCACCGAAGGGTAAGGGTACAATGAAGGCAACCGTGTCTGGTGTAACTGATGGGAAGGCTGACTGGCCTGCCAACGGCGTTGATCTCACGTTCAGCGTGCGAATCCGGCTCGCCGACGAAAATGAAACGATAAAGACCATAAGCGTAACCAGAGAGATTAAGCCGGGAAACTAAGGCGGTACGGCCATCACGACGATAGCCGACAAGTTGGGAGAATGATTGTGACCGAGAAGCAGAAGACTAAGCTCAGCGATGGCGATCAAATCATCTTTAAGTTGGATGGAGGTAAGTGGACCGCACACGTCAAATACTCGAGCGGAGGAATCTCCGGTCGCGTTGTGCCATTTCCTTCCTTTGATGCTGCGGTCGCCGCCCTTAAGGAAGACCATCCCCTATGAGCGGCGTCATACGCAAATTTTGGGAAGATCTCGGCTACGGCCGAAAGTCCAACCGGGTCTTCTATGTGTCCGCCTTAGAAAACCTTCCCTCCCCGCGTCCCGGCGTCGAGTGGAGAGAGGACACCCAGTTCCGACAGGAAGAGGCGATCGAAAAGAGCGCCAGCTTCGCGCGTGTGGTTGAGGCTGCGTTGCGAGACGGTGTCGTTTCGGTTGACTCTGCGGTTGGATCCTAGCGCTTGTAGACCTTAGAGGGAGCCGAACGGTGCTGCCGCTACGGCAGCACCGCGATCACACGTTCCGCGATTGCGGTCGGCTGAACCGTTCGGTACCCCTCGCAAAAAGGAAGTCCAGTCAGATGACCGACGATTACAAGCCGATTTCCATATTCGAACGTCGACGCCGAGCTCCATTTCATTTTTTAGCTCGAGCTGACAACGCGAGATTTTCCGCTTACCTGCTATCGACGATGCCGACTGACGAAGGCGTAACAGCTAGAGCGGCCTCGATCGGCTACGGCGGCACGCCGTCAATAGCTCTGACCGAGGCGTTCAACCGGGAGCCCTCGATTGCGTTGGAGCTCGTCATCAAAGCAGTTATCGCTCAGCGGCTTGAGGTCGGCCACGACCTTGGGCAGGTCACTAAGGTGCCGGCTAACCACAATGTCCCGCACCTATGGGTAATCGCCGGGCTTCCGCAACTGCCGCCGGAAGACTCGGGCCGTCTCGTGATCGCGCGCGTTTACCTCATGTGGGCAAATCGATATCCGGCGCCAAATCGCGACGAAGACGGCTACCGAGATGACGCGGATTTGTGGCGACGTGCCCATGTTCCAGTTGGTGCTGCGGGGAATCTGAAACGGAGGGTCTCGTTCGCGTGGGACGATGTTAACCGCCTATACAAGATTGCGGACCGCAGCATTTGGGATATTCGCAAGTGCGCGGGGCTGTCCGATTAGACCCGATTGATGTACATTTTTCGACCGATTGTGTCATCGGGCCAACAGTGAATGACACGCGTCGAGATCGCGTTGCGCGTGACCGTCGTGAGTTGGGCGAAGCCGCCAACCCAGCAAGGAGTCCGGCTGGCCGCGTGATCTCGAGCCGCGATCCGGCGCTGGGCTGCCAGAGCTGCGATGGCGTGCCCTTCGAGGGGCGCCGGCGCCGCAGCCAATGCCGATCGGATCTCTTGCTCGTCGGCGTCGCTGGCGCAGGGGCATGGATTAAAGCCGCGCGGCATGTCAACGACCTGCCAGGGCGCGAGGTGGTTGCTTTCGGATTGAGTTAGCGTGGTGATACGGAATCCGCTGGGGCCTTGTGTCTCGGACACACCTGCAACGGACACTTCGAATGGGCTACTCTGGCCAAACTGTGCCAGTGACCTTGCCCCCAAGTTTTATCCAGTCCTGAGTTCGCTCCGGCTGTTGGATTGACCCGGGCGGGCGGTGGTAGCGACGGGAGCTGGCGCGGAGCCATCGGCATAGCGCAGCGCCAGATCACGTCGCGGGTTGCAGGTGAAGGCGAACTCCGATGGTGTTTTCCATCCGAGTTGCGAGTGAGGTCGCGTATCGTTGTAGTCGGCCCGCCAATGTCCGAGTTCGACTCGGGCCTGGCCCAGCGACGTGAACAGCGTCTCGTTCAGCAATTCGTCTCGGAGACGGCCATTGAAGCTTTCGATGAAGGCATTCTGCGTCGGCTTGCCGGGCGCGATGTAATGCCAGGCGACGCGGCTCTGATCGGCCCATGTCAGGATGGCGTTGCTGGTCAATTCGGTGCCGTTGTCGCTGACCACCATTTTGGGCTTGCCGCGCTCGATGATCAGCCGATCCAGGCCCGCGGCTCGCTCATCCCGTGGGCAGCCACGAGATGTGCGACAGCCTTCCGCTTGGCCGCGGGCGTCACCACTTCTTTCCCAGGAGGTCCTTCAAGGCCGCATTGTCCAGCATGGCGTCAGCCAAAAGCCGCTTCAGCCGCGTATTCTCGTCCTCCAGCGTCTTCAGCCGCTTGGCCTCCGACACCTCCAGCCCACCGAACTTGGCCTTCCATTTGTAGATGCTGGCGTCGCTGACGCCGTGCTTGCGGCATAGATCGGCGACCGACACGCCGGCCTCATGCTCCTTCAATATCCCGATGATCTGCTCGTCCGAAAAGCGGCTGCGCTTCATGCTCTGGTCCTTGTCGTGGGCCAGAGCGAACTTCAAACTGGATTAAGCCCGTGGGGCAAGGTCACCAGACGGCCATCGAGCTCGTGCAGTATGCCTCCAACGGTGTGCTTGAAGTCGTCGAAGCCCGTCGCCGGCATCGTCGATAGCGCGAGCGACACTGACTGGAACACCATTAGCTGCTCAGCCCGGATCGTCGCTGCGCATCTGAATTGCGGCAGCAGGACCACCTTGGGGCAGATCGCCGTGATGGTCTGATCCGACGTATCCCAAACCAGCGCATCGGAGACGAGGTGGACACCGTCCGAGGCGACGATCAGGTTTGCTGCTGACATTCGTAACTCCCTCGACACGATGGTGATTGGCCGAACATTGTTGACGCATAGGGAGCCACCGAGAGCCAGACCTGCGCCGATGAGCCCGGCCGCCCCTGGCAGCCCCATCGCTCCCGCGATGACCCCGCCCAACGGTGCCGCGAAGGCCGCGACCGCAATCAGCGCGACAAGGCCGATCACCTGTTTGGTGGTGTTGCCGCCGGCGCCACCCAATGGATACGAGACGAAATGAACGTTGTCGTTTGCCACGATGCGCCGGCGCGACCAGTTCTTCCGCAACACCGGTTCGCCATTGATCTCGAGGATGGTCGGGAGGCCCTTCCGGAACTGCCAGCCATAAACGCGGTCGCGCCGGGCCCAGCCCGTCCGGCGCAGAAACGCCGTCACGGTTTCTCGCGGGCGCGGTGCCTCTCGCGCGACCTCGAGACCGGGCATGACGAGGTGAAGCACCGGATGGCGGCCGGCCGAGGCTCGGCGCTCGCGATGGCTTGCGCGGGCAACCCGGCTCATGGGCGGAATCCTTCGATCGGACCGACAATGTTGTGAAAGCGCTTTAGCTCGGTCTTGAGAGCGGTGTTGAGGAAGCTGACGTACACGACTAGCTCTTCAGCGGTCGCGCCGAGTCGGTGCAACGTGTCGAGGCGCTTTGGGACGATCTCGCTATAATGCACGTCGAGCCAATCTTCCGGATCCATACGCCTGGCCGGCGAGGCCTCAATGCAGAGCTCAGAAAAGATACCGGCGCACTTCCTGGCATCGAGGGCGCCTTGCTCGCGGAAGTCGGCGATTGTCGCGACGCGATCCCCCATCTCTCAAGACCCCATAAACTGGCGAACGCCATATTGGTTTTTCAGCACACGCGAACCGGCACCAGAAGAAAGGGACTGTCCGACGGAATCGTCCATCATCTTCTTGAGCGTGACCGTGACATCGCCATTGGCGTTGCGAGACGTCGATGCTTCGGCTTGAACGCCGGTCTGATTGATGACGTTGACGACGACGCCCCCGGACGATCGGTTATCGTTGGCGGCCCCGCCGGCGGAGACGCCGAGGCGACCGTCTGCGCCGCGGCGAAGCGGCATCACCGCTTCGGGTCCAGCCTCGCCCATCAAGCCGGTGCCGCCATTGGCCATTGGGAATAGCGTTGGGATCGAAACAACGCCACCGCGCGCGAACGGGATGATGTTGCCGCCGGCGAAGATGTTGCCCAACGCGCTCGGAGCCACCGGGCCATAAAATGCGCTGCCCGCAGTTCCTGGGAGCCCGCCACCGCCGCCGAAAATGCTCGCTACTCCGGAGCTCAGACCCAAGCTGTTGCCCCAGTATGGAGGGCCTGCATCATCGGCTGGATGATGGCGATCTTCACGATCATCTCTTCGATCGCGCGAATGACGAGCTTCGACATATCCTGGAAGCCCTGCCCTATCGACTTCGTGCCATCGACGATATCGGTCATCCCGGTCACCAGCTGGCCGGAGACCGTCGAGGAGAGCCCGCTGAGGGCTGCATTGGTGCGCAGCCCCTGCCTCAACGCTACCAAGTGCCGTCGCGACATCCGGATAAATGCCCCGCAGTTGCTGCGCGATCTGGACATCATCCGGGCTCAGCAGCGCAGTCTGCTGGCCAAATCCGACGTTGTCGTTCACCGCCGCGATCGCAGCTGCCAGGGTAACCTGGCCAAGCGCAGCAGCTTGGGCTTTGATCGCCGCAATGTCCTGCGCGGTCAGTCCCTGCTTATTGCGCAGCGCCCCCGCCAGCCTAGTTTGAACGGCCGTGTACTCCGCCGCGGCGCCGGCGGACATCCCGAGCGTCTCGGCTTGGATCCGTGTCGTATCGGCCTGCTGCTTCATCGCAGTGATGCCGAGCGCGTTCTCCCGCGCCAAAGCCTTCAGCGCATCCGCCTCCCGATCGGTAATGTTGATGTGGTTGAGCCGAGCCGTAGCGATCTCGAGCTCTTTTTGACGGATAACATCGGAAATCGAGGCCATGCCGCCAAGAATCCCGATGCGCTGCTGCTCGAGGCCGATCTGCTGCTTCAGCACCGCCGGGTCGACGCCATTTCCGGCAGACGGCGATTTGAGGCCGACGGCGTCGTAAAACGAACCGGCTTGGGCATTCGTGAGAACGTTGCCGGCTGCTGGTCCGGAGCGAAGCAGATTGCCCTTCACATCGACACCGGCGGCCATTGCGGCACGCCGCGCCCAACTCATCGCTCCATCGTTGAGACCATCGAAGAAGCCGTAGAGCGAAAGAAAAACGGACGTGAACTCGATCTTGAAGTCCTTCCAACCCTTGTTCCAGGCCTCATCGAAGGCGCGGGCACCTTCGCGACCATAGCCTCCTCGGCAACACTTCCGAACCGTGCCGCCGCTGAGGGCGCGTGCGTCGACTCGGAGGAAGGGTCGTTGGAGAAGCCAGCAAAGCCGCTGTGGAGGAGTCCCTTCGCCTGACTTCTGGACATGCCCATCGATCGCAACGACTGCTCGAGCTCGGTCTTCGTGGCTTGGAGTCCCTGTCGCTGCGATTGCTTCAGGATGTCGGGGGTTTTGGCAAAAATGCTGAGATCGAAAGCCGCCGTCGGTTCGTCCGGATCCGCGATTTGCTCATCCGCGAGGCCCGCATCGATAGCTTCAATCGGCGTGAACCACGTCTCATTGGCCATCCAGGCGTTGACCTGCTCGAGATCTTGACCGGTGCGAGCGGCATATGTTGTGGCGAGCGCGCCGTCGATCTTGGACAATAACCCCGCCGTATCAGTGTGGGCGTCGACGTTTCCGACGGTGATGCCCCAGCTTCTATGCAGCATAAAGAAGCTGTTGGCGGTCATTTGTATCTCGTGGCCTGCCATCGCGACGATCGATGCCGCGCTCGCCGCGAGCGCCATGATTTTGACGGTCACTTTGCCGGGATACTCGACCAGGCTGTTGTGCATTTGGATCCCGTCGAAGACGTTGCCTCCGGGCGAATTGATTTTTACAACGAGGTCGCCTTTCAACGACGTGAGGCGCTCATGAAATGCTGCTGCGGTGACATCCCAGCCGATCTCGCCGAAAACAGTGATTTCGGTGGCTCTGTCAGCCGCGCGCACATCGAATCCAGCTCCGAAGGTACGCGCAAAGAGGCGCCGTTGAGCGGATGGCCGTTTGTCGGTCGGGAGTTTGATGCTGTTGCGCATTTCGCGCGTCGTCCTTGTCGGCAAGCGATCACGGGCCTCGTGAGAGGCAGGTTTTCAGCTTGTGCCGGCGGCATCGCGCAGCCAGCGACAAGGATCTCGTCATCACCGGCCGGCATTGCGCAGGGCGGCAGCGACGAATCACTCTTACTCGATTTGCGATACCCGTCGGCAAGAGGGTTCCTAACGTTGAGCGATCGGCGTGGTGTCGAGTCCGTCGAGCGCCATAACTTGCGCATCAAGCAAAGCGCGGGCATCAGCGGTCCTGCCGGCATCGAGGAGTCCGATAGCCCTGGTCATTCGCTCCTGCAGCGTCGCGACCAAATCGAGCAACTGACTAACGGCGGCGTTGGCCGCATCACTCCGGATCGTCATCCATCACCTCAACTGCGTCGATGCCTCGGACGAGCTCGTCGAGTTTTGATCGGGCGGTCGCGATCTGGCCCGCATCGATCAGGCCGACGGATTCCGAGAGGCTTTGGCGCAACGCTGCCAACACGATCGCGAATCGGTGTTGCCGCTCAGCGGCTTTATCCTCGGAGGTTTCCGGGGGCTGCGGCCGGTTCGGCGGCCGCTCAATCACTATGCGCGGCGGGCGCCGGCGCGGATGTTCGCTGTCCGTCATGATTTTCTGTTCCTTTCAGAATGCGAAAAGTGCTTGTGGCGCAGGCTCTTTCGCGATTCTCCATGCAATTTTTGGAATTCAGATTTTTCGGCAATAATTCCGACGTCACCGCCCTAAGCCGCTGTTCTGACTCCGCTTTGTCTGTTGTTGGCGCCTAGAGTTTTTCGGTCGTTTTGACGATTTCGGCTGAAATTTCCGGCGCGAGCAAAAAAAATCTCCGAATGAGACCCATGGCGGTAGGCGCCCCCGTATCGGTTTTGGACTTTTCGCCCCCTATCCCCCGACCATCGCCGAGAGTGTTTGCGATCCAAGACCTAGCCTCGGCGAAGCAGATAGGCTCTCTGAGCCCGTAGTCGGTCGTTCCGGCGGCCATGGCAGCATCGGCCGTACGTGAGCCCTCGTACAGCATGAGGTCGACGGCGGTCTTGAGCTTGCCTAAGACGGTGAGCTTGCCGGAGCGGTTCTGAGCAGCAGCGGCTTGACGTGTGGGCTCGGTCATGACTTGGTCCTCCGTGCGAGCGCAGCGCTTGCGACCGCCCAAGGCCGCAGCGAGCGCTTCGATCGCGCATAGGAGTCTGGGGAATTGAACACACCCGATCGAGTAGGCGTTCGCACCATCCCCGCTCTTGGGGAATCCGCTTCAGCGTGATAGCGTCTCCAGACCGATCGGCGAGCCAATCCCAGCAGGATCCGTCTTTATGGCGCGGATAGGCGTGGCCCTCAGGCCTGGCTGAAGCGCGCGTGATTGGGGCTTCAGCCAGCGTCCTCTTCAACCAACTGGAGGCTCACATGCCGTCAATGAACGAAAGCGCTCTGCGAGCTCGCGCTCAATGGGCGGGTAGGATCATTGGGGAAGGTGAAGCTTACGTGACCGATTGAGGTCAATCGTTACCCCTTGCGCTCGCCCTCCGGTTGCGATTTGATGCCGTCATTTATCGGTTTGGGAGTATTTTAGATGATTGCCGGCGCAGACGAATTCTATAATCGTGTGGTGGCGACAGGATCGGCAGCAGGCAGATCGATGAATTGATTGGGATCGCCCGCGGCTTGGTGGCAGACAACCAGGTCAACCAAGCTGAAGTCGAATTCTTGCAGAAGTGGCTCGGCGCCAATCTTCACATCAGCGACCAGCCCGTCGTGCGAGTGCTTTACAAGCGGATCGGCGAGATGCTGAGTGACGGCGTGCTCGACGACGACGAGAAGACGGAGCTACTCGATACGCTCAATCAGTTTTCAAACCGAGAGATTGATGGCTTGGGTGAAGTTCTCAAATCAACATCGCTGCCGCTGAACGATCCCGAGCCGCCACTGACATTCTCCGGCCAACGATACTGCTTCACAGGCACATTCAATTTCGGCTGCCGCAAGGAATGTGAGAGCGTGGTCGAACGCCTCGGCGCCGAAGTCGGTAGCCTGACACAGAAAACAAACGTTCTTGTGATCGGCATCTACGCTACCGATTCGTGGAAACACTCGTCGTTTGGGAACAAGATCATGAAGGCCTGCGACTGGCGAGACAAAGGGTTTCCGATCAGCATTGTTTCCGAGCCGCACTGGAAGCGGTACCTTCCAACGAGCTCTTGCGTTCGCAGCGGAAACTAAGGACGTGCATCATGACGGAGCGGGAAAAGCAACAGCGCGATTCCTTATTTGAGCAGATCTTGGCGTCGAGCGCGGCTGGCTCGAGCTCGGATCATCAAAACTATGACGTGCGAAACTACGTCTCGGCCAAGGCACAGAATAAGCACCGGCCGACCAGGTCCGGATTGACGTGCTTCTCGATCTGGTCGAGGGCGGCCGTTGCCACATCGGCATGAATTGGCTTCGCTCGGAGTTGTCGCGAGACGACGAAGAAGCGATAGTCGCGCACCTTTTCGTTTGCCCCAACTGCAAACGCGCTCGGCGGATCGTTACTGAGTTCACCCCGGTTCGCGTCGTCCCTGACGAACTGGCGGGACCCCGCTTCCGTGTCGTGAGGGAAGGACGATCATAACGCTGAAGAAGGCCGGCGAGGATCTGCTGGCGGCGGCCGCGATCTAATATTGCTGCCGATGCATCGACATCCGGACGTACCGCGCAGCCCGGAGTTCGCGCTCCCGACGCCGGGGCAGCCTGGCATGCTGGACAGTCGTCCGCCTGAAAACAAAGAAGTGTGAAGCTGTTCACCCTCCCCGAATCTCTCCTCGTCTACAATAAGGAACGTCCCCCGCCGGGACGCTCATCCGGGAATGGACAAGTCGGAGCTGGCGAAGCTGGAGGCGCGGCCATGAAGCCCCACGCCATGAGCAAGTATTTCGGTAATGGCGCCGGCCACGTTCTGCGCCAGCACAACAGCGCGGTGCTGCTGTTCAGCTGGCGCGGCAAGCCCGACGGATCGGCCCGCTATGTCGAGCGCGTCAACCGGTATGCTCGCGATGGCGTGGAATATCCCAACCTTGCCGCCCTGCTCCGCGCCGTCGAGGCCGAGCACGCTCAGAAGAAGCCCTGATATGCAGCTTGCCCCAGCTCAACATCGAAGCACCGCCCCAAGCGAGCGATCGGCGCCGCCCCCTACATGCTCATGGAAATGATGGCTGCCAACCCCAGGGCGGCCGCAGCCCACGCCAGCGCATGCAACATCCAAGGCCGCATTGTCATTGTCGCCTCCAACAGGATGGGAAGATGCGGGGCGGCTCGCGTGCGCCAATTGAGATAGATCAAAGGCCAAAGAGTAGCGCCGCTGCAGCGGCCACGGTGAAAACACCAGCGCCGATGGCAAGCACAAGCACTAGCTGTTCTTTGCCCATGTACTATCTTAACCTAGGTTGAGTCGGGCTGGATATGCAATTTGTGCCAGATCATCCGGAAATACGCTCCTTTGAAATTAGGAAGGGAACGTTCATGCCCTTCCCCAAGGGTAACCCCAAGTCCGCCCCGGCTCAAATGCCCCTGCGTGAGTTGGGGCCTTTTTTTGCACTCCTAATGAGTGCCCCTTTCGGGCAAACGTTACTCTTGGTGGCGGTGGTATGATCGGCAAACCTCCGGGCAATATCCAGCGCCGGTAACCCGGAGCGCAGGCGGCCTCGCCACGGCCGTGCCAGCGTTGGCGCGGCCGCTGCGTTGTTGGCCGCAGGCGGTCGCGAATCCCGGTGCTTAGAGCGTTCTCTATGGTTTCAGACTAATAGTGTTCGCGGTCCGCGCCCGTAGTGGAAGCTTCGATGGAAGAGTTCATGGCCTATTTGTTCGGGCCTGATGGGAATATCGTGCAACGCGTAAGGCTGATTTGTGCGAAGAGCCGCTAGACAGCGCGCGCAGCAACTAGCGGGGACCCACGCAGTCGAGCTTTGGCAGCTGACGCGCAAGATCGCGAGCTTTCCGTTACGCGCAAACTGAATTGGAAAGTAAACGGCCCCAAGTAGGGGCCGCCAACCCGTCTGATACGGGTTTTCCTCCAGCAGTCGGGGGGCTACCTTTTCGGCTGGGGCCACAAACCGACGCGGCAATATGCTGATTGATCCAGAAGCTGCGCCGCAAGGTGAATTGAACGCTTAAGCGCCTATTAAAGACTAAAGTGCCTAAGTTGTATCAGTTGAAATTCATTGGCCGATGGGGGGCGCGATGAAAGACATGCTCGAACATGTCGCGACCTTGCGCGAGCAGATCGGGAAGTGCGAGCGGTTGAGAGATGAGGCCAAGTCGCCAATAAAGCGGGCGGCTTTCGACCGGGTGGTCCCTCACTACAGGGTCCTCGTATCTGAACTGGAAAATGCAATCGCGCAAGCCAAGGCTGAGAACGAGTGAAGGCCCTCATTTAAGTGGAACGCGGGCTCCTCGCTCCCGGCGGTACCGTAAAAGGGCGGCCCCAACTCGGCGCTGGCTGGAGTTGGGACCTAGCTCGGTCAGCCTTAAAGCGGCGCTGAACCCAAGCCGCTCAACCTTGCATTGGCGGTGGGGAACTCGCGATTACGCAATCGGCGCACCCCGAATTTGTCGTGTCTAATGCACCTCTATGGGTCAAAAAGCAAAGGACCGCTGTTTTTGACAGCGGCCCCTCACGCTGCCGGGTTCAATGATTCCGAAATTGAAATGCCTTCGCCGCCCGGCATTGCCGATTTCTCCTGGCGTCCCCGGTTCTAGCTATAACGAATGTGAATCATGACCCAAATTTTTCGAGTTGCCGAAGCGCCCACCACGTCGGCCTCAGACTGGAGATTTTTCCGGATCGAGAGACGAGCTGGGACCGAGCGGTCTGCCGCTGTCCGGTTCGGCAAACGACAGCTTCATCCCAAAAATTCTTCCTGTTCAGATTCAAAAATGTGAAACCACCGCGAAAAAGAACCAGCCCGCGGGAGGAACGGGCTGGAGCTTAGTTGTCAGCAACAGGACGGTCTTGCAAGATGGCACGCAAGACTGATCGTTGAACTAGCCGCAGGGACGCTCGTTCCTAACGAGCGACAGGCCGCCTCTCATCGACCCAAGCGCCGCTCGACCTTCTTGCGGCTGCTGCCCACCTTCTCGACCGCCTTCTTCGTGGAGGCCGAGCGGCGCGTCTTCTTCGCCTCGTCGCGAACCTCGTAATCCTGTCCGCCCGCCACCCGCGCCCGGTCCTGCTTTCGGCCGCGGGTGGTCCGCTTCTCGCCTTTGCCATGCTAGTTCCTCCGTGTTGGCACCGCGGCAACGCGAGAATGAATTCGCAGGTTCCGATTCGCCTACACCACCGAACGTTGCCTATCTTGGACTCCGATCAGTGGAGTTGACAACATTCATCTTCACCTGTTTGCAGAAGCGTGGCGATGCCCGCCTAGGTCCGGCCGCCCCGATGGCTGTGCGCGCGTGCATTTTAAACCGTCAGACCGTTAAATTTAGTTGCCACTGGCAGCCGGAGAAATGGATGATGCCAAGCGAGCAATTCCGACTATCACCCTTCTTTTTGTTTGCTCCGTTGCCTGCGCTTTGACGCTCTCGGAAACCCGTCTTGCGGAGTTGCACAAACAGTCCCATAGCAAGCCTTTTCACCCTTGTAGTTGGCCAGCGCTTCGACAAACGTCGACATGACGTGCTGTTTCAGTTCGTCGGGGATAGGCTCAGGACCGTCTAGCGAGTTCAACGCCACCTCGACCAATTCGATTGCGCGATCCTTGTTGCCGCTCTCATAATAATACTGAGCGACCGCCCCATAGGACAGGTACTTGAAGCCACCGTCCCCTTGCGGAGGATTCAGCGCAAGAATGTGTTCGGACAACTCTTTGCCCATCGCGAGGCGCTCGGCAGACGGGAAGTGGGAGTTGTCATTCGCCGGATCAAAGAGCTGGCTCAGTGCCCCTTCCATCCAGTGCTCATCGTTTTTGTCGATCGCGTCGCGAGCGAATCGCTTCAAAACCGGCAAGCCGGTCTGCAAGTTGCGCAGTCTGTGAAGCAACAGTTTCGCATGGAGCACGCGGAAGTTGAGGTCGTCCGGCATCACCGCGACGGCCTCTTCGACCGCCGAAACCGCCTTTGCCCAATCCTCCGCCTTCATCGCCGGCCAAAGCTTGGCGAGAATCGGCTCAGTCAACGCCCGCTTGCGCTCCATTTCGCGCATTTCGCGTCGTCCGCTGTCGATCCGCTCTGTATCGGCGGCTTTAGCTTCATCGCTGGTCCGCCAACTGCCGTTAAGAACTTTCGGCAAGACGTCATCGAGCTGCATCGGAGGACCGATAAAGGCGATGTGGCCGTCACGGTCAACGACGAATGAGGTGGGAATCCCGACAGAAAAGCTGGAGTCCATCCAAAGCTTGCTCATTTCGCCTGTGGAGTCGAACCCGATCCGATAGTTCAGGTTCGAGAACTTCTCGGTCAACCACGCGTCCAACGTTGTTCGGGCCTCGTCCGCCGTTGGAGCCTGTTCGTAAGCTGCGACGCCGAGCAGCTCAAGTCCGCTGTCTTTGTATTTCTCTTGCAGCTCTACTAGATGAGGCATCATTGCCGTACATGGTCCGCACCAAGTTGCCCAAAATTCGACGATGTACACCTTCCCGGGCTGAAAGCTCGTGAGGGGCTCGCCGCGCAGCCAGTTCTCCACCTTGATCGGAGGAGCTGGGGACTCCATGCACAGCACGATGTTGCTCTCCAAAACTATTGCCACTCGTTGCGCGACTTTGTGCGCTAGCCTGTCTCTCTCAGAAACGGAGCACACGGGTTCAAGAGAAGGAGAGCATCACTCGTTTTGTGCATCTCGTGTGCGCTCAGCCCTCACTCCGTGGTTCTGCATCCCAAAAGCAACAGGCGTGCCATCTCGGTCAGCACGCATCAAGCGCCTGATTACGCTTTGAAAACTCCAAGGCGCCCCAAAACGCAGCCGGTGTTTTGAACCTGACGGACTTTGTCCCGTGTCAGAAGTTGGACACGAAATCCTTGTGGGTGAGCGCCTGGTCATGCGAGCCGATCCGGCAAGATCTCATGTCTAGGACTGCCGCCGCCCTAACGCATCTTGTAGCAATGGCAGATAGGATCGATTTCGTGAGGGAGGTGCGCTCCCGCTCCAGGGTGACCAGCACAAGCATTCGAATAGGTCTTCCCACCGCCTTGCGGGAGACGATTGAGACGTCGGCTCCGATGATGCTCTGTGATTGGAGCCTCTTCAGTCGTCGTTGACAGGGCGGTAGCAGAAAGCCCGGCCATTTCGCCGAGCACCTCGGAAGTTAGGCGGTTGGCCGCCCAAACTTCGGAATTTTACGACCAGTTCGCGAAGCCTGGGAAGAGATGCTGACGCTCAGCGCAGCGACTTTGGAAGGCATGCGCGCAAAGGCTGTGGTGTTGTCTAAGTCGGTCTGGAATGGGGATGATGCTCGCGAGCAGCTCGGCGACGCCACCGATGCCAAGTTCATCGACAGCTTACTCGCCGATCTCGCCGGCAAAGAGGTTGTTTTAGACTCGGCGCGGCCTGGCTCGAGGCATAGGCCGCCTCACCAAAAAGGGGCCTTCGGCTATGCGGTTCGGCTCAGAAGATCCGAGCGAGCGACCCAAAGCGAACGACTCGCGTGCTCACCCTGATGTTCTCCAGCGAGTACTGAATAGAGCAAGAAGTTACCGCCTCCCATCTAGACGCACCGGGTTGATGCTCCAGCAGGAGGAGTACCGCTGCGGGGCCCATCGGAAGGCCCTGCCGGGACCCCATGGGTTGGCCTCCCGATCAGTGCGGATTTGCCTTTGGACGGTTTGTCCAGCGCTCGCTGTGTGGGGGCTTTTTTTCTTAAGGGCCGATGGGACGGACAAAACGCAAGCGAATGCCGTGACTTCCAAGGACTGCGAGAATGACGCTCATGTTCACTATCAATTCGATGATGCTCAACCAGCTGAACAACAACGGCGACTTGAGAAGGGTTTTGATATTCTCTTTGAAGATTTATCAAGCCGACATTTTGGGTCCTCAAGGTTTGGTAGTTTGGCTTTGCGCTCAAGTTCCCGATCTAGCTAGGTCTTTTGGCTACTCGGGGGTCTTCATTCTTGGGAATCACCATCGAAGATCGGCTTCGGCGGGGGTGATCTTTCATCCTCGGCAGGGTTAGACCTTACGCTTCCTGCGGATGCGGTCGGCATAGATGATGTGGCCGCCCTGCTTACCCTTCCGGCCATGAGCGCCAACCTCGCACGGCGGCGTAGCCATTAGCGAACTCGCCCACGGAGCTCAGAGGGGCGTGCTTCGCGTTTCCTACGGCCCATTCTTGACGGTCGACGCGTTCGCTGGGTATGCTTACATCGTGAAAACGCTTGGCCAAAAAATCCGCGAACGCCGCGAAGAGCTCGACCTCTCGCTCCGTGAATTCGCAAAAAAGCTCGATTGCTCGCCTCCCTTCATCTCCGACGTGGAGCACGGACGGCGCTTTCCGTCCGAGCCAATGCTGGAGGAGATGGCGCGGCTGCTGAAGGTCGATGTCGCGGAAATCAAGCGGCATGACCAGCGCGCCCCACTTGATGAAATCAAACGCATGACTGAGCAGGACCCCGGCTACGCCTTCGCGTTCCGCACGCTCGTCGATCAGAAGCTGACGCCGCAACAGCTTCTTGAGCTCGTCAATAAGAGCAAGCCTCCGCCCAAAGGGGGCAAGAAATGAGGACGTACCGGACGAATCGGGGGCCGTTCGCGACCCGCCCTTTCTACAAGCCGGCGGAGATCGACCGCATCTGCGGCGACGCTTTGAAAGCCGCGGGGCTGATGCCCGACACGCCCGAAGCTGTCAGGGTCGAACGGTTCGTCGAAAAGCACTTCAAGGTCTCACCGCGATACGAGGCGCTTCCCGACGGCGTGCTCGGCTATACATCGTTCGGGCCGAAGGGGGTCACGGGCATCGTGATCACGACGGCGCTGGATGAGGAAGGCGGCAGCGTCTCCGAGCGCCGCATCCGGACGACGCTCGCCCACGAGGCGGGGCACGGCCTGCTTCATACGCATCTCTTCGCGCTCGGCGAGAAGCCGCCGAAATTGTTCGAGGACGAGAACGACCGACCGGAGATCCTCTGCCGGGACGTTCACGGCACAGCGCACGAGTCGCGCTACGACGGGCGATGGTGGGAGTACCAGGCGAATCGGGCGATCGGCGGTCTATTGATGCCGCGCGCTCTCGCTATCAAGGCGGCGGCCACCTTTTGCGAGGAACGCGGCGGGCTGGGCCTGCCCACGCTCAAGGAGGACGAGCGGGAGCGCGCCGTCCACGAACTGGCTGAAATCTTTGAAGTAAATCCTGTCGTCGCCCGTATCCGGCTCGATGATCTTTTTGCCCGCCCGGAGAGCGGTCAGCTGACCCTTTGATTTTTTTGTGGCATGTGTTCGCTGTATAAGCTAACGTTGGCATACATGCTGACCGAGATATCTGAATCGGCACTAGCAGCCCGGGAAAGGAACGAACATGGAGAGCGGAGAGATGAATCAGACGAAGGCTAAGGAACCGAAGTACATTCTCAGCATCGAAGGGGAGGAGTTTCCCTGGGGCGAGGACACGATCACGACCGAGCAGATTGCCGAGCTAGGCGGCTGGGACATCTCGCAGGGCGTGATCGAGGTCGACCAGCACAACGTCGAACGGACGCTTGCGCCGGGCGAGGTCATCGCGATCAAGCCGGGCCAGGGTTTCGGCAAGAAGCACCGCTGGAAGCGTGGCTGATGCGCGCGCGTATCAGCCACGAGCTGGCCCTGCTGCGCCGCCACTTCGGCGACGTCGAGCACGCGGAATCGAACGGGGAAGACTGGTTCAGAATTCCCCGTTACGTGCTGCCCGAAGGCTGGCGCGTCGGCGACACGGCGGTGAGCGAGCTGCCGGTCTGTTTTCTGGTGAAGGGCAACTACCCCGGCGATGCGCCCTACGGATTTCTCACGCCCGCCGGCCTGAATTTCAAAGGTGCCGCTCCGAACAATGCGGGCGCTCCACCTTCGCCGCCGCCCTTCTCCGGCGAGTGGCTGCATTTCTCGTGGTCGGTGGAGAACTGGTCGGCAACCGCGGACGTGGGCAAGGGCTCGAACCTGCTCGCGTGGGTGCGGAGTTTCATGGTGCGATTGCAGGAGGGGGCATGAAGGCATTTTTAAAGTTGGAGAACGGCGCGCTCAATGATTTGATGGCGCACCTGCTGCCGCCTCACTCCGAAGAAGAGCAAGCGGCGTTCCTGTTTGCCCGCGCCGTGCGCAGCGATCATCAGGTCACTTTCGAGGTCGCGGAAACGAAGAAGCTCAGTCCTGGCGACTTCATCGTGCAGCAGGACGACTATCTGGAACTAGCCGATGAAACGCGCGCCGCGTTGATCAAGCGCGCGCACGATATCGACACGTCGCTCGTGGAATTGCACTCGCATCCCGGCCCATGGCCCGCGGGCTTCTCTTACGCCGATCGCCTTGGGCTGCAGGAGACCGTGCCGCACATGTGGTGGCGCCTCAAGAAGCGCCCCTATCTCGCCATCGTCGTCGCGAAGTCCGGATTCGACGCCCTGCTCTGGCTCGACAACCCGAAGATCCCGCGTCCGCTGGACGGGATTGTCGAGGGCAGTCGCGTGCTCAAGCCGACCAACTTTTCCCTGGGAGGCTGGGGATGAGCGATCTTCCTGCCCGCTTCGACCGCAACATCCGCCTCTTCGGCGAGGAAGGCCAGCGCAAGCTGCGAGCCACGAACGTCGCGGTTATTGGCGTCGGCGGCCTCGGCAGCCCGCTCGTCCAGCACCTCGCCCTGCTCGGCGTCGGCGGCATCACGCTGGTCGACGACGAGGAGCTGGACGAGACAAATCGCAACCGCTTCGTCGGCGCAAGAAATGATGACCCGGTGCCTGGCAGTCCAAAAGTCGAACTGGCCGCGCGTCTTGTGCGCGAGATCGATCCCACCATTCTCGTCACGCCGATAAGGGCAAGCCTGATCAGCGAAGAAGTGTTCGCTACGGTGAGGCAGGCCAATTGGATATTTGGCTGCTTCGATGAGGACGGCCCGCGCGCGATTCTGAACGAGTTGTGCGCCGCCTACGCGAAGTCCTACATCGATCTCGCCTCGGACGTACCGGAGGAAGGCGTCTACGGCGGACGCATCTGCGTCGCATGGCAGGGCGGCGGCTGCCTGCACTGCCTAGATGCTCTCGATCCGCATGATGTCGAACTATACCTTAGCACGGACGCCGAAAAGGCGGGCCGCGCCGCGATCTACGGCGTGCCGGTGGAGCTGCTGCGCGAGACAGGGCCTTCCGTGTCCCCCATCAACGGCGTCGTCGCGGCGCTCGCCGCAACCGAGTTCATGATTGCTGTCACCGGCATGAGAGAGCCGCAGCGCCTGATCAACTATTACGGCCACGTACCAAAACTCACCACGGCCAAGCCGAAACCGGATTGCTATTACTGCAAGGGAATTCGCGGTAAGCCGCGAGACGCCGATGCCGAGCGCTTCCTGCGGATGCCACATCTTCGTGAAAGGCGGCGGAGGGGAACGCGCTGAATCAGTGAACCCGGAGAGTAGTAGCCGCCCGCTCCGATTCGGGAGATTTCTCCTTGCTGTTCGAAAGGAGAGAGCTCTGGTGCCAACTCTGACCAGTTAGTAGGTTGCCTGCCGGCCCTGTATCTCGTCATAGGATCCGGAGCGAAGCGCACGAGCAGCATGAAGTGCTCTGCTCTTCAAGGAAAACGTGCTGCGTGACTACGTTGGGCTCGTGGCCGAGCGTAACGGCGTAAGGCTCGGCGCCGATCATTTTTGGCCGGCACTCCTGATGGTGTTATCGAAAACGATGATGGCGTCATACATCACTGCGGCGGTTTGAAATTTCAGATTCCCGAGATTGGCTGGCTGGCTCGATGCAGCCTCAGTGCGCTGATGGACATCGCCTTCCAAGAAGGCTTTCCGAAATCGCTTCCCTTGCCGGCCTTCCTTGCCTACGACCCTGAGTTCTCGTTCATTCGCCGAAACATAGAGATAAGAAACATACATTCTGACGAAGTCTTACCACTAACAGACGAGCTGATCGGTCCAACTCGTGCGTAATTTACTCCCTTCATTTACTTGGCTCATCATCGTAAATTCCGACCGCAATTATCTCATAGCAGGACATCTACTTCGCTGACACGCTTGACTTGGCTGCGCGCGAGCGCAAGGAACGCATTGTTGCTCTGATCATGAGCAGGCCCTCGGTCCAGACGCCGAGCGACATGCCGCCGGCGAACATGGGCCAGCAGAGACGGCTAGCCACCACCTTTTCAGGTGAGCTTCGAGCTTCTGCAGTGCTGCCCGCTTCTCGGGTAGATAGTCATACCTGTCGTATATTTCATCGAGATCGGTTTTTCCTCCACCCGTTACGTGGTTGAGCATGATCTCGGCGATCTCACGCGAGATCCCCGGGCGGGGGAGTGTAGATCGGAACGTGCGCCGAAGATCCCGCACTTGCCATCCAGTCACGCCTGATTGCTTATCGAGCTCCTTTCTCAGCTTTTCCCACGAGCCGTCGTTGAAGTGCGTACCCTTGATGTGGCCGGGGAAGTAGTCGTCAGTATTTTTGTCTCGCCAGTTGTCGCCCATCGTTTCTTGGGCAGCCCGTGCCGAAGCTGTAGTGACGCAAGCCGTCCGGCGACCGTGGGATGCGCGCTACGCCCATCGCCCTCTTCCTTGCCTCCTCGGAAATAAGCTTGTTGTGCCTGAATGGCCGGACCGACCGCATCATTCGTCCGTGAAGGACGCCAACGGCATCGTGGGGGGCGGTGCACTGCCGAGACGACCTCTAAGGCAAGGTGAGCGACTTTTTGAAGTTTCTCGTCAGCAAGGTCAACACATACGTGTTCGTGCCCGGCACATATGAACCAATCTGGCTTGGCGACGCGTGGAAATCACGGACTGAAAGCGCCCATGCTCGTGCGGTGAAGGCATGTGAGTACGAATCAAAGAACGACTCAATAATGACTGGTATTGAGTGGCAGAAGATTTTGGCGACGACATGCCCCTGATATGAGCGAAGCCGTAGCGAACGCGAACATGGCAGATCTCCTCGATCCGATCTTCAAGAGCAGCCTGGCCGGAGCGACGCGACCTGTAATGGTACGTTGACCAGTCGAACCCGATAGCGTCACAGGCCCGACGGATCGACGCCTGCCACTCACGGCACATTTTGTAGACCAGCTTGCGCTTCCGGCCACGCTTCATAGCTTTCGGCGGATCACGTCCTGCAGCATCTCCTTCGAGCGACAGGTCCGCCACCAGCTTCTTGAGGGGGATTTTCAATGATCGCGAGAAGTCAAATCAACGGATCTCTGTTTCCGCGACGGCTTGCGAGCTTGTTAGCGGCGGTCGTGATGTTCGCCGCAGCTTTGGAGGTAGGAACGGCTCCGGCGCAAGCGGCGTCGAGGCCGCTTGCGCCCAATGATATGTCCGTTCTCTTTCCTCCGCCGAAGTCGGCGGCCGACCTCGCCAACCTAATCGCCGTGTCCGAGCTTGCGGGGGCAACAGCTCCTTATCTGCACAACGGGTCCGTTCCGACCCCGAGACACATATTGGTGCCGCAGGCTCAACGGCCGACGTCGTTGCGTCGGCAGCCGTGCGTTCGATCCAGTCAATGTTGGGCTTGTCGCGAAAGCACAGGTGACCGACAGCTGTGCGGCCGGCCTGACGAACTTCGATGTGTCGCTGCTTGGGAACAGCAATCGCGGGCATTCGTTCGAGGGCAAGGAAACCGACTTGAGGAAACTGCCGCCTGGCGTCATCGGACCAGAATTGACCGACGCCGATCGGCGAGCGCTTGTCGAATATCTCAAGACCTTATGAGCGATTATCGCGTTAGAGGCCGGCCTGTGTGTGTGTGTCCGCGTCGCTACGTTGGACCTTCCGCCGAGTTCGGACGCGCCTCGTCAGAAGACGTGCCATTCGTCAGATCCGTCCATGCTCAGCCGAGGGTCATGGTATCGCGCCTGCCGAGGCCTCCTCGATTGTGTTGAAGCCCCCATGAGCCCGCCGGTCCTGAGCAGACGCCTTTGGCGCAAAGCTGGCGATCCCGCCGGACCTCCCCCTGGTGATGCTGGCCGCGGCTTACAGTTGTGCCTCGACTCGCTGTGGCCGACCGTCATGCCGTAGAAAACGCGCAACGCACAGACGATCTGGTTGAGGGCCGGCCAAGAGATCCTCCTCACCACCAGGTGAATCTAGAACGCATGAACATGCTCAAATTTCGCACCAGCGGATTCGTTCAATCACCAATCACCAAATCTCGCTCCAAAGGCCCGCTTTCAGGTAAATACAAGGCGTCGGAGGATTCCAGATCGAGGGCTGGGAGTTTCTTCATGGAGGCCAGTTTCGCCCGATGCTCGACTGTTGATCGTTGACCACTCGGTGTCGCGGCGGCGTTGCACCGAGGAGGGAATGCGCATGGCTTCGCGGTACTTCGCGACCGTGCGGCGGGCAATATCAATGCCTAAGGCGCGCAAGCGTTCTACGATGGTATCATCCGACAGGATCGCGGAGGGTTCTTCCGAATCGATCAGCTGTTTGATGTGGTGGCGCACGGCTTCGGCCGAATGCGCCTCGCCGCCGTCGGCCGAGGCGATCGAGGCCGTGAAGAAATATTTCAATTCGAATGTGCCGCGATTTGTCGCCATGTACTTGTTGGCGGTGACGCGCGACACCGTGGATTCATGCATCTGGATGGCGTCGGCGACGGCCTTCAGGTTCAGCGGCCGCAAATGCGCGACGCCGTGGGTGAAGAAGCCGTCCTGCTGGCGCACGATCTCGGTTGCAACTTTCAGGATGGTGCGGGCGCGCTGGTCGAGCGCGCGCACCAGCCAGGTGGCGTTCTGCAGCGCATCGGTGAAGTAGGACTTGTCGCCGTCCTTGCCGATCTTCTTCGACAGCTCGGAATAATAGGTCTGGTTGACCAGCACACGCGGCAAGGTGTCGCTGTTGAGCTCGACATGCCAGCCGCCGTCCGGACCCGGACGGACATAGACGTCGGGCACCATGGTCTGGAGCCGGGCCGAGCCGAACTTCATGCCGGGCTTGGGATTGAGGCGGCGGATCTCGCCGATCATGTCGGCGATGTCCTCGTCGTCGACACCGCAGAGCTTGCGCAGGGCGGCGATGTCGCGCTTGGCGAGCAGGTCGAGATGCTCGACCAGGGCCTGCATCGCCGGATCGTAGCGGTCGAGCTCGCGGAGCTGGATCGCCAGGCATTCGCTCAAGTTACGCGCGCAGACGCCGGGCGGGTCGAATTTCTGCAGGACGGCAAGGACGTCCTCGACCTCCTGCTGCGACGCGCCAAGACGTTCGGCGGCCTGGCCGAGATCGGGCGGCAGATAGCCGGCCTCGTCGACGAGGTCGATCAGGTACTGGCCGATCATGCGCTGCGCGGGCGCGGGGAAGGCAACCGAGAGCTGCTCGGCGAGATGGTCCGACAACGTTGTCTCGGCCGCGACAAAAGCTTCGAGATTGTAGTCTTCGTCACCCGAGGCGCCGCCGCCCCATTCGGTATAGGTGGTCGGCGCCGCGTCCTGGGCGTTGCACGCTTGGCCGTCGGCCAGCTGTTCGCCGCTGACCTGATGGACCTCGGTCGGCGCTTCGTCGGCAGCTGCAGCGTCACTTTCTCGCTCGAGCAGCGGATTGCGCTCGAGCTCCTCCTCCACGAAGGCCATAAGGTCGAGATTGGACAATTGCAGCAGCTTGATCGCCTGCATCAGCTGCGGCGACATGACCAACGACTGCGATTGCCGGAACTCTAGTCTCTGCGTAAGCGCCATGAAGCAAGAACCGCTACTGAAGTTGGTGCGCGTTTTGCTCATTAGTCGGAAGCTGATCCATGCGCTTTGATGTCGCGCAAAATGCAGATCCAAGGTGAGAATTCTGATGAAGCAGCGGACAACTGGACGGCGACTAACTTGTCGGAATTCCTCGTCAAGTCCCATTGTGCGAGACTGAGAACTGGAGATTAGGATGTGGCACTGTGACCCGAGGACATGAGCCAACAGGCCAGCTTCACCGTGGCGAGAATCCCATGAAGGACTTCGCCGATCCACGGCAGTTTCGGTGACTTCTGCGAGTAGCCGCGATCCTACACCATCCCGCAGGACGGGTCAGTGCCTGACCGCCGCTCAGACAATCGATCAATGTCGAGCTTTGCTGCGCGCTTGCAATTGGCCCGAACTTTGAAGTCGATCGTGGAAGGACGTTGCCCAAATGAATTGGCACCAAGGTTGTCAAAATGGTTGAGTAGCGGGTTGATCCGGCCGCAAGATGGGCGTTGCGCCAAAAGAGATTGCGAGGTTGTCGTCGCGGCTGCATAAAGCCAGCCGCTTGTTAACCGCCAGCGTCTGCCTATGTTGCTTGTCCGGGTTTCTGACGCAAATCGGCACAAGGTCGAACAGCTGGCACTATTGTGCCTGCTCTTCGACTCATCCTGCCGACATTCTAACGTATTCGCGATGACGCTTCTGGGCCGCCCACGCATCCGAATCTGGGAAGGTTACTTTCTTCCCAAAATGGCGGCATGATCGGACAATCTTGTCGGTTTTGTCGAGAGCCTGCGCGAGTCGCTTCGCTTGCAGCGGACTGCCGACAATGACACGCACCGCGAAAGACGTCCGCACGCGCGAGACCGCCATGCTGTTACCTGTCACCCCAAGCACCACCCCATGCTGGCAAGCAGGGGCTTGCGAGCGCTTTAGCGCACTCCGCGGTCATATCTGTGCTGCCGGCGGAGCCTGCCGCCACCTCAAAACAATACCTCCCCGAAGCTTGTGTGGATGCCGATGCCAATCACTCATCTCATTGGCATCTCAGCTGCGGCGAGACGACAAGCGCGAGTTCGCACTCTTGGTACAACGCAGCGAGTCGCAGAGGCGGCCAGCTCCCGACTCGAACTCTCGGCTCATTGCCTGCATCGCCAGACCCGCAATTAGTGCTTCTGCTGCCTCTGTGCCGATGTACGACCATATACCACGCTGTAGAACACTGCAGCGGAAGTTTGGCACTGGGCATTACCAACACCATTGAGCGCCCGCACGAGCTTCAAGCGGCGGATCAAGATCAACACCATTTCCATCAGCGACCGCCGCTGCAATGTTGTCCTAGCCTGCTCTCCTCGGCCAGATCAACATGCGCAAGGTCGATAGCTGGAGATCCCTTACCACAACGCCTATCGCTAGGCGATTGATCTCGCTGCACGAGCAGGTCGTTCCACGTTAAGGGAAATCGCGCCACAATTGCAGCAGCTGGCAAGCCTCGATTGCACAACGCGAAGCATCAACTCCTCGATAAAGGCGGCGCTGCCCCCGGCGTGAAGTCACAGCTTTAGCCACCATGGTTTCGTCCAGCGGCAAGCCCCTGCCATAGGTGCGGACCAGCTTGCCGCGGCCGGTCGCGTCGGACAGCGGCACCGCGATCCTGCTTGATAGGGCCGGACGGCCGACCAGCGCGGCCTCGAGAGCCTCAGGACGATTGGTGAGGAGAATGAAGGTGATCTCAGCGTCTTCCTTCAACCCGTCCATCGCGTTGAGCAGTCTGTTAGCAACAAGAACCTATTACATCGCGATTCATCAAATAAACATCCTCGATCTGAAACGCAGCGAATTTCACATCAATCTTGCCAGGATCGCGTGCTTGATATTTAGCGCCGGAGGCGTACATCGTCCGTACGAGGAAATCCAACCTCTGAGAGGCGGACTGCTTCTGGCGACGAGACTTGCATGCAACGACGACGCCCCAAGGTCCACACCAGGCACTGCTGAGGGACATCGCATACGCGCGCCTGATGCGCTTGCCCACCCAGTTATCTGATTTGAGCCGTTTTCCGTTGCGGTGCATCGTTGAACCCAGTTGAGATCGGATGTCCCGCTCCGCGGCAAATGCATGAGAACAGAAGAGCCCGCCCGGGAACGGGGCGTTTGATCGCTTTTTTATACGCGCACGGAATTAAATGAGGCGGCGTCGGGTTGCTATAGCTACAGCATTTGTCCGGTTCGCCGCCCCTAGCTTCCTGATGACGTTCTTCATGTGAAAATTGACGGTATTCGGGCTGACCTCAACAACTTTCCCGATTACCCAAGCTGACTTCCCCTCTGCGACCCAGTATAGGCACTCTGTTTCTCGCTCTGTTAGCGGAATGTCTGTCTTGGAACCTTCATCAAGCGGCGGTGTAATCTGCGCGACAGCGTTGTGAAACGCCGACGCCAATGTCGTGAGATGATCGATGCGCGCCCGTGGATCGGCATCATCGAAGGGAGATGCAAACGAAACGAAAGCCAATCGGCCTTGCGATCCAAACAATGGCACGCTTATGCCATGCTTAAGACCTGCTTCTCTGGCCTCGTGCAAGACGCGCAGCTCACGGGGCTGCAGTTCATATAGACTGGTTAGCTCATCCCAGAGAAAGGGCCTTGGTAGCATTGCTGTCCGCCGGACCACGGGGTCGATCGCTCGATACTCTTGCTCAGCATAGCGTTGGCACCAATCTGACGGGAAGTTTATAGTTGGCGGGGGCGGCAGATACTCCGGCAGACGACGCTCATTCGAGCGGGTGAGTGCTCCGTACGCGACTTTATCGAAGCCTTCATTGCTCGAGCAATTCACTAGAAGATCGAACAGGGCTTTGATTGATTGTGTCTGTATGGCGCATTCGACGAAGCTGAATAGGTCGGGACCGCGGCTTTCCCGTCCCCTTGAAGAGATTGGCATTTTGCCGTGCGATTGGTCATCCATTTCTATTTCCATTTTGCTTACACAGATGTTGGGGTCCGCTTGTTTCAGGTGAACGCTCACGCGCGAAGGAAAGCGCCGGGCCCGAAATGCTTGGCCAGGTCCCAGCTCGCACCGGGCAGATAGCTGGAGCAAACCGACGTGCGCCCGAAGATTGAGCCAAGTCGATGCTGATCTTTTCGTTGCTGACCCGCCGGGTTGCTATCCGAGGTGCCAAATTGACGCGAGCGTATCCAGACTCTCGAAAGAGTGGCTGGCAAATGACGCAACTTTTGCGGCGGACAAGGTCAGTACTTGTCACAAGAACATACCAGCATCCCCAGCGCCAACCTAAGGAAGTGAGCTCGGCACAGAACTCTTCGCGCAGCTCGGCACAACTCAGGTCAGAGACCGGTGCAGCGCTTGCGCATGCCGGGCTGCCACTCGCGGACATTGACACATAGCTGCTTGATGAGGACGACAGCATGTATGCGATCCTCAGGCCTTTCCAAGAACCATCAGGATGGGCACAGCAATTCTCGCACCACTTTCCGATCGACAAAATGGCCCGCTAAGAGAGGCACTCAGAGAAACACGGCGTCGTCTGAGGTGTTTGAACGGATGTGGCATACGTCAAACATGCGACAACGTCTCAAGCGCGACATCGAATTGATATGGATCAAGAGCAAGGCTGGATGCCTCACCTGCGCTGACGCGGAACGCGGATGGGCGCTGCCTGTGAGTGCGGTCCTAAGGCGCGAGCCAAATCCATTACGAGCCTTCCCATCCTTGAATCGAGAAGCGGAGCAGCAGTTTAGTCTAGCGGGGTCTTTGAGAGGACCGGCGCTTTCGGAGTTTCGCTATGGCGCGCCATCGCGAATGTCCCATTTGCGTCATGAGGACTTGCCCCCTCCTTGGAAAGCCGAGAAGGGAGCGAAAGAGGCAAGAATCACGGAAGGTTCGTCGTGGTTTGATCCGGGAGGGCGGTTGATAAAGACGTGACTTGGCGGAGATGTTGCCTGCGGGCGTCGGGGTGGGGGTCTGAAGCGGATTACGCGCCAGCTCGGATGCAGCTTCACACGATCAAGGTCCTACGTAGCGGCGGGTGGGGTGAAGCCGCTCAAATCGTGTCCGGGCTAGCTCTCGCGCACCACGGTCTTCAGGTAATGGTAGGCCTTGATGATCTCGACCAGGCGGTCCTCCTTAGAGCGGTCGCCGCCATTGGCATCGGGATGGTGCTGTTTGACCATCGCCTTGTACTTTGCCTTGATATCTTCGAGCGTCGCGTCGACATTCAGGCCCATCACCTGCAACGCTTTCCGCTTGGCATTGAAAATCTTGCGCTCCTCAGGCTTGGCCTCCGCGCGAGGGCGGGGACTGGCGCGTCCGCTCAGTTCGGCGAGCATGCAAAAAGCATCGCAGGCGCCCTCGGAATCGGCCGGGCTGCCGGTCATTTTGCGAGCGCTGATGCTCTCGCCCATCTTCCAGGTTGGACGATGGCCGATCAGCTCGTCCTTCTGGTAGCGCGCGACCGCTTCCGCGTCCATGCCCGAGAAGAAATTGTAGGACTGATTGTATTTGCGCACATGGTCGATGCAGAAGTGCCAATATTCGCGCGCATTGCCGCGACCCTTTGGCGCGGGATGGGTCGCCTTGTTCTGGCAATCAGGCCATTCGCATAGCGCCGCGGTCTGCCGCTCCTGCGCGTCCTTCTTGTTGATGCGAATGGAGGCGAAGAATTTGGATGTGTCGATCGGCATGACTTGGCCCCGTTGGCGGAGCGGCAGTTAACAGCGCCGCTTCTAAGCTAGCGAATTGGTTTGGACGGCAGATCTGGCTCGGCCTTCGCGTCTGGTCCACTGGCGTGATGTAGCAGGCGCTTCGTAGCAATCGACATGCCAGGGCTCGCGAGCTTGGTCCAGACAATCACCAATTTGCGATCTCAGATCGACTCGATCGCAATTTGCTGTCGGACTCTGCACATAGAGGGCTTGAACGGGGACCGGGTGAATACGAAGAAAGCGGGAGCTATGCAGCACTCTCGGTCATGACGCGCTCAGAGAGGCAGCGTGGCAAGGCGGACGGCGAACCTGCGAGAACTTCTCCAAGGAGGCGATACGGCCCGAAGGAGAGGATCAACATTATGCCCTTCTCAACCGTCTGCGGTTGATCATGCAAGGGTACAGATTCTCCGCAACAGAGTGCGTGATCTGTTCGCCGGACTGTCGAGACGGAACTGCCGCGTTCGGCAGACGCCGGCGAGCTGAAGCCGCCGCGGATGGTCGCGCCGGCCGTGCGGCACGGCTATGGCCCGACGCGCAACATCGCCACTGTCGGCGCGATCAAGGCTGCCAGCCCAAGGCGAGGACCGATGTGCGAGCGGCTCGCCGGTTGGATCCCCGTCACCCCTAAATGATTTGCCAGTCCGAGCGCGGCGGACCAGGAGCCTCGATCCCCTCCTGCCCGCCCCGTCGCCGCGCAGTATGTCGAGAGGCGATCCCAGAAGGCGCTGCCGGCCCTGGTGGAAAGGATGCGCCGAACCTTTCCCCTTCGGTGATTTCGGGCCTGAACGACCAATCACGGCGAATACGAGTGCCGGCAGCACACAAGACAGTCAGGGTGCTCAAAGAGATTCCGAGCTCGTTCGGAGCGGCAAGAAGAAGGTTATGCAGGATCTCAATGGCGCCCAGCCGCGCGGTCGCGGAGCATGCATTCGGTACCTTGGTCGAGAATGGCACCAATATGCGCGTGACCTTGGTTACCGGACAAGGATCGCCAATCTAGGACCTATGGGCTTTCTATGACCTTGCTGCCGAAGCACCAGAGCCAGTTGAGACCTACAAGCCGATCGAGAGCATCCGCCGCGGTGCGACACACGAGCGCGCGAGCCATGGATCCGTTGTCGCCACAAATCCTAAGATTGATGGTGCAAGCTGATCCAGGTGGCGTCGGGAATGTTGGGTTGACTGAAGAGGCCAAATCAGTTGCCGAGATCGTCGCGGCGTCAGAGTGCCAACGCCATTGAGCTCTTCCCGAACACACAAAGCCATGCCGCCTCCTCGGCTCCGTCACCGGTCGAGGGTTAAGAGCGGCGAAATGACTAATCTGAGATCGCAATCGCTAAATTTTCTCTAAGCGCGTCAGCTTGTCGACAGCTGACCCTGACAGAGCGAGAGAGAGCGACACTATCGGCTCGGCATTGCCGAGTTGACTCAAACCCCGCGGAGTGGACATGGACCGATTTAACAGCATCAACCCATTCGACCGAGACAACGCCGCGCTGTCACAACCGCAACAGCAGCAAGCCCAGTTTGAGCCGTACTTGGATGAAGTGCCGCACCTTGATCCCCCTGCTGCAGAGATTCCTGCTTCTCCAGATCGCTACTATCCTCATCTGTCCGAGGAAGATCGTAGACCTATCGAGGCCTTGGTACTTGGGCACCAGGGGGCCGGCGGTCCTTATCCTGAAGACGCAGTAACGAGACACCTCGGGGACACCGCTGCCCAGCACAGCGCGCCGGGGGAAGCTTCGACTTGGCCGCTACCTGCGGAAGGTCATGATCAGGATCCCTTGATGGGCGAAGCCATCCTAGCATCGTCTTTCGACCCAAGCGTGCGCGATCACTTCGGACACCCCGGAGAAGCCGTCCGTCAGTTCAACTGGAGCGGCGGCTACCAGCCGGCTCCGTACGAGCTGACCTGGAGCGCTCCCGTTTCAAGTCGGGAGGTCCTGATGGGTGACGATTATACCGGGGAGTTGAGGCCTGCGAAGAGGCAAAGAATATTAAGCCATACGGAAGGGGATGCCATCGGGGGCCAGGTGAGCGAGCCCGGCAGTTCAGTCGTTCGCGAGCTGATGGAAGAAGTCGGCGCACCGTTTCAGGCCCGCGGTCCGGCCGTCCTTCCTGCGGAAGACTTCGATCAGGATCTGCTGTGGGCGATGGTGGGAAACGCCGGCCCATCGTCGTCTCTCGAACCAACCGAGGGTCATCACCAAGCGCCGGATTTAGAATCCGTCGTTCGTCCCTTCAATTTCCGGCAGGGCGACCAGCACGCGTCCGCTGCGCTTGACCTTAACAACGCCCCGCCGAGCCAGGACAGCCGACCCAACAGTTTTATCGTTCACAATGACCGCTACACGGCGCTGTTCGTGCCCGCTGCGGCGATCAGGCGAAGCACCCCACTCAATCCGCCAGGCGCTGCCATTCCTCTCGGATCTCGACGGGAAAACGTGCCGCAGCCCAGCACGCAGCCAGCGAATCGAGCCTCACCAGCGTTGCTTGGACGGTCGATGGACCAAGCCGCTCCGGCGTCCTCCAGGGCTGAAAGGACGTCCCCCGCGCCCCGCGAGATTTATGCCGCATCATTCGCCGTTCCCGAGAATTTTTCGCACGGCACCCAACCCGCCTCGGACACGATGCGCTCGAAGCTCGGCCGCTGGGGCCTCTTGCCGAACGAGGCGCAGCCGGTAAAAGAGTACGACATTCGCGGCGAGCGTTACACCGCCCTCTTGGGGCCGGGGGGCCCCAATGACGTTCGGCTCATTCATCAGCCGAGAAGGTAGATGCTGAGGGACAATCCCACGCTACGAGCCCGTCCGCATAGCTCCGTGTTGGACTTGCTATTGGACCATAGCTTGCTCCAGCAACTCTTGCGAGCTTGGCGCGGTTCCGGGCGGTGCGGCTGAGCGCTACCCGGCCCGATTGACTTGCGCGCATCATGGCTGTGCGGCTCCGCGTTGAGCCGCACAGCCATCGCCCTTTCACTTCCGAAGAGCCGGCGGCCAAAGCTGCGAAGGAAACCTACGGCGTTATTGCCGTTGCGCTTTGCAGCATTGCCATTGATTGGGGCCGCTGCCCCGAGACAGGATAAGCATCCTCCGAGCAAAGAGGCTGCTTCGCGCGCCCCCATTGAACACGCGCCAGCTGAGCTTAGCTGGCTACAGATGAATGTGGTCGTCCATTAGCCTCAGACGCACATCCTCGTCGTGGCCTTCCGCAGAAAGCTCCCGTGGCCAACGAGGCGCTGCCCAGCACCTCGTGAATTCCGCCTCAAAATCAGTACCGTATGTTAGGGTCAGCACTGGTCGGGATACCGTGCGATCTTCGCTTAGCCCAACCGACGAGTTCCGCAGCTTACACGGTGCGACCCCGACTCTGCCGCCAGCGCCCCTGCACTGGTATACTCTGCCTCAACGTCCCCGCGGAAAGCCGGTGAGCAAGTTTTGGCGGAGCTAGGTGCTGCAACCTGTAAGAGCAGTGAATAGATCGTGCAGTATCTGTCGCTACTCCGGACTCGGACGCTTTGATGAGAGCTGCGTCGTTCGGGACATGGATTCGGTTCAGCGCCGGGTGCCTTCGGCACTGATCTGCCCATCGAAAAAGACCACCTGAGGTGACCTAGCGCCTCAAGGAGCTTGAGCGCAGAATGAAGCTGAGCAAGCCGCAGCGACCTCTATCCGGCTGATCAAATCGGCCAGATTAGGACGTGACTCATTAACGCGCAGCCACAGCCTGATTGATGCAAGTAGGACGAGCGCGAGGTAGTCGGCGGCGAGTTTGTCGTAGCGCGTTGCCACGCGCCGACAATGCTTGAGCTTGCTGAAGAAGCGCTCGACCAGATTCCGGGCTCGATAGAGATAGGATATCGCTCCGTACTAGCAGAGAATTTCGCGTTTCATCGTCTCGTCTGTTTATGGAACGATACCGAAATAACACTCGCGGCAATACCGGGAGATCAACTTGAGCCATTGGAGAAATTTCGCCAATCCAAGTTCATGTTTATTTCCTCGCGCACTGGTAGCGAATCAAATTGTCATCGTTCGAGTCGGCCCCCAATTTAGGTAGTTTGATGCGGCACGAGGCGGCATTCTAAATCTCTGCATCGAAAATGGGGGAGTCCTGCAATGACCGGTGGAAGCATCGGCTCGGGCACCGCGCCGGCGAGTAACTCGCCTCCAAAGCCTATGAGCCGGTCGGAGCGGTTCGACGCGATTGACGTGCTGCGGGGCTTGGCCCTGTTCGGCGTGCTCGCCATGAACATCGTGACCATATTTCGGGTCTCCTTCTACGCGCCGTTCTTGCCGAACGCGGAGCCGGCGGGGCCGCTCGACCGGGTGGTAGCGGCTGTGCTGACGGTCGCCGTCGACTGGAAGGCGCTTGCGCTGTTCTCGCTGCTGTTCGGCGTCGGCCTCGTCATCCAATTCGAACGGCTTGCCGGCGATGCACGGCGCATGATCTTGCTCGTGCGCAGGCTAGTGGTGTTGCTGGCGATTGGCCTGGTGCATCTCTGTTTGATCTGGAACGGCGACATTCTCGTCGAATATGCGCTGGCGGGCTTCGTGGTGCTGCCCTTCCTCGGCGGCGCGCGGTGGCTCATGGCGGGTGCAGCCCTGCTGCTCCTGGGGCTCTACGTGACCACGCCGGTGCTACCGCCGATTGTGCCGCTGCCGGAAGCAGCCGGGATGGCCGGTCTTGCCGCGGACGCGATGCGGGCCTACGGCACAGGCGGATTTTTCGATGTGCTCGCGTTCCGGATCCGCGAGGTGCCGGCGATTTTTTCGGCGCACGTCATGGTCTTTCCGCGCACTGTCGCGCTGTTCCTCGTTGGCGCCCTCGCGTGGCGCAGCGGGGTTTTGCGTCGGGCTTCGGCGAACCGGCGCCTGCTGTTCGTCGTCGCAACCTTTGGCATTCCTCTCGGCGGCGGATTGAGTCTCGCGGCAGCAGGACAAGGGCTCTTCGATTGGCCGTCGCTCGGGCGCGCGCATTTTCCGGTAGAACAGCTGGGGGCGGTCGTGTTGGCTCTCGGTTATGCGGCCGCAGTCATCGCGGCTGTGAACCTCGCGGGCGGGCGGAGGATGCTGGGCTGGGCCGCACCGCTTGGCCGCATGGCGCTCACCAACTATCTGGCGCAATCTGTGATCTGCGGCTGGATCTTCTACGGCTATGGTCTAGGCCAATTTGGCCGGCTCGGCGTGGCCGCGACACTGACGATCGGCATTTTCGTGTATGTCGCGCAGGTGGTGTTCAGCGCGTGGTGGCTCCGCCGCTATCGGTTCGGTCCTGTCGAGTGGCTCTGGCGCTCGTGCATGTATGGGGTACCGCAGCCGATGCGGGCAACGGTCAATTTAGCCATCATGCGCGCGACGATAGCAGATTGATGCGGGCCCAGATACCCTAGCTGCGTGCTGCTTCAAGCGGAAGCCGCCGAAGCGAGTACGGCTGGTTTTAGCCCTTCAGCGACCTCGGCAGACGTCCGCTTTTCCACCGCTATTGAAGGGAGCGGACACCAGGCGGCCAGCCGCTTAATGAGTACACGGCCTACTGTTTGAGGACCACTCGAAAATTGCGAACGAGCCGCAAAGACAGGCGCCACGACAACATGATTGCCGAGCGTTGCCTCGGCGGCTTGCAGATCTGCGAAAACGCCTCGCGTGTCGCCGCGCTGATAGGCTCAAAGGTCGCGATCGCGCGACATGAACTCATCGCCTTGACGCGGATCTTTGCTCGGTCTTCCATTACTCGCAGGCCCTTTCCAGCACCGCCAGCATGCCGGTACGACGGAAGGGCAATCCGCAGCAGCCGGCAACAAATGCAGAGAAAATCCAAATGTGATGGAGGCGCGATTAGACGACCTATCAATTTATGCAGGAGATTTCGGGACTCAGGTCACTTAGCTTGCGGTGATAGTGCCTGGGAGATTTCTTCAATGTTGATCGTTGACACTATTTTGAAACCAGACCAGTTTGGCGGCATTGGACTTTTCTCAGCTACTCTTTTGCCTAAAGATTCGTTGATTTGGATTTATAATCCTATCGTTGACATCGCGGTGACGCCTGAGCAGTACGAAACTCTAGCTCCAACATTTCAAGCTCTACTAGATAAGCATGCCTATCCAAGAGACTACAGGGCTAGCGATGGCGTTGTAGAGTATAATGCTGACAACGCCCGCTTCATGAACCACAGCAGTCAGCCAAACACATATCAAGACGATCATTGCCGAATTCTGACGGCGCGTGACGTACAACCTGGTGAAGAACTGACTTGCGATTACTTGTTTTTCGATCCTAAGTGTGACTTATCGTGGAATAAAGAACCAACGGCGAATGTTGAGGCTCCAACGGGCTAGGCGGTAGTGGATTGAGCTTGCGCTCAGACCACTTCGACTTCGTCGGCGAATTTACCCGGGAGAGTTTCCGCAACTCGTTGAGGTTATCGACGGACAACAGCTTTTTTCGGTTGCCTTGCCTACCCTAGGCAAGATCTCCGCGGATGTGCCCGATCTCGCACTTACTTTAGAATTGATGACCCTCGATCGATCCCAATCACTGCTGAGATGGCCCCGACATATCCTGATATTATCCGTGGGATACGCCGATTGTGCCGCTTGATGTCAGAGTCACAGATGTGCTGTTCAGAAACGCTCTTGATGAGGGCCGCTAGCGGCCCGATCTTTGCGCCTCGATTTAACTTTCGCGCATGGAGAGGGAATCCGTCCCATCCAGTCGGACGCTACGTACTCCCGTATCGAGACCCGTTTTAGGTTATGAGATCAGCGACGACTGAGTGATCGAGTTCTTCGCCGAGGTCCATCCGATCTTGCCCTCCGTGCCAATGAACTATCCCTACGCGCTCCAGGACGCCGCGCGAAGGCAACGGAAGCCGGAAGACGACGGGCGAGTCGATCCTCAAGCGGTCCGGGCACGACTCGTAGCTTCCTCGCGCACTCACGCTCCCAAAAACTAGCACGAACCAAACTTGCAAGAGCCGGCTGGTGCCATCACGGCAGCTCGCGCAGTGACAAGAAGATTGCACTTGAAATCACGAGTTCATCCAGGCTGAACCGGTTCCTGCCTCCCGATGTAAACCACTAAACTCGCGCACGAGCGCGTGCCTTCGACGATCGCCCCGCCATGCAGCGACTGTCGACGCTCGTTTGTCCGTCTGCAAACCAATGGAGTGTCGCGATCACACCTGTACACCGAGTTGCTTCGATTTCATACCACCCGCATCGACAAGGCGCGCAACTCCGCCTCCGAACCACAGCTCGGTTCCAGTGATAACACCTCGATCTGTTGACCCGGACGGAATTCGCTCCAAGGGCCATTCCGCGCGCCCCTTTCGAGGGCGCCCCCAAACGAGCGGGAAGCCCACCCGTTGTCTCATCGCGCAGCGGCCACAGGCGAGCACAGAGCGCTGGCAATACGCGCCGACGGCTTGTTGCAGCAGCGGCGGACGCTTGAGCGGCTGGCCATCTGCAGGGGACGAATCGCCGACCGAGGAATTCAAGCCGTGGGGATGCAGCGATGCGGTGAGGTTCTGCGCGAGGATCAATCCAGCGCAAGGCACTCGGCCAGAATTGCTTGAGGAACTGCTCGACCCGGCCTTCATCGCCATGCGAACTCAGGTGGGGCATTTCCTTTCATATAACCGCAGAAGATCACCAGATGGAATGCGAGCCGCGCATCCTTGCTCCTAATCGCCAGACTTTACCAAGCAATCCTAGACTTCCCGATTCCGGCGCTCGCCGCTATGGCCCGTTCGCCTGACGCGGCTGGGCCCCTCCATGAGCAGCATCATCGGCCCCATCAATTTCAGCTTGCTGACGGTGTGAAGTGCGAGCACAAGTTCGGGCGTTTCTGCCAATCGTATTTACCGGCGCCATTGGTGCCCCCCGCGCAGATCGTCGATGCTACGTGTGAATGCGGCCCTGTTGGCTGGGCGAGACTTGAGGCGATTAGGATTGGACCACTCTTTGCTCGCGAGCCAAACGCGTAACCTGCGGCACGTTCGGGCGCCGAGCCTGTATGGAAGGTGCTCGATGCCTGTGTTTCTAAATTCCGCACCGAGACCTCTCCTGGGCAACTGTGACCGCAGCGAGCCCCAACATCACGTCGCCGGTGAAACCAAAATGGAGGCGATAAAGCCACCAGATTGCGCAGCACCGGTCGAGATCGGACATTGCTAGCGCCCGCCTTATTGCTGCGACTATCCGCACCGTCGGCTTCATTCCGCGTATCATCTGGAAACCTCGCCGTCTCGGGGCCCGCGCTCTCCATTCAATGACGTTTCCGGGGGCGCTGGCTCGCTGTCCGACGCGTGCACCTGCAATAGATCGGAAGCTGAGATTGATGTTCGCCATAACGGTCTTTTCCACTTTTCGAAGCTGCTCGCACACGCCTATGTGCACGCGATCTTGCTCTGATCCTACGGCGGAGCTACTGCTTGCAAAACGCCCAGATCTGGTAGTGCCATTTGACAGGATTCTCATGGATAAATACGCTCACACGATTTCACTGCTACGCAAAGCAACTGGCCCACTTGCGAGGGTCGTTGCGGCTAATGACCTTTGCTGCCACTCCTTGAGAATACCTCCGCGTCCGCCAAGACAATCAGGCTCACCGGCAGGGCCTCCGCTGCTTCCGATTAAGCCCTCCACGGTCACCGGTTAGCTGCCAAATTTGCGCGAACTCAGACATCGCGCGCTGGCTGGCGGCCCGCCCCCGTTCGACCGCGCTGGCAATGTGGGTCACCTCGCGGAGCAACGCCCCGAACAGTTCGGCCCGCAGCGCACCATCGTGCAGTGCTTGTTAAGATCCTCAGACGCAAAGCAGCCGAGATGATGATCCGCGCACGGCTAAGGTGCGGCGCCGGCCAGTGATCCCGGGACTGGGGCGCGGCGGGGTGCAATGGGCACTCGGCGACGTCGCCTCAGTCCTTCCGATCCTGCGCGCGATGGCACAACGTCGGACTGGCGGACAGCCGGAGCTACATCGGTCAAGCGAAAGTAACATCCTCTGGTGAAGCAATGGGGGGAAATATTGCAGGCCAGATGATAGGTCAGCACCAGGCAGACGAATGCCAGGATGACGGCGCATCAAGTGGGCTACCAGTGGGTCCGATGATGCGTACCCACTGGCGGCGCGAACAATCCACCGCTAAGCAGTGAATTCTCTATCCAGATAAGGACAACCGAATCGAGCGCAGGGCTCCAGTCCGGCCCGATCGGTTCACAGTCGGGTTGCGTCTCATACCCGCGTAAGCTTAACGAACCCTCCTTCGACTAGCTCGGCTTTGTAGGCCCGTTCGTTAAGCAGGATTGTTGTTGGGTTATCAGCGGCCGGCATGAAACCTTCTTCGCGTAGCTTGTCCATGAGGGCAGTTGTGGCCCATTGCTCTGGTAGCGGCGTTCCGTAGCGCCGGTTTTCCCTGAAGAAGGCTCCGAAGTCCGGTACGCCCGCCCGGCCGGCCCCAACCACCTGGTCGTCCGCTGGGTTATGAACAAGAAGAACACGGTTGGAGTCATCCAAACCGGCCGTGTAGCGGTGACCTCGGATTTCATAGGTCATCGTCGGCTGGTCCGAGTCCGGCAAGAGACCCCGGTGGAACAGCCTGTCGACCATCGGGTCAGGGGCGATTTGCGAGCCGTGCGAAAATGTCTGGGGAGCGGCGAATGAGACATCTACCGCTTCCTCACGTGCGGCAGATGATGATGGTCCAGCTTCATTCATGATCTGACTGAACAAATCACGATCTTCCTGTGTCCAGACGTACGCCGTCGGTGATTCTGGTGAACGGGCATTATCGATCGAGTTCGGATCCATGAAGCTCTCCTTGCTGTTACGAGAACAAAGGCCTCTTGAAGATCTCCCCCATGGATTGAGCTGAAGTTCGTCACGAACTCAGACATGGGCGGCTTCGTCATCGAGAGACCAAGTTCGAGTGTTAAAGAGGCTGGCTTTCGAGAAGCTGACAAAGATCGAAGAAGAAAGACAAACCCGCGGCCGCATCTTCCACGTCTGATGCGCTCATCTCCGAGCCAAGTCTCATTGCACCTGACCTCGCAGTCGGCGCGCAGGTCTGCGCCGTGCCTCGCGTTCACCTGGCGGTAGGGCCGGTTCGGAGGTCCAAGCGATGCGGACCGCAGCCAGACCCAGTCTTGTACCGAACACGTGCATTTCGATCTCTGCCGGCGACCAGTCGTTCTGGCTTACAGTTCGAGCCGACACTCGAGCCGCTAAGCAGAATGACCGTGATAGCCGCGCCGGCGAGAGAGTGCGCTTACGGAAGAGTCCGGCAAGCGCGAGCGAACTCTTCACCTGATTAGATGAAGAACGAAATTGCTCAGACGCAAAGCAGCCGAGACGATCATCTCGTGCATCGATAAAAGTGCGGCGGTGCCGGTGATCCCGGGAATGCGTTTGCCGCGGCGTCTAATAGGCACTCCGCAACGTCCCTCCTGCCTCCGATCCTGACGCATGATGTGCCCTCGGCTGATAGCCGGAGCTACATCGATCAAGCGGAACGTTACATCCTTAGGTGAGGCAACGCGAATGGCAAACTTTGTCCCAGCCGTTATTGACGCTCTCCGTCAGGAGAGTTGGCGCTCGTGTCAGCGCGTTGGCAAGAGAATTCACTCGTGTCCTTAAAGGAAAATCGTCTAATTCGCGCGTGCCGAAGTCGCCGCCGAAATGTCCGCTCTCTCTAAGCGTCTCTTGGCGAAGAAACGTAGGCCACCCTCTTTGCTTGTCGGTCCGGGCACCCGAACGGCGGCTCCTGCGTGTAGCCTCACTGATTTGCCTTAACAGCTTCCCAAGTGGTTACCAAGACGTACGACCCTGACATTGACGCGCACCTAACGACGTGAGGTCGGCATCCTCGGTGTCAGGGCCGAATAGCCGGGCCTTCTGCCCGTCCCGGGTGACGCGCTCGCGCAGGAATAGCCAAGATGCACGGCGGGCGGCGCCGAACGTACCTTATGACGGACGACCTGGGTCTTGATGGTCGCCAGACGCGAGCGGCCCGTGAGCGGGCGGTTCGCCCGCTCGCTGGCGAGCCAGCCGCGACGGAAGGGTGGAGCACCGATGAATCGTGATCTTGCTCGCGCGCGAGACCGCCGCAGGCGCGCTGATTGTCGGCAAGCGTCTGGGCGATGAAGACGTAGCCCACTGGATCCGTAAGGAGCGGACGCAACCAGGCGACGCTGAGATGGCTTGAGTTGTCGTCGATCGTGTTCGGCGCCAGCCAATTTTGTCACAAACTCGCCGCAGCAGCGCAATGTCTGCGGCGACCGATAACTGCAACAGGTTCTCATGTTTGTCGCGCCGGCAAGGCCAGCGATCAGATCAAGGGTTAAATGGGCCGCGGAAGGCAGGCATTTTTATTGCAGACGCTACCGTGAGGTTCGTCGTGACGCGCTCCAGCCTACATTTGGAGAGACGCAATGGCCGTGAGGGGCGCGTTCGGGCAAGTGGAAAGCAACTTTGCGCGACCTGTCTGGTCGAAATGTTCGGGCCGGGATCGCGCTCCAGATTGGGTCGAAGATGGCGAGGCAATTTACTCGAGAGAGGCTGGAGCCGGTCCGCGCTCCGGCAGACGAACGCTTGACGGGCCGCGCGGTGTTGGGCGCAACCATGGGCAATATTCTCGAATTCTACGACTTCGGCACCTATAGCTTCTTTGCAATACAGATCGGTCAGGCGTTTTTCCCGGCAACCGACCAATTCGCCAGCCTCATGCTGTCACTCGGAACCTTCGGCGTGGGCTTTGTGACCAGGCCGATCGGGGCCATCGTGCTCGGCTCGTATTCGGATCGGGCTGGCCGCCGGCCCGCGATGACCGCCAGCTTTGCCATGATGAGCGCCGCGGTCCTGTTATTGGCCATCACGCCATCGTACGAGACAATAGGACTTGCCGCTCCGTTGCTAGCCATCTTCGCACGCTTGCTGCAGGGCTTTGCTCTCGGAGGTGAAGTCGGTCCAACGACAGCCTACTTGATGGAAGCGGCCCCTGTGGGAGCCCGCGGTCTGGCGGTCTCGTTTCAGCCCGCGAGCCAACAGGTTGCTGCGACGGCTGGAGCGTTGGTTGGAGAAATTCTGTCGCTCGCCATGACAAGTGAGGCGCTCAATGCATACGGATGGCGGATCGCGCTATTGCTCGGCGCCGCTACGTTGCCGTTCGGACTATGGTTGCGGAGCGTCCTACCCGAGACGTTGCACCGCCCTGAGGCTCCGGTTCTGGTCACCCAGCCCGTAAGGCGACCGCCTGCCGCACGCCGCATCATGAGCTTGGGATTTGTCATCTTGGCCAGTTGCACGATCACTACTTATGTTACCGGATATATGACCACCTACGCGTTGACCACCCTCCACGTTTCGGCACCTCTCGCCTTCGGCGCCACGCTCATCAGCAACATGGCGGGCATTGCCGCAGCGCTGCTGGGCGGCCTGCTCGCAGACCGCGCAGGCCGTCGGCGCATCATGATATGGCCGCAGGCCGCTGCATTGCTGATGACCTATCCAGTATTCCTGTGGATTGCGGAGAGCCGCAGTGCCCTCGCACTTCTAGGAGGTCTCGGCGCGCTCACCCTGATCGGGACGATTCCGTATAGCGCCTTCTACGTGAGCATGGTCGAAAGTTTGCCGAGGAACATTCGTGGTGGCGCCTTCGCGACGATCTACGCTTTTGCGATTGCGATTTTCGGAGGCACAGCTCAACTGGTCGTCACTTGGCTGATCTATCTTACCGGGAGCGCACTCGCGCCCGCTTGGTACATGCTTTCCGCTAGCGCGGCCGGGCTCTTTGCGATGCTGATGATGCCTGAGACGGCGCCACTCAATTTTGTGCCCAGCCATAGACGAACGTCCTAACGCCACGACCGCTGCCCTAAGCGTAGCCGAACAGGGTAGGATGACATCTATGACGTCCGAAATGCGAAACATCGAGCAGGAAGACGCTAAGGGGCGTAGCACGAAAGGCAATCTATCCTGAAAATTGGACCAGTTTGACATCGAGCAGGAGCTCCTGCCGGAACGGCAGCGTCGCGCTCTGAAACCACTTTTTCCCCCTTACCGAACGTTGGCCGATGCGGCAGTTGCGCGATTTGGCGGTCGTCGCCAGCCGGCTGTAAGTGAGCAATGACCCTGATTATCCTTAGAGAACAAGAAGACGCGGCTTGCACCGTCCGCCAGCATAGCCGCACGGCATAAGGATGCGGCCGCTGAAGGAGCAGCGGCCGCGACGAGGCTCGATCCTCATTTTCTGCTTGATTGTTTTCCCGTCAGTGCAGGACGCACGAGGGATCGGTCAAACAAAAAAACAGATCGCAGATACCATTCAACGGGTCATCCGCGCACTCAGGATATGATGTATCGGCTACCTGCACGCTGGCGGTGAGCGGTTGCGCGACAACTTCCGCAGCAAAAGGAGGTACCACCGCGGTTGCAAGCGCGAGGGCGCTCGCCGTCACCAAAACAGACTTTTTCATTTGAACCTTCCTAAGTTGGCCCAGCCCTCGTGACGGTCTATAGACGAGGCTGCAAGCGGTAAAATTGATTTTCTTGATCAGATCTATCGACCGAATGGATAAGTTCGGGCATCACAGTATCGCTCTGTCTACCCGCAACCTGAGAATCTATTTTATGGTCGAACGCTCGACGGCCTCGGTCGCTGCATTTCTCGGAGCACCCGACAAGGGCTGTTGTTGAATCTGACTCGTATCGTCCGGAGCCAGCCACAGTCGGTTACATCGTGTCGACACATGCGCCCGAACGCACTTGCGTCACAATTGGTCGCGCGATTTTCATCACCGAAAGAGAGGACCGCGACAACCGCTTACTCATTCGTTTGTTCGGCTGCGCTGCAGGCCACAGGCAAGGCTACGATGCAGCCGGTCACGGCGGCATGCTTACAGTCTAACGCGACTACATTCCACCAACTTGCCAGCGCCGCGATATGGTTTTCTGGCGCAGCCCTTTCCCGATCCTGTAAGACTAGTCAGCCGAGGAGCGAAGACGCGAGAGTGACGATGACGGCATCTCGGCTGAACTCTTCTCAGGCATTGACAATAGGCGTTTAGCACAGCTGCAACGGCCCGGACTTTCTGTCGCGATGAGACTAGTCAGCTTCTCGACAGCTCAGCGTCCTAGGTTGAGAACACCTCGAACCAGACAAGAGGCTCGACCCTGATCAGCTCAACCTGGAAAGGGAGAAGCAGCCGATCCCCCTCAAGATGGCGAGCCTTTCGAGAATTAGATTCGTGCGGGCATCTCGCCGTCTTTGGTGCGCCGGTCGGCCAGCATATTCGGCCCTCCAAGGGTTGGGCCGCGCTCCATGATTGCCCGCTTCTTCTTGATGGATATCGTCACAATGAAAGACCGGCTTTGTGAAAGCGGCGCTCCAGCGCATTTGCTTCATTTTGCCATGGCAGGCGTGAACAATGAATACAGATCGGACGCAGCTTGACGGCGACGGCTTTTTCTCAGTTTCCGGCTCCGAAGCGTCCCAATCCGAGGCCTCAGAACCCGGCACTCCCGTTGCGGCGCATTGGGACGAGGCTTTGACGGACGCGCGGCCGTCCGCTTCCAATGCGGCAGGGCCGCAGGACCACATTGTGGATGCGCGGACGGCTGATGAGGGGCAGGACGAAGACGAGAACCGCCAAACCGCCATTACTCAAACGAGCGCTTTGCCGGAGAATGGTAGTGCGGCGCTAAATCTCTCCTCATTGCCCGCCGCCCTCCCGCCCGAGCTTCAGGTCTTTGACGCGAGAGACAATCAATTGGCGAGCTTGCCCGTACTTCCTGACGGGCTCCGCGTGCTCAATGCAGCGCGCAATCTGCTGACCAGCCTGCCGGCCGACCTGCCATCCCGGCTCCGGTCCCTGATCATCGGCGAAAATTCACTGACAAGTCTGCCCGCCCTTCCGGCAACCCTTCGGGAACTCAGCGCTTACAGCAACCACCTGACCAGCTTGCCTGCGCTTCCAGCCGGGCTGCGGAGCCTGGTTGTCGAGAATAATCAGAGCTCTACGCTGGAAGCAACCACCTGACCAGCTTGCCTGACCTTCCAACCGGGCTGCGGAGCCTAGTGGTCGAGAATAATCAATTGACCAGTCTGCCCGCTCTTCCAGCAACGGTTGAGGAGCTCCATGCTGAAAGCAACCAGCTGACCAGCCTGACCTTCCAGCCGGGCTTCAGGACCTGGACGCCGGTGACAATCAACTGGCCAGTCTGCCCGCGCTTCCGTCAACGCTCCGGGATCTTGTCGCGCCAAGCAACCAGCTTACCAGCCTGCCCGATCTTCCAGCCAGCACCGTGAACTACGGCAATAGCGAATTCCGGCAGGCCGTGGTCGAGGATCTGCGGCAGGCATCGGCGAGGCCTCGACTGCGCGAGTTGTTTTTCCAGTTGGCCTCCGATGCATGCGCGAGCTGTCAGGATCGGATCACTTTGGCCTGGAACGGGATGCAGACCGCACGTCTGAACGCCGACATCGAGGACGGCCTGTACGACGATCGGCTCGCCGAGTTGCTCCAGCATGCCCGCGTCATGTTCCGCTTGGAGGCGCTGGACGGAATAGCGCGCCAGACGGTCAATGTCCTTCGTCATCACTCCAGACCGGTCGACGAGACCGAAGTCCATCTCGCCTACCAGACCCAATTGCGCGATCCACTGGAGCTGCGACACGTCGCCCCCGACATGCGCTTTTTGACCGTCTCTGGCGTCACCCGCGGCGACGTTGAGAGGGCGATGGCAACGGTGCGGCAGCAGGAAACGGTAGGTTTTGCAGACTATCTAGCGACGCGCTGGCAACCTTGGGAAACGGTGCTGAGGCGCATTGCCCCCGAAGAGCACGCAGCAATGGACGATCGGCTCATCGATGCGATGGGCGAGGAGTTTCAAATTCGGCTGAACCAACGGCTCGCCGAAGCTGGACTTGCGGGCGATGCCGACGCCGAGCGGATGCTCGGACCTCAAATCGTCAACGAGATCGCCCGCGAGATCAAGAGCGAGGTGATGCACCGGGTGCTTAGGGCGCACGGCATCGAGCTGTAAGAGATCGGTCAGATCCGTCATACGGATTGCGGTCGTGAGCTCGTGCCATCACTCAAGTCCCCAAAGCTGATCGGGCGACGGAGCCTGCTCTTCCGCCGATGCCAACGTTGCTAAGCTCGTAGGCCACTGAAAAAGAAGGGAAATGACTGACCATAGTCCGTGTACTGAAATTATCCCGGCGGCGCTCGGCGCCATTGTCAGTTGAAGTGAAGCAGCTTTGAGCTCACTCGGCTTGAGACGCTCAACCAAGAAAGACAAGCCCCAGCATCGTTCGGGGGCCATGGAGGCGCGATGCTGGGGCTGTCGTAGCCCTATGCAAGAGTAGCAAACAGGCAGTGTTGTTGTGCACCGCCCGATTCGATTCGTCAAAGCGGTGAGGATGCTCAGCTCCCGAGCATCCCGACCCTCCGCGGTCCATTGAAGCTCCGGAGAGGCTTGCGCGCCAGTTCGCCGCGGGCAGACAGGCGAAAGCACTGGCGTCCGGCCGGATCGCCGCCCGCATCAGGTACATGTTTTGCGCCTGTAACACTCGGGGGCCTCCTCCGGCCTAGCGCCGATATTCACCAGACCCCGGAACGGCTACTTGCCTGGCGACGACCGACAATCCTTGGAATCGCCGGCTGATAACGCTCCCGGGTATTCTCTTCCTCCATCCTTTTGTAAGATGGCGCCCGAAGGGGCTAGGCGCTGATCAAGCAGTCCGCCGAGCCGATCTGGATGCATCAACGCTTTCACCGAACGGCTCACCGCCGCAAGACGAGCAGCTCACTGGATTCCCAGGCGAGCCATCTGCGCCGACACATGCTCCGGATCCGAGACGAGTTGCCAGGGCTGGCCAGCGGTGGTGCTCAACAAGGACTTACAGAACGCAGGAGTGAGCTTGCCCCGGTGGATCACGACGTTGTCGTGCCCCTCGGCGGCTCGAGCGCTCTGCCAGTGTTGATTGTAGCCGCGCTGTTCGTCGGACTTCACATGGCAAGCTGCGAATTCGCGATTGCCGAGCGTTGCCAGTTGCCAGGCATGTACCGGGTGCTTGGTATGGATGTGCACCCACATCGCCCTTGGCATCGCACCATTGCGCAGCGCCTTGGGCTGCAGCTTGATTTCGAACAGCGTCCCTGGCTCTCCCTTCAAGGCGCGCGGTGGATCCACTGACGCCAGTTCCCCCGCGTCCCGCAACTGTTCTAGGTATTTTTGCGATGGAAACGCATAGGTCTTCATGCAATCGCTCGCGATTGCTGCCGTTCGCGCGTTCAATGAGTTTGCCTGTCCCTGAACCTCGGACAACATCCTTTTGAGCCGGACTATTTTTTCGTGCACTTCGGGCAATTGCGCAGCCGTGAGCAGGCCGCGTCGGCGAGGCTCCTCCAGCGCGGCAATACAGGCCTCAATCTCGGAGGACTGCGTCTGCAAGTGGTTGATGACGACATCCAAGACGTGTTCGGCGTCCTCGGGCTTCATGTGCCGGGCTTGCGAGGCGGCGCTTTGCTGAGCAGGCAGATCGAACTGCAGCAGCTCGTCCAATCGTTCAAGTAAGCCCGGCAGTGCTTTCCTGGAGGGCGGAGCCCGCCACATCTGGAGGTGATCGAACGCAGAGGATGACGCGCGTGCCTCCTCCGCCGTGGCGAGTCTCTTTGTGCCGAGATCCGAGAGCACAATGACCTTGCCCCTTGGGGCCCCGGCTGCATCGGGCCTAGCGAGTTGCGGCGCGGGTGGGCTGGCCGTCGAACTCCCCTCCCCTGCGGCTGCTGCGTGCTTTGCTTTGCCCTTTCTGCGCGCCGGAGTGCCTTCGCCGACCGGGATAGTATTCTCTGGCATCGCAGCCCAGGCCGGCGGTTCAATCGTGGCTTCCGTCTTTGGCTGCAATGCCAGCAGCCGCATGACTTCGTTCGCGGTCACCCAGGCAGCTTCCACGATCTCGTCCAGCAACTGCAACGGAAGGTCAGCTTCCGCACCGGCCTCCCTCAGGTTTCCAAGCATGGCGCCCAGTTGGGATGCAAATTCCGAAAGCCGTTCCATGACGCCTTCCAGGACGGCGCGGTGCTCCGCGTCGAGCGCCGCTCCATTGCCGTTCAGAACGGCTCCGGACGTCGAATTGAATGCAGGGAAAACATCTTTGACGAAGGTCCGAAGCAGTCGCACCCCCCCGCTCTCATCGATGAGGGCGTCGCGCACGTCTGGTTCCAACGTGCTCGCTTGCGATTTGACCAAGAGCTCCGCGAGCGCGATCCGCGATTGCAGATGCATGCACTTCATATTAAGCGCCCAGCCGGTATGATGCCTCAGTGCGGCATCTTCGGCGTTGCGCATGTCGGGCGTGCTGCTTGGCAAGTGGGCGGTAGCGGCACAGACAGACTGCGTCCGCTCGAAGCGCAACGCCTTCTTTCCCCACCACTCCATGCAGGCTACATAGCGGTTCGCAACACTTGCAAACAAGCGTCTCAGCTGGGCGGGCGAAGCGACGCCTTTGAGCCCGTCGAGCACGTCTTGTGCTTTCTTTCTGCTCTCCTCCAGCTCGTAGATAATCCAGGTCGCCACTTTATTACATTCGTCAGCCTCCCTCAGAGTGTCATCGCGGAGCCGGCGAGCCTGATCGTCTGGCAGAATGCCGCGCGCCAGATCGGGAGGCAGATTCGCGTAGTATTCCAGAACTGTTGAGCCTGCTTTGATGACCTGATCCATCAGATCTTGCCTCTCAGGCAAGTTTCGGGCGTGCGTGGCCGCTCGACGGCAAGCTTCAAGCTCCCCAACCAGGCTGCTCAATTTTCGCTCTGCTGCCTCGAAGTCGTGCCGCGTTGGCGCCGCTACATCCGAAGTGGGTGGCGGGCTCGCAAGCGCCGCAGAGCGCATCCGCTCCAGGATAGCATCGAAGGATTGACCACGTTCCCGAGGGAAGAGACCAGGTTCCGGGCTCGAACGGCCCAATTCCCCAGTCCTGTCGACCTCGGCGGGCTCAACCTGTGATCGATCAGCTCGGCCAACGCCTGCCATACATCATCTCCGAATAATCGAAAGTGCAGCCCGTCTGGATAGACCGCCTCGCTGACGACTAGCTGACCAAGAGCATTCATCCGCATGCGCAAGAAAGAAGATGTGGCCTTGTGTTCCAGCTCCATCGCAGCTCCCGTGTTGCTGACCGCATCACTGCCCCGGTGTGATCCGCTAAGACGAGACCGGGGCCCGACGTGCCTGCCCGCGAGATAGTCCGGCCCAATGCCGTGGCTCTGTGCACGCGAACTGGGCCAAGTCATCCCAAACGCTAGAGAGCAGCCAGGCGAGCGCCCGCCTCCTTAACGGCGATTTTTTTGGCCAAGCAGAAATGGCCAGCATATGTTGATCGGCAGAGAGCGCTCGCAACACGCGTCCCACCATGCGGTGATGCGGCATCGGAGCCCTTTTCGGCATCTCAGGCGTTTGCAGGTCGAGACGCTCGCCTGACGTATCGCTTGTCACAGGCACTTCAAACGTCTGCCCGGTTGATGAGTAGCCGCCGACGTGCAGCATTTGTTTGGCGTCGATCGAGCCATCTGCGCAGCTTGCAGAAGCCGAGATAGTTCAATCCACCCGCCGCGCGCCAGCGCCGAGACTGGCACGATCAGGGTTTAGGCTTCAATCCGCACGGGCAGAGCGGAATAGCCGTGCACGAAGTTAGATGCAATTCGCTCTGGTTCGCCGACAACCTGGATCTCCAATCCCGCCTGCAAAATCTCTTCCCAGAGGACTCTCAACTGCAGTTCCGCAAGGTGTCGACCAAGACAGCGATGGATTCCGAATCCGAACGAGAGGTGCTGCCGCACATTCTTGCGGTCGATCACGAAACTGTTGGCGTTCTCAATGATCTCTTCGTCTCTATTGCCGGAGATGTACCACATGACGACCTTGTCGCCTTTCCTGATCTGCTTCCCCCCTACGACACTGTCGACCGCGGCAGTGCGGCGCATATGTGCGATCGGCGTCTGGTATCGAATGATCTCGGACACAGCGCTCGAGACCAGCTTGGGATTGTCAGTCAGCTTTCGCAGTTCGGAGGGGTACTGGTTTATGAACAGGAGGCCGCCGGTAATCGAGTTGCGCGTGGTATCGTTGCCTCCAACGATTAGCAAAATTAGGTTGCCGAGAAACTCACTTGGCTCCATATGACGTGTGGCGGGCGAATGCGCCATCAAGGAGATCAGGTCGAGGCGCGGCTCGGCATTGATGCGCTCGTTCCAAAGCCCCGTGAAATAGTCCAGGCACTCGGACAAGATGGTGGTTCGCTTGTCCCAGCTGTCGATCGCATGGCCTGCTTTAGGAGCGGTAACAGCTACGTCTGACCAATAGGTCAGGAGTCGCCGATCCTCGAATGGGAAGTCGAACAGGGTGGCGAGCGTTTGCGTCGTCAACTCTATGGAGACCTTGTTCACCCAATTAAAGTCTTCATTACGAGGCAGGCCATCGAGAATTGACCTAACACGAGAGCGGATCAGGGTTTCGAGTTTCGTCAGGCTTTCCGGTCCGACGATCGGGCTCACGGTATTGCGCTGCTCGGCGTGCTTGGGAGGCCCCATCTTGATGAAACTCTGGGTCCAGTGCTCACCAGGCACGTCGACAATAGTGACACCTTGCTCTGACGAGAACGCGTGGTGGTTTGTGTCTACCGCTACTATATCCCGGTATTTCGTTACGGACCAATATGGACCATGAGTGCTGTTTTGACAGTAGTGAACGGGATCTTCCCTTCGCAACCGCTCGAAGCAAGCCCATATGCTGTCGTCCTGAAAGCGCTTGCTCTCACTTACATCCAGATTGCTGAGCGGGATAACACACGTATCGTCGGCCCTATAATCTTCCAATCGCCTGGTCATGATCATCTCTGCAGATTCCGCTCTCGAGAGCGTACGGCCTAGGGGCGCCTCATCGCTTCGAGCTGCCGCGGCGCTTGGCTGCGACGGGCTTCTCGACCAGACTACCTCACAGTCAGCTGGCCTGGCCCTACCATGTCGGGCAGTAAAAATCGTATTGACTATCGGACTCACTACTCAATGGAACATTGAGAGCTGCCAGCACTGGTTGGATAGCGCACTCCTTTTTATGAAGATCATGCTATCAATAGCGGTCTGGCTAGCGCCGCTCAGGCAGATCGATCCAAAGATCCGGAGCACCGTTTTGGAGTGTATCCTGATCTGGAACGTAGATATTATCGAAAATCCTGAGGCCATGAGCCATTACCCCTCCGAAAATTATGAAAGGGAGCTTGATCTGCTCTAAATCTTCGAAGTTATCAGCGCCGACAATTCGAATAAAATCGAGTTTAAACCGTCGGAACTTGACCCGAGATGTAGCCGACGCTACCAGATCCTTCACGCTAGTCGCTCCTCGGGCGATCTCTTCTCTTGAATAGTTGAGTGACGTGGAGAGACACGACAGCTCATCAAGCTCCGAGCGGCTAAATCGCCTCAAGCGCGACGAAACGGGAACTCCGTTCTTGTATCTAACGGTCGGCACAAACCTTATCTCGCAATCGAGAAGGAGGTCTGCCGCAGCGCGCTTGACCAGGATCGCCTGACCGATATCTTTCAGGCCGAAGTAGCTGCGAGTTGGCCGCGCATAGCAGATCCAGCGGATTGCCCCAGTAACGGCTTCCTTCAAATACGCCTCGGGCCCCCCTAGACGCAAATGACAGTCACCTTGCGATACAAACGTTCGATAGCCAGTCGGGAACATTTCGTTGTCGTTCGAGGAAATCACGGCAGTTGCTCCTGAACGTAGAGCAAGTCCAATATCATCGTCCAAATTGAAATCGTATCTCCCACCTGGTCTAAGCTGGATCTTGTTCGGGTAGACTGTGACAATCGCGACATCATTCTCTAATGCCGCTCTTCTGATCAGTTCTGCATGCCCAAGATGCAGGGCGCCGAGCGTGTGCACCGTCCCAATAGTCTGACCTGTTCTTGCGACCTCCCGGATGAACGCCTTGCCTGCGGAAAGACCAGCCAGATGCATTTTCTTACTCCAGTTTTTTTGAACGCCAACAAGAGTTGAGCGCTCGGATCGCCGAAGGTGCGCCGCCGGGCGTGTCGCGGGGCCGCGCGTGCCAACGAGCTCGAAAGAGCTTTAACGTCGACCACGGCACGAACCTGTTCTAAGCTCACAGGCACTGTAGTCACCTCTATTTTGCGGCTTTCGGAGCAGTCAGGTTGACCCTTCTCGCCCACGTTTGATCAACGATGAGAATTCAGCCAGATAGGTTGATGGCTCGCGCGGCTGATCCCCCTCTAGAGCTGCGGGCAGTCCCCGACAACGGTCGACAAAAAAAGGTGGCTCGAAAGTGGTTATCTTAGCGCCCGAAAAGTCGACCTTTACGAAGCTGGCCTGGAACGGCGATATCCCACTCAGGTTCGCATCGCGCAGGGACGATTGGTTCATGCGAACGTATGCGGCCCGCGTTGCCTCCAGGTTGCTGTCGGTCATATCCGCGGCGAGATATGCCTGAACGAGATTTGATCCCTCAAGATTTGCGCGACTTAATGCCATTGATTGCGGCGGATCACCGGTGATCATCGACCTGTAGAGGTATGCCTGGGATAAGTCCGCATATTCGAGATCGCAGTCGCGCACAAAGGCGCAGCGGCCACGAAAACCGGTGAATTTGGCGGCTCGCATTGTGCTCTCTGTTATCGAAATGCTTTCGCCTGATGCCTGAGATAGGTCCGCTCCGTCCAGCTGGCAGGAACGAATAGATGCACCGTTCAACACAGCACCGGCGAGGTTCGCGTCGGAAAGGCCTACGGACAGAAGCCGCGCCTCGGTCAAGTCCGCCTGCTCCAGCTCAGCCCTGGCAAGATTTGACAGGTGAAGATCAGCGAATGGGGCGCTCAGCGCTCTCGCCCGAATCCGCCCGCTCACCTTTGAGAGTCTCAGATAAGGAAGATGAGCGCCTTCCAAGATAAGACCATCGACGGAGGTGGAACGCACGATCGATAAACAGTCCCCCTTTGACTGGAAAAACGAGCAATTCGCCAGATGCGCCTTCGTGATGGTGACTTGGTTTAGCTTGGCAAGGCGGAAGGAAGCGGAAGGAAGGAAGCATTCATTGATGGTTGACCCCTGCAATTCCGCGCCATCAAAGACAGCATCACTCGCGTCGCACTGGTAAAGGAGGAGCCCGCTGAGCATCGCGCTGTCAAAGCGTGTTCTTTTCATGCTGCAACCGTGAAACAGGCTGCCGGTTGCATCAATTACATTGCGCAGACTGGCGTCATCGAAGTTGCAGACTTGCGCTGCTATCGCATGCATATAGGCAAAATCGAGCTTGGCCCCGAGGAAACTTGCGCGCTCGAGCCCGGGACAGATAAGGTTCGCCCCAGAAAGATCTGCTCGATCCAACTTTGTTCCGTAGAGCTGCGCACGATTGAGGGTACAGCGTCGCAACGGGAAATCTGACAGGTCGTGACCGCTAAAGTTCTCGGAGGATAGCTGCAAACCAATTCCGGTCCTTCTGATCGCCTCCTCGGTTCGCCTCCCAACAGCAGCAACGGCCAGCAGCCGGTCGGCAGCTCGGCTCCAGTACCGAACGAACTCGCCATCTGAAGAAAGCTTGTTTGTCGGATCTGAGCAGTGCTCTGCACCTACGTTCACGGTGCACCCGCTATCAGCGCCGATCCTTTGCGACATGTCGAGAGTTCCGTACTGCCAGGATTACGAGGGGCCTGCTATTGACCTTCTTTGTGCTTGGCCTGGACGCAGCCTGTGCGCTTTGTGGCGAACTCGCCTGCCAATTGGTGACAGGACGCGTCGACGAGACTCCTATATGTCGGTGTCTCTCGCGGCCGATGCTTGACCATTTCAGCCGAATTCTTGTCATGCGTCCCCACGGCCACTCGATGCAATTGTCCACCAAACCCGCCAACCCTGATCACGCACGGTCGTTTGACAGCGCCGAGTGCCCGGAAGTGCGATTTAATTCGTCAGCTCTTGGGAACTCCACATCAGTCTCCATCCACCCGAATGTGCGAAATTCTAGGTCTTTTCGGAATGGAGCCGCGGCTTGCGGGCGGAAAGGTGCTCCTGCATCTAGGGCTGCACTCGACCTAGCCTTACCTCATCGGCAGCAACAACCGTGCCAGCCGCATCAGTCGGAATTGTTGAGCCAAATAGGCAGCATAATATCGAAGTTGACGCAGAATGTTCTGAATCTGACAAACACGGTCTCGCCGTCAGGACTCGCATTATGATCGCTAGGGCATCGCGAAAGCAAACACTCCAAGTTCGTTTGCAGGAGGGCAAAAGCCGCAGTCTTCACCTGCACGCAATCGATGACGTGCAATTCGACACGTGCGGATCGCCGGCCTCATGGTTAGCCAAAGCTCGCGCTCGGCGAGGCCTCCTCCGCACGCCGGCTGGTCCATCTATGGGAGCCCGTGCTGCCTCGATCGAAGTCGCACGCCCCGGGCTTGTTTTCCGACTAACACCCGGCGCGCCGACGGGAACCCTACAATGAGCTTCACGCCACCCCGGCCCGGTTAGAGCGCGATGGCCGCCGCCTGACCCGGCTGTGAGGATCACAGCAGCATCTTGAATAGCCTTTCAAAGACATTCATTGCGAACCGATGAAAGCCGGCCCTGGCAGGCTTCTCCCATGCAGCTCAAGCTCACCGGTACCTAAGCTTCCGCCGGGCTGCTCCTCCAGGACCTTTCATACGGTGCTGCCGTGAAACGGACAGCGAGGTGGTCCATCCCGCCAAACTCCGCTCTGCAATGAACAACAGGCTCGCCGGCACAGTCGCAATGGCCACGAGTTTTCTTCAAGCAATGAGTCTGGTCAGCTGTTTGACAGCTAAGCCTCCTAGCATAGCAACATCTCTATCCGGACAGGAGGCCGCCGCGATGGCTCAAAATCTGGAAGAGAAGAATGACCGGGATTGCCGGTAAGTCCCACCCGTACGCCTCAACACACGACCGATTCGAGAACCAGACCGACCTGGTACGTTTTATAGACACTGCGCGCGTCTTGGTTCCTGATCCTGATCTGATCAACTTTGTACGATGATATTGAAGGCCAAAAACGGGAGAACGGAGTGGACCCATTTGACAACGTTAACCCATCCGGGGCTGGGATGCATTACCTCGAGCCGCAACAGGAGGAGGCAGCGCAAGCAGACTTTGAGCATCAGCTTAGAGCGTCTCAGCCAATCCTCGCAGCATCAGCTTCACCAGGGCCCGGATCGAGCCGGACGGTAACGGATGGCAATAAGAGAGCGCAAGCTATCCCGGAGAATGAACGGTGCGCGGCTGCACCCTTTGTGAGAGCGCGCGCTCAGCTTGCCGCAACGCTGACTTGCGCGAACATTGCGGAACTAAGAAGAGAAATCGAACTCGCTGCGCAAAGATCAGCACAATGGTCAAGAGCGATTGGATCGTCAGGCTATCGCGTCGATAGTAGCCGCGTTTACGACGACGTAGTGGCATCGTCATACCTGGAGCTCGAGCGCTTTCAAAACCACGCCAGCCACTGCAAGCCACATGCGTTGGACCGTCAAAGCGCGATGGCCCATTTGCGTTCCATGGCGGCTTTGCGTTATGACGAGGCCCCCTGGAATATCTGGGGAGGCCAACGGCTTGATCTGGGGCGCGCAGCGGCAGAGCACATGAGGGGTGATACCAGTTCTTCGCCCTTTGTGCACTGTCCGAGGAGGCCTCACAACTTCTCCTTTCGCCGGACGATGACAACCAGTTTGGCGCCAAAGTCATCGCGGAAACCGCGAATGAGTTGCACACCTACACTGTGCCGAGGGTCGCAACTTGGACGGCCGAAGAGATTGTCAGTATTCTCGAGGACGGGACTGAGAATGATGAACCCGATCTCGCATGGGTGAGTGATACCCCCACTGAGGAACGTGAGGTACTGTTTCTGGGCGGGAATCTGGATGACTATCGGGTGGCTAGCGCACCGAATCCATACAGAAAGTCGGGAGGAAGAGTCTAATGGCACAGGCTCGGAAAGAGTGATTTGCTTTTTCCGATGCTCGGGGCGGTCGAAAGCAGCCTTCGCGCTATAACACTCCGATCCGGCGGCAGCGTGGGGAACTGAGCGTCATCAACGCGGGCCCGCGGCCGGATCAGATGATGTTCTCACAAGGACCGCGGACAGCGTGCGGACGTAGCGAGATCATCTGGAGCGTTCAACCGAGAGGCCTGGCTCCAACCCATACGACGATTGCCTGAGCCGTCGATCTTCCAACGCCTGAGATCGAATGGAAATCGGCGGCCCTCATGAGCTACCTGAGCAGCAAGTTCAGGCAACTTGATCCTTCCCCGACGAAAGCACGGCCAGAAACACTCTGACCGTACTGACGATCGATGCCCTGCGCAGGTGTCGATATCATTAAAGGATCAAGTCTTCGAAGCGCCGCCCACGCCCTGCGTTCTTTGTTACCAGACGAACTTTGCGCCATCCGGTATTTCGCAGATGAATTCCCCTTGGTTCACGAGTTCGGTGGTCCCGACGACAAGTTTCGAGGCTCGCACCGTCAGCTTGCCTTCGCGGCTAAGGCTATGGCGGATGTACTCGGTCACGGCATGTCCGGAGCTGTCGACCGTTTGATGAGCATTGGCAAAGCTGATGCCGTTCTGGCCGGTCACCCGGAAGGCATTGATGACCAGACCGGCCTGCGTCGCCGACGCTGGCTTGCCGCCCTCCGCGGAGGTACAGCGGCTCATGTCCAGTATGAGCTTCACGTTCTTCCCCGCCTGGAGGGCACTGAGCACCTCGGTATATTTCGGCGAAGGCTCGTCGGCTCTCGCCGGCACGCTCACGCTCGCGGCCGAAAGCAAGGACAACAGGATCGTTAGTCCTCGGCCAGTAACCTTCATATGCTCTTCTCCCTCGATGAGTGCCGCCGATCGCGGCTTCCAAGACGTCATGCTCCAGAGGCGTTTGGCTGATTCCAGACAACAAGCGCGCTCGCGCTCGTACAAAAGCAGCCTATCGCAACGCGGCGCAAGTCGTTGTGATGGCTAATCCGACATCACAACCTCGTAGGTCAGGTTTGCGGAAGTCGCTTAACTTCCCACGCGTCGACGAGAACGACTTGATGCAGTCGTTCGCTTGGAAACAGCAAACGGAACCGGGTTGCGCTGGTCCATCCCAGGCTTCTAGAGCGACAGAATGCAATTCTCACTTCTGCATAAGCAGACGATCTACGAAAGAACCCTTCCCTCGCCTCAAGCACCAGCTTGTCCATCTTGCTGTGCAAGCGCTGTCTTCCTCGGACGCGTCCGCGATGAAGTGATAGAACGAGTCTGACGCGCCGGTCCGAACAAACTCAGTCAGGGCACCCGATCTCGGCCTAATCGAGCACCAATGTCGGAAGGCACAAGGCAGCACCGATTTGATTCGATGCTTTGCGCGGCTTCCGTCCAGCTGATTATTCGCCTCGCTGACTGACTCCATTCGACTCCCTCAAAAAAGCAGAAGCTAAATGGGCCCTTCCTGGTCTGTCAGCTTCTCGAAAGCTGCACACGCAACACTCTACACCGGCATCCGGCACAAGGGAGAGAGAGGGAGAGAGATGAATGTTGATTCAAACGCAGCAGACACTCCCTTCGAGGCTCACAACGTGTTAGAGCCGCCGGGCCGCTTCGGGCGGCAACAGGATGAGCTTGGCGGTCAGACCAGCGCACCAGCACACACTTCAGAGGATCAAGCAAGCTTCGAGCAGCAGCTGAATGACTTGCATCTAGACGACTTAGATTCGGTCTATACAACGTCGACTTCGGTCCGCTCAGCGACAAATTCTGTCGCTGCCACTTCTTCGTCCGCGCCAAGCGAGGCGGCCTCGGAAACCAGTAGCTATCCAGCGCCATCTTTTGTCAGTGCCCGCGCTCAGCTTGCCGCAACACTGACTGGGGCCAATCTTGAAGCGCTCAGGAACAAGATCGACCTTGCCGGGCAGCAAGCGGCGCGCTGGTCACCGGCGAGCGCACCTGCCGTTGACCAAGACCACGTATTCGACGACGTGGTGAGGTCGTCTTATGTCACACTGCGGCGTTTTCAGAATCAGGATAGTGATTGCAAGCCGCATACGGAAGACAACACGAGCGCCATATTGCATGTTCGCAACACGGCTCGGGATCATTCTTCCGTTGGAGATCATCCGGAGCGGTATCCTATTGACCGGGCGCGCTAAGCTGGCTGGCATATGCGGGGCAAGACAACAACATCACCCTTCGTGTCATTGGTCGAAGATCCGGCGAAACTCGCCGCTTCTCGCGATCATTGGGCGAGAGCGATCGCCAACAATGCGAACGCGATCCATACCTACACCGTACCCAAAGCTCACTGTCTGGACGCCCGACGACGTGCTGAGTAGCATTGCGCTTAGAATGAATGCCGAAGATTACGACAACATCGATGCCGACGTCGATCTGATGTGCTCACTCGGCAGAACGCCAACTCGAGAAACCGAGCGCCTCTTTCTGGGCGGAAACTTGGAAAGCTACCAAACCGGTAGCGAAGCAAATCCCTTCAAGCGGGAGGGCAATGAGTAGATGGTCTCGGCCGCACCATTTCGCGGGTTCGTCGGCGTTCAAGCACCATAATACCCGCAAGGAAGAACCGGAAGCGGCCCACCAACTCCGAGTCACGCACCACACTCAAGGCATAGTGGGGCGGCCGACCGCCCGATCAACTCGCCATCAAGCGTAACAGCGGCTGAGGGCTCCGGCGCAAGACGCACCTCCGACGGTCGGGAGAACGCCGGACCACCCTCTCTCCCGTGCCCGGTCGTTCTATTATCTTGATACATTGTGCGCTCCAAAGACATGAATTTGTCGGCCGAGCTCACGGCTGGCTGATGGCTTTGGTGAAGGTAAGCCGCCGAACGCGCAGCATCCTCCTCTAGTTAACTCGACCTGAAATTGACCGCGCGGTCCACCACTTGGTGTTTCGGCCGCGATCGCATCGGGTATTCACTGGTCCGCAGCAATCCGCGCTGCCACAGGACAGCCGATCCGCCACCTGGATGCGTTCCATCAAAACAATCGATTTTGCAGAGGACGCCTGAAAGCCTCATAGTCGATCGCAAGATGAGGAGGCCGCATTCAAGATGACGTCTGGCAATCGATTCTCTTCTCAATCCCTTGCCGAACAATGGCTCGAGCGATCGGCAGTCTGCATCTTGAACGTTACTTCCTCTGCATCAAGTGGACGTCCGACCCTCGCCACGGTCTTTCCGCTAAATTGACACGTACGAGGCGGATCGGATCGCCGCAATCCTGGCGTCATGGCTTACGCAAGGCTTGCTGAGAACGCCTGCCTCTTCGTGCATTTCAAATCGGTTCCGCTCTACGCTTAGTTGGACGGACAAATGCTCACGACCTTGCACAGAGCGAGACGGACGTCGCGCGCAGCTCGACGACATGACCGAACTGTGTCGCCGTTACCTCACAACGATTCACAATTGAGGGCACCGCTACAAAGAGCATTCAAATGCACTTGAATCTCACCTCGCGTCAGATTGTAGGATTTCCGACAGTCTTGCGACACACAATCCGCTCGCGTGAACTCTTCCTGACAGGTAGCAAAATTGCGAAGGTCTCAAAACTTCAATGCTCAGCCGATCCGGTTGGTCACACCACTCGACTGCTGCTCGTCAGAGCTTGCATCGTGTATCTGTTCTGCGAGCGCAAGACGAAGCACTCTCTTCGCTGCCAGACCGAGATCCAGCGCGCCAGAACAACGCGGGCAATCGTTACTTCGTCTATGCCGACGAAAGGCCCAGTTCTTGCGCCGTTCACCAGGTCTGACGAAATGGAGCCGGCGTCACCGCCTCAGACAATGCGCGACAGCAACGCCCTGCCTAACTTGTCCTCATTGGCAGCATCCGCTCGGCTGGGGGCAGAGAGCATCTCGGAAGCGACCGAGCCTCGGGAAAGTTGACATCTTGCTTGGCTAACACCGGCAAGCGAGAGAACGTCTGTCGGCCTTTCACGGCCCATTGGCCGACACATAGCGCGTGAAGTGTCTTTAACGCGGAAAACTTGCAATGTCATGGCTTGACGGCACTCCGGGCTCAACAGCCAAGCACGACTGACCGCGGATCAAGACGAATTGGGGAGTTTCAAATGTCGGTTTCGCAAGCCTGTCCGGCGGCAAATACAGCTACTCTCGCACCGGCCTTCCTTTCGCTCGGGCGGCTTGGTGCGATTGCTACTACAGGCGTTAGCGTAGCGCATGCAGGCACGGCTATGCTCGGCTCACAGAGTGCATCAGCACGCCGCCAGGACTTTCAGCCCGTAAGGCATCGCAAAGCTCTTGCTAGCGTAACGGATATGTTGAGTCGCGCCGCCCGCCCAGGCCACCCGCCGCAAGCCGCCATCTATCCGGTGACGATGGACGCGCATGCATCGATCGCCTGCCACCAAGCTCTTGCATATCGTTTACGGATCTTCGAATTCACGCCAAACCGTCAGGATCTGGGTTCCGCCGATTCTCATGCTCAAACCTAACACGCTCAAGTCCTGCCGAGGACGGACGAGAGGCGATGAATGCGAATTCTCCTGGTTGATCATCATGCGGACTTTGGCCGCGCTGTGAAGGCAACGCTCGTGAATTGCGGGTTCGCGGTCGACGTGACGCCCACGCTGGATGAGGCGTCAGCCGCGCTGGATTGCGCGAACTACCACATCTTACTGCTCGAATCCGTCTTGCCGGACGGAGATAGTTTGGACTGGTTGAAGCAGTTGCGGCGCGAAGGACGATCAATGCCGGCAATGATGATGAGCAGTCTCAATGATCTCAACCGGAGAATTGCGACCTTCAATGCCGGAGCGGATGATTTCCTGCCCAAGCCTGTGTCGATCGACGAACTCATCGCTCGCATGCGGGCCATTTTGCGACGGTCAACGCAAATGACGGCGCCGGTCGTGACATTCGGGAATCTGCATTTCGATCCGATCGCCAGACAAGTCTCGGTCGGTGGTCGGATTCTGAGGATTGCCCGGCGTGAGGTGTGCATTCTCGAACATCTGCTCAATCGCGCCGGCCGCACTGTGCCGCGCACATCGTTGGAGGATAGCTTGTACGCGTTTGACGATGAGGTCTCGACCAATGCGCTGGAAGTCGGGATTTATCGCTTACGCGCGCATTTGAACCAGGCCGGTGCGACGCTCAGGATCAAGACCGCGCGCGGCGTCGGTTACACTCTAGAACTCGTTGGCACAGCATCGGCTGCCTAGCAGTCTCACTTGAAGGCAACAAATCGCTTGAAGGTCCTTAACCATGCCGCCGGCGCTCTTCAGCCGCCTGCGATCACCAACCCGCATCGCTCTGCCACTCTGCCGCGTCTCTGCTACCTCCTATGCGGGCTTGCTTTGCTGTTTCCGCTTGCCGCCTCAGCCGAGACAAAGCGGGACGGCAAAAGAGAGATGCCACGTGCGGCACCTGGCAGCACCACGGGCACGCTCAACCTTACCTCGTCGCAGGGAAAGACAGTTCATCTGAGCGCGCCGGCGGCGACCATCTTTGTTGCTGACCCGGCGATTGCCGATTACCAGGCTCCCTCGAGCAGTACAATTTTCGTGTTTGGCAAAAAGTCCGGGCGGACGAGCCTGTTTGCCCTCAACGAAAACGGAGAGGCTCTTGCCGAGCTGCGTGTTGTCGTCACCCAACCGATCGAGGATCTGCGGGCCGCGCTCAAGGCCGAGGTCGGCGACTATCCGATTCAGGTCAGCTATACCCCGCGGGGCGCGATCCTTAGCGGTACGGCACCCAATGCCGATGTCGTTGAGACGGCGAGGAAGGTCACCGAGCAATTTGTTGGCGCGGGCGCACCGGTTGTCAACAAGATCCAGGTCGCCGGCTCACTGCAGGTGAATCTCAGCGTGCGGGTGGCAGAAGTCTCCCGCAGCGCCGTCAAGGATCTTAATATCAACTTCACCGCCTCCGGTCCAAATGGCGCTTCCCTTGTCACCGGCAAACCGGGCGGGTCCGGCGCGGCCGGCGGCGGCACGATCGGGGTCGGGTTTAGCGCCGGCAATATCAACCTGAGCGCTGTTCTCGACGCTCTCGCGAGTGAGCACCTCGCCTCAATCCTGGCTGAGCCGAATCTGACGGCGATGTCCGGGGAAGCCGCAAGCTTCCTAGCCGGCGGCGAATTTCCGATCCCGGTCATGCAGGATAACCGGCAGGTTTCGGTCCAATTTCGGCAGTTCGGTGTGAGCTTGGAATTTGTCCCGACGGTGCTCAGCAACAACCAGATCAATGTCCGTGTGAAGCCTGAAGTCAGCGAACTGTCGAGCGAAGGCGAGGTCAAGATCAACGGTACGGCGGTCCCTGCCCTTTCGACTCGACGAGCGAGCACCGTGGTCGAGCTCGCCAGCGGCCAGAGCTTTGCAATCGGCGGCCTCATCAGGCGCAACTTCAACACTGATATCAGCGAGTTTCCCTGGCTCGGCGATGTACCGATCCTGGGCGCGCTTTTTCGCTCTTCATCGTTTCAAAAACGCGAAACCGAGCTGGTTATCGTTGTCACACCTTACATCGTGCGGCCGGGATCAAATCCAGGTCGGATAAGCGCGCCCACCGACCGGATCGCACCGCCATCGGATCCAGGCCGCATTTTGACGAACACGCTGGCACGGCCGCCTCAAGGCCGCGATGCGCCGCGCGCGAGCGCACCAGGATTGACGGGCAACGCCGGCTTTATCATCGAATGAGGATCGACAAATGACCCTGCGATATTTGTCAAATTTGATTGTCATTGCCGCAACATTGGCGGGCTGCGCAAATAGTACCTCGATCCATCCCAAGCCTGCTGAACAAGGAGTCCAGGTCGAACAAAGACAACGTGTCTTGTTCCTGCAGAGCCTCCGTGCGCCCGAGAGGCTTCAGCTGCGTAGTTTTATCGCCAATGTAAGTGGCGGCCGGCGGGATGCGCTCCATGTGGATGTGAGCGGCTCCCCTAAGCTCATTGCGCAGGTGGCGCACGAGGCCCGGGCCATGGGCGTGGCTCCCTATAACATCCGCCTCTCCGCTTCTCCCCAAAATTTAGCCGGCCGTTCCGGCGTCAGGATCGAGGCGATCACGTTCGAAGCGCATCTTCCGAACTGTCCGTCGCTTCTGATCGTCGGACCAGCAGTGAACGACAATTCGTTCGAACCGACGCTTGGTTGCTCGACCAAAAACAATCTGGCAGTTATGGTCAACGATCCGCTCGACTTGGTGGATAATCGGTCTGTCGTCACGGTTAATGGCGATCGCGCCGCCGCTCCTCTTGCCAGCCACCCTACTGTCGCCCAGCGCAACAAGAGCAACGGAGAAGATGGAGCAGGCACGGCAGAGTCGGACGCGGCGGGAACGACAACACAGAATGTGCAGCCGCTCCGATAGGCGGTTTTAGGCGCATATCCGAACTCACTGTGCAATACCTTGCGCTCAAGCGCCGTCACACCACGCCCCTAACGCGGCGCGGCGCTGTGTGTCAGGATCATACTGGGGATGCCGGGCGCCTCAGCGCTAAGCCGTCCAGTTTCATTCAAATCAGAAATGGAAATTCACGCCAAGCCTGATTGTTTGAAAACTGCTGTTTGAAGGTGGTGAGCGATGCGACTTCAACGTCCAAGACACCTGTCGGGCCGTCGCCAGCAGTCTGCACTTGCCCCGTTTACCGACACACGAAGAGTAACGTCTTGCCTAGTGAAATCGAAGTAGTCGTATTCAAGCTTGGCTGGCCAGCCGGGTAGGAAAGGATATTGGACGCCCTGCACGTAATGTGCCGCCGAAGACCTTTTTGTCGTTCTGCCATTCATGCACCATTCGCAGCAGGCCTGCCTTCAAAGCCGATGCAATATTGATCGATACCGATGCTGGAATGAGCCCACGCTGCGCCGACCTTGCTATAGCGTAAAACACGATCGCCCAGAGCGACGCCGAGCCGCCCGATAATGTCAGCGATCCACTTGGTTTCGTACCTGCTCAGCTAGTCGGCTGCGATGTGGATGTAATGTGCCGCCACTCAGTTGAAGACCCTCATTTTCATGGGGCGCCTTCTTTGGGCGGGCGAGCGATGCTGCAGCGCGCAGAGAAGGCAATTGGCGGCCGTCATTCCCCTTTCATTCTAGCTTTCCGCCTGGCCACGTCAGGTTTTGGAAAGCTAACGTGAGTAGCGAACTAACGAGAGAAGGATGCCAGCGGACTGACCATGGACCGATTGAACACAAGCAAGGAGTTCAGTGCATCAGATGCGACCGTGGAACAGCCGGAGCAGCCGAATGCGGCGTTTGAGCAGCACTTGGCAGGCGTGCGAGAAGCGGGCCCCGTATACAAACACGCGGAGCTATATGATGTCACTGAGGAAGACGATCGCCTCATCCAGGCGGCGTCCCGCGCTGCTCTCGATCGCGGGCAACCGCAGAGTGAGAAAACCGTCGAAATTTACGATCGTCGGCTTCGCAAACTAGCCGGGGAGCTGAAGCAGTACGGCCAATCAATTGCTGGGCTCGATGACGATACGTTACTCGCTTACGGCAAGAAGCTGCTGCCAAACGACAAGGTCATCGCCCCAGCATTGTCAATGGTCAGTCGGTATCGCGAGCCCGACGCCAACGCTCGCCCCGTCTCAACACATTATCGCCCTACCAGGGAAGATGAGGGTCTCATCAGGGAGGCCGCTGAGGCAGGTTTTAGTCGACAGATACGCAAGGGAACGGCCGAGGGCTATGCGAGCGCTCTGCGGAAGTTGGCGGTAGCGCTTCGACCCTTGTCGATTGCCAAGCTTAGTGATGATGCATTGCTTGGCCACGCAGACAGATTGTTTCCGAAGGACAACGTGCTCATCGTCGCCTTGAACGGCCTCCGCGATTATCGCGCGATTACCCTGCAGAACAATTTAGGCGGAGAAGGAGGCAGTTCGAACCACGCCATTCAGCCGTCCACCCCCTTGCCCATGCCGGCCGATGAGCAGCCGATGGGGAAAGTTGCGGATGGGCGCGGCTCATTGCCCCCGGGGTTCAATACTCCGCAGCTCTGGCATGCAGTGGGGTTAGCCGCCCATTCTCCTATAGAAAGTGTCGCCCAGGACGTGCTTTTCGATGCCGCTGATGGCGAGAACCTCTTGCCCGCAACAATGCTTGGGCCAACGGTTAGTTCAATGCCCCACTCGCCGGTGCAAAGTGTCGCTCAGGAAGGGCTTTTCGATGCCGCGGACCACGAGAACTTCTTGTCGGGGGCGACCTCCGATGCACCGGTGTCTTGGCCAACGATGAGTTCAACCATTCACTCGCCGGTGCAAAGTGTCCCTCAGCACGCGCTTTTCGATGCCGCGGATCGCGAGAACCTCATGCCGGCGCCGACCTTCGATGCACTGCTGCCTTGGCCAATGATGAGTTCAAACATCCCCTCGCCGGTGCAAAGTGTTGCTCAGGAAGAGCTTTTCGATGCCGCGACTTGGCAGCCGAGCTCGCGGGAGCCGAATTCCACCTCTGAAGACCACTCTGGGCGGATGATGAACGAAGGCGCTGGGGCTCAGACCGTGCTTGAGCAGACGTTCGTGACGGCCGGCGACGCCTTTGATGCGTCTTTGAGCGTCCCCGAAGATTTCTCCCACGGGACTCAGGCCGCGCCGAATATGATGCACAGGCTTCGCCGCTGGGGCCTCTTGCCGGATGCAGCACAGCGGGTAAAGGTCTACGATATTCGAGGTGAACGCTATATGGCCGTCTTGGGACCAGGAGGGCTCAATGATGTTCAGCTCGTCCATCTGCGGTCGCCCGCTGTCGGCGATACGTTCGATGTTTCGTTCGCCGTTCCCAAGAATTTTTCCCATCGCACCCAGCTGGCCCCAGACATGATGCTGACCACCTTGGGCCACTGGGACTTCTTGCCTGTTGCGGAACATCCAATCATGAACTTTGAGATCGGTGGCGAACGGTACACGGCGATATTGGGACCGGCAGGGCCCAAGGACGTTCAGCTCATTCATCACCCTCGGCCCGCTTTGCCGGGCGAAGCTACGCCTGCGGCACTGAGCACTTCCTCAGATATCTACGGCGGTCTTGCACCTAACCTTGATTCGGCGGCACCGTTCGAATGGAGTGGGAGCGCTCCCTCGGCGCTAGCGCCGAACCTTCCTCTGCCGTCTGCCGCACCTGCATCAAGCCATCAGCCAGTCCCGCAAGTGCCTGAACTGGGAGAGTTCTTGGGCGACGGCTGGACGCACGCCTCCCAAGAGGCTTCGCCTGCCGTGATCGACATATTGCAGAGCCTAGGCCTTCTGCCGCGCCGGGACGTCCCAATGACCGCCTTTTTTATCCACGGTCAGCTCTACACGGCAGAAAGCCTACCGGGAGGCCGCGTTCTTCTCTTCCATCAGCCACAATTTGGCTGAATGAGGGCTCGTCGGCACCTCGGACAGCTGCTCAGGCGGACCTGAATCCACGTCTGATCCTCCTTCCGGAAATCTTAGAAGTACGCTTCAACGATCTATCGCGCCACAGCTCACGAACTTCCTCCGAGGCTCTTCCCTCTTGCGCACACTCGGTCACGCCTAATCCTGCCCCAAGCGCGTGTTGATGTTCATTACGCTGTCACATAGGTAAGCGCGAGCACCCCGAGCGAATTGAGCGACGTTGCGGCTTCACTTACGCGGCAGCCCCGCCGTGGCGTCGAGTGAGGACGAACGCAAACCGGCGGTTGAGCCTACGAATAGCAATCAACGTCTGTATGGCAGCTTCGATGTCGGCCCGACTCGGCCGCAACAAGATCAGGCAGCGCCCCTGGCGATGGCGCGCATGGCCAGCGCTTTGTTCGTCAGGGTATCGATAACCGTAGGCCAGATTTCTCGGCTTCAAGGGGGACGCGCGCTCCTTCTATTTCGGCCAAATCGGCGAAGCGAATGAACCGCACGGCGGCGCCGCTCTTTCCATTTTGAAACCGCGGCTCGTGGATCAGCCTCGACAATTGCGACGCTGCCCGTTCCCCCCAATGCCGCGACCGAAATTCGGACCGCCAGCGTGCGCTTGCAGCTTGTGCCTTTTTGGGTGAGCCAGAGCGAGGACATCTCCTACTAGTCCGACGACAACGAGATGCAGCGCACGAGTCGTCCAAAATATCGAGCCTCCCACTCCCCATCGTGAGTCCCATCAAGAGCGGGCGTGGACTCACAACCAGACCAACGCACAGCCACTAAGATATACCGCGCTATACGTCGGCCAACGTCAGCCGGTCCAGTTGGGAGCCGCGAGAATCACCACCGCGTCCGCTTTGTAAAACAGCCATTGCTCTCCGAAATACTCGGCGGTGTCAGGGATCTTCGCGCAAGGATTGCTGAGCACCGACGTACAGGCTCGAATGCAGAGCCTGCTCGCCTTTCTGGAACGGACACGGCTAGAAGCGGCTGTCGCGGTCGCAGCAAGAAGCTGCTGCCTACCAGATTGCAGAGGTGATCTGGCTGCCAGCACCAACTATCGAGCTAACCACAACTTGGCACCAAGCCAGCAATATTTTCCGTGCCCAGCAGGAGGACTCTAGGATGAAGTGCAACAAGCAATTGTCGCTCGCGGGCATCATTGCGTTCGGGACGATCGCTTTTGTGAGCGGAAGTTTAGCTGCCGATTTGCCTGCGGCACCTATCGTCAAAGCGCCAGCTCCCGTTTATCCTCTCTTCAGCTGGACTGGAGGTTACATCGGCGGCAGTGTGGGCTCGGGTTGGGGTACCAGCCAGACCGCCCTCGCTGTGGGCAACACATTCATTGGCGCCCCAGTCAACCAGACGGTAAACCAGCTTATCGGCGGCACTGCCGATTTTACTGTGCCATTGCCGCAGGTGCAGATGAATGGCTTCCTCGGTGGCGTACAAGCCGGTTACAATTTCCAGTCCGGTGTGATGGTCTACGGCGTGGAAGGCGATTTTTTGTGGAGTGGTGTCAAGGGGCGCAATGGCTGCTTTGTGGTCTTGAATTGTACGAACGACACCAAATGGATTGCCGATATCACCGGACGGGTCGGCCTCACGGTGGGCGACCGCGGCCTGGTCTACATCAAGGGCGGCGCAGCTTGGGCCGATTCAAGCATCGGCATCAATCAGTCCTTTGCCGTTACGTCGAACTTGGGAACTGGCTTTGCTGCTAACGGTACTGCCGATGGCCGAGCGACCAAGAAGATATTTGGCGGCACACTGGGGGCCGGCGTGGAGTATGCCTTCCTGCCCGGCTGGTCAGCCAAAGTTGAGTATGACTACTTCGATTTCGGCAGGCAAGACGTAACGCTGCCGATTTCCGTCGCGAGCCGTGTGCAGACGGGCGACATTGCGCCTGCTGCCATCGCTATTGGAGTCACGACGCCCGTCTCCTTCAAGCAACAGCTTCATACGATGCGGGTTGGCGTGAACTACCACTTCTGATTGGCAGGAGTTTGATCTTACGTTCTGTCTGTTCCTACGGCAACTCACGCAGGACTGTAGCAGAAATTGAGCAACGAAAAGCTGCTGAAACAACTCGCCCACAAGACGAGGTGAGACGCTCAAAAGGAACTCGAACTCACAAAAGGCAGGCGGCCTAAAAGCTTGCAGAAGAATAGGCGGAAGAGGTATCGAGCGTTTGGCCGAATGTGGAGATCGACATCAAACTGCTCACCTCGGCTGAGCGCCTGAAGTACGAAGGATACTTCGCCGCGGCGATCTTGGCCCTGTCCAAAAGCGGAACGCCGATCAAGCAGGTCGTGCGCCAGACCGGCCATAGCAAAAAGCTGATCGGCAGGTGATCCATGGTGAACGCCATGATGTCTTTCTGACACAGAGTTCGCTCGATCATTACGTGCCACGGCTCGACGATGAAGGGGCAGCCGGTTACCGAAACGGCGCTGCACTTTGGCGCCGCTTGCAGGCGCGCGGCTTCGGGCCTCTGTTCGTGTCGTTGGAGAATGGGTAACGCATAGACTGCGGGCCGAGAGGCTGACGTCCCTTCGCCGGGATGAATTGTCATCCTGGATCGAGCGTGCTCGTGCCAGTCTTGTTGCCGGCGGTTCGGGCGGCGATCACCTTGCCCTGGCCCAATGAACAGACCGTGGGGGCAGATGACGCTCCTCAAGTCATCAGGCGCCAAAGTACGGCGGCAAGCAAAATCGATTTTCGTCCACCGCGAGCAATCGGCGCGGAGCAATCGGAGCTGCACCCAAAATTGCGTCAGGGCCAATATTGCAGTCAGAATGACAATCGCGAAGATCGCCTAGTGGAGTTGAGCAGAAACAGAATCTCGAGATCGTGCAAACAGATGGCCTGATTCGGCGGAGATTGCGGCTCTTCCGATTAATGAATGCGAGAACCTGCGAATTCAGTTCGGCACGAGGCGTGCGGCGCCAGGGCCCGGCCCCCATCATGAACCCCGGCCGATCTTCGTCGGCCCCACAACGAGCGCCTGGCGCGGTCCGGTACGAAGTGCATCGTACAGCGTGCGCCATACCGTGGGCGGACGATCACCTCATCGTAGGTCCCAAGGTAGTCACTTCGAGATTACAGCCCAATGATTGACGTCGAAGTTTTGCCCGCCTGGGGACGAGGTTATCTCAACGCCGTATTGGACGCTGCCGACGATTATGTCGCCGAAGTATCCTTTCGACTTTATCCATTGCAGGATACTCTTGATGTCCACAGTCCCGCTGTTGGTTTTGGAGCTGCGCAGAAACGAAATAACCTTGTGTTTGTTCCAGCCTTCAAACACGTTCCAAGTGGCTCCCCCCACATTCACGCCTGTGTAGACTGGAATCGCAGCGGTCCCTGAAGAGTTATACTTGTAAGAAATGGGCTTAACATCACCGCTGCCGTCGGCATTTCCGGTGTAGTTGGTCCAAAGCATTATCTCATAGGAATTTGAGCTGTCCCAGATATCGTAGGCGAAGTTCCAATGGCCGCCAGTCGGGACGCTCTGATTAAAGCTTGACCTGAGGTCGTTGATCGCGCTCAGCGGTTTCCCGATATTGAAAGCTCCGTGGGGATAGCTCTTGATGCCACCAGTATCAGGTTGGTTCGACCACACGCTCCATTGATTGATCGAATACACCGAGATCGTCTGATGCCCAGCACCTTGACCATATACGTCGTTGTTCCAGGAATAGCCCTCACGGGAGAAGGTACCGTACTGATCGCTCGAACTCCAGATCGGCGCTTTTGCGGATGCTGGGAATAGCGCAATCATTGTCGCAAAAGGTAGCGCAAGTACGTTCAGCGTCGACAACGCAGACATTCTAATCTCCACCTCAGATCTGCCCTCCAGCGAACGAGCAGCAAGCAAAAGTGAGGCCAGTCAGAGAACGACGAATCTTCTTTCTTGTCTTTTGTCGTACGGAGCGCCGCGCACGTGCTGCATGCACTTCTGGTCGAGTCACTCGGCCAGATCGTCCGCCATATAACTCAAACCATTGTCACTGAGCAGCCTTTGCCCGGCGCGATGCTCACATGCTGGCCCGCCGAGCGACCACGGCGCGTTCTGCAGACCCTCGGCCAGGGCGACGAAGCTCTCGCCGCAGGGCTTGTAGTTGCCTCACGTGGCTCGGCGATCAGCTTCGGATCGCAGGCAGCGCGGGCGCGACTCTCCGCCTTCTGACTTCAATCGGAAGCCAGTTCAGTTTCTGCGGAGAAAAATCTCGTGTTCAGAGCCTGGCGGCCCGATACTGGCCGTGTAGTTCACGCCCCCGAGAGTGAGACTTTTCTTTGGCTCAGACACGGATGGCAGAAGCTTGTGCAAATCCATTCGCAACTTGAGTTCTTCCGGCGCCCACTGATCTCCGTGCTGCCAGCTCGGGGGCACATAAAGAGACAAACTTGGCAACAGCTGGTTGCGCCGCACTTGCGGCGCATAAGGCGAAGATGTTGAGTTGAAGCCGTCCATGTCCACCCCCGGAACGCTTAAAACCACTAAAGCTGACCACAGATGGTCGGCGACAGGTAGCAGCGCGGGCGCGGCCTGGCGCCTACCGACCTGGGGGGCTGGAAAAAGGCACTATCCTGCCGCCCCGCGCTGCCGTTGAGTTTAGCGGAAAGCGTGACTCGGCGCTGACCGTTCTGGATAGATAGCGCTGTCCCTGCCACGCCCCGTTAACCACAACGGCTCTATATCCGGGCTGGCTTACTGAAAGCTGACGAGACCCGGCAATTCCCAAAACGAAAGCGGCCCGTGTGGGCCAGTTGCGGTCGAGAGTGAGAACGACGTTCCGGCGACAGGCTCTGGTACCACGTCAGCCTGAGCATCTCGACAGCCAGCAGTGTCCAGCACCCGGCCTGTCGGAGGACTGCAGGCGGCGGCCACCAGAAGGGCCTCTTACTTGTCGTTGAGCTCGCGCTCTGCCCGGTAGGCGGCTCTTCGCTTTGGTTCTCCGCCAGGTTGCCTTCGACAAAAACGTCGAAGGGTGGCAGACCGCCAAGTGGCCGCCAAGTGGCCGACGCCCCGGCTTGTGGCGATCATGTCATCACTCATCCCGGCATCGGCCGCCCAACCGGATCTGCGCCACCTTGAGCGCGCAGCGGCTGCCTGCCTCCGCCCAACAAAAGCTCTAGCCGACAAAAAGAGAGGTATCTACGGCAATACGAATCGTAGATTACCTCGCGGCATCGTGAGTTCAGAGCAATCGTAGGAGTACTTGGCAGGTCAGCTGAACCCACGTGCAGCGCTCCACACCTTCATCCGTGGGCGACATATGCTCTCGGCTCTGGAGGAAGTAGCTGCGATTGGGCTCTTATTGCAGGCTCAGTGAATCGCCTGCCTTCCCGCAGGTGATGGCTGTGGCTTGAGATGATCCAATATTTTCGAGCCGGCGCTGAACGACCTCGACCAGAATTTCTCCAGGAAATCCAGGTGACACCTCAACAGCTCCGAGGAAGTTTTGGAGTCCGCAATATTCTTCAGAAAGGTGGCCTGGTCATGCACAATGGAAGCAGTCAAACCTAGTCCGTCCTTCAGGGCCGTAGCGAACAGGTTGCTTGTCGCTTCAATCGAGCTCTGCCATTCCCGAAAGGTAAATGGAATCGGCGATGCAGCCGTCGTAGATTTTCCAGCGCCATCGGCGGAAGCGCCAGATACCAAAGCCGGGTCGTGCCCGACATGTGGCCGCCGCTCGCGTTTCTCGTCTTCGCTTGCATTCGGTGCCATTCGAGATCTCCTGGCTTGAAGGGCTTATAACGTACCAAGTTGTTCGCGGCTCATTTCGACCATCCCCTACAAGGTACCACAATTGCCAACACGCGATACCTACCTCATTTGGTAACGTGCCAGCAAAGGAGGGAGTGAACGCGATACGGCGAGAGCCCAGGCTGTAAAGCTCGCGTCCGTGTGCTGTCGCTATGCTCATCGGCGCCCGCCCAGAGGCTGAGAACTGGGGCGATCGGATGGAGGATGGTGGCGGCTGCGCGTAGATGGATGGCGGAGACAAAGTCCGTGAGCGCACGTACATGGAGCAGCAATCAACATTCAATAATTGTCTACGAGGTCTCCAAGCCGCTGGAACGGGTGATCGCTTCCACCCTGCTTCGAAGGCTTCACTGGCAGCCTGCTCGGCCTGTTGACGGCCCTGCCCTGTGAGCCAACGAGCGCTCCTGGACGGGCCACCTGAAAGGGACTTTGATCGCAGTGGATGCCCTCGACGGCCGGAAGCAGATACGCCGGCTGCGTACATGATCCATTAGAACCATCTCGGCGACTCGCGCAACCAGGCGACCGCCAGGCACTTGACCGCCGCGGCACCACTATACGGGATCATCCAGAGGTTCTTGCCGACCGAATGCGAAATCCATGCCTCGAGCTAACTCCCGGCGCAAACCTTCAATGTTCGGCGAAGCTTGTCCGGTGTCAGCTAGCGGGTTGGGTTAGGTGAAGCAATAGACGCTGCAGGCACCCTGCGCGGGAAGACGGCGTTGATGGACAATGGTGGCAATACTCCTGCGTCCCGAGTTTAGCTGGAGGCTTGCTTTTCCCCCCGCACGCAGGCTTATGCCCTGCGGCTCTCGAACGTGTGCGGCGCAATGTGGCACTCAGGCCGATCTTGAGACGTATAAACGCTGTGATCGTATGAACCTGTAGCAGCGCGGCTCAAGATAGGCGACCAGAGAGCATGCTACAGATGGCGGCCGTCCTAGTTGACGATCAGCGCTACCGGCTTGTCAACCGAATGGCAGGGCCCCTCTAGCCAAGGTGGTACAAGTGGGCGTCCTCGAGGGTGTAGGCGCCGCAGCTCTCGAAATGGCCGACAAGTTGTTGCGCTTGGCGCCGCAGCTGATCCGGTGATCCGGTCGGCGAGGCCGCGGCCCAGAGGCTTTCCATCGTCGCCTCGCCGAACATCCGAGCCTTCATCGAGCGCCAGGCTGCAGATCGGAGCGTCAGAACAGGATGACCTAGACTAGCCCCGCAGCATAGAGTGCTTTTGCGACCGACTCGAAATATTGCGAGGGAACCGGGTTGCCGAGCCTTGCTTTGCCGAGCAGCTGACGCGCCAGGACATCGTCATCCACAATGGTAAGGTGCAGCGCGCGCGCCTCACCAAGCAGCTGCGAAGCAGCTTCGCCCTCGCCGCGGCAGACCAAGACCGGAACGCCGGTCTCGCCTCGGACATAGCGCAGCCCAATCAGCGTTGCCGATCCCCGCAATATCAACGTGGCTCGACTGATGCCGATCGGAGCCTCGTTGGCCGACTCTTGCCGAAGACGCCGGTGCTCACGCTTCACCTGCGGGTTGCCTTGCTGTTCCTTGTTCTCCCGCTTGGCCTCCGTTTCCGTCATGCGCATGTCCTGCATAAACAAATAGCGCTGGATTAGAAGGTCAGCCAATCCGCCGACCAGAAAAGCTCCGGCGGCAATCCCAATCAGCAGCTTAACCTCGGTGAAGACGAAGCCAAAACAGCCCATGCCGCAGACTGGCAGGTACACCAGCGCTTTCCAGCTCGCGATCACGGTGAGAAAGAAGGTCGCACCAAGCAAAACCACCTTAGCCAGGGTCTTGCCAAGCTCGATGGCCGAACGTTTCGAGGCGATGCGTTTCAAGCCTTTGATGGGATCCAGTTTCTCGAGCTTCGGCTTGAGCGGCTCCGAAGCAAACATAAAGCCGCCATTAGCCAGGACATTGGCCAGAAGAGCTGCTGTCACGGCGGCGGCGAGCAACGGAGCGACAGTCGCAATCGAAAGTTCTAGCAAGCCGCTGAGCGCTTGTGGCACCGCGCTTGTGAACGGCTGCTCCTGCAGTTTATCGACGAGCCGGACCGTCTCCTGCCACTTGTCCTCGATCGCACCCGCTCGCCACCACAGGCAGCCGAAACCGGCACAAGCGCTGACGCCGCTCACCAGATCCGAGCTGCGCGCGCTCTGCCCCTTCTTGCGTGCATCGCGCAGCTTCTTGGGCGTCGGAGGAAGTTTTTTCTCCTCACTCGTAGAGCTCATCTCAACAGCTTCTTCAGATACTCTAGCATGTTGTTCGAGGTCAGGATTTCGGCGCCGGTGTATTCAAGCAGATAGACGGTGTAGCTGACCATGATGACCCCGAACGCAACATTCTTGATCATCGGGGAGAGATCGTTCATCTTGAGCTGAGATGCAAAACGGCCGAGCATCATGACCGCGATATCAACCAGCAGCAGCAGGCCCAGCACCGGCCCGGCGACCAATAAGGTTGTCATCATGATACGATCGAGAAGGGCCAGACATTCCATTGCCCCTTGCGCTGTCATGGCAGGCAGAAACTGATAGACAGGCCACACTAGGTAGCTGCCATAAAGGCCGCTCACCATGGTCTGCAGCCCGCCGACCAGAACGAAGATCGTAACCGCCGTGACACCGAGAAAAAGCCCGGTTCCGGACGCTTGGCTGTGCGTCGCGGGATCCTCCCCCGCAACTTGGCTTGAAATTCCTCGTTGAGTATCGATGATGTCGCCGACTGCCTGTATACTCCACATTGGGATACTGAGCAGGATGCCGAGCATAAGACCGACGAACACCTCCTTCAGGCCAAGCATGGTAACGCTGACCAGGCGCGTGTTCGGGTCCAGAGCCTGCAGACCGAGCTTGATCTGAGCGAGGCACGGCAGTCCGATCGCAATCGTCAGGCTTCCCCGAACGAGGCCGCTGATACGCGGCCGGGTGAAGACGGGAAGCACCAGCATGATGCCTAGGGCGCGGGCCGTACTCAGCCCAGTTGCGGCGACGAATTCGATCGTGCCCTGAACGAGGGCTTGCGCCTCTGCGGGTGACGGGCCAGCCATTCAAGCTCTGCTAGTATCTTGCGGTGAGTGCTGGAAACTCGCTGAAGATGTGCTCGGCCTGGTCGATTAGTGGAGCGCTGAGTACGGGAGAGAACCCGGCTAGCACGGCGACGACGACCAGAAGCTTGACTGTCAGCGGCAGGGTTTGATCCTGGAGCTGAGTTGCCGCCTGGATGAGGCCAATGATCAGTCCGGAGATGAGAGCTGCAAGCAGCGGCGGCAGAACCCAGATCAAGAAGAGCACGAGCGATTGACTAAGGTGCGTAAGAATGCTGGCTTCGTTCATGGTCAACCTCCTGGCGTCGTGTAGCTTAGTACCAGCCCGTGCATGAGACGTGACCAGCCGTCGATAGTGACGAACAAAAAGAGCTTGAAGGGGACAGATATCACCGTGGGGGATACCATCGACATACCCATGGCCATCAAAATCGTCGTGACAATCAGATCGATCGTGATGAAGGGAAGATAGAGAAGAAAGCCGATTTCGAACCCACGCTTGAGTTCGGAAATTAAAAACGACGGCACGAGAATTGAGAAATCATCTGCCGTTACGCTGCCGCGCATCTCCTCCGACCAGACATGTTCGGTGGACGACAGGAAGAAGCGGCGCTGCTCTTCATTGGTGAATTTCTTCAGATGAGCACGCAGCGGCTCCTGTCCCTCCTTGGCGGCCGTCAGCCAGTCATCGAAACTCTGGTAGCGAAGTTGCGGATCGGTAAGGCGGTTATAGGTCTGCTCGAAGACCGGAGCGCTGATGAAGACGGTCAGGATCAGTGCCGCCCCGTAAAGGACGATGTTCGGCGGGATCGATTGGGTCCCCAGCGCATTGCGCACGAGGAAGAGAACAACCGAGACCTTGATAAAGGCGGTGGTTGTGACAACAGCGAAGGCCAGGAGGCCAAGGCCGACGGTTATCGCAAGAAGCGCAAGGATGCTGGGTTGAATCTCAGTCATTAAGCGCCAACCTGCCGCGCAACCTGACAGCCAGCTCGTCGCCGATCCGCACGATGTCGCCCCGGCCGATACGTTGGCCGTTGGCAACGATATCGACCGGCCCATCAAGAGGCCGGCCAAGTTCGAACACGTGGCCTTCGGTGATGGTTCGCAAGGTTCCCAACGGCATCGGCCAGCGGCCACATTCGAATACGAGTGTGATCTCGATGCTGTCGATATCCGCCTCTGACGGGGGCTGCTGTTGCAACTGGCTTTCGGGCATCACATCTTCACTTTTTAGGGGGTGGGATCGCAAGCGGAATGGGCCTCGCAGCACCAGCCTGTCGCCGCCGATCTCTGCAGGGGCCCACAATCGGTCTGCAGCGAGAATGACCTGGCCTCGCGCGAGTGGAATTGCGTCCGGGAGCAGCGCATCGCCTTGCTCTGCTTGGCGAAGAACGCTGATCGCGACGCGGAGCGAACCGATATGGCCTGCAACGATGACCGGGAATTCGGAAAGCAGCCTGGCCGTCTGTCGCGGTAATCGGCCGAGCAGGCCGCCGAGGACGGTGAAAGCTGGCGGAACGGGACCGTCGAGTGGCGAGAATAGAAGCAGCCGAGCCTTGCTGGCGAGCTCACCATAGGCGATGTCAAGTTCAAGATAGGGCCTCGTACTCCGCGCTTCCTCGGTGCGGACAAGCTGCAGATTCCGCTGCGTCATTCTTTCCAGCAGGGCAAGCAAGGGTTCAAGCGCAAGTTCCAGGACCAGCGAACGCGTCGGCTCAGACGGCAAGGTAAGCCCATCCTGCACGGTCCCAACCAGCGCTTCCGCAAGCTTACCTGGCAAGGACAGGATCAATGTTTCACCATCTACTTCGAAGACGCAGTCAAGCATCGACGCCGCAGCCGGCTCCGCCTGCCAGACGGTTCGGCTCACGCGCACAGAGAGCGGCTTCTCGCCGAGGAGGCCTTGCACGGGCGCACGCAACGCTGCGATCTCGTTAAGCCACGAGGCTACGGCGTGCGAGAGAATCAGCGCCGGCATGAAGGCTGCGGGCTCAGCCGGCCGATACGATGCCGGTGCGGCTTCCGCGCCGCAGGCCCCTAGCTCGCGCGGGAGAGGATCTGCAATCATGCTGGCTCACCTCCCGTCTGACCTGATGGGCCTCGCCGGTAGCGGAGCAAGACTTCATCATCGGATTCGATTTCGGTGGCGGCTTCGAAATGAGCATTCGTGATGCGCCGAACGTCCTGATCGATCTCACGCCATTTCTGGCTCGCCGCTGAACGCTTGGTCCAAACGGCCCTGGCCTCGATAACCGCAGCCTCAGCTTGCTCTTGAGCAGCACGGGCCTTGTCAAGAACGCGCTGTGCCGCTGTGATCTCGTCTGTGAGTCGCCCGATGATGAGATGATAGCGCCGCTGCAGTTCGCACACAGATATCGCATCGGCTGCGAGGATCTCCCGATAGAGCTCCGCCTCGACCTTTGCGCGGCGCTCTTCGGCAAGTGCAAGGTGCTCGCAAGCTTGTTGGACAGCTTGAGTCGCGAGGTGGCGCTTGGCTTCCACGTCAGACAATTCACGAACGGCGCTTCGCTCCCGCATGTCCTTTACGAGCCGCAGCTTTGAGGCATGAGCGGGACTTAGGCGGTCAAACGCGATATCCATGCGATCGTCTCCTCAAAGCTGCACGCCTCACCCTGCCCCTGGCGCAGAAAGGCCCGCAGCTGCTCGATCGAGGCGATCGCCCGATCGGTCAGCGGATCAGAGCCTTGCTTGTATTCACCCACCTTGATCAAGAACTCGGCCTCAGCGTAGCGTGAGAGCAGATCACGGAAGAAGGATGCCGCCTTGCGATGCGGCACCGACACGATCGCATCCATGACGCGGCTGCGGCTCGACAGCACATCGATAGCCGGAAAATGCTCCCGAGAGGCCAGCGCGCGTGAGAGAATGATGTGGCCATCAAGAATGCCGCGTGATTCTTCCGCTATTGGATCACCCGTGCCGTCACCTTCGACAAGCACGGTATAGAAGGCCGTAATGGAGCCTTGCTCGCCCATGCCGGCGCGCTCCAACAAGCCCGGCAACAGCGCAAAAACGGATGGCGGAAATCCGCGCCGCGTCGGCGGCTCTCCTGCGGCAAGGCCGATTTCACGCATAGCGCGGCTAAAGCGCGTCAGAGAATCCATCATCAGAACGACGCGGAGGCCCTGATCACGAAAATATTCGGCCAGCGCTGTCGCCATGTGGGCGCATTGGGCCCGCTCCATCGCCGAACGGTCGGAGGTCTCCACCACAACGACGGAACGGTGAAGGGCTTCGCCAAGATGACGTTCAATGAATTCGCGCACCTCTCGACCGCGTTCGCCGATCAGCGCGACGATAGTGACGTCGGCCGCCGCGCCTCTTACGATTTGCGACATCAGCGTCGACTTGCCGCAACCGGCATCACCATAGATTCCGATCCGCTGACCTTCTCCGCATGTCAAAAGACCGTCCAGGACACGGACGCCGAGCGGGAACGGCTGTTCGATCCCGCGCCGTTTCATCGGATTGGGCGCCCTGCCGCGCAGCGGTCTGGCTTCGGCGACTTTTATCGGGCCCTTGCCATCGAGCGGTCGGCCAAAACTGTCGATCACTCGGCCGAGCAAATCGGGACCCACAGCCACTTCCTGCATTCGCCCAGTCGTCACCACCTCCGCGCGATTGGACAGCCCCACCATGTCCCCGATGGGCGTGAGTAACACCCCGTCCGGCAACAGACCGATCACCTCGGCCTCGAGCGACCATCCGCTGCGAGGATCCTGCAACAAGCATAGTTCCCCGACCCGGGCCTCCGGCAAGACGGCGTGCAGCAGCGTGCCCACGGCCCGCGTAATCCGGCCGCGGACAGCGCGTGTATCGATGTTCTTGGCGGAAGATCTCAGGGACGAGAGTGCGGCCTTTACGGTTCCTTCTGCGGCCGCGGCATGATGGGTCGATCGTTGCACGGTCACGATTCAGCTTCCTCTGACAAGCCAAAGCCGAGACGCAGCGCGCGCAGCTGCGCCGCAAGTCCAAGATCGACATTGCCAAACTCGCTCCACAAGACACATTGATCCGCGCTCAGCGCCGGATCCGCCTCAATCCTGACCTTCGGACGGCCCTCAATTCCGTCATAGTCCTTGAACTCACTGGCTAGCACGTCGGCTTTCAGTGGGGATACGTGAAGGCAAACCTCCGTGTTCTTATATCTTTGCTCGATGGCATGACGAACGCACTGGACCAGCATCTCGCCCGGATCAAACGCGCCAAGCAGATCGCGAACGATCTCAAAGACCACTTGCGGCAATTCCCGCTCCAGAACCGCCTTGCGCTGGGCCAGTTCACAAGTTGCCTGCGCAATAAGCCGAGCCATTTCCTCTGCGCCGGCCTTTGCACCCTCGGCGCGGCCCCGCGCCCGTTCCCGCTCATAAGCCTGGCGTGCCCACCCGCGCACCCGCTGCAGATGCCGCTCGGCAGCGGCCCGCGCCCGTACGGCATCGTGCCAGATCTCAAGCTGCGCAGCTTTTATCAGGGGCCCAAGAGGCCGAATCTGCGGGGACGCGGGTGATCCTAGGGCATCGGCCGTCATGCTCCGGCATCCTCTGTACGCAAATGAGCCAAGACGAGGGAAAGCAGAGGGCCTGCTGCGCTACGGTGCTCAGCAGTTGGACTCTCGGCGGCCGTCCCCACGGGCAAGCGTAGAAGCACGCGGATACGAGCAAGGGGCGAAGTCTGTTCGAGCCAAGCGCCGAGACAAGCATGCCCGTCATGTTCGATCTGTCGCGACAATTGCTCTGGATCGAGGATCGGGATCGTTGCGACGGCACTTGATAAATGCCGGACAGCGAAAACGTGCGCTTCGGCACCGATCAACTCTACCAATATGGGCAGATCGTGCCTGGAAACCAGCTTGAGGATGGAGCGTGCATGCCAGATGCTGCCCGCGAGCAGCGCAGCCCGCCGCGGATCATGCCCGAACAGAGCATCTTCGTCCCAGTCGGCGCAGCTAGCCTCCACTTTGCTGCCCAGCAGCAGTTCGGCGAGCCTTGGCTGCAGCCTGGCACTCTGCTGTAGCCGAGCCAACGTGGAGGGCGAAAGCAGCGGGTCAAGAAGCGCAGCAAAACGACCGGGATCGACCGAGGCAGCAAGCTCGCGCAGCCGATCGGCTGCAACCGTGAACGAAGGATTGGGTCTTGTGGTTGTGGTTGACATTGATGCCGACATGAGCGTTCAGACTATGACGCATCAGCAATCATCTTTTTGCCCGCCGCTTGGTCAGCAGGCACACGCGAGCGCCGACCGAATATGCTCAACTTACGTGATGATTGTCCAAACTGACGCATGCGCGGGCCCAGCAATACGCAAGATACGATGCCCAATACCGCTCCGGCGCCTCCAACAGCTAGCGCAAGTAACGGCGCTGAGCCGGCTCTTGCTGATTGAGCCGTAGGGACTACCGGCGCGGCAGGCTGCTCGATTGGAGCGCGCTCGACCGGCACGAAGACGACCGCAACCTTGTCGTAGGACAGCCCTTCAATGCTGTTTGCGACGAGCATCTTGATCTGCGGCAACAGTGCCGAGAGCTTCGCGCTGGAGCCGTGGCGAATGAAGACCGAGGCTGAAGACGGGGTCGCATCTTGCCGCAACAAGTCGTTCTTCGGCAGAACCACGTGGACGCGTGCTGAAAGGACGCCATCTATATCGCTAATCGTGCGCGACAATTCTTCGCTTAGAGCATAAACGTAACGTGCCCGCTCCTCGATCGGCGAGGCAACGAGGCCCGATCCCTTGAAAACCTCGCCAAGATTTTTGAAGGATTGGCGCGGCAGCCCCTCAACATTGAGCAGGTCAATCGAATAAGCGAGCTGCTTTTCCTCCACCTGGATTGTACTGGTTCCGTCCTTGGCGACAACACGGACAGCATCAACGCCCTTGCCAAGGAGAAGCGCGAGCATCTCATTAGCCTCGCGCTCCTGAATTTTGGTGTAGAGATCAGCCTTACAACCGATCAGCGAGAGGAGAAGGGGCATAGCAAAACACATACGAAGCCGCCGCCACGATTGATCGCCGCCGCAGCTACCCCTTTTCATATCGCCAGTCATCAGCTTACTCAGCCGGCCGACAGCAGCTTGTTTAGCGACGAGCTGACGGCGCTGGTGCCCTTGGAGACGAGGGAAACCTGAATAACATCCCTATACACGTCTCGCAGATTCGTCATCATCGATTCAAAATCGGCCCCAACCGGTTTAACAGTCGCATGCGCGCCAACGTTATCCACCTGCAAAAGCAGCTGCGCAGCCGGTCCAGGCTGCACGACAGTCGCGGCAGCCGGCGCAATCGGCGGAGGAACGGCGCGGCCCTGGTAGATACTGGAAAGGGTTTGGAGGATTCGGTCACCGGGCGGACTCGCCAGCACATTCGTGCGCTGGACCTCCAACATTGGCGGAGCTGCTGCGGGCCGGTCCCCGGGCGGGAAAGCAGATCCCTGATTGGAAGCTACTTGCGCCAGGGACTGCTCAAAGCGCGCCTGCTCGCCAGCAGCTGCCGGCGAGCAGGCACTGGAAAGACAATCGGCTGAATTGGGAGGGATCGGCGTTGCGCCTAACAACATGGAGTGAGTCATTGTGCTCGTTTGTTGAGACCTAGGCGTTAGCCGATGAACCGATCAAGTTCATAGGCGGGCGAGCTGACGAAAACCTGACGGAGATCGGGCTGCCTGCGTCATCTAAAGATCACGTTTGGCTCCCAAGCTTGGACGAAACTCAAGCCTCATGATGAGCGGAAGGCGTCCAGGAATGCTCGCGCGATCCACGGTGGTACATGTTTTGAAAAGAGCTCTTTGTGCCGGCGTTTTCATCTGTATCGGAATAATGCGCTCGTCTGCTGCATCCCTTTCGCTGCCGTCCGCCCCTTATAGCTATACCGTTCTCGATCAGGATCTTTCTGCGGCGCTGCAGGAGTTCGGAAACAATCTCAATGTCAGGGTCAATGTAAGCGCCGACGTCAGGGGCCGGATTCGCGGACGAATGCCGGACCTGCCGCCACGAGAATTCCTTGACCGTTTGACTGCCCTGTACAATCTTCAGTGGTATTACGACGGGCTCGTGCTTTACATCTCTGCCGCCCACGAGGCGCAAAGCCGGCTCATTGTATTGAACCCAATCAGCTTCGATGTGCTCAAGTCCGCGCTCGACGCGCTCAACATCTCGGATGAGCGCTATATCGTGAAACCGGCTCCGGGAGAGAGCCTCATCCTTGCTTCTGGCCCACCCCGATTTGTTGCGCTGGTGGACCAGACCCTTAAAGGCCTTGTGGCGGAAGCGCAGGCCCGGCGCGGTCCCGTCGCCGCCGAGAGGCCACAACACGAGTCGGTTTTGATGTTATTTCGCGGCTCCTCGAGCACGGTCTTCCGGGACGGACGGCTGGTAGCTTCTCCCGAAACGCCGCACCATGAGGGCACTTTGCGCGAAGCCGGTCCAGGCCAGAAGTGATGGTGAAAGCTGCAAGACCGCTCGGAGCGAAGTCGGTCCATCCGGCGTCCGCCTATATCATCCGGTCGTCAGCTTTTCGAAAGCTAAAGTCCCCAGCATGAGCCTGCGAGGTCTGGACGGCTGCCTTCTTGTGACAGCTCCGATAGATGGATCAGAGACCGGACGCTCGAAGGAAATGGATAGCGCTGTCTTGGCACGCAGCGCGAGGCATCAAGGATCAACGTGGCCTCCGAGCGCGTGCTTTCGAGCAAGCTGAGGCTTCGCGTAGGCTCGATGCGCGCGAGAAGGAGAAACAGGGTGGATTTCAATGCAATCGCCCCGGCCAATACGAGCCCGGAGCCCGACACAACACGGGCGGCTACAGATGCAACCGATTTCGAGCGGAAGCTCAGCGGCACAGAGGCCCCCGCTTTGGCGCAGGGCGTCGTCCATTCCGTGCTGCAGGGCGAGGCTTATTCACCCTATCTGGACGCGGGCCATCCCTACTCTCCATACTTCGAAACCGGACACCTCTATCCGCCTTACCCAGATTTATCCCATCCCCATTCGGCAGGCTCGGGTTGGCAGGATAGTCTGTATGCCGCGCCTGCGGCCGTCGCCGCGCCAGAGCGGGATAACGGCTCGCGGCATCTCTCGCCGCAGATCATCGCTCAGGCGATCGAGGAACATCCCGGCTTCGATCAAGATCTGATATGGCAGGCTCTGGATGCCGGCCCGTCGGATGCTGAGCCACGTCACGGTGAGCCACAAGCGGGGACCTCGCATGCAGGTCCATCGCGCACCGCCCCTTTTCAGGGTGAGCCGGCCCACGCCGGCCTCTCCCATGCCCAGCCATTGCAGGCGGCGCCGTCCCGAGCTGGGTCTTCCGCAGCTCCGCCCGAACTTTCCGCGTTCCGTATGTGTGACGGACATCTCGCCAAGGACTACTGGGTGTTTACGCCTCAAACAGCCACAGGCGCTCAGATCGATATGCTTGAGCGAAGCGGAGTGAAGCCAAGCCAGGACCACCCGACAACAATCTTTACCATTCTCGGCGTGCCTCATACGGCAGAATGGAGAGAGGAGGACTTCATTCGTCTCACACCCTCGCTAGATCCGACCCTTTGGCCTGAAGAGGGAGAGCAAGAGCAACCTGAAGAGGCGGAAGATCCGCCCATCGGCTAACGGCTGCAGCCGAGCAACCGCAGGGCGATCCCCGCGGGGCCGACACCGGCCTTTTCAATGGCAGGACACCTGGTAAGAGGCGACCTTGCCGGCGGCTATTCCGCGGCCACGCTTCTCTTTTCAGGCCATTTCATAAGCGCCAGATCAGCTCGCGCGAGGGCAGCGGTCAAGTCAAAGATCGCGCGGGCCAAAAGGTGCACTTCCATGGCGCGCTTTTTTTGGCTCGTATCGTGAGACAAAGGCAACCTCTCTATCCAAAAGTAGCGGAACGCAGATGTCCATCCGATCCACTGGCTCCCAAACGTCGGGAGCCGGACCTATGTGCGCCGATGTTCGGCAGACACGCAGCGGCCGGATGATTCCAACCAGCAAGTCCTTTGCGCATCAAAAACTCCACGACACGGGACCACCTGAGAACACTGTGCGCAGGAATCACGGCATTAATCCGCCTCACTCTTCGTCAGCTTCTTGCAAGCTGTCCCTGCTAGCAAATAGGTCATCTCGCGGCACCGCCGCCATCTGGGTTTTACGATATGGACACAGGCGCAGCCGATATCCCAGCCACGGCGCCAGAAGCTGGCGCAAACAACGATAACGCCGCGAACGGCGGCGACAATTCGCCCGCAGCATTGTTGCAGCGAGCCTTCGAAAAGGCTCTGGTTGCGGTCGCTACCCAGGTCATAAGCGATTCCCAGTCAGATATGGATGACGCTATGAGCGAGCTAGATGATGGGTGAAGGGCCGGATAATCAGACGCGCACAGGGAAGGATCTGCCGGAATGCAAGCCGAACCGAGAACGATCGGCCGAAGCAGGCGGACTTGGCAATAGGAGCCGCTAGACGCGTCTTAGGTGGTCCTCCAGGCCAGCGGTGCGGCCGGTCCGCAAATCCGATCGCAATTACACCGGGAACTTTGGGAATACGCCGCAGCGACTTGCTCACCCGGGTATACCCCATATTCTCGATGAGCGTTCATCAGGAGCGCTCTTTAGCCAGGCCAATAGAGATTCAAGCGAAACCGAGCGCTTCCCGCTTGATGATCAATTGCGTCAGCCGGCTATCCTCGATTGGTTCTGCAGCCGCCCGCGAGATTGTGCGCCAGAGAGGTCCTCTAAGATTTTCCGTAACATCAGCATCGCTGCGCCCATATCTTCACAACTCCTGGACCGCTGACCCCGGCATCGAGACATGTTGGTGGTGCCCGATCCTGAGGTCATAGCGTGTTTGTCGGCACGATTGGCGCCCGAGCTTAGAAGGCCCGATCGCGCGATGAGAGCGGCGATCCTGATCGATACGCCGCCGCACTTAACATCTTCGTCTCCCTCGCGAACACGAAAAGCGGGCGCTGGCGCCCGCTTCAGTGACTTACCCGATAGGCTGAGATCGCTTCGCAGTACCAGCCGGGCTTACGCCCAATTCAAGCATCCGACGGTGTGCCCGGATTCTCATTGCTGTCGATGATCGCCTGGTTCACCTGGCGTCCAGACCGATCAACCCAGCCCGAGCCTGGTTGTTCATAGATCGTCTGAGCACCATCCGAAGTCAGCTGATCAAGCGTACGGCCGGCATTCGACTGTGTCACCTTGAGATTGTTCTTACCGTCGAAGCGGTCTCCAAGCCCTTCGACGACCATGGCATTGTCGCCGTTGGTGATGGTCAGCTTCGAGGCCATCGTTTTGCCATTGCCGATATCAACGGTGTCGACAGTAATCTTCGTGCCGTCGTCGAGCTGGAAAGTCATGTTCTTCTTGAAGTCAAAATCGATCTTGCCGTCACCGTCGGCATCGACGTGGGGATCGCCTTTAATCGCCGTGATCTTGCCTGTTTGATTGTTACGAATGAGCACCGTTCCGTCATGTTCGTCGACCAGCATCGAATATTTCTCACCAAGCTTGATCTCAGCCCTGCCGTCCCTGACCTCATGCGACCACACTGGCGCCGGCTGAGACGACTGCGTGGGCACCTGGGCGGCCGCAACAGGCACCATCGCAAGAGGCGGCGGAGGAGGAGGAACGAAGAAGACGGGGACCGTAGAGGCAGGCGCCGCGCTCGCATACTGATAGCTGCCCGGCCCGCGCCCCTGTTCGCCTGCATCGATACTCGCCTGATTCACGGCGCGCCCGGCGCCATCGACCCATCCCTGGCCACTCTCATGGATCGTTTGGGCACCATCGGACGTCAACTCGTCAAGGGTCATCCCAGCATTGGACTGCGTCACCCTCAGATTGCTTTTGCCATCCTTGTCGTCGCCGAGCCCCTCGACAACCATCGCGTTGTGACCGTTGGTAATGGTAAGCTTTGAAGAGATGGCCTGACCATTACCGTAGTCGACATTATTGACAGTAATTTTCGTGCCGTCGTCGAGCTGAAACGTCATATCCTTCTTGAAATCGAAGTCATCCTTCCCGTCTCCGTCGGCATCAACGTGGGGGTCGCCATGAATTACCGTGACATGACCGGTCTGGTTGTTGCGAACTGTCCAGGTGCCGTCCTTCTCATCGGCCGTGATCGTATACTTGTCCCCAAGGTTGATTGTGGCCTTGCCATCCTTGACCTCATGCGTCCACACCGGATCCACAGCAGGCTCGGAATTCTGATTCAGCTGGCTCATCAGCATGGTGGGAGGAGGAGGCGCCATCATGTACGCTTGGGTCGTAACGACGGCTGGCGTTACGGCGACCGGCACGACACTCCCAACGACAGAACTGACGAGGGCTGGTGAGGCTACCGGCAGGTACTGGTAGCTCGCCGGAGCATACTGCCCCAACAAGGCGTTGAAAGCGGGAGTGACAACCGCGCCTTCTGGCACCACTCCGTTCATCGAGTCGGGCGCGCCCACCACTGGGAGACCGGCCACCGGAAGATACTGCATTTAGTTCACTCCTGTTGCATAGACGAAATCTGTAAAACTGTGAGCGTTACGCGCATAGTCAACTAAGGCGCGCCGCTTCAGACCTGCATGAGAACGCATCATTTAGGACAACCACTTCTCTTGCCAGAACCGGCAGCCCTAGTGAGATCCTTGCTCTCGCCCCATCACAGTAACCGCACGAGCACATCACGCGCATTTAACTCGCAGAGACGGTAGCCCGAATACCTGTCGAAAAGCTGACGACGATCAGCGAGCGAAGCCGCACTCACTTTGCATTGATCGGATGTCCGAAACGCATCCTTCGGTGAACTGTATCGCAAGCTTCCTCTCACCAAGACTCGTCTGACCAGACGTGCCCCTGTGTCTTCATGACAAGTTACGCGACGTCTGCCGGGCACCCCCCAATCATCCCACCCTCGCCGCGCAACCAGCGCACCCGCCGGTCGCTCGCATATCATCTGCGAAGACCGATCGATAAGCTTGAACATGCGCTGCGACCGGTTTCTCAGCATAAGAATTCGCGAAACGCGAGCTTTTCGCAAGCTGCCCATGTTAGCCACACGCGAGAAGCGAGAGCTGAGGTCCGACGGCTCGATGACCTTATCCCGCTTCCGCGCTCTACCCTGCAGGCCACGCGCTTGCGCAGCCTCCGCGAGGTAAAATCATTCCTGAACGCGTACTAAGCACCGCTCAACCCGCCTTGAGCCAAGTCGGCTATAGGCGCTGCCGGGAGAGCCGATGATTGCGAGCAGGTGCAAGCCTGCCGCAAAAGTGCAGCCCACTCGCCTCGACGTGAGGCTCGTCAGCTTTTCGAAAGCTAGCGTCCTTAGCATGAGGCCGCTGAATCTAGGCGAGCAGTCGTCTATTGAGCGCGAAAAGACGAGCATAGGAGAATGCGATGATCGGAGAAATGATCGGAAGCGCTGCCGGCGGATACCTTGGCGGGCCGGCCGGAGCGGCCATTGGTTCGGCGCTGGGCGGGACCGTGGACAAGGTCTTTGACACGGTGGTCCACGCCTTGGTGCCCGACAAGGGCGGCCATGATAAGGCCGCAGACCACAAAGACGCCGGCGAAAAGAGCGAGGTACAACCCAAGCCCGACACTGCCTGCAAGAGCCCGGAACTGAACCTTGGGCTCAGCACGCTCGGCGGCACGCCCATGTTCCTTTCCATTCCTGCGATCGTCTCGCCGGCCCGCAACTCGTAACAAATCAGAACCAGGTTAAATCCCATAAGAAAGGTAAATAGACATGTCGGTTGACAATGTTGGCGGAAATGGCGGCGCTGCTGGTGTTCAGCAGACCGGTGATACGGGCTTCCAGAACCAGATGGCTGAATTCGAGCGTGTGAGCCAGAAAGTTCAGGCCCAGGCCGTGGCAATGCGCAGAATTACGACCGAACTCTCGTCCGAGAAGAAGGTCGCCGACGAGCGCGTCCAGTAATTCTGCAAGACGGGTGGCTCACCGAGTTGCTACCGTCGCCGCGCCGTGAATGACGAACTCTGGATGAGCCGTACGGCACTACCGTACGGCTTCTCTCGTTATTCAGGAGATTATCGTGAACGACTCTATTTCGCTCGAGTTCGAGGTGCTTTCGGGGCTCTATACCGGGCTCAAAGGAAAGGCGGCGGGCGGCGACAGCATTGTGGGCAGCGGCCTCGATGCTGACCTAATCTTCGTTGAACAAGGGCTTGAACCGCATCACCTTCGCATCACCCCGCAGCGTGATTGGATCGAGGTCGAGGCGCTCGCTGCCAATATTAGCATCGACGGTCACGCGAGCATCACTTCAGGTGAGCGCGTCAGAGTGCCTCTTCCCGCGGTCGTGCATGCCGGCGCGATCTCCATCCGCTGGTCGACAGAGGATGTCCAGCCAATTGCTTCGAGCAAGCGCTCTCGCAGCTCGATCGTGACCCTCAGCATGGTCTTGCTCAGCTGCATCGTGATCGGCACCTTCTCAAGTATGTTCGCCCCCGGCGATAGGGCGATGGCGACAAGGACTGAGTCATCGCGCGCGGCCGAGATTGCCGCTAAGCCAACCGTGGATCATTTTGATGCGAGAACTGCCGATGACATGGCCGTATCGCTGCGGCAAGAGATCGAACGAGCGGGCCTTCTTGACATCAAGATCGGGGGCGGTCCCGGCGTCGTGACTGCGGAAGGCACAATTGCCCCGAACCTCGTCGCCAAATGGAAAGAAATCCAGCAATGGTTCGATCGTCAAACCAATGGCACCCCGACCCTTGTGAATGCTGTCATCGTGAAAGAGGAGAAGATGCCGTCTTCGATTGCCGTCCAAGCCGTCTGGCGTGGAAGCGAACCTTATCTGCTTATTGCCGGGCAGAAGTATTTCGTCGGCGCGCTCTTAAGTAATGGATGGACCGTTGATCGAATTGAGGATGGACGAGTTCTGCTCAGCCGCAACGGCCGATCTGCCGCTTTGCCATACTAAGATCTCTACCCTGCAAGAAAGAAGGAGAAGGCGATGGCTAGGCTGCCCCAGCAGTCCGTAGGGCCCGGCACCTCATCGCAGGGATTAGATGCGGGCCAGCACGCAGCGGTCATCGGCTCGCCTCCCTCGCAAGGTGATAAACTCGAAGTCGGAGGCGCCCATTCGGATAGCGGCACGAAGCGCGCGTCGTGGCGGGATGCGGTTTCGCATGATCTGCCAATTGACGGTACGAGCGAAGCGGCGCTCGAGGTCGATTCCGTCCGCGCCATCTCGCGCGTCACTTTATTCGAAGGCGAGGCAGGGGCAAATGAGACAGATCCACGTGCGGCATTGGCTTCGCTTTATGGTCCCAATCTGTCTCGCGGACTACTCTCCTTCGTCGTTCCACGCCTCCGTCATCCGGACGTACTGCGCGCCGACAAGCATGGTCCTCTTCTGGAACGCTTGACGCGAACGTTGGAGGCGACGCCGGAAGACAAGACGGCGCGAGAGTGCTTGGCAATCCTGCAGCAGGAACTTCAGCGGTTACTAATGCTCCGGCAAAATCAAAACAGCTTAATCAAAGGATAGCCATGGCCGATCCTGATGGATTGCAGCATCTCGCCGCTCCCTTGGTTCCAGAAGTCTCCAAATCCGGCGATGTTCCGTCGATCTCCGGGCCGGAGCGCGACCTGCTTTGCGCACTCTCATATGTCCATCTTGCATGCGGGCAGAGCGCACAGAGTCTGGCTCTGCTGCGAATTGCAGCCCGCGAGCATTCCAACGACGTCGGTTTACTGCGCATTCTAGCCTACACGCTAATCGCCGAGGGCCTTGGCAACGAAGCACTGCATGTTCTGGACCGGCTGGACGCACTTGATACGCAACCCTCCTCCCGCATACCGATGACGCTGTTGCGCAGTCACGCACTCCGGCACGCTGGCCGCATGTCCGAGGCACGCGAGGTCTTTCAGCGCTATGTGTCACTGCGCGCGAGCACCGCCCTCGTCAAAATGCAATAGGGATCTATCATGGCCAACGTTCTGCGTGACTTCTTCGTGCGCGCTCCGGCCCAGCCGGATTTCATGATTGCATTGATGCTGCTTCTGGCGATCGGCATGATGATCATGCCAATCCCAATCGTCGTAATCGACATGCTAATCGGCTTCAATCTTGGCTTTGCCATATTGCTGCTGATGGTTGCACTCTATCTCAGCACACCGCTTGATTTCTCGTCCTTGCCGGGCGTCATTCTGATCTCTACCGTATTTCGACTCGCGCTAACGATTGCAACAACGCGGCTGATCCTTGCAGAGGGCGACGCCGGTAGCATCATTCACACCTTCGGCGACTTCGTCATTTCGGGGAATATTGCGGTCGGCATCGTCATATTCTTGATCGTGACCATGGTCCAATTCATGGTTCTTGCCAAGGGTGCCGAACGCGTCGCAGAGGTGTCTGCGCGCTTCACGCTTGACGCGCTACCAGGCAAGCAGATGGCGATCGATGCGGAACTGCGCAACAGCCACATTGATCAACACGAAGCACGTCGCCGGCGCGCCGCGTTGGAGCAAGAGAGTCAACTTCATGGCGCGATGGATGGTGCCATGAAGTTCGTTAAGGGAGACGCGATCGCCGGGCTGATCGTGATCTGCATCAATATGCTGGGCGGAATCAGCATCGGTCTGCTCTCCAAAGGTATGTCGCTCGATGAAGCGCTGCATCACTATACACTTTTGACGATCGGTGATGCGCTCATTTCGCAGATTCCGGCGTTGCTGCTGTCAATTACCGCCGCGACCATTGTCACGCGCGTCAACGGACCCTCCAAGCTCAAACTCGGGGCCGATATTGTTCACCAACTTACCGCAAGTACGCAGGCACTTAGGCTAGCCGCCTGCGTCTTGGTATTCATGGGGCTCGTTCCCGGCTTTCCTTTGCCGCCCTTTGTCGTGCTGGCCGTCCTGTTCGCTGCGGCAAGCTACGTCAAAGTCAGCCCCAAACGCGACAAGCTCCCCGCCAACATAGGAGCTAGCGCCGCTGCTTCGGCGCCGCCCCCTACAGCGGCTCAGAAGCAGACCGCACATGCGGAAGCACTTCCGATCGCGTTGTTCCTTGCACCGAACCTGACGGATTCGATCGACAAAGACGAGCTGGAAGAGAGCATTTTGCGTGTTTCTAGGCTCGTATCGGCGGACCTTGGCATCACTATTCCGCGCATCCCGGCCCAGATTGGCGAGAGCTTGTCCTCGTCGCAATTCCGAGTGGATGTCGATAGTGTGCCAGTTGAGCGCGATGTGATCAATCCTGGCCACCTGGCACTCAACGACGATGTGGCGAACATCGAATTGAGCGGCATCCCCTTTCAGCAAGACCCTGAAACGAATCGGGTCTGGATCGAAGAACGGCACGCAGCGGCGCTCAAGGCCGCCGGAATCGGATATCATCGGCTGAGCGAAGTTCTTGCCTTACGTCTGCATTCCACATTGACGCGCTATGCACAGCGCCTGGTGGGTATCCAGGAAACCCGCCAATTGCTCGCTCGGATGGAGCAGGAATATCCCGATCTGGTGAAGGAGGTGCTGCGTACAGCCACGGTCCCTCGGATCGCCGAGGTCCTACGCCGCTTGCTCGATGAGGGCATTCCAATCCGCAATACCCGCTTGCTCCTCGAGGCATTGGCAGAATGGAGCGAACGCGAGCAAAACGCCGTCCTTCTCACCGAATATGTTCGTGCTACCTTAAAGCGGCAAATCTGCTTTCGGTATGCTAACGCCCATCGCGTCGTCGTCGCCTTTATCATTGAGCGTGAGAGCGAGGAAATCATCCGCGGCGCAGTACGGGAAACGGCCGTCGGCCCATACCTCGTCCTGGACGAATGGCAGAGCGAAAAGCTGCTTGCACAATTTCGTCAGATCCACGCGACCATCGCGGAAAGTAAGAGTCAGCCTGTCGTCCTCGGTTCGATGGATATCCGGCGTTTTGTACGCGGTTTTCTTACGCGCAACGGGATCGATCTGCCTGTTCTGTCCTATCAAGATCTCGCCGCGGACTTCACGATCCAACCGATTGGATCCGTCAAGCTTCCCAAGGCGCCTTCCTCGGGAGGGCTCCTAACAACTGCAAGCTAAGAGTGCGCAGCACCACCTTGTGAGTAGCCGATGAAATCTAACCACACCAGCTGCCGCTATCTTTGCTCCGCCAGTCCAAGGCTGCGGCCGGCTCTGCTTGCGATGCTGACTGTTGTGCTGCTCGCTGGTTGCGCTACCGCAGACAAACATGGCTTTTCACCGCAGCAGACGTCCGCATCAGACTTCGCAGACAGCAAAGAGATCGACCCCGCCGCGCGCGAGCGCATTTCGCTCGCGCTCGGCCGAGATGCTGATGAAGGGGCTCTGCGCGACGAATTGAAGCAACAGCCGAACAACATTGATGCGGCCATTCCTCTTGCGCGAGCCCTACTGGCACGCAACTGTCCGAATGATGCGCTCGAGGTGCTCGACGGCGTGTTATTGGCAGCCCCTGGCGACCTGCGCGCATTGAATGCCAAAGCAGTTGTTCTCGATCACGAGGGTCGGCACCAGGAAGCCCAAGAGCTATACCGCCAAGCTCTCGCGGCGGAACCTGCAAACCCGATGCTGCGCAACAATTTCGGACTGTCCCTCGCCCTTCAAGGCAAGATGGACGCCGGCGATGCCAGCGCAGCACCGCAGGGGGGCAGCCGGAAAGCATTGGCTCGTTCAAGATAAGGCAATCAAGAGCGGGCAGGAATAGCGAAGCGTGATGCTTAGCTGTCAGCTTGCCGACAGCTCGGCTTGCTATGAGCCCGGAACCCCAATCGGCGCGGCCTTCGCCGACATAAACAGGACGTGTTATGTTTCAAAACACTAAAACTCTATCTAACAGCGAACGTGCGTCCGAGCTCGATGAAATGGGAACGAGCTCGGACGAAGACTCCTACCCCGATAGCCAAAGATTCTCGGATGTATTCTCTGCTCTGAATTTGGCGCCATCGAGCTCCTCCTTTGATGCATCTTTGGCAGCAGTCCCGCCATACGCGCTGGTTGACGAGCGGCCGGTGGTTGAGATCTCAAAATCTTCGTTTGAGAATAAGCTGGCAGATTTTTATGGAGGAGACATAGAGGATATTGCTGCCAATCCGCAGCGATACTCGCGCTGGGTGTCCGAAAAGGCTCAACGCACAGCGGACACTGCATTTCGTTTCGGCATGAAGTCTATTTCGGAGAAAGCGCGTTTTTTCAGCTATCAGCTTGGGAACAAAAGCGTCGGGCTTCTGAGAACGGAACCCGGAGGCCACATGAGTGAGCTGTTCAAGGGCAACAATGATTGGCGCAATCAATTTCCTGGGCGAGATGAAATCACCTCAACAATAGCTTTCCGGGTTACTCATCCGCTCGTCGAGAACGCGGGCGATATCTTGCTTGAACATCAGCTCCAGATCGACGGAAACAAACCGCTCGTTCTCTCCCACTCTTCTAATCCGGAAGCGAAAGCCCGCGCAGCAGCGTTGGGTTTTGTTGAGGTTAGTGACTCGATGATGGTGCTAGACCCCACCAAGCACGATGACAAATGGAAGAACGAAGGCGGCAATTGGCAGCGGGCGGGTAAACCGCCTTTGTATCTTGCCGCGACTGAGGACAACAGTGGCAATGCCAAGTATACCGAGAGTGTAGCGAAGCCCGCGAACGATCCGTATGATGATGAATATGACTTTATGTAGAGCCTACAGGCATCACACGAAGAGCAATTGGCCGGTTCGGCGGGGCAAGATCAGGCCTCCATCTCATTTCCTGCTGCATGTACTCTTGAGCACCGACATCTTTTCCGTATCCGCAGGCGGAGTTGAACTGCGCTGTGGGTCCTTTCGTCTGGCGGAATCAAGCCGGACGAGCAGCAGATCGATTATCTCTCGAACTCCGCAGCCTCGTGTTCCTCCTGATCTGCAGCTTGCGCCAGCAAAGAGCCTCCTTGTATCAGCCGAAATGACGCGGTCTATCGGCACCGCGAAGCTATAGCGCGCGATGGCGGCGCACGATCTCCATGACAGCCAGTTCGGCCATGTGAGAATCTCCTCCTCTGCCTTCCCGGGTAAAAACTTGCTCGCAAACCGTTTTCAGCCCTTTAGCCGCCGGCAGCGGACGGCATGATTGGTTGGCAGAATCTTGCCGGCATGAACGTCCTCCGGGGGGAACACATCCTCATCAAACCCGCTCGGCACTGCTACATCCACGCCCTTCTGGCTCGTTCAGATAAGAGAGAGGAGAAATAGCGAAGTAGTTAACATGCGCCAACCAGGCTCCGGCTTGCAACCGCAAATCACATGACCGCGATCTGCGGTGCCCTTGATATCCTTAATCTGAGTGACTTGTTGGCAGGTGATTTAAGGACGGTGAGTCCCTTTGCCTTCGTAAACCGCGACGGCACGCAAGTGACTTCCTCTGTCTAATCGAAGCTATCGCTGAGCATTTGTTTACCTCGCGCGTCAACAACCGATGGGCTTTTGCGGCAAATCTTCTCAATCGCGCTCCCCCGCGCCACCTGATCCGCGCGGCCCATAATCTAAGCTGTTGTCGCACGTTCATCCTGGACTACTTCGGCGCAGTGTACTCAGAGCAGCTGCTCGCTGGCTCCCGCTTCGCGGCCACGAGAAATATCGTCAAGCCACTCATCGTGTAGACCGAGACGTGTGACGGCAAGCTGCCGGGTGTTGTGCTAGCAATCATATATCGCGCTTGATTGACCCCCAAGTCTCCACGAGCCGCCAAGTTCTCCTGACACGTTGTGCGCAAGGTAGTGTTCACGACATGTCGACGTTTACATTCGGCCACAATACTACGCGCCGGTTCTGTGTTGTACCCGTTGGGTACGCAAGCGCCATCCGGCGATTGGTCTGGTTCTTGCTGGGCTGTTTGCCAAGACGAGGCGCCGCTGCACGCCTGTCGGATTTCCCACCATAACGACCAGTATGGAACGAAAGGCGATGCCATGAAGAGCCGGATTCCGGTCACCGCCAAGGCGGCAGGCACCGCCGCTGAAGCCTTGGACTCGACGACGCGCATCAGGCCGGCGGTTGAGCACAGAACGGATGATAGCACCGGCTTGCACCGTCCTGACGAAGCTAGCGTCTATGCCGGCACGGTCAGATCAGATCGACCAGCGTGCTTCACGCTTCAGAACGGCCTGCAGGTGGTTGTGATCCAGGATCATCGCACACCTGTCGTGACTCAGATGATCTGGTATAAGGTCGGTTCCGCGGATGAACCGCCCGGCAAATCGGGGCTTGCGCATTTCCTCGAACACCTGATGTTCAAGGGTACCTCCAAACATCCGGCGGATGAATTCTCCAAGGCCGTACTGCGCGCCGGCGGCTATCAAAACGCCTTTACCGGATTCGACTTCACCAGCTACTTCCAGCACGTACCTCGCGAGCACCTTGGCACGATGATGGAATTTGAAGCCGACCGCATGACCGGTCTCATTCTCAAGGACGAGAACGTACTTTCCGAGCGCGACGTCGTGCTTGAGGAATTCAATATGAGGGTTGCCAACCATCCCGGCAACCGGCTTGCTGAGCAGATGATGGCTGCGCTTTACCTCAACCACCCCTACGGCCACCCTATTATCGGGTGGCGCCAGGAAATCGAAAAGCTTACGCGAGAGGACGCCCTTACGTTCTACAAGCGCTTCTATGCACCGAACAACGCGATCCTGATCGTCGCTGGCGACGTAGCCACCAAGGAAGTGCGCTCGATGGTAAAGGAGACGTTTGGCGCCATCCCCGCTCAACCATCGATTGCCCCGGAACGCCTGCGGCCGCAGGAGCCGACGCCGGCCGCGCAGCGCAGAGTGACGTTGGCCGATTCCCGCGTCGAGCAGCCAGCCCTGCACCGCTATTATCTCGTACCGTCGGCGCGCACCGCCGTCGCTGGGGAGAGTCCAGCGCTCGAGGTGCTCGAGCAGTTGATGGGCGGCGGCGTCAACTCATATCTCTATCGCTCGCTAGTGGTCGAAAAGCAGCTCGCGGTCACTGCCAGAGCGAGCTACCACTCTGCCGCGCTCGATCCCTCGCTATTCGAGATTTCCGCCATACCAAAACCTGGCGTCAACCTCGGCCTAATCGAACGCGCCATCGACGAGGTAATCGCCGACGTTGCACGCACTCCCGCGAGCATCGAAGATCTCCAGTGGGCGAAGGCGCGGCTGATCGCGCAGGTCACATACGCTCAGGATAGTCAGGAAATGTTCGCGCATTGGTATGGCCGCGGCCTGACGACGGGACTGTGCATCGAGGATATTCAACGCTGGCCGGACCACATCCGCGCGGTCAGTGCACAGCAGGTGCACGAGGTCGTGCAGAAATGGCTCGACAAGAAACGAGCTGTCACCGGCTATCTCATCAAAGAGTCCACTCCACAACACTAGGAGAAGCTCTAGTGATCCATCCTTGCACACGACGTGGGATCCTCCTCGGGGGAACCTCGCTCTCCATCACGACGCTCGCTTCGCCAAATTCGGTTGCAGCCCCGAGGTCACTTGATCGGACCAGGATCAAGCGCCTGATTTCGCCTTCCGGTATTGAAGCCTGGTTCGTGCAGGATTCCACTGTCCCAGTGATCTCGATGGAATATGCCTTCACCGGCGGCGCGACTCAGGACCCCGCTCAAAAACCTGGCGTAGGCCACATGGTTTCTGGCCTGCTCAAGGAAGGTTCCGGCGAATTTGACTTCAAGACCTTTCATCAGCGGCTGGACCGTCGTGCTATTGAGCTGCATTTTCACGTGACCCATGATCACTTCCGCGGTGCCTTGCGCACGATGAAGGACAACGCGGACGAGGCCTTCGAGCTTTTACGGATGGCGCTAACCTCGCCGCTTTTCGACGCAGCCGACGTCGAACGGATCCGTGCTATTGTGCTCGCGCGCCTTCGGCACGAATCGACCGATCCTTCGTCTCTGGGTCATCGCAAGTTCCTCGAAGTCGCGTTTGGGGATCATCCTTATGCTCGCCCAGCCGAAGGCTCGCTGGAAAGCGTGCCGAAGATCGAGGTCGCGGATCTCAAGGGTTATGTCCGACGCGTGATCGCAAAAGACACGCTCAAAATCGCAGTGGTCGGCGACGTCGATGCAGGGGTCGTCTGCAAGTTGCTCGACAAGACCTTTGGCAGCCTGCCGAGCAACGCGGAAGCGATGCCGGTTGCCGAAGTCATCGCAGCAAAGCCGCCGCAGCGGGTCTTCATTCGGTTCGATGTGCCGCAGACAATTGTGACTTTTGGCGGTCCAGCCGTCCGCCGCAGCGAGCCGGATTTCATGCCCGCCTATATCGTCAACCACATCCTCGGCGGCGGCGGGCTGACGTCCCGCCTTTTCCGCGAAGTCCGCGAGAAGCGCGGACTGGCCTATTCCGTCGGTGAGCGCCTTGTCTGGTTGGATCATTCAGCCATGTTTCTCGGCAACAGCGGCACCAGCGCCGATCGCGCCGGCGAAACGGTCGAAGAAATCGAGAAGCAGGTCCGTCACATCGCCGAGGAAGGACCGACTCAGCAGGAACTCGATGACGCAAAGTCCTACCTGAAGGGCTCGCAACTGGTGGCTCTCAACACATCATCAAAGCTTGCGCGAACGCTACTGCAGCATCAGCTTGACAAGCTGCCCATCGACCATTTCGAAAAGCAGAATGCCGTGATCGATGGGGTGACGCTGGAGGACGCCAAGAGAGCGGCGCAGCGGCTGTGGGGCCAGGGTCTGCTCACAGTTATCGTCGGCCGCTCCCCAAAGGACGCAGCGCAGCCGATTACCGTGCCATTGGGGCCCACACCCCCGCCAGGCGTCGATCAGCTGGACGCCGCCCCGACGACGCCGCCCAATTTAGCTTTCTAGCAGCCCAGACGCTTGCAAGCGCCTTGCTCTTGCGCGCAGAGTGCGTCTAGCGACGCGCCTTTGCTCGTGGAGATATTCGTTGGTTACGCAGTTTCCCTGCCCTCGCTCGGGCCGGTTTTGCGCAAACGCGTTTAAGCAAGGCGGCAGTCCAAGCTAAAATCTTCCGGTTAGCCAATAAGACAGAGATCGCCGACCTGCCAGAGATCCCCGGATCGGAGCTCTTCGCAGCGCCAGGGGATCGCGACTTTCGGCCCTCCTTCGGCGGCAGCTTCGAGCTCGACCCCTCCTTTCAGGCCATCCCTCGATTGTTACGGTGAGTATCCGGCTTAATCGCGTTCAGGAGTGTTCGTGCATTGCCTTGCCAGGCCGGCGCTATATACCGTTGCACCGGCAGGATCGATGCCCCCTGGAGCGCAAACTATAGCGGGCGGCCTCAGCATGCTCCGGTTGTTATTCGATATGAAGTAGACCTTGACGTAGCTTTAGGCCGAGCCCGAATTTGCAGATCAATTACGTCAAGCGCGATCGATCAGGAGAAAGAGAACTTGACGCGCAGCTCGCAACCTATTTCAGGCGGACTTGCCTAGCATATCGAAGGGTGGTCAGAGTGGGCGCCTTAAAACCCTAGCGTACACTGTCTTCCGCCCCAAGGAAGCGCCCAACGAGAGTGCACACCCGCCAGGCTATCGTTCATTCCACTAAGAGTCCTTGTCGCCCAATAGTACGCAGCTCGGCGAAATCTCTGTCCAAGACAAGATCGCCGGTTCCGACCATTCGACGTCGGCTTCTTTTAACGGGCATCCGATATCGCTTCCCCACCGGTGCCGCACCGTTGGCCTGCGGTCAGCTCTCCCTTGGGTCTTGGTCTCAGTGACGGCGATAATCTCGCTGCAGAGCGAACAGATGCATGCCTGCTATTGCGTCACCACCGCGTTTTAGCGTTCGCATATCCCGACATTCTTCAGAAGAGTGAGAGCTCCGTCGTTCAGGGTCAACTCTCGGGAATTAGCCAGCCAATTCGCTCTCGTCCGAAAAGAAGACGATCTGATCCAGCAGACCTTGTCTGCCAATCCATAGTCGGGCCGCATAGCATCGCCTTGATTTGCGCTCTCATCGAGCTCGCAATCTGACGCAACGTGAGACTCGTTCGCTTCATGAAAATTGGATGGTGGCAGCTACGGCTTCCATAGCTCACCATGGCAATGCAACGATCACCGCCGGCAGAAAGTTGATTCTTGGCCCGCGCATTCCAGCGGCACAAACCTCACGTAAATCGCCACTACAAGTGATTTCTCCCATTCTCGGGCCTGCATCATCACACGACGTTACTCGCTTGATGTTGAAAACGTCTATCAGTTGCAGAACTCTCGCACAGAAGGTTCATGGCCCCTTCTTTCCGCCATGTTCGCAACCAAAGCAGAGACGCGCTGATTGCGCACTTCGCGCGCGGCGATAGCGAGAGTCTCAGGAGACGTTTCTATGGTAAAGCCAGTGGTAATTGTGGTCGGTGCGGACAAGGGAGGAGTCGGGAAGACGACCGTATCACGAACGCTACTGGACTACTTCAGCGTGAACAACGTGCAAACACGCGCATTCGACACAGAGTGGCCTCGGGGAACGCTGAAGCGCTTTTATCCTGGGATTACTGAGATCGTCGACATGACGACGACCACGGACCAGATGAAGATCTTCGATACCTTGAATTCAGGGCTGTCCGTCACTGTCATCGATGCTCGCGCAGGCCTACTGTCGTCTGCGCTGGCTTCCTTGCGCGACATCGGCTTTCTGGACTCGGCACGGTCTGGCCAGATCACATTTGCCGTGTTCCACATCCTTGGATCATCCATCGCGTCGCTAGACGAGATCGCGGAAACCGCGACTTTTATGAGCGGCGCAAAGTACTACCTGGTCAAGAACTTCATTAACGACACTCAATTCTTCCAGTGGGACCAAGCGACTTACAATTCCTATTTTCACCGCATCAAACATGCGACTGAGTTGACCATACCGAAGCTTAACGAGATGGCCTATGAGCAGGTGGAGATCGCATCCGTTCCATTCATAGACTTCGTCGCAAATAAAGCACGGAACGATGAACCCGCGAACAACTCCTTCGTGCTGCGCGGCTATGTCCGGCACTGGCTGGCAAATGTCTGGAGCGAATTTGATCGCATCAGCTTGACGGAATTGGCCGGGGCCAAGTCCGCCACCCGGGCCGGCGAGAAGTAGCCGCATATCTGGCGAGCTCAGGTCGGGCCCACGCACGGAACGAAATTGATCTGCTGGCTATGTTAGCGACCCCCATCTACATCATCTGCTCTCCTAGCCCGCAGGTCGGTAAAACCCTCATCGCTCGGGCCATGAGCGAGTTCTTGTTGCTGAAAAACGGCACAGCGCTGTCGTTTGATGTCAACTTGAAAGAGCCGTCATTGCTCGACTACCTTCCCAACAACACGGAGACCGCGGATGTGATCGACACTTACGGCAAGATGCAGCTGATGGACCCTCTTATCATCCACGATCGTGTAGCCAAGGTAATCGACCTCGGCTTTCACGCCTTCGACGAATTCTTCAAGATGTGCGAGGAGATTGGCTTCATGAAGGAGACAGCGCGCTGCTATGTCGCCCCTATCATCCTCTTCGTCGCAGCCGCAGACCGTATCTCCCTTCGCGCTTATGAAATGCTGCGGCGGCGAATTCCGCCGACGTCGCTGATCACCGTCCACAATGAATTCGTGCTGCGCGGCGGATTACCTGAGGCGATGGATAGCGAGCGGGTGATTCGCATTTCCGCACTTCCGCTGTTCCTCAAAAGATATATAGACCGGCTTAGCTTTTCCTTCACTGGATATCTGCGCAACGAGAAGGACTGGTCCACCGAGCTGCATCAATGGATCCGACGGAACTACAGCATGTTTCGCGATCTGGATTCGAGTGTGACGCTGCGAAAGTCCGATCGACCGCGGGGGACGGATATCGATAGCCTACGTTGCACAAGGTCCACTTGAGAGTTCGGCCTGATCGCCATCTATTCGCCCGGGCTCCGAATGGTCGTTGATCCCTGACTTCGATGACGTTCGCAACGCGAATGCATGGAGTTTTGTATACGATTCTTCGCTTGGATCTCCAATCTTACCGTAATCGTCCCGACGGACAGCACGATGGGCAATTGACGGTGGCTCATTCGCGAATGCCTCTTTCAAAGAGCACGTCCTCGAAAGAATCGATGACTCTCTTCACGTTGTAATCGGTTAGGCGGATCGGCGGGGCCTTCCTTCGGAGGGCGCTCATAGCTCAAGGTCGAGTTTCCCGAGCACCTGATGCAAGACCGCACTTTTGATCTCCCGGGCGATCTCGTTTCGTATCTCTGCGCCGAGGACCCGCTCGGCATCGGCATCGCCTGTCAGGCCATGCTCGGCCAGTCGCCCATTCAAGCGGGTTTCAAACTGTACGCCCATGGCGTCGACGAGCCGCTCCTGCATTTCAGTATAGACTTGGGGTGCGATGCGCCTCACCGCACTTTCCCATGGTTGCCAGCGCGCTGCCAAATAGTCCGGTAATTCCGCCGCTTCCTGGTCCCGCACTGATGCCTCGGCCCTGGCCACATCCTCCTCGGTCACGTGAGAGACGTTCATGAAGCGCATGTCGGGAGCAATGTGCCTCAGCTCCAGCGCGTCCCGCAGCTGGATCTGGTAGGCAAGGTAGACCTCGATCTCATCGACGTCCGCGCCGGGATCGGCACGACGAAGCGAGTTGACCCTCTCGCGCGCGATCCCATCAAGCGCTTCCAAGCGAAACATGACGCGGCCGTTCTGAAGCAATTCGCCGACTCGCCCGTCATAGACGCCGTCCTCCACATCAGCGTTCAGGCGCGCTGTCTGCATGCCGTTCCAGACCAAAGTAATGCGATCTTCGCAGCTCGCGTTCGCTCCTGAAGCCAACTCGAAATACTGCTCGCGCAAACGCGGCCTGACGGCTGCCTGCCGCAGATCTTCGGCAATCGCCTGACGGAACGTCTCGTGATGGTAGTTCACGGTGCCCCGGAGCCTGTCAAGGAAACGTGCATAGTCCGCGGCCCCCGGCTCATGGACGAAGTGTTGCCAAGCGGCCACTACCGTGGGCTCGCCCTCGAGCCAGTCCGCGGCAACCTCTTGCAGGGACCGCGCCGCAACCTCCAACGCTCCACTCGTGGTCGAGATGAAAACCTGAGGGCCGGCATAGTGTCCGGCGTGCATCGCAGTTTCCAGGCCGACCTGCACCCAATCGGCGAGCGGATTATTCTCCAGATTAACGCTCGACTCGCGGCTTAGACGCGTCAGCAGCGTCTCGGGCACGCTGGTCAGCTGATTGTTGCTGGCGCCGAGCCATAACAGCTGGTGCGGGACGGTCTCAGGCAGGTTGGTCAGCCGGTTATGGCTGGCGCTAAGCCATTCGAGCCCGGCCGGAAGAGGTTCGGGCAGCTCCGTCAATTGATTGTAGTCGACGTTCAGAAACTCGAGCCCGGCCGGGAGCCGGGGTAGGTGGGTCAGGCGGTTACGGCTGGCGTCCAAGTCTTGAAGCGTTGCTGGAAGTTGTTCGGGCAGGCTTGCCAGCTGATTGTTGTCGACATTCAGGCGGCGCACGCCGGCCAGAGTGGGCGCAGATAACGCAGTCAGGGACAGAGACGACAGACCTAGCGGCTCATCGAGATCACCCGTGCCCCGCCAAGCCCTCGTTCGACTTACCGCCTGTTGCCGGTCCTCATGTTGCCCCTGCCCATCTTCGGCAGCCCAGTCGGCCAGCACCTCCTCCTGCCAGGGAGCCGCCTCGGCAGCGGACGCGTGCACGTCCCTCAAGGCCTCTCCCCACTGCGACGCGGCCGGAGAACCCGGTTGGGAGCTTTCGGAATCGGAAGTTGCGGAAGGAGTACCTGCGCCGAGCTGTTCTGCGTTCATCGATATGGCTTCTTAAGTAGCAAAATGGAGCGAACGCGCCGGGTCGGCGCATCTTAGAACTGGTAGTCCCCCACTATCGCTGACACTCCACCGGCCGACCGAAACGAGGTGTTATCCCACAATCGGGCCGTCCCGCACGACCGGCGCGAATACGCTTCTGCAGGCGCCACCGAGCAACTGCAGGCATTGCAGCCGGCGACATCCCGCCCGTGGATCGGCTGATATCGGAGTCCACCCCGGTCTCGGGCGCGAGATTTGAGCCTTTTGAGCCGAGCCTGCGAGCTGGAATTGTGCACGACAAACGATCGCGGCGCCGTGAAAACGCGAGGATCTACCGCGATTTATCGTCACACGAGCAGTGTAGGGTGATATTGATTGGTAAGAGTTGCATACACCGAACTGCTCGCCGCGTCGGGGAAGAACGGCGCTGGAAGTCGCAAGTCCTCGGCTCAACTAATCGGCAGGAATACAAAGCCGAGGAACGGCCGCTCGACGACGATCGCCATGCTTGATACTCCAGGGACGAACATCTTGACTTCGATTGATGATACACTAAGTGAGATCAGATGGCTGCGAAACGAAATCTGGCGCTGCCGTCGGTTACTTAATGCCGGTCTTCCTGGCGCGGAGCGCAAGCTCGTTGAGAAGCGTCTACTTGAACAGCTTTCTGCCTTTGAAGGGCTCTTGTCGACGGCGTTTCCTTTGGCCTTGGGGTCAACAGTGTATTCGGTCGAGAGCACCACGATCGGGCGAAGCGATTCCCCTGAAGCGGTCATCGAGAACGCCGCGATGGCATCAAGCGTTACCTTCGGCAAGTCGATCAGCGGCTAACAAACGAGTTTTCTACCTCAATCTGTTGCCTTCAGGCCGGCGGTCCAGCCGAAGGTAATCCCAAGCTGGGAAATGTAAGAAAAACCAGGATGGTCTTCTACCTGTCACAAGCGACTTCGCCACTCTCTAAAATACCTAGCGCCGACCACGACACCATAGATTGGTGGTAGTACAGAGTTCCCGCATGTGTCCGGCCCATTATCTCTACAGCTGACGCAGATTGTCCGCCGGACACTTACAGCGAACCGATAGCACTCTGACGAATGCCTCGAAGTCGCCGAATGCTGCAGCGCTGAATAAATCACAAATGCTGCAGTACGAAATCGAAATTCGGGGCGCACTACAACCTCGTAACACGGGTGGGCGCACTGTTTATCGCTGATCGAGGCCAATCGATTCACGGATCAGTCCTCAGATAGTTGAGCTGTACCTCGGCAGGCTGATGCTCCAGCCCGATCGCCTTGCCACCACGCTGGCCAAACCCCAGCGCCAGTCAGTCTGAACATCTCACTATCGTTCGAGTTCGCAACTGCCGCCCCTCACTCGCGATGAAGGCCTACGGGACGCCTATTCAGAGATTCTCTCGGTCCGTCGTTTCCGTCCGCGGGAGTTGGCATCATGCGTCGGCATTCGCGGCGCAAGTTTTTGAAATTGTCCTTAAGACAAAAAATGGCCACGTCAACATCGCTACGGCCTGTAAAGCGGTCACAGAAGCGGATCACGTCTGGTTTGCACGACACCAAGACGTCCTCGGCGCGAAGATCTCTCGCGCGAGCGTGTGCTGTGCACCACGTCGCTGCGATCGCGATCGCTGCGAGGGCGGCTGCACAGCGATGCGCGTTGCAAGTCCAGCCCATTCGTCGCAATTGATTCACCACACCTCTCTTAATCCTCATATGTTTCACTATTTTTCTTTGCCCGGCGAGGGCGATCCGTTTACCGGACTGCAACGCCTCGGCAGCCACTGGCTCGCTGTTCCGGGCCCACGCAATGATTAGAGGGCCCGAATCATCGTCCCGCAACGCGCAACACGCATTGCGAAGACCGGGATGCAACAGAGATCGGCCGTTTAGCGCTTGTGTGCCGGTGTTGGCTCCCGATATGGCATTCTGCTTCGCAATGCCTACAACCTGACGCTACGGTCGATTCAAGCGCTTTAAGCGCGCAGGCACCGCGTATCATCTGATATCAGCGCTTTTTCCAAACGACCGGCCGCCGACCGTCTCCTCCGCTCAGATCGGAAGATACACCAATCGGATGGCATGGACTTGCGCATCATTGACGAGTTTTACGGACGCATATTCGCCAAGCACCATGCCCTCTGCGAGAGGCATCGTATCATCCTCGGGTGCCATCTAGCAGCTCCTACACGTGCGGTTGGTGACGCGAACGTCCAAAGTCTTACAATAAGATGCAGCGATCTGAGACGCTGGGTGGAGACCGATACAAAGCCTGCCTTGCCACTAGCCGCCCAGATATTCCTTGAAACGGCACAGCGATTGCTGGGTGAGGATCAGCCAGTTGCGAAGGAAGCGGTGGCGGCGGACCGGGGTTCCAATGAGGCTTATTCGATTCATTCTGATTGATGTGGCTTTGATGGTGCTCGCACCTGAGAGTGCAAAGGCCACGATTATGGGGACCGGCGCAAACTTCATATCGGCTCGCGAAACTCTGGGATGCTCGAGGCCGACTTTCCGTCCCGAAGCCGGTATTCAGTCCTGGCGTGATCCGACATCCTTACCGGCACACCTCTCAAGCCGCGCCATTCGAACATTCAGCAGAAGCCCTCGGCCCGCCAAGCAGACTGACAACCTCGCGCGGCTGGAAAGCCGCTTCCTTCTCAATGGCTAGCGCACAGGACAGCGTCCGATTGCCACGAGCCTAGCGCCTCGGAGATGCTCAACAAGACTGAGGTCTTGTCACCGATCTGCGGTCCGCCCTCCCACCTTATGTCCCTCACGCGAGCTGAAAACACCCTGCTGGAGCGCAATAGAATGGATCGTCGGAGGCATGGCGATCACCTCCATTGCAGCCACCGGGATCGTGACACAGATGAGAAGATACAGCACATGCGCAGGTTCATCAGAGAAGCCAAGAAGGGCTATATTGAAGTTGCCTTCAACGGCTCTCCCGCAAGCATTCCGCTGGATACGCAATTCAGCCTACCCGCCAAAGGCGTCACAGCGATTTTTGGTCCCCCCGGGTGCGGTAAAACTACACTCGCGCGCTGCATCGCTGGCGTGCAGCGTCTACCAAATGGATTCTGTGCGATTGATGGGGAGATTTGGCAGGATGAGACGACGTTTCGACCACCTCATATGCGCCGCGTCGCATATGTCTTCCAGCCACCGATTCTCTCCTCTCAATTGTCTGTACGACGCACCCTTTTATACAACGCGTCAAAATCGGAACCGACACTGATCGATTTTGATGGTGTGGTCGAATTGCTCGCCTTGGCCCCACTGCTCGAGCGTTCGCCAACACATCTTTCCGGGATCGAGCGACAGCGACTTGCCCTTGGCAGCGCGCTGTTAGGCCAGCCTCGGCTGCTCTTGCTGGACGATCCGCTTCTTGTGCGCGACCGCGCCGCCAAATGCGAGATCCTGCCATTTCTCGAACGCATGCGGCAAACGCTTCCATTGCCAATGATCTACATCAGCCATGACATCGCTGATATCGAGCGTATTGCCGATCAGCTCGTCATGATGAAAGATGGCGCCGTGACTGCGGCCGGTCCGCTCAATGTCGTTCAGGGCGATCCGGCGCTTGCCAGGCGCGGCGAAGCGGCAGTCTGTCTTGATACGGTGGTCGGCGGTTATGACGGGCGCTATGGGCTGATCATGCTCCGCCTCAAGACTGCGCGCTTTCTGATACCCGGAGTGCCGCTTAGACCAGGCGTGCAGCTGCGGCTGCGCATCGCTGCCGACGACGTCAGCATTGCGTGCGAACGTCCGCGCGCTAGCTCTATCCTCAATGTATTTCGAGCACGCATAACAGCCTCCCTGCCGCACGGCGAGGCTGAGGTCACCTTGGTTCTGATCCTTGAAACCGGCCGTTCTAGCGTGCCGCTTTTGGCGCGCATCACGCGCCGCTCCTTTGATGTGCTACGGCTCGGCATTGGAGCGGAAGTATTCGCGGAGGTCGCGCGCGCCGTTCCGCTCGGGCTGCCGAGCGGTTGCTTGCAACGCCCGCCGCATCCGCATGAGCACCTTCAGGTATGCCCGGATGCGAGAGAAACACCAACAAGACCCCGGCCGTGATCTAGATGAAATAGATCCGAATAGTCTCGTGGGCAGTTCTCTACCTTCCAAAAGACGATGTCGATAGGCTACCGGCCGAATTGGCTCGCGATATCGCGCAGCAAGGCGTGGGCGTCGGCCGCAGGCGCAGCGACACTCGAGGCGAGCAAATGGCACACACATTATGCTCGCAATCGACGTTGCGACGGGACAAGATCTAGAATTCCCAACCACTCGGCAGCCGAGCCTCGAGATCGGCAAATTCGCCGAACAACGAGAAACAGCTGGCTGGGGCCTTCGCGCCGAATTCGTTACCATAACCCGAGGCGTACCAGTCCTGACAGACGTTCCGAAAACTGCCTTGCCGGCTGGCGAGCCTCACCGCGAACGTTGACACGCTGCTGCCTTGCGATCGTCGACTTTTTCAGCAGCAGTGGTTCGATATCTCAAGCGGCGGCGCGCGGCAGCTGCGGTTATTGGTCACAACGATACCGGACCACTTGAAGGTGACATTGAGGCTGCCGAGTACGTCGGCTCGGAAATCGTCCATCGGACTCGTTGGCCATCTCCGGCAGCCGCCTTAGCTCGGGCGTTGGCTCCTGGCCACCTTGATGCCTTGCGAACGCGCTGATTGTGGACCTTCAATGGCGAGACGTCGCAGCTCAACCGGCTTCGTCCGCTAAATAGCCCAAGCCGACGTCAACCCCTAGTCGCCTCTGCAGTGCCCGTCGGTTGAGAACGAGATGCTACGGTTCAGGACTGGCTGCCGTGTTCGCGCCAACCGCCCAGCCTGCGCTCGCGTACTGTCGAGCTCAAAGGCACCGCGATCGTAGGCATTCGTCCGCTGGCGTAGGGGGGTGTTTCTCAGGGTGGCCCCAACGCGTTGTGTGCGAGTGCAGGTGCTCCAGATGACCGCCAGCTTAGCGGGATCGAGGCACCAAGCGCGCGAGCATGCCTGTAACCAAGCCGCTGGGCTTGTCTTGTTGGGCCCATTCCCGTCCTAAGAAGGGGTGGCATATAGTTTGCTCCACCAGCGAGTTCACGATCCAAAAAAGCGAAATGTGTGAGGACAGCATGCTCGGAATTGGAAGTCAGTTGCCGCCGTTCGAAATCACAGGCGTGAAGCCCGGTTTTCAAGCGCAGGAAGAAGAAGGACAGAGTGCATTTGAGACGCTGACCGAAATGAGCTTTCCGGAAAAATGGAAGATCATCTTCTTCTATCCCAAGGACTTTACCTTCGTCTGCCCGACGGAGATCGCTGAGTTTGCCCGCCTTTCCAAGGAATTCGCTGACCGCGATGCGGTTGTACTGGGTGGCTCGACTGACAACGAGTTCTGCAAGCTCGCCTGGCGGCGCTCACATGTCGACCTGCATAATCTACCAATCTGGCAGTTTGCCGACACAAAGGGAATGCTCGTCGATGGTCTTGGTGTGCGTTCACCCGAAGGGGTTGCCTATCGTTACACCTTTATTGTTGACCCCCAAAACACGATCCAGCACATCTATGCGACGAATCTCAGCGTCGGGCGCAGTCCTAAGGACACACTCCGCGTTCTGGACGCACTGCAAACCGACCAGCTCTGTCCCTGCAACCGCGAAATCGGCGGCGAAACATTGAAAGTTGCTTGACGCCGCATGTCGTCGATCGAACAAATATATGACAGGATTCCCGACTTCGCGGAGGATGTCAGGCTTAACTTGACTTCCTTGGTGGCCGATGAGACGCTTTCGCCGCAACGAAAATACGGGGTGCTGTTGGCGAGCGCCATTGCCAGCCGCAATTCAGCTCTGATGGCCGCGGTCGAATCGGCAGCCGCCGCCGTGATGACATCTGTAGCGATCGCTGCAGCGAAAGCCGCGGCGGCTCTAGTGGTAATGAACAACGTCTACTACCGCTTCGCTCACCTCGCTTCCAACCCGGAATACAAGACGATGCCGCCGCGGCTGCGTATGGACGTGACCGCCAATCCCGGCATGGACAAGACCGACTTCGAGCTGTGGTCGCTTGCTGTCTCCTCCATAAACGGCTGCGGTGTCTGCATCGATGCCCATGAGAAGACACTGAGAGCCGCGGGCGTGAATTCGGAAGTGATCCAGACCGCCGTGCGCTTTGCTGCGATCATACAGTCAGTGGCGATCGCAATCGAGGCCGCAGGGCCTGTCTCCCCTCAGGCGGGAGACTGATCTTTCCTCTGCCATCCGCTCCAGGGCATTGTGGCGCTACTCAGTGGCGCCACAACCAGCCCTTTGCGGGTTCCGAACGAGCGTGATATCTGCAACTCATGCCTTGCGCAGCGTCCCCATGACGTGTCTTGCTCGAATACCCGGCGCCATCCAACTGACGGTGAACGCGCCGCGGATACGGTGAGATTACGCGAAACTTGGTCCCACCACTGCCGCGTCCTCTCATCAGCCAAACTTGAACAGAACGCCATATCCGCCGCGCGGATGGCTCCATTGGATGTCGCCGGTCGGCTCGGCGAGCACGCGGCAGGTACCGCACTCGATGCAGCCGTCAACTGCTATCTCGACTTGGCCGTCGTCGTTGAGCTCGTAGCATCGCGCCGGGCAGGCCTTCAAAAGTGCGAGGAGCTGCGGCGATGGCGCCTTGTGCGCACGGATCCTGACGTGAGGGTGACCGACGTCGACAAGATAGCGGTTGTAATACAGCTTGTCTTCGACGCGCACGGAGGGTTCGACATTCATGCTTTTGCGTTCCATTGCTGGGCTTCACACTGTTACGGTCAGCGCCAGGCCCTGGCAAGACGACAAGCATCGCCGACCAGACCTGACCATGACCGCGCCTTGACAAAGGATTTCAGGCTCGCCTTCTCCTTCTCAGCCTTGGGCGTACCATCGACGCGCACAAAGTTCTGCATCGCCTTGGAGATGAGCTGCGGATAGGTGAGAAAGAAATTTTGGGAGTGGGTATGCATGAGGGGTGGCAAATCCTTGTACTTCTTCAGATCTTTGATGACGAAAGAGTCGTCCAGCATCTTCTTGTAGATTGACAGATTTGCTGCTGTCATCGGTTCACCGCGCGATTTGATCAGTCCGATCGCTTCGGCGGCGATACGGCCGGAGGTCATCGCGAGATTTGAGCCCTCACGATGAATGGCATTGTTAAGTTGGGCCGCATCGCCCACTACGACCCAGCCTTCCCCATAAAGCTGCGGGATTGATTTGTACCCGCCTTCGGGAATGAGATGCGCCGAATATTCCTTTACTTCCGACCCTGCTATCAAGGTCGCCACAGAGGGGTGCCTCTTGAATTGATCGAGCAGGCCGTACGGCGTTTGGCCCGTGCGCTGGAAGTCGGCGACGAGACAACCGATGCCAAGCGAAATGCACTCTTTATTGGCGTAGATGAAACCCATCCCAGTCATGCCGCGGGAAATCGTACCGGCAGCCTCGATCACGACGCCTTCATCGCCCTTGAGGTTGAAGCGCGCTTCAATGGTCTCACGAGGCAAGAAATGCATTTCCTTCACGGCGAGCGCAACGGTATCGGGTGTCGGACGCGCGCGCAGGCCCGCACGCGTGCCGAGCAGACCATTGACGCCTTCGGCCAGAACGACGACGTCGGCATGTATTTCCCCGTCTTGGCGATCTGTACGGACACCGACGATCCTTTTACGGTCGTCCTGCGCGAGCTCTGTGACGGTCGTCTCGCACAGAACGATCGCGCCAGCCTCCCGCACCTTGGAAGAAAACCATTTGTCGAACTGGGCACGTATAATCGTGTAGCGGTTCGGCCGCTCCTCGTTGAAGTCCTCCGAACGGTAGTGCATACCGACATGGGAACGATCATCCATCATCCAGAACCGCTGTTCGATCACGTGACGCTCGAGCGGCGCCTCCTCTCGAAACTTGGGGACCAGCTTTTCCACCATGTCGGCATAGAGGATGGCCCCCTGCACATTCTTCGATCCGGGATATTCGCCCCGCTCGAGCTGCAGCACCTTCATACCATGTCTGGCCATCGTCAATGCCGCCGCGTTGCCGGCCATACCGGCTCCGACCACGATCGCATCGAATCTCTCTTCAATCATCAGTATCTCCTCTAGACCGCAATCCTGGCGCGCGAATCTGGCAAAAGCCGCGCGCGAAATGCGGCCGTCAGCGCCGGTAGCAATTGCATGGCATCACTGACGATCGCAAGGTGGGCGAAATCGAAGATCGGAGCGTTTTTGTCAGTATTGACGGCCACGATCAAATCCGCGCCCTCGACGCCAACTCGGTGCTGGATCGCACCGGAAATGCCCGCGGCAATATAGAGCTTCGGCCGGATGGTCTTGCCCGTCTGGCCGATTTGCCGGTCAGGCGTAACCCACCCTTTCTGCACGAGAGGACGCGAGCAGCCATATTCAGCGCCAAGCAGAGTTGCGAGCTCGCGCACCAACCGAAAATTCTCAGGCGATCCCAGCCCCAGCCCGCCCGCAACCACCACATCGGCATAGGCAAGATTGGACGTTTCTGCATCGCGGTCGGGTAGGAACGACAATACTTTTGTGACTATATCGTCTTCGACAAGGCCGAGCGGATGAACGATGATACGAGCGGCATCGCGCACAACACGTTCAGGCATCGGCATGACCCGCGGGCGGACAGTGGCCATCTGCGGACGATAATTCAAGGTATAGATTGTGCAGAGCAGCGAGCCGCCAAAGGTTGGACGCGTCGCCGCAAGCGAACCATCGGCGTCCACGTCCAGCGCGGTGCAGTCGGCAGTGAGCCCCGTCGACAGAGTCGTCGCCACGGAACCTGCGAGATCGCGACCGAGCGTCGTCGCACCCAACAGCAATATCTCGGGCTTGTAAGTGTTGACGAGTTCGGTAAGCGCTTTGGTATAGGACTCGTTGCGGTAATCCGACAAAACATTGTCGCTCACGAGATAGGCCAGATCGGCGCCATAGCAAAAGGCTTCAAGTGCTGCATTACGTGTGTGCTGCCCCTCCGGACCGATAACGACGGCGGCAAGATTCACCTTTAGCTTGTCGGCAAGGCCGCGCCCCGCACCCATGAGCTCCCAGGAAACGGGATGCACTTGGCCACGCTCCAGCTCGACAAAGACCCAGACGTGCTTGTAGGACTTGAAGTGCTCCGGCAGCTCTTTTTTGGCTGCACCGCGGCCGGCCCCCGGTGGCATGGCCGTTCTGCTGACGTTGCTCATAGTCTAAATTCCTCTCAACGATAGGCGCGCCCGCGCCACGGGTTGCTTCTTCGCTCTCGTTAACTGAAGTTCACTTTTGGTCAGCAAGTGGCTGGCTGCTCTGCCCGCTTGCGTGCTCGCACCGGTCGCACAACAACACGCGTCGTCGCAATAGACGTACCCGTTCGGCCGGATTTGGAGAGATCTTGCAAACTGAACCCTTGCACGCCAGGTTCGACGAGCGCCACCGCGGCTGGCCAGGACGCCGTGCTGATTCTAACCGGCCGCTCCCAGGCCTGGTTGATGAGTCCGCTCTCCGCGCCTCCAGCGCTAGCAGTCCGTATGGGCCGATGCTACCGCTCTTCGTGGCGTAGTTTCTATCCGCCATGAGATGGAGACAACTCTGAGCGGAATCGTGGGCCGATTTGATGCGGATGCTGCTGTGCATACCCGCCACAGGAGTAGCGCGAAGGGGACACTTATTCATTGACCACCATCTCACCGTCGCTACGAAACTGCGACCGCGTCAGAGACCGTTGCGAAGGGACCTGCCGGGATCGTGCGCCTCGATACGATGGCGCAGGGCGGCTCGGCAGGCAGTAACAGCAGCATCATGGCTCCTCCTTCAAACTCATCGCCGACGCTACCATCTGTCGGCATTGATAATCGGATCAGCGGGACATCAGGCAAGTGTCGTACCAGTTGCAAAGACGGTTGAAAGTCGGTGGGAAGTAATGGCTTGCGCGACACTTCAAACAGCTGCTGATATCGTAGTCACGAACAAAACAATTCAGACATGGGCGGGAATACGACAGTCCTTGCTGGGCCGAGGGCCGCAGAGACTTGCCCCCGAAAATAGAAAGCTCGTGCCTCGGCTCCGTCGGGCAGACTTCGCTTACAGTGGAATGCTCGGTCACTTCAACTCGCTCAAAGGGACAAAGGCCGCAGGCTTCCTAGAGTCTACGACGGCATCCCTCAAAACCTTGAACACTCGCTCCTGGATCGGTGACGATGCTACGAAATCTGCATAGGCCTGTTCCAACATGGCCTTGCATCGAGCTCTGATTTCCGGTTCTGCGGCACCATAAAATTGCTCTTGGGCGAAGTATTGTCCCATGCGCTTTAGAATGTGAAGGCGCGCGACATCCACGACCTTCGGGTCGTACTCGACCCCAAGCAGCAAAAAGAAATCCTCTGCCGATGAGGCTTTGCTGAGTCGATCCAGGATGCCCGCTCCTGGTGATGAGTTGGTCATCGAACATTCTCCTTCGGAGTTCTGAATGGCGCCCACACTGAGCGGATCTGAGTACTAAAGCGACGTGCGCGCGGCTTTTGCGGTGGCTATCAATCTGATGAGAAATCGGTGACGGGGCGGAGGGAGTTCTCATCATGGACGGCGACCTCATGTTCCCAACCCCGGGATATCCTAGTACTTACTTCACCCATTCCACACGAAGTCCTGATGACCACACAGCTTGGAGGCGGTCTCGATATCGCCGGTTGGGATCACGTATTGATCATGACCACCTTTGTTTCGATCGCCACGTCGGGACCGGTTTCCCGCGTCCGCGCACCAGCCCCGTGATAGCGAGCGGAAGATCTTCGATGATGGCGCGGATGGTGGCGGTGTCTTGATTGCCCATGACGGCGTGCCGCCGCAGTCTTTGTGACTCCGCCCCACGCCGGCGGCCGCGCAATCGCCAGCTTCTCCTCGCCGGTGAACGCAATGCCAGGCGCCTGCAGGCCATGGCGTACTGGCGTCTCGTTTAGCGCGGTAGAGTTGGTGCATGGTTTTATCGGACCAAGCCGATTTGGCGGCGGTGCTGGCGGCAACCACTCGGGAACTCCTCATAGTTTGAACTGCCGACACTCCAGCAACCAGCATGCCAGCCTGTCGTAACAGTCCACCCATTGAAGAAGCTAACGCCTCTTTTTCTGATCTTCTTCAGCAAATGGATTGTGGCAAATGCGACAGCGCTACGAAACAGAACGCGCCTCCCTTCTTTTACGACGGCTTCCTTGCGGCGCACTAGGATGTGAGAATTGTAGCGGAGCACTCGATCCTGCCGCCTTGAACACACGCCATCCCCTCGCATCCACTCTCCACGAACGGCCTACAAATCCGGCAAGGCCTTCTCGGATGACGGTGCGGTTGCGGACTCTCCAGGCATTGCAAACACCCGGCCGCTGGCCACATCCGGCCAAGCTGCGGCGTGCGACAGAAAATCGCGCCGGCGCTCGGCCATCCGGCTCTCACCGCTTTCTTCACCGAAGCAGACGTTGAAGTCGTCACATTGAGTGCACACGGGTGTCGTGCACATCCCAAGGCCTTCATTCTCGCAAATCATGCGGTAGAAGAAGCGCTTCCAACGCATATTATTGACATTACGCGCGGCGAGCGGCGCGAAATGCCGGCTCAGCAGCAGAGAGAGTTCGCCACGATTGCGCAAGCCCAGAGCTTCCCAGAGATGGTCCGGCTCAATGGCGCGGCGCGCGATCATCGCGGCCAGCCAGCGGCCGATATCCCCTTCGGTTGAGCGTTGCTTGAGCAACAGATCGCGAACCATTGCGATCTCCTCGTCGTCTTCCCACCTGAAAGGCGAGGCCTGCTCCGCGGCCATGGTCTCGGTTGAGGGAAAGTACCGCTCCAGCAAGGCCGCCAATTCAACGCCGGATAGGCCAACCTTCTCAAGAAGGGAGCCACTATCCATCGTGGCAGCGGCTAGGATAGACGCCAGAACATGGCGATCGAAATTGCTATCCGTGGCGATATCGGCATCTGCAGGATGCCTACCGGTGAGCAGGCGGTAGGTTGTAATTCCCCTATGCGACTGGCTGTTAGCGTCAACAGCACAAGCAGCCACGAACGGAAAGACGTGCGGCTCGGACATAACTCTGTGGTTCTTCACAATGCAAGGTTCGTCACGGCGCATCCTGGTTTTGGCAACCGTCGTTTGTCAGTATGCCGGTCTCCGGGATGGTGAGGGAGACCGGCATCTGTCGCGCGCCTTCACAAGGCCGCGACTCGCGACCTTTACGAGGCTGCGAGTTCGGCAGCAGTTTTGCCGATGATTGATTCATCGACGGGCTTCATAATGCCATGCTCCATGAGCATGTCCTCGAGCTCATCCATTGAGATCGGGGTCGGGATGATGCCTTTGCCGCCATTATTGTGAACCTTGGCCGCGAGCTTCCGATAGTGATCAGCCTGCTTGGAATCCGGTGCATACTCAAGCACCGTCATGCGGCGTAGCTCTGCATGCTGCACCACGTTGTCGCGGGGCACGAAGTAGATCAGCTGAGTTCCTAGCTTCTTGGCCAACGCTTCCGCCAGTTCCAGTTCCTTGTCGGTCTGCCGCTCGTTGCAAATCAGGCCGCCCAGCCGCACGCCACCAGAGTTCGCGTATTTCAAGATCCCCTTGGAAATGTTGTTTGCGGCATACATCGCCATCATTTCACCAGACATCACGATGTAGATCTCCTGCGCCTTGTTCTCGCGGATTGGCATCGCGAAACCACCGCAAACGACATCGCCAAGCACATCGTATGAGACATAGTCAATGTTCTCGTAGGCGCCGTTCTCTTCCAGGAAATTGATCGACGTGATGACACCGCGGCCGGCGCAGCCGACACCTGGCTCTGGACCACCGGACTCCACGCAGCGAATGTCCTTGTAGCCGACCTTCATTACGTCCTCGAGCTCTAGGTCCTCCACACTGCCGGCGCTCGCGGCGAGGCTCAAAATCGTGTCTTGGGCCTTGGCGTGCAGAATGAGGCGGGTCGAGTCCGCTTTCGGATCGCACCCTACAATCAGAATTTTCTGACCCAGCTCGGCTAGCGCCGCCAGCGTGTTCTGTGAAGTGGTGGACTTGCCGATACCGCCCTTCCCGTAGAACGCGATTTGTCTTAGTGAAGCCATGTTGCTCTCCATCAACCGATTATCCAAAAGCTCGCGCTTCTCGCGCGAGCTTGTTTCTCTCGCAGAAGCGGGGGCCACACGGGTTGAAGGGAAGGAGCGCATCGCTCGCCTTACGCGTCGGCCTGCACTCAGCCCTCACTCAGTGTTGCTGCCGCTTATTAGCAACGGCCGTGCCAACGCTTGGCCGCGCACCTTAAGCTTCTGATTACGTTTCCAAAAGCTAACCAGCTCTTGCGTGATCGTTGGCCGTTTTGGATCTAACAGAATCTGCGCGGCTGTCGGACATCGAACAAACAACCACAAACATCAGCGCCAAAAAAAACGAATTGACGACACCTATTCCGATGTCTCAGTTGTGGAACGGAACTTGCTGCTCCTCTGATAAGAGGGGCAATTTGAGGAGAATGAACATGCCGGTCGGGCTCGAAACCTGGCGGACCCGCGGCGAGGGTTGCAACTACGGAACGGCGCCTGGTGCGCTGATATTGGAGATGATCAGCAAGCATTTCAAATGGGCAGCCGGATGCAGCAGCGCCGTGCCACCCGTTCGTCTCACAACGCGTACATAGGTTTGCCGTGGCGACAATCATTTTCTATCAGAAGCCCGGCTGCGCCACGAATGCGCGTCAGATTCAAGCGTTTCAATCCGCGGGCCACGACGTGGTCGTCAAAGACATCTTGACGGAGCCATGGCATGCGGACGAATTGCGCAGCTTCTTCCGCAATATGCCCGCCGGCTCCTGGTTCAACCGAGCCGCGCCTCGTATCAAGTCAGGCGAAGTCAACCCCGATTCTGTCGATGCTGCAAACGCACTTGCATTGATGGCTGGCGATCCGCTCCTGATACGACGACCGCTGATTGACGTAGACGGGGCACGATGTGCCGGACTCGATCATGGGCTCGTGCTGTCGCTACTTGGCCGCAAGGCTCACGATGAGCTCGAGGGATGCTTGCAAGAAGCAAACCGCACGTGTTGCCCGCAGACGTGAGGAAACGCTGAGCGTTTGCCATGCCAAGAATGACGTGCTCCACTGGCGGCTTGCACGAGCAGTAACAGAGTGGGCCTCTGCTGAGACCGCCCCGCGCAGGTGCCTACTCCGTAGGGAGGCATCGCCAATATTGCGCTTGAATGTCGCCCGTCCGCCTTAGCGACCCGTGAGAGGATTCGCCGCAGTCGGTGGCTTTATCACGCATGACTTCCGCGGCTTGGATTAGATCAGAGCACCAAGCCGAGAGGCAGCTGCTTCGAGAGCCTCGGCTCAGACGACCTCTCGGATACACTAACGATCAGAACAGATCACCACGCTTCGCCGGTGTGATCCTAATACAACTTACAGGCATGATTGCACTAACCGCCGCTCTCATTTTGATCGATATCAAATCCTCCGGCAGTCCCAATGTGTGACAGAGACCTTGCGCGACATCTCGCGCGACTTTGGAATGGAGAATTCGATGAAAGCAAGAGCAGTTCTGGCGATGGCATCGGTCCTCGCGCTAGCGACCCCGTTGGCCAGCAACTCGGCACGTAGTGCGGATCTGGATCCGGCGCCGGTCTACTATAAAGCGCCTCCAATTGAACCCCGCAACCCTTGGATGATCCGCTTGCGCGTGCTCGGCGTTTTGCCGGATACCGCAGGCAGTTCGGTCAACGTTTCCGGGACGCCATCGCTCTCATCACCAAGTTCTGGGCTTTCGATCAGCGATCAAGTCATACCAGAGCTGGACATCACCTATTTCTTCACAAATAACTTAGCCGCTGAACTCATTCTCGGCGTGACTAACCATCACATCAGCGGCAATGGCGCGCTCACTGGGCTCGATATCGGAAAAACCTGGCTGTTGCCGCCTACACTGACCCTGCAATATCACTTCACCGATTTTGGGCCGCTCAAGCCTTATCTCGGCGCGGGCATCAATTACACTGTATTCTTCAACCAATCGGCAGCCAACACGTCGCTCGCCGGTCTTGCCGTCACCGATCTACACCTCAGAAACCAATTTGGCGCGGCGATCCAATTCGGATTCGATTACATGCTTGATCGTCACTGGGGCCTCAACTTTGACGTGAAAAAACTGTGGCTGCGGCCGGAGTACTCGGCGACCATAAACAATGCGATTGCCGTTACCGGCCGTGCACATATCGATCCATGGCTCGTCAGCGGCGGCGTCGCTTACAAGTTCTGAAGAACGGGGTCCCAAAGGAGACTTCGTTTGATCAGCTCGGACGCAGCGAGCTCATCGAGCCCATCTCCTACTCTCACCGCACTGTGGCAGGAAGCAAGCTGACGCGTCAACCACGCGTTAGCTCGCAAGAGAGTGCCCCATTCGCAGCATTGCGCCCGCTGCGAGTTACGGACTCGCGTGGCACGTGAGTGACAGTACACAAACATAAACCCGGCACATGATCATATGCCCGTTTCGTCGCGCGCTGCAACGGCGCCATTTTCCCATTTTGGCATAGAAGAAACACGGTACGCCGCGCCAAGCTCTATGGCCTGCTGTCAGCGGACTCGTGGGCGCAAGGTGCCCGGTCAACATCAGATGATCTGAGCTCCAAACATGCCGGTTCATGGACTAACAAGCCGTTCATGCTTGCTAGCCAGGGCAAGTGGCGACCCAAGCGACGCCTCTAGCTTCGCTTGAGCACCATCACGAGGCGGTCGACACGTTTGCCCTGCTTGAGGTGGGAGTTGACGATCTCGTCAACGTCCTCAGGCGTGGTCGCGCGATACCAGACTCCGTCGGGATAGACAACCAGCAAGGGACCAGTATTACAAAAGCCAAGGCAGTCCGCTGTCGTGAAGCCAATATCGTTGAGACCTTGCGCTTCGATCGCCTTGCCCATTCGATCCCAGAGAGCTTGCGCGCCCGAGGCGCCGCAACTGCCGTGCGGATGGCTTGGCGGACGCTGCGTGTTGCACGCGAAAACATGATGCCTATAGAGCTGAGGAAGATCAAATTTGCTTTCTGAATTCACGCGCCTATTCTCCGATAGTGGACTTCATCTGAAGGGATGAGGTGTGAGCACATAGTCGCCCATACCCTCTAACGGTTGAACGCCCCATTGGCGATCGATACGACTGATTCCCACTCGCCTTGCGAAAGCAGCCGGAATGAGAGGGCGACATAGTCGTTGTCGCCGCTGAGGATGAGCGATCGATACCTTGGCGTCCGAAACCGCTTCCTGATCAATACCAACGTCTTCTTCCGTCATCCCGATCTCATTCTTCATTCACCACTCACTTGTCATCGAAATTCTCCAAAGCAAGTTGCACACCAGATGCGTAACGGGCGCGTCTTACAATTCGGCGCAGTCGCAACAATGTCGGCATTCTCGCCCATAGCAGCGATCCGAGATCGGGCTAAACGCCCATGGCCTCGGTCAGAATGATGCGTCGGTCGGACTGATTCGATCTGCTCGCTCATCAAGTCGCCGACAATCAGTGCGCTGATGCCGGCCCCGCGGATTCCTGCTTGAAGGCATCGACCGCAGTCCGGCTCAGCCGAAAAACCCCTCGGCCCCGAGCGAGCGGCCGATAAGCCGAGCTCGCACGGGTGTTGAGGACATCAAACCATTGGTTCGGATTGAGCTTTGCTGGACGCTCGCTGATTTGTATCACCCGCCCGTTCGGCGCGAAGCGGACGTGGATGATGACTTCTTGAGAGTTCATACCGATTCCCGATTTTGGTCAGCAACGATCACGAGCTGGACACCGACAATCTCGATTGTAATGTGCTCGCTTTCAGACATCTTGGCGCCTGCCTCAAGCCGCGCCTTGCACGCCGAGCTGTTCTATGATCGAGCATGCCTTCTCCGCACTCACCTGGAACATTTCTCTTGCGGCTTTCTAGATGCGTTGTCTTCGGCGGCCGGCACCCTCCTGCACTGGGCGGATCACGATGTCGCTCGGCAACGTCGTACAAACCAAGTGTCCTTGGTCCGCTTGCTCATCTCTTGCGCTGACAAAACCTAAACTCACCCCCAATGAACCTCTCGTACTCTTTGTCTTGGATGACGATCATCTCAGTCAATCGCCGCGCAGGCGCCCACGTTGTCGCCACATCTTTCATGGTCTCGACGATAAACTCGATCTGCTTGTTCGCGAGACCGGTGTGAAATGGAAGCGACATGACGCGATTGGCTATCTTCTACGCAAGCAGAGAGTAGCCACGCCGATAGCCGGCGATAGGTTAGTTGCGTGCAAGCGTTTGGGCAATATGGGCGCCGTTTCAACCCGTGTGCCGCGCTGACCATCGATAACGGCGCAGTGCTCCGATCGCGTGAAGTGCACCTCAACATAACAGGGAGCATGCGATCAACTCACCTCTGTCACGTCGGGCGCAACATAAAGCGACCCGACACCTTCACATGATTGCAGATGCGCCTCGTAACACTGCTCGACCATTCGACATCCTCTTGGATTTCATCGGAAGGCTTAAAATGCACTACGCCATATTCCGCTGGTTCAGTGCTCACCGCCCAGCATTCATCTTGGCCAATACGATCCCGGTCGCTCGCGTTCGGTCGGCCGTAATCTGCACGCAGTGGTCCGATCATCGAGCAGAGGAAGATCGAAACGAGGACACTGTTGGAACGGCTGATCCGACAAATCTGACGCATCACAGCGCACACAAGCAAGCTGGGGAAAGCCGCGGCGCACCTCGACAAAGTGACCCATGTCGGCGCCATCGGCAGTATGCAGTTGTCCGAATTCGATCAATCCGTCCGTCGTGAGCGCCATCGTCGTTCCTCTATCCCTCGGACATGGCAGCCTCTCATTGCCAGAACAGGCGCTCGGGATCCGCATTCAACTCGTCGATTGCAGGAGTCAAGCGGTGATAAAGGCTGTAAAACTCCCAGACTCCCCCCGCGTGATTCTTGTGAAACAGCTTCCAGATCCCGCTCACGGAGTCATAAAGAATCAGCGCGACGTCGACCAAGGCGCCGTCCTTGTCGATGTTGCGCGAGCAACATGGACTCTCGATGAGGTAGCCGCCCCTCACTGGCGTCACGTTTGGCGAGACGTAGAGATAGCGCTTGCGCGCGCTCAAGCCGCGCTCGATCCGTTTGCGATCAAGCTCGTTGGGGTGAGGAACTATCCCCGTTGCTTTCCTCATCAGTGCGGCATTCATGACGAAAGCCTCCATTCAAAGCACTCTGATTTCTTCTTGAAGACCAGCACATGAGCAGCTCCTCACCAAAATCGCACAATAAAGATCGGCTCATAAGCTTCGTTGTTGAGAGTATCGATGACGGTCTGGCGGGTCGTTCTGGCAGCGAGCAAAGCTCCGTCGGGCTCCGTATTGGTAGATGAGTGGTCCTTGATGAGGTCGGCGGCGGGTTTGCCCCGCTGGCCCCGCCGACATTTCGTAACACCTTGCTTAGTCATGACTCCTCCGGTAATGGCAAATCATCGACCTCCTCGCAGGCATCCACTGGCTCTAGTTCCTTGCGTTTCATGCCAACGCGGCGGCCGCTTTCCAAAAACTCTACACCGTAGATGTAGAATTGCTGTAAGAACGTACCGATCGAGATGACGTAACCCACCTCGCCCTTCTTGACTAAGACGTCGCCAATCTCCTTACCGGGATAGGTGCCATCATTGCGGATGGTGCGATTGGCTCGAAGCTTCTGGCCAAAGCTGAAGACGGGCGGATCGCTTAGCTCGACGACGTCGCTGTCGCGAAGAATGATGTTCATATACCGCTCCTCATGCGTCGCTCGCTCTAGAGATGCACGGACGCCGCATAGCCCCCAGGCGACATTCCGCATCACTTCGTGGCCGCGCGCGATATTGTCAATCACATCCACGATGGGAGCGCGGCCTGGAAGGCCGCTCTCAGCATTACGACGCGCCCTCGAACCGCCGAAATGCCGCCAAGCCATGCTGCCGACCAGCAACAGCACTATCGCAGGGTAACCCAGAGGAATCGCCGTCCATAAGGGAGAGCGAACGTCGGCACCTGCGATCCAACGGGCGGCGCTTGCGACGTATTCAGCACCAGGTCCTTGCATGCCGCTCATGAGGGCGCCCGCTTTAGGCTGGCGCTTGGTAGCGAGGCAACGACGTGTCAACCACGCAGGTATTGTCGACTGGACAGGCGGCGACACATTGTGGCTCGTCAAAATGGCCAACACATTCGGTGCATTTTGCCGCTTCAATGACAAAGCTTCCCCCCTTCTCCGAGATAGCAACGTTCGGGCATAATGGTTCGCAGGCTGAGCAGCTCGTACACTGCGAGGCGATGATTTTGAACGGCACATATTTCTCCTTACGCCGCAGAGATCCGGTCTCCCAACCGACACGCAGGCTCGCCGCGCTGCACGTGCTGGATCTCCCCGCGCTTCACCTTGTCGAGATAGGATCTGAACCAAGCGATCGCCGACTTCTCAATGAACTCATGAGCGAATTGATCAACTGGCTCGATTCCTGCCTCGATCAGACTGCTTTTCGGGCAGCCGCCGATCTTAGCCACGAAGACCGCGTGGCAGTCATGGATGTCGCGCATGATCGCGGATAATCTATCTTCCTCGCCATAGCCGCCCTGGCAGTAACCTTCCACACAGCGCAGACCAGCGAACTTGGCGCCGGATGTGGAAAGCTCGTACACTTGGAATTCCTTTGCATGTCCAAAGTGCTCGTTGATCAATCCGGAGCCCTTGGTGGCGACCGCCACCAGAAGAGTGATCGCCCTCATGTCTCCGGAAAGTTCCGCAAGCTCCTTTTGGTCGGCGGCAACTTTGGAAAGGCGCTCGTTCTCTACCTTTTCCTGATAAGCCTTGCGCATCGCTAAGTCGTATTGGACGTCCATTTTCATCACCCGATCATTAGTGAACTCTGCGCTGCGATCCTCGCCGAGTAGACCGACCGCATCAGCGCGGCACTGGCGGCAATGCCGCATGATGTTTATCTGCCCTTCGCAAGCATCTTGCAGCGCCTTCAATTCTTGCGCCGTCGGGCCGCGCTGAGCGTTGAGGCCAAATGCTGTTCCGTGCTCGGGCGCGGAGATCAGCGGCATGATATTGTGAAGGAAGGCACCGCGCGACGTGACCGCCTTATTGACCTCGACCAGGTGGTCATCATTGATGTTGGGGATCATCACCGAGTTGATCTTGCACAAAATGCCGCGTTCGCTAAGCATCTCGAGGCCTTGCAGCTGGCGATGGGTGAGTATCCTTGCCGCCTCGATGCCGGTGTATCGCTTGTGGTTGAAGAAGATCCACGGATAGATCTTGGCTCCGATTTCCGGATCGACCATGTTGATCGTGATGGTGACGTGGTCAATTCTGGCCTTGACGATGGCATCGACATAGTCCGGCAGTGCGATTCCGTTGGTTGACAGACACAGCTTGATGTCGGGAGCGGCCTGGCTGATCAGCTCGAACGTTTTAAACGTCTTTGCTGGATTGGCCAGGGCATCGCCGGGACCAGCGATGCCAACGACTGTCATCTGCGGAATGGTCGTCGCGACCGCGATCACTTTTCTCGCCGCCTGCTCAGGGGTGAGTTTCTCGCTCACCACTCCGGGACGCGATTCATTGGCGCAGTCGTATTTTCGGTTGCAGTAATTGCACTGGATGTTGCAAGCAGGCGCGACCGCGACATGCATGCGAGCGTAATGATGATGCGCATCTTCGCTATAGCAGGGATGGTTTTTGACCTTTTCCCAGATCCCGATCGGCAGATCGCCTTGGCTGTCCTGCGAGCCGCAGCTCGCCCGCCCGGTGTTGGCCGAAGCGCGGCAGCCCTTATGCTCGGTGATGGGCTGCATGATGTTTCCGCCATTCACTGCAGCTTTGATATACTTTCCGCGTCCCACGACCGCGTTCATTCCCATTCTCTCTGCAAGCATCATCGCCCCAGGTCATTCTTGAGCGCGCTTCAGGAAGCTGCGTAGCAACTTGCATGCCATGGCGAGGATGTGCGATCGCAACCGTAGTCCACCGAGTTATCACGACGATAGCGTTGGCGCTTGCAAGAACAGCAATGATGAGCCTGTCGGCAAAGCGACAGACGCGTCGCCGTTCTCACTCAGAGCTCCATCGCTTGCGCATTTACTCTCGCGTTGGACGCGCCCGCATGCGGCTTCATCTAAACGGGCCTTCACGCGCTGCCGCTTCCAATTGGGTGGATCCGAACTGGGGGATCCGGACTTCATAAGGCTAATAGTGGGCGACACGCGCCCTACTATGACGGGCAGCAATGAGGGCCAAAGATGATGGTGCAATCGCCTGGGCCCAACTGACCGAGCGATGCCTGCGTCATCAATGCCGTCGCGGCGGGCCGACGTTTGCTGATCTTGATATGCCGCACCGACAGCTATTCGTTCCCCAAAGATCCCCCGGATAGGTCAACCGGCCGGAAGGAAGCGACCGATGCCTCTGGGGGGGGGCGCAGCACATCGGATCCAATTCCGTCATGCCAGGACGAGATAGACGCCAATGGTTCCGGTCCCCAGGCGGGCGCCAATGTCCATGAGTGCCTTCACGGATCGTCGCCGTTCTCATCCCGCTTCTTCGCGTCGATTGTGATCGGTAACCGTGTGTCGCTCGCCATCTCGGGCAAATCGAGCACCCAGCCGTTAGCTACTTTGATCCAGCCCCCCCATAAGGTCTCGTACTCGGAGGCAACGATTGGCTCTTCGAGATCCTTTTTTGGCACGTAGATCGACAGGCCCGCGTCCGGAGAGCGGCGGATCATGATTTTCACGACGTCTACTCCCCGACTGTGACGCTGGATGTGGCGCGCATGCGAGCCACGATATCTGACACTGCGTACACGACCTCATCGACTTCAGCGAAGGTGGTTTCACGCGAAAGAGAAAAGCGAATGGCGCCGTGCATCCGCCACGCCGGCACCTGCATGGCACGCAGAACATGCGATGGCTGCATTGAGCCCGAACTGCAGGCTGATCCGAGCGACACGGCGATGCCCGCCCGGTTGAGACGGTGGGCAATGCCTTCGCCTTCGAGATGGTCGAAGGCAATATTGGTCGTGTTCGCCAACCGATTGCCGATGTCGCCGAGCACAGCGCACTCGCCATTGCGCAAAATTCCCTGCTCAAGGCGGTCGCGTAACGCGCCAATGCGGACGCGCTCGGGTTCAAGCCGCTCCGCCGCAAGCCCGGCAGCTTTCCCCAGTCCGACGATTCCGGGAATATTCTCAGTCCCGCCGCGTCGCCCTCGTTCCTGTGATCCGCCGCAGATCAGCGGCCGGAATTTAATCCCCTTGCGCAAATATAGCGCGCCGACCCCCTTGGGGCCGTGCAGTTTGTGCGCGGATAGCGACAACATGTCGATCGCGCTGTCCTTTAGGTTTAAGCGCACCTTACCAATCGCCTGGACCGCATCTGTGTGAAACAGTGCGCCCGCCTCACGGGTCAACCCGGCCAGAAACTCCACAGGAAACATCGTTCCGGTCTCGTTATTGGCCCACATAACCGAGGCAATCGCTGTTCGTGGCCCAAGCGCGCAGCGAAACGCCTCGATGTCGAGCCTGCCGCAAGCATCTACGGGTACAATGCGCGTCTTGATTCCCCTTGCCGCCAATTGCTCCGTTAGCGCAAGTACGGCGGGGTGCTCAACCGAAGTGGTGACCACCTCGTCTCGACCTTCTTGCGTCGCAAGCGCAGAGAGGATTGCGGCATTATTGGCCTCGGTCCCTCCCGAGGTGAAGACGATTTCGTGATCGTATGCACTACCTAACAGGCCGCTCAGGCTTCTCCGAGCCCGCCTCACAGCGACTGCGATTTCGCTGCCCAAGGCATGCCTTGACGAGGCATTGCCGAATTGCTCAGTGAAGAAAGGCAACATGGTTTGCACGACGGATGGATCAGTCCGCGTCGTTGCATTGTTATCGAGGTAAATCAGCGCTCGATTTTCACTCAATCCACCACCTCGCCTGCTGCAGCGACGAGGACTAGGCGATCCAATCCTCCGCTCTTATCTACCAATCGCGTCTGAACGCCTCCTAACCTTACGCTCGAAAGCTTGCACGACCTGCCAGCACCGGCCCGCCTCGCCATGAGCACGCTGCTATCGTGCTGTTCAGCGAACAGTCGCCTCGGCCGGCTTGCATATTGGGCCGGATCTCGCCGTGCACGCAACGAATGCGCCCCTCCCGCTTCGTAGTGAAAGACGATCTCCTCACTTGTTCTGGTTCGGCCGGCATGGTTCAATTCCTTCTCCTCCTGACCTCATCAATGTTTTCCGTCAGCTGAACGATTTTCCGCAGGAGCAGTTCGCGGTGGCGTTCGGGTTGTGAAAGGTAAAGCCGGAGCTCTCCGGTGCCAGCACGAAATCGATGGTCGTGCCGACCAGATGCTCACGGCTCTTGTTATCGACGAACACCTTCAGTCCATCGCATTCGATCACGGTGTCGTCAGGCTTTGGCTCCTCGGCCAGGCCCATCTTGTATTTGAATCCATTGCAGCCGCCTGCTTCGATCATGACGCGCAGACCACCGGCCGGGCGCGCCGAGGATGAAATCGCGCTCTTGATCGCATTCACTGCGCTATCGGTCAGGTTGATCACGTCTTTCCCTCGTCAGCTTGGACCCAGCTGAGAGCAAGTCACGTGCCAGCGCGCAGACGCTTAATGATGCTCACTTTCGCGCCGTCGGCGTTGGAACGGCTGTCAGGATCCTGACAAAGCTACTTGAGGCGGTCCCAACCACCGAGGCGTTTTCTTTCCAAGCTGCGCTGAAGGCCGCTACGCATGCGGCGGCAGGCAATTTGCATCGCGTCTGGCACCGACCAACGGATCGGTGAAGAGCTTAGATCGAGGACACATTTAATGACTGCAATCGAGAACACCGCACTCGGCAGACTCGAGAAGGAGGGCCGCCTTCTCAACGCCGTACTCAAAGGCGCGACCACCAAGCCGGGCCGGTTCGGCTTTCGCGGGGACATCGCACTAAAGTTCCAGACTCAGGTCGCGGACGAGAAACGACCGCCAGACTATTCGATCGAGCAGGTTCTGACGATCGCGCAGGACGGAGAGCGCACTATTCCCGTGCTGGCCGGCTACTTACATTCCTTCGCGTATCTTGCTGACGTCGCAACCGTCCTCAACGGTGCCTTAAGCCCAACCGGCAGCTACTTCATTTTCTGCAACAACATCGATCTGCTGGCGAAGTACCGAGTTAACCTCGGCGATATTAACTTCCACGTGTTACCGTGCGACGAATCCACCGTTTGGAAGGAGCTGATGGACCTGGTCGGGCTGAACAAGGACGACATCAAGAAGCTCGATCCGGGCGGCAAGCTTGATTACCTCCTCGATGCCACAAAGCATCTCGATCTATCCCATGAGGAGATCTCGTATGACGACGGACTAAAGAGGATGGAGGCTGTTAAAAACCGCAACGAGAACCGGCCGGTCTGAGCGCGGTCTTCAGTTGTCGGCCGATGCATCGTCTTCCACAAGATGCACACCGACGACGCAGATGTCACCATCCATAACGACCAATGCGATCGGCGCGAGCGCTCTACCCTGACATGGACCTTCGACGCACCGCCCGGTGCCAAGTTCGAAGGTTGAACCGTGCTTGCCGCACATCAGCCTGATGCCGTATGGATCGAGGAATTGGTTCAGCTCCCAGTCCAAATTGACGGCGTTGTGGGGGCATTTATTGACATAGCCGATCACCTTTTTGCCCCATCGCACCACAATGATGGGCCACGGGCGGCGATTGCCGTCATCATCGACGACTACAAGACGGAATCCCATCGCCTGGCGGCTCGGAATGTCGTTAAAGCTGCAAATCACATAGATGGGATTGTGCTGCATTCATCGCTCGTTTTATTGCAAGGCTTCATTGTTGCTGTTCAAGCGCCCCTGCAATAACCGTACGAGTGCCGAGACGTATCGCGTTTCTGGTAATCCAACGCGCAAACTTCGGCATTGCAGCAGACGTCATTGCCCGGGGCGCATAATTCAGACCAATTTGCACGAACATTGAGCCTTCTTATCTCCTCCATGCTAGCTGCAGACTTGCAGTTTTCGAGCTCGGGCTTTGCCGGACTGCTTAACGCGATGGATGGTCGTCGCTGCTCGTTGAGGCCACGCTGCATAAGGCCGGCTACGGTGCCGTCGGATGGCGCTCCCCCGCGGCATCGCATGTGCCTTCGCAGAAGCGTCGAGTGCTCGCTTCCAGCCGGCTGGGGCGCACGCGGCGAGCGCGCGCCCCCTTTTGAATTAAGACCGTTGCGCCCGCGCTTAGAACGGTCACATGCCCCTCATTTCAGGCCAGCGCTGCTAGCGCAGCCACGTTACTCCATGCGCGTTCGGCAAAAGCGCGCTCCAAGCAAAATGAAGGGTCATCGTCCAACAATTCCCTTTCGAAAACTTCTCTGAGTGTCGATATCACTCTCTCAGCTTTCGAAAGATCGTTCAGGTTTAGCGGTTGCTTTACTCTATGCGCTGCCCTGCAAGGGCGCGCTCCAAGTAGAATGACGGGTCATCTTCGTCGGAAAAGTCCGTCTCGACGGCCGGTCCAGGGGCAGTATCACCGCCCTCTGCCGTGACAAGGTACTTCGTAGGCTTGCCTACTCGCTGCCACTCGTCGTTCTCATTCTTTGTCCACACCTCAGGATGCTGGTGAGGATCAAGCACCCAGTGATTTCGGCCCACGTGCTCAAAACCCATTTTCTCTAGGCGGGGTTCCATGCCGTCCCGGGCTGGTTTGGACAAGATCAACGGATAATCACCATCCTTTCTCAGTTGGTGTTCCAGCAGAATATCGCCCGCGTTCTCGACGAGGGGGTGAGTCACCCGAAGGTCTACCACGGAGGTGAGATCGTTGCGCCCAAACTGTTCCCGGAAGGCCTCTCCCTTAATCCGAACCGGACCTCCGACTCTTAACAGGCCAACTGTTTCGCCATCCAATGGATAGCTGTAGAAGCGCGCGGGCCTAGCCGGATCATGATAAGTGTTGATATAGCTTCCAGTAACCGTTGCTGCGTGCTCAGCTTTCTCCGATACGAAGTCCGAGTACTCTTGCGGGTTGCTCGCGATGTGCCTGATGTCTGCCCCCAAAAATTTCTTCAGCCCTTTGTCGAAGGAATATTCGCTGATCTCTACAATGGGCGACTTGGAATCCAGAGAGTATGGAGCCCTTGTTTCAGATGACGATCCACCTGGCTCCATACCTGCAATTGTTTCCGCAAAGCGGGGGCTATCTCCCGATTCATCAGCTTGGCTAGCGCTTGTGGATTGGCTGGATGAGCCAACGATTCTGCCATACATCAGATCGCTCTCCTATCGGCAAAATTGCACGCAATTGAGCTCGTGCCGCGCAAGCTCGCGGCGAGAATATTTAACCTAACTGACCACAACCTGACCGAAGCATCTGCCGGCATTTGGGAGACTGCGGCTGCGCAATCGCACGCGAGTCACGCCCCCGCTGGTCACCGATCGAAAGCTGACGGCGCGTGATATTGCCCGTGCTTGATCCATCAAGAATGCGACCGATAATGGCGCAGATCAGCGCCACCACCCTTTTCCTCGGACCGCCGCCGCCATTGAGCAGGCACATTGACCAATGCAGCCTTCCATCGAGGATCAGCTGCTCGCGAGCAGAATTGCTGATCGGTGCCTTTTTCGCGGCGTCCACGAACTCGCATAGGCTATTGCACCGTCATCCAATTCCGGGCTGCTTGATCCGGTCCCCAGTGGAGAATTGCGGAGGACACAGGTGCGGCCGTCACATGCGGTTCAACGCAATCGGCTATGATCGGGCAGACAGATGTCAACGCCCGTGCACCTCGGGCGACTTATGCTCCTGCCGATCCTCCAACCGGGCACGCCACAGGATAAGATGGGCACCATTGGCTCCGTAGGAAAGTCCCTAGTTCGGAAACCGGCAATTCGCAATCTTGAAGACCACGAAGGTAACCGATCGCCCTCCCCGCGTCAGGGCCAGGCGCCTTTCGGGAAAACGGGGTCCCTGCAGTACGGGACAGGCTCGCAAGCAGGCGCACTCAGCCGGTATGGCTTGCCTGGGAGCTAAGCTCCTATGCGACCTATGCCAATATCTCCGCTCGCTCCGTCTTGCTGTTCAGTGGAAGATCGGGACCATTCGAGTCGGCCGCTGCGAGTCTCGGTTGCGGGTTGACCTGATCCAACGGGTCGTCCCCTCATGCGATCCCCCTTCGCTCATGCAGCTTCGGTTGCGGCTGAAACGTGGGTCTGGCAGTTGGCCGGGCAAACCCTATCGCACGCACCGCAGCCGATGCAGGCGCCCTGATCGTTTAGAACCATGATCTTCTTTTCGACTTCATCGTCCTCGTCATTGTCGAGATTGACAAGTTCGCCCTCCTCGTTGATTCCTTTCAAGGTCATGACATCTCGACCGCACACCTTGAAACAGCGGCCACAGCCGATGCACTTCTTGGCATCGATCGAGGTCAGGTATTGAGGCGTCCAGTCGCGGCCGTCTCGCGTTGCAAATGACATCCATTGCCCCTTCAAGTATTTTCCAGTGCTTTCAGCTCGCGGCTCTTGCGCTCGAGCTCGGCGTAGACATCGTACGCCTTCTGCGCCACAATCATGATCGACGTCCAGTTGATGGGCAATTCTTCCGAAAGGTCGTGCAGATCCATCTTGGCCTGTATCGCCTTGGCGGACACTTTCTTTAGTTCGGCCTTCAGTGTTTCACGATCGCACATGGGTGAGTATCCTCAATAGTTTGCCACGTCCGGAAATTTCTGAATCAGGCCGATTCCCTCGCTGACATATTTATCCCCCTCCTGAGCCAGCTTGACGCGACTATCGAATCCGAAGCGATGCACATCGCGCAGCTGCTTGTTTACGGCGATCAACCGCCCTGCGATGAGCACTATGCGCCCGAAGCCTTCATGATGCAGCTTCAGAATCGGCTGAACCATAACGCCTGTCTCCCTCTCCATCGAGAGCGCGACCGCATCGAAGAATAGCTCAAGCCGCCACAGTGTGTCGGGATCGGGATCACCTATAATCGGCAATGCGCGCCGTTTCTCCCTGTCCAGGATATAGGGTTCGAGCAGATCAAGATCGCTCTTCCCTTCCCAAGATCCGTTGGTATCCTGAGCACGCCAAATCTTGACCAATTGGATGAGGAATGGTGCGTCGACCACGCTGCCCTGCTGCTCTATTTTTGCGGTCATGTCACCTCATTCGCCGAACTCAAACGTTCGCCGTTGGTCCTTTGCAAGGACCTTGCGCAGCCAGGGAGGTGGCGTGCCCTTCAGCACCCGCTCGAGCTTTTCTAGCAACACCGGAATGCTTTCTGGTTTGCTCACCTTGATAGGATGGATTTTGTTGGCTACCACTCGCGCAGCTGCTGCACCACCAATGGCAGCGACGTAAAGGATTGCGCAATCCTTGATCGCCTCGATCTTTGGCGCCAACTTGTCATCACTGCCGTCCTCCTTAAGGTCACCCTCAAACTCGATCGCTTTAAGAAACACATAACCGTCAGGCGCGACATCGTAGATTGCGATATTCTTTGCCCAACCAAAATGAGCATCGACTCGTTTCAGGTCCTGAGTGGCAAAAGCGACCTTCATGCAATTGGCCCCGCGCCGGTGGAGCGGCGACACCCAGAGCTTTGTGGCAGACCGGGCGTAGTCCGCCACCTATCGGGCGTAGGACGATCGTTCTCCTCGCGATGCGCGATCACGAGATTGGCGATTTCGAAGATCACACTGCGGGTACCACGGTAGCCTACGGATATTTGGTGGCCCGCGCCAAGCCGGTCGAACATCGGAAAACCTGTACGATAGAACGGCACCTTCAGCCGCGCCGCCGCTTGCCTTCCATGCGAATGCGTGATCAGCAAGTCGCAACGCTTCTGTTTGGCGAGTCCTTCCAGATCTTCGAGATCGCCAATGAGCACCTCCTTGGTCTTGATCCGCTCGATCACCTCCGATTGAGTGGTCGTCACGGCGACGGTCACCTGCGCTCCCATATCGTGCAGCATGCTCGATAGATCGAACAGAAGGTCTGGCTCAGCACCGATCGCGACCTTGCGACCGCCTATATGGAAGTGAGCATCCAGCATAGCGTCCGCGAGCTGACTGCGCTGGCGTCGATATTTCAAGGGTATTGGGCGGCCGCTAATCTCGCTCAAAAACGTCATGAATTCGTCGTTCGGATGGAGACCACACAGCCGCTCGAACACGCGAAAAGGCACGCCGGTCTTAGCCTGCATGATCTCAGCCGCGCGCTGCATCTGAGCACCGATTGCAATCGTCCATCCTGCGCGCCCCATGCTCGCGATTTCGTCGACGTCAATGCCGCCGATGGTCGTTGACGTAAACTCATCGGGGATATGCCCGTCGAGGGACCCCGCGAGGTCAGGGAGGAAGGAGGGGCACAATCCGAAATCCTCCAGTAAGACATGGAGTTCATCAAGGTCGCCGGGCGTCAGGTGACACCCCGGCAGAACATTCACCTTCGATGGATACCACAGGCCATTGGCGCTGGGCCGGTCCACCAGCACCTCCACCATGCGTGCAACAGCCTTCTCCCAGCCATCCTGGAACGCGCCCTTGAAATCAGGCGTCGATACATACACCAGTGGCAACTTTGCGAGTTGCGGATGATTGCTCCGGATTAGCTTGAGGTAGGCATCCACATCGTCGCCGTTGGTTTCGGTGACCCCGGTTGAGCAGATTCCGATGATCTTTGGCTTGGTACGGTTATAGATGTTCAGTATCGCCTGCTCGAGATTCTCATACCCGCCGAGTACGGTCGCAACCTCGCTCATCGCGGTGGTCTGCAGCGGTATTGCTTCTTTGAAATGCCGGACAAAGAGCGTGAGCCCGAAGGATGTGCACCCCTGGGAGCCGTGCAGAAGCGGCATCGCACCGCGCAGCCCCATGAAGGCGTATGCGGCGCCGATCGGCTGGCTCATCTTCAGCGGGTTGACAGCGCAGGCTTTTGTTGGCGCCATGACGACTCCCTACTCTGCGGCCTGTCGCATGTCAGACGGCTCGGACACAAACATACCTTCGATGCGACTTCGACAGCAGCCACCGCCCGCATTTGTATGCTCTCGGACCGCTGCGACGCTCCTCAAGCCGTGCACGTAAATTGCATCCTCAATCGTTCCCAGATCAACGCTCTTACACACGCAGATCTTCCTCGCGCGGCGCGCGGTTTCGGCCGGCGCCGGATCGCAGGCGATTGCGGCCATCGGCGATTGCATCTGCTCCCTCGCCTTGGCCAATGCCTCCCATGGCGCTGGTCGACGTAGCTGCTCCCACATCGGACTGGAGAGTGACTTATCGATCTCCTCCACCAGCTTAACCATTCCGACATAGCCCATATAGGCGTGGCAACGCTCCTGGTTGATATCAAGCCACGGCACCGCCGCCTTCAGCGCGACAAACTGCGACTTGCCGCCTGATAGCATGATGTCCGCTTTTGCGTCCTTCAACATCTTGTACATTTCGCGCGCGGTCATGTCCTCGATCATGTGGGCATCCTGCCCCATGAGCTCCTTGATGCGCTCCTTGTCTTCCCTGGTCGATTTCTTCACGCTAGTTCCGATCAACTCCAGCCCGGCTTCCTGGAGTGCCGCAACGACCGACCATGACTTGACGCCGCCCGTCACCAACAAGGCCTTTTTGCCTTCGAATCGCGGCTTGTACGGCTCGATGGCAGCCCACGCCCGCGCTTCCTCGCGCGCGATCACCGCTTCGGTGCGCCCGAGCAGATCTGTCGGGGCGCCGCGTTCAACCAATAAGCGGGCGAGCTGGCGTAGCGATTCGCTTGAATCCTGAATACCGTAGAACGATCCCTCGAAGAACGGGATCCCGTAGCGTTGCTCCATCTTGCGTGCCACGTTGATCATGGACTTTGAGCACACCAACATCGCCGCCCGCGCGCGATGAGATGAAGCGGCTTCGCGATATTTACCATCGCCGGAGATGCAGCAGTGAATTCGCACTCCCAGCTCGTCTAGCAATGGCTTCACTTGCCAGAGCTCTCCCGAAAGGTTGTATTCTCCGATCAGATTGATGTCGTACGGAGTGGTGTAGTCCGGTTCTCTCGTCCCGATCACATAGTCGAGCAAGGCCTCGCCGGCGAGCTTGTTACCGAGGTTCTTCGAACCGACGAAGCCCGGAGAATTGATCGGGATCACCGGCTTTGAGAATCTTTGAGATGCTGCCTTGCAGACTGCGTTGATGTCATCGCCGATCATCGCCGGGATGCAGGTTTGATAGACGAAGATGGCGGGCGGATCGTACTTGTCGATGATCTCCTTGATCGCTTTGCAGAGCCGCTTCTCGCCTCCGAAAACAATATCGGTTTCGCTCAAATCGGTTGTGAATGCGGTGCGCCACAGATCCGAGCCGGACGACGCCGCGCCGCGATTGTCCCAGGAATTACCTTCGCACGCGATCGGACCATGTACCAAGTGAGCGACATCGGTGAACGGCTGCAGCGCAACCTTGGCGCCATCGAAAGCACAGCCGCCGGCAGCGCTACCCGGCTGCAATTGTCTGGTGCAGCCGTTCCTGCGTTCGGCCCCCGACTTACTGCCATTCTTGGCGCAGCCCGGCTCGTCGAAGATATTCTGGACCGTGGCCGCTAGTGAACTCATCCTGTTTCCTCTCAAGGCAAATGAATCGCAAATTCCACCTTCACGTGCTCGTGCCATCGTCCTGTGCTTGGGCGATGGCACTTGTAATCGTTCATCAACGAATGATGTCGAAGCTGTAGTCCGTCTTGCCAAGAACGTTGGTCTTCTTGTCGATCTCGTCGAAGATCTTGTCCAGGATCTTCACCAATACATTCAGACCGCCCTGATAGCCCCATACGGGGGAGCGGTGATGGTGATGCCGATCAAAGATCGGAAAGCCAATGCGGATCAGTGGCGTTCCGGTATCACGCTCCAGGTACTTCCCGTAGGTGTTTCCAATCAGAAAATCGACCGGCTCGGTGAACAAGAGTGAGCGCATGTGCCAGAGGTCTCGACCCGGATAGACTTGGCAGCCCTGCCCAAATGGCGAGCTTGCAAGCAGCGCCTGCATTTTTTCCTGCCACGCTTTGTTGCCGTTGGTGGAAAGCACATGAATCGGTTCGGCGCCGAGTTCGAGCAGAAACGCAGCCAATCCATAGCAAAGATCCGGGTCGCCATAGATGGCGAACTTCTTGCCGTGAACATGAGCGCTGGAGTCGGCGATGGCATCAACCAGGCGACCACGTTCTCGCGCGAGTTGCTCGGGAATCTCCTTGCCGCTGATGCGTGACAGCGCGACGATAAAGTCATCCGTTGCAGATAAGCCCACCGGATAGTTGAAGGATACGATGTCCTGGCCGTGTTCCGCCACGAATGTCAGCGTTTTTTCCGTGCACCACTGCTGCATGGAAATAGTCGCCTTGGCGTGAATCGCGTTCGCCGCATCCTCCAGCGTCGTACCACCTTCATACATCCGGAATTCGCCGTCTGTCGGGGTATCGAACACTTCAGAATTGTCGGCGAGAACCGTGTGGTCGATGCCCATCAATTCTAAGATGCGCTTGATCTCTCGAAGGTTCCCGACGGTATAGCCATCGAACCCACCAATGATGTTGATCGCCCCATTCGGTTTGCGCTCCAGCTTCGGAGCTGTTCCGGCCTTTCCGTCCCAAAAATGCTCCAGAATGCCCTTGAGCGCATTGTCATAACCAGTGACGTGGCTGCCCACGAACGCCGGCGTGTGAGCGAACGGCACGTCGAAGTCCGCCGGAACCGAGCCCTTTTCTTTCGACGTCTTGATGAAGGCGTTGAGGTCGTCTCCGATCACCTCTGCCATGCAGGTTGTGGAAACCGCAATCATCTTGGGCTTGTACATGTTGTAGCTGTTCGCGAGCCCGTCGGTCATGTTGTTCAGACCGCCGAATACGGCAGCGTCTTCCGTCATTGATGAAGAGACACAGGAGCTAGGCTCCTTGAAGTGCCGCGACAAATGACTGCGGTAGTAGGCCACACAGCCTTGCGAGCCGTGGACAAAGGGCAACGTGCGCTCAAACCCAACAGAGGCGAATACGGCGCCAAGCGGCTGGCAAGCCTTGGCCGGATTTACCGCTAGCGCCTCCCGCGCAAAGTTCTTTTCGCGATACTCGGCGGTTTTCGTCCATTCCTTGATACGTTCGACCTCGGCAGGATCGCGAGGATTCTCGAATATCTTCTTCTTGGCCAGCATCTGCTGGTATTCTGGATCGCGGAACAGTTCGACATGATCGAGCACGTGTTCAGCACTCTGCGCCATTGGTGAAATCCTTCACTATCGAGATTTGTATCGCCCCGGCTTTCCCAGAGAGCGAGATGAATTGCTTTACTCTGCAGCCTGGAGCTTGGCGTTCGAAGCTTCCTTCCAGGGAGCCTTCGTTTTCTTCCAAACCGGCGAGTTGACGGCCATGTCCATGTCGCGCGCAAAGATCGCAAAGCCGTCATAACCGTGATATGGACCCGAGTAGTCCCACGAATGCATCTGCCGGAACGGCACACCCATCTTTTGGAAAACGTACTTTTCCTTGATGCCCGAGCCGACAAGGTCAGGCTGGAGCTTCTCGACGAAGCGCTCGAACTCATAGCCATTGACGTCATCATAGATGAGCGTGCTGTCCTTCACGTAGTGCTGAGCTGTGCGCTGATAGTCGTCGTTGTGACCGAACTCGTATCCGGTGCCAATTACTTCCATCCCCAGGTCCTCATATGCGCCAATAACATGGCGCGGACGGAGCCCGCCGACGTACAGCATCACCGTCTTGCCCTCCAGGCGCGGGCGATATTTAGCGATCACCGCGTTCACGAGCGGCTCGTACTTCTCGATCACCCGCTCGGCGCCTTCCTTGATCTTGTCGTCGAAATAACCCGCAATCCTGCGCAGCGACTCTGCGATCTTTGAAGGTCCGAAGAAATTGTACTCGCACCAGGGGATACCGAACTTTTCTTCCATGTGGCGGGAGATGTAGTTCATTGAGCGATAGCAATGCAGAATGTTGAGCTTTGCCTTCGGCGTTGCTTCGAGCTCTGCCAGCGAGCCGTCGCCGGACCACTGCGCGATCACGCGCAGGCCCATCTCCTCCAGCAGAATTCTTGATGACCACGCATCGCCGCCGATATTGTAGTCTCCGATGATCGCAACATCGTACGGCGTCGGCTCGAACTTTGGTTTGCCGTCGCCCTCGAGGTGGCCGAAAATCCAATCGCGCACCGCATCGTTAGCGATGTGATGGCCTAATGACTGCGACACGCCCCGGAAGCCCTCACAACGGACCGGCACGATGGTTTTGCCGCCATATTCCTTGGATTTCGCTCTTGACACGGCCTCAATATCGTCGCCGATCAGCCCTATCGGGCATTCCGATTGGATTGTGATGCCGTTGTTAAGTGGAAACAGCTCTTGGATTTCATCAAGGATTTTGTCCAGTTTTTTGTCTCCGCCGAATACGATATCCTTTTCCTGGAAGTCGGAGGTGAACTGCAGAGTCACGAAGCTATCGATGCCCGTCGTGCCGACGTAATAGTTGCGTCGCGAGCCCCACGAATACTGACCGCAGCCGACCGGGCCATGGCTGATATGAACCATGTCCTTGATTGGTCCCCAGACCACTCCCTTTGACCCTGCATAGGCGCAGCCTCTGATCGTCATCACGCCAGGTATGGATTTGATGTTGGACTTCACCCCGCAGTCTGACTTGCCGGCTTGGTGGACGTTGAGGTGCTTGGCACGCCGTTTCGCGGTTTTTTCCGGATAGACCTTAAGCACCTCCTCGATCAGCTCTTTGTTGCGAGCCCTGATTTCTGCGATGCTCTGGGTCGTGGCGAGACTCATCTGATATCCTTCAAAGGTTAGCTGTTGCGAGGGCGGCTTCTTGACCCAAGTTTTGCAACCAGCATGCCAGCGTCTGGTCAGCACAAAAAACCGAACAATCAAAGTTGCTTAGCGTGCCTCGTGCGGGAAAAGATGTGTTGTTGCGAATCCGACATCGCGCTTTGCGCAGAGAACTCTTCGTTTGGGCCTGTTCGAAATGGAACAAGGTGGGCTGTGCGTGAAAACCTGCGCAGCTCTCGAGCGTATCCGGCACCGCAGTACTCTGGGATCGAAGGCGGAAGGCGGCTGCAACGCCGGCTGACCGACACAGGCTTGCCAATGCTATCTATGCTTGCTGAGACCTACAGGTGCTCGCCTGCTGCAATGCTGATGAGGTGCGCGATCGCATCCTCCCAGAGATCTATGGCCTCGCCGCGTGAACGTCGTAGGCTCGCCCAGAGCAGCTGCCCCGCTCGATCAGGGCACGCACGAGCACATCGATCTCTCCGTGTGCATTGTAAAGTCCAATGGACCCACGGCACGTCGCCAGCACGCCGAATTGGTTGAGCAGCGGCATCGCACAGTGCGCCGCCCCGCTACACCGGCGCGGTCCATGAAGGTGGAAGCCAGCCTCTCCTGCGCGGAAGCGATTGCCTGCGGATCTGCAATGTAATCGATAGCCGCGCTTAAAGCGATGGCTTCGGCGATCGGCGGCGTACGAGCTTCGAACCGGCGTGGCGGATCGCCATAAATGGCACCGCAACGCGAAAACCTCGCGGATCATGTCCCCACGGCCATTAAAGGGCGTCATCGATGCCGGATGCGCAGACTTGCCGTAAGCACACCAATCCCATCGGACCGCACTGTTTGTGGCCGGTCATGACGTAGAAATCGCAATCGATATCGCAGACTTCGGCGGTCGGATGGACGTATCCTTGCCAGCCGTCGACCAGCACCGGATACCGCGGGCATGCGCATCCCCACCGCGTCTTTCACCGGCAACACGGCGCAGAGCACACGACATTTGTGTGATCGCAACCATCGTGGTGCGCGGGCTCAGGAGTCGCTCAACATCATCGAGCAAGAAATTGCCGTCACCGACCGCCGGGGCCCATTTGATCACTGCGCCAGGAAGCATCGACCAACGTGGAAGAACTCATACGCCTAACAGACAAATATCCACCTGACGACAGCGAGCGGAGCTTGGGTTCGCGGGAGAACCTTAATAAGTTCGCGTTTGCCTTCTTTAAGGACTGGCGGAAATCTACGATTGCTTCTCAATCCTCGAACGGACCGATCATCGAAGCGGCGGCAATCCGAGCGGATTGCGCAAGCCACCGCGAACTCGGGCCAGCGACTGAGTAAAACAGGAGATGGATTGAAAGGGCGGCGGCTGTCGAGTATCCTCGTAAATTCGTGCGGGAGCTCCTCTCATCGGCTACCCCACCTTTGCCGGCACGCATGTATCGGGCACCGGGCAAACGACGGCACATTGCGGTGCGTCAAAATGGCCCTCACATTGGGTACACTGGGACGCATTGATCACATATATGTCGTTCTTCAGGCTGATCGCCGCATTGGGACACTCGAACTCACACGCACCGCAGACGGTGCACTGGGATGCGATTATCTTGTAGGCCATCACTGCGATTCCGTAAGCAAAAGTGCGGGACGGTTTCTTGCTATCAAGTCTTGTGCCAGACAGTTTGAGCTTGGTTCGTCTGCAGTATTTTCCATAACGCAAGTCGCCGCCTCGACACGGTGTCGCAAATCCTACAAGGGGCCTGACAGCAGCGCATAGCGGGAGTCATCGCCGGTCCGCGCCTCACAGGCAGTCGGAAAGCCCGCGGCGATCGCTCCAGATAAAGTCGCTCCGGAAATGCGCGTCCTCCTGGGACCCCCGGGACGCATTCTCAATTGCCTTGGATTATCCGGCAACAGCGGCATTCATAGGCGCTGTATGAGTGAAAGTACATTGTCTTCCCATCGTGCGGGCGACTAAAGCCAGGCGTTCGTCTGGTGATCCTCCGCTTCGCCCCACGCTAGAAAAATGCCGGCGTCAGCAGATCGATGGAGCCAAAAAAAAGCCACCCCGAAGGGTGGCCTAAGTCCGGGAGGAAACGCCCATGAGGGCCTCTGGGATCAGGCCGCAGCCTGTTCGATCGGTGAGAAGGGCAGCCCGAGGCTCTCGGCCACCGCTTTGTAAGTTAGCCGGCCCCGATGGACGTTGAGGCCCGCCCGCAGATGTGGATTTTCGAGTACGGCGGAAAAACCGTTGTTGGCCAGAGCCAGACCAAACGGCAGGGTCGCGTTATTCAGTGCCTGGCTCGAGGTCAGCGGTACGGCACCGGGCATATTGGCTACGCAATAATGAATGACTCCATCCACTTCGTAAGTTGGATCAGCGTGAGTGGTTGGGTGCGACGTCTCAAAGCACCCGCCCTGATCGATAGCGACGTCCACGAGTACCGCCCTCTTGCGCATCGAGCTCAGCATGCTCCGGCGAACCAACTTCGGGGCGCTCGCACCTGGGACGAGCACCGCACCAATCACCACGTCCGCCGCAAATACCTCTTCCTCCACCGACTCGATGGTCGAAAACCTGGTGCGAACGCGTCCTTCGAATAGCTCGTCCAGCTCACGGAGGCGGATTATCGAACGATCGATGATGGTCACTTCTGCTCCCAGACCGACCGCCATGCGCGCCGCGTGCGTACCGACGACGCCACCTCCAATCACGACGATTCGAGCAGGCTGAACGCCGGGCACCCCACCGATCAGCAGCCCTCGCCCGCCTGTACTCCGCTTTAGAGCGCTACCCGCCGCTTCGATCGCAAGCCGACCCGCGACCTCGCTCATCGGCGCCAGCAGTGGAAGACCACCATGCGCATCAGTTACGGTCTCATAGGCGATCGCGGTGCATCCAGATTTCAAGAGGGCGGTAGCCTGATCCGGGTCCGGGGCCAGATGCAAATAAGTGAATAGGATGTGATCCTCGCGCAGCTGGGACCATTCGGCCGGCTGAGGCTCCTTAACCTTTACGATCATCTCGCTCGATGCGAATACCTCAGCCGCCGAAGTTAGAATCGTTGCGCCAGCATTGCGATAATCGTCATCGGTTGCACCAATGCCAGCGCCGGCATCAGTCTCGATCATCACGCGGTGGCCCGCTGCCACGTATTCTCGGGCAGCTCCAGGGGTAAGGCCGACGCGATATTCGTGCGCCTTGATTTCCTTCGGAACTCCGACCTTCATTTGAAACTCCCTGCCTGATCCGCCCTTCTTATCTGAAGCGTGCAGCGATATCGCGACGCAGCCCACCAAGATGGCGCAGGAATTCAGCGATATTTTACAGGCTTCGCAGGATTTCAAACCGACGGGGTGCCCAGATCGTGCGATCCTGTTTCGCGCGATACCGATGAATCGTTCCGAATTGCAGTCTCGCCCCGCAGAAAAGCTAACAACCGATCCAGCCTCGCCGAACTTCTCAGGCCGCAAAGACGGCAATTTGCCAATGGGCAGGATTGCCTATCAAGCGAAGCCTTGTGGAGCTGGTGGCTAATCACCATCGATAGGAGCTAATCACCATTGATAGTAAATGGCCGCCAAAAAAGGACGTTGCGCAGCCTGTTCAACAGATCCGAGGCAATTGTTCGCCCCACAGCCAGTCGACGATTCGTCGGCCGCCGAAATCGGTCGTCATCTGAACAAATTTGTGATCGTCAGCCACCGCCTCGCCAATATCAGCCGCATTGGACCCGAGCGGGTGCGCCTTCATGGCTGCAAGAACGGCATCGGCCGAATCAGGCGCCACGATCGCAACGAGCTTGCCTTCGTTGGCGACATGGATCGGATCGAGTCCAAAGAGTTCGCAGCTAGCCGCAACAGCGGGCTTCACCGGAATGGTTGATTCCCGCAGATGAAACCCGAGGTCGGATTGCTGGGCAATCTCGTTGAGAGCAGCAGCGAGCCCACCGCGCGTGGGGTCGCGCATCACCCGGATGCCTCCCCCACCTGCGGCAAGCATGGCCGCTACGAGATTATGCAACGCTGCTGAGTCCGAGACGATTTCGGTTTGAAAAGCGACGTTCTGACGTTTTGACATGATCGCCACCCCATGATCGCCGAGGCTACCTGACAGCAGCACACGATCCCCGACCCTTGCCTTGTCGGCGGAGAGATCGAGCCCCCCGGCCACAAGCCCGATCCCGGCCGTAGAGATGAACAGACCATCCGCCTTGCCCCGCTCTACGACCTTGGTGTCCCCGGCAATGATGTAAACGCCGGCCCCTCGCGCCGCCGCGCCCATCGAATCCGCAATCGCCTTGAGATCGGAAAACCGGAAGCCCTCCTCGATGATGAAGCTGGCTGACAAATAGAGTGGACGTGCGCCGGACATCGCGACATCATTGATCGTGCCGTGCACAGCCAAGGACCCGATATTGCCGCCGGGAAAGAACAGTGGCGAAACCACATAGCCGTCAGTCGTCATCACCATCCTGCCTCCCGAAACATCAAACGCCGACTGATCATTGCACCGGGCGAGCCATTCATTACCGAAGGCCTGGTGAAAAAGGCCGGAGATCAGCTGTGCCATGGCACGGCCTCCAGAGCCGTGGGCAAGTTCAACGCGTCCGTTCTCCAGGTCGAGGTTGCGTTGATCGGCTTTCACGCTCATGACGTCTGCCTCATCTGCTCATCACGAACTCGGCCATAGGTCCAATACGCCGCACAAGCCCCTTCTGATGACACCATGCAGGCCCCTATGGGCGTTTCCGGCGTGCACGCATTTCCAAACAACTTGCAATCGACCGGCCGTTTGGCGCCACGCAGGATCGCGCAGCACTCACAGGCCGGATTGTCTGCGACACGCATGTCGTGGATCGCAAAACGCGTCTCCGCGTCGAACTTTGCGTAAGACCGCTTAAGCTTCAGTCCGCTGTTGGGTACAAGTCCAAGCCCACGCCATTCAAACTGCTCACGCAGTTCGAATACCTGCGACACCTCCTCCTTGGCGCGCCGATTGCCATCGCGTGTCACTGCACGGCTGTATTGGTTTTCTACCTCGTAGCGGTCTTGGTTCACCTGCCGCACCAGCATCAGGATAGCCTGCAGCACGTCGAGTGGTTCAAATCCGGCGACCACGATCGGCTTCTCGAACTGTTCCGCCAGGGGCTCGTAAGGCCGCGTACCGATAATGGTGCTGACATGTGCAGGCCCGATGAAGCCGTCAATGGGGACGCCACCTGTGTTGCGGATCTTCGGGTTCTCGAGAATGCTGTGCATCGCCGAGGGTGTAAGCACGTGATTGCAGAACACGCTAAGGCCCTCCAACCGTTTGTTCTCGGCAATGCGAATCATGACCGCCGACGGGGGTGTCGTGGTCTCAAATCCGATGGCAAAGAAAACCACTTCACGGCCCGGCGTCTGTTCGGCCAGCCGGATAGCGTCGAGGGTCGAGTAGACCATCCGAATGTCGGCCCCGAGCGCTTTAGCTCGCAACAGGGACTGTCCTTGCGACCCGGGCGCGCGCATCAGGTCGCCGTAGACGCACAGAGTGACCTCTGGTCGCTCGGCGAGCCGGATCGCCATGTCGATACGGCTCGCCGGCAGAACGCAGACGGGACAACCGGGCCCGTGGATCATCCGGACGTTCGCGGGCAGCAGATCCTCCAAACCGTAGCGGGAGATGGCATGAGTGTGTCCACCGCAAAATTCCATGAACCGGTAGGCTCTTTGTGAACTGACCGCAGCGTCAATCGCACGCGCAAGTCCGTGCGCGGTGGTCTTGTCGCGAAATTCGTCAAAATATTTCACGATCGGCATTCCTGCGCTGCGCTGCCTAGCTCCTGCAGGAGCTCTAGCGTGCGCTTGGCTTCTGTCGGATCGATCTTAGCGAGCGCATAGCCGACATGGACTAGGACGCAATCGCCGACCTCAAGCTCGTCGATGAGGGCAATCGATATCTCCAGGCTGATGCCATCGATGGACACGAGGGCCATTTGGTTGGGAAGAATCTTGGCGATCTTTGCCGGAACCGAAAGACACATATCAGGCAGTTCCTCCGCTGGCGGGCGACTGTTGAGCCATCTGTAGAGCGGCAATCCAGGCCTGGCCAAGGCTCAAACCGCCATCATTGGGCGGCAGCCGCTGCGGCACCAGCGGGGTAAGACCGGCATCGCTGCAACCGCGCGGGATTTTGTCCGCCAGCACAGCGTTCAGGAAGCAGCCGCCGCTCAGAACCACGGTATTAACGCCCGTTGTCCGCGCAGAGCGCGTGACCCAGTCAACGCAGGCGGCGGCGAAAGTGCCATGAAACAGCCCGGCTCCGCCGGCGACGTCAATGTCATCAGCAATCAACCGCGAGAATAGCGGACCAAGCGACAGCACGCCGCCATCGATGGTCCAGCCGGCTTCCAGAATCGCAGTCTGCCGCACCAGCGCTTCGAGCTTCATCGCTGCTTCGCCGTCATAGCTCTGCAAATTCGCAATCCCCAGCAGCGCCGCTGCCGCATCGAACAACCGTCCCGCACTGGTCGTGGTGGTCCCGCCCGGCTGGTCGAGCAAGTCCGACAGCCCCCCGGCTTGGCGCTGCGCCGCAAAGCGCTGCCCGATTTCGTTACCCCGGCCGAGCCCGTGTAATACTGCGCTCGCCATGCGCCACGGCTCGCGGGCTGCACGATCTCCACCAGGCATCTGCAGGGGCGCTAAGTGCCCGATGCGTCGGGACCACGTCCCTTCGCACAACAATAGTTCGCCACCCCAGTTACCGCCTTCGGAGCCAAAGCCATGTCCGTCGAGCACCAGGGCAAGCGCAGGTCCCGCATGGCCGTGCTCGGCGATTACTGCGGCAGCGTGTGCGTGGTGATGCTGAACCGCGACCAGCGCGCGGGCATTTGCCTCCGCAAACCGGGTAGAAGCCATATCGGGATGCAAATCATGGGCGACGGCGACGGGCTCCACGTCAAGGCTCGATGTGAGGTGTCGGATCGTCTTTTCAAACGCACGGATGCCTTCGGCTGTATTTAGATCGCCAATATGCTGAGAGACGAACGCTTGGTCGTCCCGCGTGATGGTGACGGTCGATTTCAGTGCCCCGCCTACGGCGAGCACGGGCGGGACGGACCTTGCAAGCCGTATCGGTTCGGGAACATAGCCGCGAGCACGGCGAATGAATTGGGCCCGGCCGGCCACCACTGAAACCACGGAATCATCAGCAGGCGTCAAGATATCGCGATCATGGGTCACGACAAGGTCGGCGACCCCCTTGAGTCGCCGCAGCGCCTGCGCGTTATCGATCAGGAGCGGTTCGCCGCAGAGATTTGCACTGGTGACGACGATGACCGGGCCAGACCCCGCACGCGCCTGCGGCGAGCGAAACGCATGCAAGATGAGGTGATGCAGCGGCGCTACGGGCAGCATGACACCCATTCGTGATAAACCAGGAGCTATGGCGGGCGCCAGATTGTTGCGCGTTGGCAGGAGGACGATAGGACGTGCGATGGATTCGAGCAGCGTAAGCTCGGCCGCGTTCGCCTCCGCGATTTCGCCAACGCCCTCTATGGAATCGACCATAACTGCGAGTGGCTTCTGAAGGCGGAGCTTTCTCCTGCGCAAACGCTGCACGGCCTCCTGATTACGCGCATCGCAAAGAAGCTGATATCCGCCCAGCCCCTTTATCGCCACGATCTGTCCCCCCGCGATTGCCGCGACAATGACGCTGATCCCATGGCTGAGCCGAGGACCGCATGCCGGACACGCGATCGCCTCTGCGTGAAACCTGCGGCTCGCCGGATCGGCATAGTCGGCCGCGCAGGCGGCGCACAAGTTAAAAGCGCTCATCACGGTGTTACGGCGATCGTATGGAAGCCGTTCGGCGATGGTGTAGCGTGGGCCGCAATGGCAGCAACTGATAAACGGGTAAAGGTAATGCCGATTTTCTGGATCGAATAGCTCGCTGAGGCATTGCGGGCAGACCGCGGCGTCGGCAACGATCTGCGTTGACAATTTTCCGACTTCGCTCGTGCCGATGGAAAAGTCCTTCGCCGCGAGCGCCACAGTCTCCCGAACGCAGATGTGGTCGATGCGTGCCAATGGAGGCGCCTCAAGCGGTAACGTGGCAACAAACTCCGACGCACGGTGGCCCTCGACCTCGATGATGACGCCCTCGGGGCCATTGATGACAAACCCGGCCAATCCGTACCGCATGGCGAGTCCATAAACGTAAGGACGAAAGCCGACCCCTTGCACTGCCCCGCTCACGCGCACGCGCAGCCGTGTTCGGTCGCAGGTGGCTGCGGCGCTCATAGCCTTGTGTCCTCTACGATGCGCCTCTGATCGCCCGCCTGCTTATCGATCCAGGCGTAGAGCGCGCCAAAGCCCTCTCCAGTACGAGCCGAAACGACAAGCACGTCGATCTTCGGATTGACGCGTCTGGCGTATTCGATGGTCTTTCCCAAATCGAAATCAAGCAGCGACGCCAGATCAATCTTGTTAATCAGCATGAGCGACGAAGCGGCAAACATATCAGGATATTTGAGCGGCTTGTCTTCACCTTCCGTAATCGAAAAAACTACGATCTTGCGGGCCTCGCCAAGATCGAAGGCAGCGGGACAGATCAGATTACCGACGTTCTCGATGAAGAGAATACCGCCTGTGAGCGGCGGCAAGTGGCGATAAGCCTCGCCAATCATTGCAGCATCGAGATGGCAATTCTTGCCGGTATTGACTTGAACGGCTGGCACGCCGGCCGCCCGAATACGTTCGGCATCGTTCGAGGTCTGCTGGTCGCCTTCAATAACCCCAACCGGCCGCCTACGTTTCAGCTCGGACACGGCGCGGACCAGCAGTGTCGTTTTACCTGCTCCGGGACTGGACAATAGATTAAATACAAGCAGGTCATCGGCAACGAAGAGCGCGCGGTTGACGGCCGCAATCCCATTATTCTTGCCCAGAATATCGCGCTCGATCTCAATGATCTTCTTTCTGCTCATGCCCGCGACCCTTAAACCAGCCGAGCCGGCGCCGCCGCTCGGAAGGGCGTGATGATGGGCCGACCGACGACGGTTATAACTATCGCCACCGTGGTTTGAGAGCGGGGGACCTTGGTCGGGCGGCTGAAGGGCAGAATGGCTATCGCAATCATCCTGCACATGGTCGGCGTATCGTTCATGGCTCTCCGCATCATTCGCCTCCAAGTGTTTGGTCGACGGCGTCCCTTCCGTGCAGCCGCAAACGGTACACATCAATCGATCTCCAGCTCTTTTACTCGCATCTGTTCGCCCGCAATTACCTGCAATTGATAGCTGCCGCAGCAAGGACAGCACTCACCGCGTCGTGAAATTTCGACACTTTTCGAGCAGCTCATGCACCAGGCAACGCCTGGTAGTTCGACGATATTAAGAGCGGCGCCCTCGGCAACGGTTCGCGTTGCAGCGACAGCAAAGCAGAACCTGATCGCTTCCGGCGCGGCATGACTCAGCGCTCCCATCTCTAAACAGACGCTCCGCACCCGCGAAGAGGATCGCTCCCGTACCTTCTCCTCGACGATCTGAATGATCCCAAGACAAATCGCCATTTCATGCATCGCGAACTTCGCGAAAATTGAAGGTGAACCCGACGCATGGATCGAGCGATGCAATCAATGCGCGCACTTCATCACAGCGTCGTCGAGCCGTCAGCGCCGCCCCCTGCAGGTTCCGTACAAGCGGTCCGCGCCGGTGGAAGTTCCACTCCGTCGGCGCAAGGAATTCGAAGCGGGATATCCGGCCCTGAGCATCAAGCTCAACCGCGTGGTAGAGACGGCCCCTGGCGCATTCGACCGCGGCCGCTGCACGGCCGGGCCCTAGCTTATATCTTTCGATAATCCCATGCTCCGCGGCGTCAATCTGAGCGCCGGCCTCAAGCCAGGCACATAGCCGGACGATTTCAACAATTCTGGCCGTCAGCCGCTCGGCCGCACCGAAGGGTCTCAGCAACAGCCGATCTCGGGTCATTTGGCGCGCCCATGGACCCGTCTCGGGCACATGTCCTTCGAGATCGGGGCAACAGCAAAACGTCGAGTCATCTCCGAGCAACCGCTCCGTAATTTTGAGGTCGTCAGCAGCGGACAGGAACGAGTGTTCCGTCGGGGCAGACTTCAGGCCGACCTCATTAAGCGCCAGAACGCGACGCGCCAGTGGGCTACCGGACCTGAGCGCGCCCCCCTCATTCGGTACGCCCAGCGTGCCCATCGCAGCGACAATCCGTGCTGTTGCTTCCCGTTGAGGGGAGCCCCAGGCTAGCTGTTCGGAGCGGACAAGCGCTGACAATTCCGACATCAGGGAGCCGATTGCCGCCGCACTGCCGACGTCCGGCGTAAGATGTCCGACAAACAGCCCCCGTACCAAATCCACGATGCGCTCGGTAATGATAAGCGCAATACGACGCTGTTTTGTTGTGAGGGTGATCACTTCGTCGCGCGCGGTTTCGATCGCGGACAACAGTGCGATTTGCTGCGCAGTGGCACATAACGCGAAGAGCCGCGGGACGACATTGAGTAGTGACGAGGCCGGCTTTCCGGCGAATATCCGCGCCAGCGGTGGCCGGACTCGTGGCAGGATCTCGACCGAGGCGACTACGTCGGCAGCTAGCAATACGCGGACATGGATTTTGTTGCGGGCAGCGACGATCATGCGCAACGCGGCCCCATCATCGCGCGCAAGCTATGGCCCATGCGCACGCCCCATCTGCGGGATCCTATCTGATGCCAAATGCCCGAGCGCTTCATGTGAAGTACGCCTTAATGATTTCCTGCAAGCGTTCGGCAGAGTCCTGGAAATCCTCGTCGGCAGCCAACGCAACAATCGGCACGCCCCCAATCTCCAGCGTATCAAGGATGATGTTGTCCGTGGAATTGAAGAACTGCACGGACCAAACATTCCTAGTCCCGGTCGCCTGCACTCGGCAGGCGCCGTAGCCCCGCAACATGAGTTGGACCGGTCCGTTGCCCAAGCTTTGCTGCAGGAATGTCAAGTCGACAATGCTCATTGGTAGCAATGTGAGATTGATGATGTGCGCATTCATGCCAAATCGCCACACGCTAGCCCGCTCGCGTATTTCGGCCAGCACCGGTTGAACGTTCATCGCGCCATGCGGCGGCGTGCCAATCACAAGATCGGCGGACGTCAGGTCAGTTGCGGCACGCCGGACAATCTGCGGAATCCCTCCGACCTCAACATATTCGTTTGCCGGTTCGGTCCCGATGCGCACGCGCCAGATTCCCGCAAGCACGGATTCACGGATTTGCGCCAAACAGCCATCGGGCAGCGCAACCACGCCGGTCACCTCGCCTTCTCCGAGCAATTCGTCGATCAGCTTGTGCTCGGCATCGCTGAGATATGCGAGATCGTACAATTGTGTCGGAGAACCGCTTCTCTGCCCCCCAACGGCAGCAGCGGCATTTGACAACAGCAAGGTGGCGTTCGGGTGCTTCCTTGCACGTTCGTCGCAATCGCGCCAGGCGCGCTTGACGAGCGCACTCGTCGCGGGGCGATAGAATACATCGAGACATCCAGATCTAGTGGTAACGTCGCTCGCCGCCCGGTCGGCGGCGCCGGATACAACGGGGATCGCTGTTTTCACGATGCGATGTTCCATTGTCTGTATCCACGGGCATTGCACTTGCCGACGCCGATGCTGCCGGCGTGTGCCCGAATGATCGGCCCGGAGATGCGATTGATCGTGAGCGAACGGGCCGGTATCTTGCCGATTAGGCAGAGTATATCGTGCCTTTGGCATAGGCTCGGCGTCGACGGTCTACGCCGGCCGACTGGTGTGCCACTAGCCCCGCACGAGTGTACTGCACCTTGCATGCCTGGCCAAACAAACTCAGAAAGAAAGAATGCGAGCTGGATGATCCGGAGCATATGTAGGGGATCGGCCGCCGACAGCGGCATCACGGTCTCCTTCCCGGGAGCGTGCACGGCCAGGCGCGCATCGGCGCTGACGCCCTCCACGTCCGACTGAGTGGGTCGTGTCAGACCATGCTGCGCCGGCTGCAACTTCATCGCACTTCTTTCTGATAATGTTCGGTTCTGCTAGCAGGCGGTTAGCAAGGCGCATGCCAATCACCTTCAGCCGCGGCTCGCATTCGAACCAACGGCATAGCGCCTGATATTATCCAGGCCGATGTTCCTGCGACTGGAATTCGGTCTGTGAAGAACCCCAGTCCGCGCAAGGGAGCGGAACCGTTAGCGTAGGTGCTCCGGCAATTGCGGCTCGTGACCGATCAAGTCCGCAAAGAAGCGATCGTAGTTCTGACCGTTGAGGCTGGCCTCAAGCCCGTCAAGTGCTTCGGAGATCTGCCTTGCTTCATTTTCGTCTAAGAGCCGCACTGCGCTGTCGATATGAACGAGCACCTTGGCGCCGACCGATACATCAGCGAGCAGCATGACGGAGATGCGCCGTTGTTCACTGCCATATTCGCACAGCGCGGTAATACCGTCAGTCTCGACAATCGTCATTGGCAAGCCAAGGCACATGGTCAGTCGCAGGCTTCTAGATCGGCTGCGCCCTCATTTTCATAATTCGCATGGTCAATATTGTTCGCCAAGAGCCGTTCAGATGCAGCCAGCGGCGCGCTCCGCGGTTTTGCCGGCGACTCCCACTGCTCTAGGAGTCTACAAGCGAGTTTAATCGCAGGGGCAATCTGAAAGCGCACCGGTGCGGTCAGCGGTCCGCCCCAATTCTCCAGATCCAACGGCTGACAGCCGATAAGAGCGAGCTCTCGCGGCCGTCTGCCAAGCAAATCGGCCGCGCTCAAGACCTCCTGGAAGCCGGTCTGATGCAGGCTCACTTTCTTGGCGCCCGTGAATTTTGGCACTTCGTCATCTCGTACAAGCTTCAACTGCCCGGGCAGCAATCCATAGTCGATAGCATCGAACACGATCAGGCAATCGGCCCCTTCAAGAAAACTGACGAGGTAGAGCCCCTGGGTGCCGCCATCGAGAACGGTGACGTTGTCAGCGACGGCGTAGAGGCGATGAAACTCCTCGACCGCACGCACACCAAATCCCTCATCGGCCCACAGGATGTTGCCAATGCCGAGCACCAGAATCCGCTTTTTGTCTTTCGGATTGAGCATGCGCTTCCCAGTCAATCGTCAAACCCGCGCTCACCTACTTCATAGAAGGGAAGCTGCGGCGCGACATGATGTCGTCCCGGAGCACCGCGTAGATGTGGACCAGCGCGAACATCACGATCACCCATAGGCCGAGATGATGCCAGGTGTGGACGTCCTGACTGTTCGGCCAGAGTGAAAACACCCAGCCGAACACCTTGTACTGCCAGCTGTCAGTACCAGCACCTTGCCCATAAAGTGCAAAGCCTGTGACGACCATGAATGTGATCGTCTGCGTAAACATGAAGAACATTGCGAGCTGAGCAAGGCGGTTGTGCCCGAGGCCCGTCTCAGGCTCAACCGTAAGGAAGGCATACCTGCGAATCTCGTGGTACAATTCCCGCCAAAAGCAGCCGCGCCAGAGCGGCACGCAAAAGATTTGTATGGCATTCGCGTTTCCCATCAAAGCCCAGTAGATGCGTAGAAGAAAGCCGACGCTGAGCACATATCCCGCCGAGAAATGAGCGAAGCGGATATAGCCGAACAGGAAACTGCCGCTTGCCTTTCCCCACGTCGCTGGTGTCCCGGTTCCAATAAAATAGCCGGTTAAACTCAGCACCAGAATCGCAGCCGCATTAACCCAATGCCAGAGTCGCACCGGCGCATAAATGTAGGCGACGCCGCCGCCCCTCCTGCGAGCAGTCGGTGCCGCATCGACGGCGGCAAGAAGCTTCTGAGCCGTGTCCTGCATGGACCTAACGAACTTTAACTGAAGCCATTTCTTGGCCCTCAGCACTCATCACGTGCGTCGAGCAAGCCAAGCACGGATCAAAGGAATGGATGGTGCGCAAGATCTCCAGAGGCCGCTGCGGATCGGCCATCGGGGTACCGATCAGGGAAGCTTCAAAAGCGCCAATATTGCCCTTCGAATCGCGAGGAGATGCGTTCCACGTCGTCGGCACGACACATTGATAATTGTCGATCTTACCGTCCTTGATCTTAATCCAGTGCCCGAGCGCACCGCGAGGCGCTTCAGTGAAACCGTAGCCTTTGGCTTCCTTGCGCCAGCTTTCCGGGCTCCACTTGCTGATATTGGCAGTTGCCGTATTGCCCGCCTTGATGTGGATTACGAGCTTATCCTGGAAATAGCGCATCTGATGGGCCGCCCATTGGCATTCGAGCGCCCGCGCCGCAGTACGGCCAAGCGTCGAGAACAGCGCAGTCAAAGGAAGATTGAGCTCCTTGAGCAGTCTCTCGGCTGGCTCCTTGAACTCGGCTTTGCCTTGCGCATAACCGACGATGTATCGGGCCAACGGCCCGACCTCCACGGCACGGCCGCGCCAGCGCGGCGCTTTGATCCAGGAATATTTGCCGCCCTCGTCGAGTTCCTTAATATCTGTCTTGCTGCCTTTGAGTTTTGGCCCAAGTTCAAAACTCGGCTCGGTAATACCATCCCAGGGATGCAGTCCACAGCAATCGCTGGGGTATTTATACCATGAATGCTCGACGAACTCCTGGATCTGTTCGGGGTCACCATGGTCGATCGGCAGTATCTCCTTGAGATTGCCATCAAGAATGACCCCGCGCGGCAGCTTAAAACTCTCGGCGGAACAGTCATTGGCCTTTTCCGGGATGTCGCCATAGGACATTACGCTTTTGCTCGAAAGACCACCGCCGTGGAGCCAGTCCCTATAGAACGAGCAGATCGCGGTAACGTCGGGCAGGTAGACCTGCTCGACAAACTCGATCGAGCGGTCGACGATGGAGGACACAATGTTCAGTCGCTCCATGTTGATCGCGCCCACCGCACCGATTCCCTCGATGTTGATCGCGCACGGCACGCCGCCCACGAGCCAGTTTGGATGCGGGTTCTTGCCACCATAAATAGCTTGAATCTTGACGATCTCCTTCTGAAAGTCGAGCGCTTCCAGATAATGAGCGACCGCCATCAGGTTCGCTTCCGGTGGCAGTTTGTAGGCCGGATGCCCCCAATAGCCATTCTTGAACGGACCGAGCTGCCCTGATCCGAAGAATTTGGTCAGCCGGATCTGCAAATCCTTAAAATAGCCAGGGGATGACAGTGGCCAGGGCGAGATAGACTGCGCCAGTGTAGAGGTCGAGTTGGGATCGGCCTTGAGCGCGGAGACCACGTCGACCCAATCCAACGCATGGAGGTGATAGAAATGTACGAGGTGATCATGCACGAGCAGGCACAGCTGCATGATGTTGCGGATCGAATTGGCATTCTCCGGAATCGTAATACCTAGTGCATTTTCAACTGCGCGCACGGAGGTGAGCGCATGGGTGCCGGTGCAGACCCCGCAAATCCGCTCGGTGAACGCCCAGGCGTCGCGCGGATCGCGCCCGCGCAGGATGACTTCGATGCCACGCCACATCGTCCCGCTTGAGACCGCATTGCGGATCACATTCTCGGAATCGAGATTGGCTTCGATGCGGAGGTGGCCTTCGATGCGCGTCAGCGGATCGATAACGATTCGCCTGCCGGAACGATCGAGATTAAACCCATTCGGCGTCTGGACGGCCACTGTCGTCCCCTCCTCAACTCGGTTTGCCTTTGTCGGCTGGGCGATCCGGCCGATGGGTCAACCGCTTCACGGCGGTGACCGCCGCGTGGGCAGCGACGGTTAGCCCCACCACGCCGGCAGCGGCCATGCCGATCTCGTCGGCGTTCTCCTCAATGCCGAACTGCTTGATGGTTGTGAGTCGGTCGTAAAATGGCCCTTTATCCCAGAAGCTGTCTTCGGAGCAGCCGAGGCAGCCGTGGCCGGATTGAATCGGAAATGAAACGCCGCCGTTCCATCGAAGTGCCGAACAGGCGTTGTAGGTGGTTGGCCCCTTGCAGCCCATCTTGTACAGGCAATAGCCCTTGCGTGCATTGGTGTCGTCCCACTCTTCGACGAATTGGCCTGCGTCGAAATGGGACCGCCGATAGCACTTATCGTGAATGCGCTCGGAATAAAACATACTTGGGCGCCCTTGGCGATCAAGCTCGGGAAGCTTTCCGAACGTGGTGATGAAAGTCACGAGGCCACTCATGACCTCTGCGACAGGAGGGCACCCAGGCACCTTGATGATCTGCCTATTGGTGACCACCTTATCGATCGGCACCGCGCCAGTCGGATTTGGCTTGGCCGCTTGCACGCATCCCCAGGACGCACACGTACCCCAAGCGACGATGGCCATTGCCTCTTCCGCCATCGACGTGAGCTTTTCAACGAACGGCTTGCCGCCGTCAATGCAAAACATGCCACCTTCGTTCAACGGGGGATTGCCTTCAACGGCGAGCACATACCCACCTTGGTACTTGGCACGCGTTTCCTCCAGGATGGCCTCAGCCTGGTGTCCTGCCGCCGCCATGATCATATGGTCATAGTCGAGCGAAATCATCGACAGCAGCGCGTCTTTGATCAAGGGATGGGCCGAGCGGATAAAGCTTTCCGAGCAGCAGGTACACTCGAGCCCGTGCAGCCAGATGACGGGCACACGCGGTTTGGTTTCCAGGGCGTGCGCAATTCTGCTTGCGGTGAGCGGACCAAGTCCCAAGCTCGCGGCGGTCAAACTGCAGAATTTGTGGAAACTACGACGCGTGATACCCTGGCGTCTGATCACGCTGTAGAACGTTTCCCTTCCATCACCCATGAAACCGTCCTTGCGAATTGTCGCCAGCCGTTACGAATTGGTGACGTTCAGCAAGAAACAGGCCAGCGAAGCGAAACACTCGAAAGATATCAAGGCGCCACTTCGAGGTCTGCGGATTGTCGAACCCGACGCGCCAGAAGCTGGAGCATTGATCTGTCACGCTCATGTTGTCCAGTTTTTGAGAGTCGATGTGAGCACTTCAACAAATCAGCACTATGGTTCAGCCATGCAGGGGACTACGCTCCTGCACAACCGCGACACTCGTCATGCCGATCGTTGAATAGAATTGGTTCAGTTGACGGGCACCGCACTGCCCCCGCCTCAATCAGACTTGCCGATTACTGACAAGGATGCGTTGAAGCGCTCATAGTCGCAACTATGCAGGCAGCACGTACCAAAGCGGCTGTCGAGCGAGGAAGAGAATCCGCAATGGGCTGAGCTGTGGTGCGCACACTAAGTCGCCTTTTTAGGTCTGCTTCGATCCGATCTGCCCTTGGTTTCAAAGCGGCTCGCCGCGCGGCTTTTCTACGGTGCCGTGGGTGGCGACAGACCGGACGTTTACAGCTATCACCTCGGAGCCTTCATCGCGCAAGCCAATCGTTAGCAACGTGCGACATCGTTGGCGCATCGCGACACGCACCTTGCTTGAAGGAGATTCTTCGCAATGGCGGAGGCGATTGCGCTTTTGAAGCATGCTGCGATTCGTCTGACGCCGATAGAAAACGGCGGCGCCTACTTTCAGTCGGCATCGATCCGTCCTAGCAATACTGTCCGCCTACTACACCAAACGGCTCATCGCGCCTTTCGGCGGAAAGCGAATTATCGGATTATCGCAGCATAGACGATATACTGGACTTGTTCGCGGTAATACTTCCGGATTTCTCCGGGCGCCGCCGTCCCGACCACCGCGACCAGACGCTCTTTTGGGTCGCAGAAAAATTGTGTCCCGTAGGCGCCAGTCCATGTGAACTCACCTGGATTGCCCGGAACCGCCGAGAGCCCCTCGTTGATGCGTACAGCCACTCCAAGCCCGAAGCCGAAGCCGGCACGGTGCGCCTCCACATTGGCAACCTTATTCTTAATCCCTGGTCCGAGGTGATCGGAAATCATGTGACGCACCGTCCTCGGACCAAGAATGCGCTGGCCATTGAGCTCCCCGCCGTTCAGGAGCATTTGTCCAAAGCGCACGTAGTCACCGACTGTCGCAAATGCGCAGGCTCCCCCGCAGTCAAAATTCGTCGGAGTTTCGAGGAGCTCGATCTCTTGTGGTTTTCCCGTCAGCGGGTCGTCTGGAAATGGATGCGCCAGGCGCTTGCGTTGCGATTCCGACAAATGGAAAGTGGCATCTTGCATTTCGATTGGCTTCCACAAGTTGCTGGCAAGATAGTCGCCCAATCGCTGTCCGCTGACTTGTTCCACGACAGCTCCCAGCACATCGCTCGAGAAGCCGTATTCGAATTCTGTCCCCGGTTGATGCGCTAGCGGCAGCTTGGTAATGGCTTCGATGAAAGCCTGCTTATCACCCCTTAGTGCCGGAGCAGCGAAATCGGGGTAGAGACGCGCCACTTGGTCTGAGCTGTTGGGGGGCGCGCCATAGGTGAGCCCGGATGTGTGGCGGTAAAGATCGTGGATCAAGATCGGAGAATTCTGCGTTTGAAACTTCAGTGAACCGTCATGCTGTGGCACTCCCACCTTCATGCCTGCGAATTCCGGATAGTAATCCGTAAGTCTGGCCTGTAGAGGCAGGCGACCTTGTTCCATGAGGATAAGACCCGCAACGGCCACCATCGGCTTGGTCATAGAAGCAAGCGCGAATATCGCGTCGAGCCGCATCGACCTTCCCTTTGCCGGATCGAGTTGTCCGTACGCCTTGTAGTGAATCAGCTTGCCGTCTCTGGCGATTGCAACCACCGCGCCCGGCACGCGTTTACTCGCGATCTCCCGAGCGAAGAACTGGTCTAGCTTTGCAAGGCGCTGCTGAGAAACGCCGACGTCATCGGCCTTCGCTTCGGGCAGAGGCGCGGACTGCACTGAATTGAAGCCGATTGCGGCTGCCGCTGCGACCATAACAAGGTTGTTCATTGTAGCCTCGAAGGGGCGGATGGATCCAGTTTGTAATACTGCGGCTCGGCCGCTGTCGGATATGTGGCAAGGCTAGGATGGTTCGGTGCCTCGCCTAGCACAATGTCTGTCGATGATGGCTAAGGTGAAGATTGTCGCAAGGGCGAACATCACCATACCAGCGGCAACCACACTTGCCTCGTGCCAACGCGACGCTTGCACGTAGTCTACGACGTAGGCCGACAACACCTTGGTGCGTCCAGGAATATTGCCGCCGATCATCATCACGACGCCGAATGTGCCGATCGTATGAGAAAATCCGAGCACGGCTGCTTTAACAAGCTCCAGTCGCGCCAGCGGCGCACTGATGGCAATGAAGGCATACAATGGCGAAACACGCCCTTTCATTTCCAACGGGTGACCGCCAACCGCAACAAAGGCGTTACGTATAGGCTGCACGACCAATGGCAGGGCCGAGAGCACCGATCCGACCACGATACCCCCGAAGGTAAAAGCGAGCGTTCGCCCGCCCCAGAAAGAGGCGAGAACGCCACCCGGTCCGTCGGGGCCGAGCAAAACGAGTACGCAGAAGCCGAGAGCCGCTGGAGGTAGCACCAGTGGAAGTGCGATCATCGCGGCCACCGCCTCGCTCAGAAAAGTCTTTGAGCGGGATAGCCACCAGGCGAGGGGCACACCAATCACGAGGAGGATCACGGTCGTCACGCTAGCGAGCTCGATTGTGAGCGCAACGGATTGCGAAATCTCTGACGAATCGACATTCACGTGCGTCAGCCCGCCAGTGAGCCCAGGTCGCCGTATCCTGACAGTGATCGCCTGCATGTCCGGCTCATCCAGCGATGTGGCGCGAATAGCCATTTGGTAGCGCGGCAGCTCGTTGCGGCCGCCGAATTCACGCGCGTCGCTTCTGCGAGCAAGAACAGCATCACAATCGACAACTCCTGTGACAAGTACGCCTCGATCCAACCGACGGCGGCAGCCTCTCCTTGTGTCATCAGCAATTCCTGTGCCGCGTGCGAACTGTGGCGGCTCTATGCCCAATGTGAAAAAAGCCACGCAGACGCTAACGTCACTGTGGAGGGGACCTAACGCTCTGTCAGATTTCAAGCATCTTTGTTCCCGAGCAGACAGTGACAGCCGCGCAACGAAAACGGCAGACTTCTAAAACCTCGACAGATGCCTGTTTCGCTTGTCGGCGGCTCAAACGCCGCCCTCGCCGGGGCCGGTAGCTGAACGCTCGGCAGCAACGCGAAAGATTTAGCTGAGAAATCATCGTACGCTGCTTCTGCGACGTGCCAAAGGCGCGAGGGGCCGCGAGCGAAGGCCGCCTCTCGACCGCCCCAGCTCATGCGCAGGGTCAGCACAGGCGTGGAGACACACGCTCCGGCACCAACGAGCTTCGCCGCTAGCGGCAACGCAGTTCATCCATCAAAGATCTTGTCCGCGCAATGGAGTCATAAACCAGGCTTCCATCCGGTAAATGCGTACAATCCAAAATATCAATTTTACGAATGCCACATACTGTTGCATCGATCTCAGTGACTCCAACCGAGACGTATCGGCGCTAATGCGCGCTACGGTTTTTGTTCGACCTTGCGCGAACGCGGTACGAGTACTCAAGCCGATGCCGCCGAACACAGGCTAGTTGTCCGCGACTTGTTAATCGGCCGCAGTTTGGGATCTGGTGCATATCTTGCTTAGGGAGAAAGGACAACGTAACTAAACGTCTGCCTTTTGAAGGACGCGCCGGCTCTCGGAACCGTCTTCAATCAGGGCAAGGCAAAAATGATTGGTCTCGTATGACGCTGTCGTCTCTCAACAAAGCGGCGGCTCACATTCGAGTATATTCGGGAAGGAAGCGTCATGACCACCATGGCAACTGCGTTGCCTGTACGCGCGTCGCAAGCTTGGTATAAGATACTCTACGTCCAGGTGCTAATCGCGATCTTAATTGGCGTCATGGTTGGCTGCCTATGGCCGTCTATCGCCACAAACGACTGGATCAAGGCGCTTGGTGACGGGTTCATCAAGCTCATCAAGATGGTGATTGCGCCGATTATTTTCTGCACTGTTACATCTGGTATTGCGCATATTCAGGATGCCAAGAAAGTCGGGTGCGTCGGCGTCAAGGCGCTGTTCTATTTCGAGATCGTCTCCAGCTTTGCCTTGCTGTTGGGCCTCGTTATGGGCAATCTGGTCCAAATCGGCCATGGCCTTGCGGTTAAGCCGGATGCTGCGGCGGTTGCCAATTACGTCAAGCAGGCGGAAGCCTCGAAAACCGTCGACTTTGTTCTCAACATCATTCCCGATAGCGTGATCGGCGCCTTCGCTCGCGGCGACGTTCTGCAGGTTCTCTTGTTCGCGATCCTTTTCGGCTTCTCGCTGATGGCGCTGGGAAAGCGTGGGGAGCGTTTGCGCGGGATGATTGACGACGTCGCGCACGCGGTGTTCGGAGTAATCGCTATTGTAATGAAAGCGGCCCCGATCGGCGCCTTCGGCGCCATGGCTTTCACGGTGGGCAAGTTCGGGCCCGCAGCACTCGGCAATCTGATCGGTCTCATCGCGCTGTTCTACGTGACGGCTGCGCTGTTTGTGGTGGTGGTGCTTGGTCTGATCGCCCGCCTCGTCGGCTTTTCAATCTTCAAGTTCCTTGTCTTTATCAAGGACGAGCTTCTGATCGTGCTCGGTACGTCGTCCTCCGAAAGCGCGCTGCCGCAATTGATGGAGAAGCTCGAGCGGCTGGGCTGCTCCAAGCCGGTAGTCGGACTGGTGGTGCCAACTGGCTACTCCTTCAACCTTGACGGCACCAACATCTATATGACACTTGCAACATTGTTCATTGCCCAGGCACTCGGCGTCGATCTCACCTTTGGCCAGCAGCTCACGATCCTGCTCGTCGCAATGCTAACGTCGAAGGGAGCAAGCGGCGTCACCGGCGCAGGCTTCATCACGCTCGCTGCGACATTATCGGTGGTAAACCCAACTCTAGTGCCGGGTATGGCAATCGTGTTTTCGATCGACAAGTTCATGAGCGAGGTGCGCGCCCTTACCAACATCATCGGTAATGGCATCGCGGCTGTGTTCGTATCCTGGTGGGAAGGCGAGCTCGATCACGTGACCCTGCAGGCTCGGCTCAGCCAGCCCACCGTTTCCACCACTATCGACACTACAAGCACAATGAGGTAGGTCCGGCATCTTAGCCGCCGCCATTCGGGCGCGAATGACTATCTCATGCGCTCTCCGGTGCGCAGCCCTTGCGCGGCGGCCAGACGCCTCTCCTGAGAGGCAGGCCTGCAAAGAAGTAGGCCTTTCTTCAGGGCTTCTCTTTCGCGGTCAGGCTACCGGCCACCTGAGCGCTTGTGCAACATTTTTGCCAAGCCACAAGACTGCGACAGAACACGTCCGGCGTGACGCACCAGGTATTAATCCGCCTAGAATACTCACATGGCGTCGCTCCCCTTGCCTCACACGAGTAAGAGCGCGGGAGGGATCCTGCGGACGCAACTCGTCATCCGTCGTTACTATGCGCGCTGCGTCATCAGATCATGGTGGGTGTGATCAGCGTGGATTAGATGGCGCTCGACGGAGGCGTGGCGAGTCGTTGCAAAGCTGGCTTCGGTTCGACGTCGATGTCGCCGCTCGATTCCAGCGAAACCAGATGGAAACGAGTCTTTCGCAGCTAGGCGGGATGGCACTTGCGCGTTCTTCGTGCCGGCGAGACCAGTGATTCGGCAGCTTGTTTCTGCTCTTTGCCGGTTTGGAGGCGCGCCTGATTCCTTTCGATTCTACCTCCCGGCTGAACTGAAACCGCTGTCCTCATTCCAGGGGTGTAAGGGGATGCATCGGCTGTAGGCTCAAGAGACTGGCCCCTACCGGCAGCGGCGCAAAGCAGACATTTCAGCTTCGACAGGGGCCGCGTCTGCGACACCTATTGATAAGTTTAGGACAACTATACGTATGTTTATGATGCGTTTTTTCCCCGCTCGTGCTGAGTTCGGCAGCGGTGATCAATCTCGGACACGCTCACCCGCGGACCCAAGCGTCTAAGGCGGACTCAAGCGTCTAAGATTGCCTCATTTTTGCCTAAAATGCGATAGCTCTCCCGCCGGAGAACAGGCCGGACGGTCTCAAAATGTATAGTATCAGCAGACTTAAACTTTCAGCCCCTCAGTTGACCTTGGGCAGCATAACGCTAGCCGCGGTCACACTGACTTGCTTGTACTTTCACGCGCATTTCGCCGCCACGGCGTTCGCCTATTTGTTAGTAGTCTTACTATTTTCGTTGATGGGCAGCTTCATCGCGTCATCCGCGCTTTGCATCGTGGCAATCGCTGCTCTCGCTTACTACTTTGCGCCGCCGGCGTTCAGTCTGCGAATCGATGATCCGCGCGATGTTTCTGTGGTTGTTGCATTCTTTGTTGTCTCAATTGTGGGAACGCACCTGATCGGAAAACTCCGCCAGGAACGAGAGGCTGCGCGCGTGGCTGCGGCCAAGCTTCAGCGAAGTGCGACGGATTTGGAGGATCGTGAAAAACGGTGGCGCGCAATCTTCGAGCACAATCCGGCCATGTACTTCATGGTCGATGAAGCCGGCATTGTCCTCAACGTCAATACGTTCGGCGCGACACAAGTGGGATACGCTTGTGCAGAACTGATCAACCAATCAGTGCTCGGCATATTCCTTGAGGAGGATCGTGGATTCGTCCGCAAATGCATTCGGGCGTGCTTTGATGATGTTGGACAATCCCGCACTTGGGACGTCCGGAAAGTGAGGAAGGACGGCTCTGTTTTGTGGGTACGTGAACACGCCAAGGCCATGCTTTGGGCCGACGAGCGCCCCGTCGCCCTTATAGCCTGCGAAGATATCACGCAGCGCAAGCAGACCGAGCTTGCACTGCAGCGGAGCGAAGCGCATTTGGCCCAGGCGCAGGAGCTGAGTCATACAGGCAGCTTCAGCTGGAACCCCACTACGGGTGAGGCCTTCTGGTCCAAAGAAACATTTCGGATTTTCCAATTAGACCCTCAGACAGTGCCACCGGGGCCGGAACTCGTCGTTGAGCGCACTCATCCAGATGATAGGGCTTCGGTTAGAGAAATTATCGATCGCGCGATGCGAGACCCGAGCGATTTCGAGCACGAATACCGGCTTCTGCTACCGGACGGCTCGGTAAAGCACATTCATGCGCAGGCACGAGCCACGAGGACAGCCTCTGGTGACATCGAGTTTGTTGGGGCAGCCACGGATATTACGGCGGCGAGGCGAGCAGAGCAGCAGCTGCGCCGCAGCGAGGCCTATCTGGCCGAGGCCCAGCATCTCACTCACACAGGCAGCTGGTCCTGGGACGTCTACGGTCTAGATTTCGTGTATCGCTCCGCCGAGGTCGATCGTCTGTTTGGCTTTAGCCCACAAGAGCCGGTATCGATCGAGACCATTCGATCGCGCATCCATCCGGACGACTTGCCGCGGCTACAGGAGGTGCAGCGGCAGGCGATTGAACACGTGGAAGAACGGTTCGAGTATGATTTTCGTATTCTTCTGCCAGATGGCGGGATAAGGCGCATACACTCCGTTGCACACGTTGTCCTCGGCAGCGATGGTAATGTCAGCGAGCTCATCGGAACACATATGGATGTCACCGAGCAGCACGCAGCTAGGGAACGCCTGGAAAACACACTTGTCGCGCTGCGCGAAAGCGAGCAGCGCTTTCGCGACTATGCCGAGACAGCTTCCGACTGGCTCTGGGAGACCGGGCCAGATCATCGGGTCACTCACTTGTCCGAGCACACCAGCGCAGCGGGAATTTTGGCGACAGGAGTGATGGGCCTGCTTCGCTGGGACATTGCGTGCGACACGGAAGAGGAACCCGAGAAGTGGCGTCAGCATCGGGCGACGTTGCAGGCGCATCTGCCGTTTCGGGATCTCGTCTACCGCACCGTGAATCGGACGAAATCTCCGATCTATGTCCGCACGAGTGGCAAGCCTTTCTTCGACGGAAACGGAACTTTTCTGGGCTATCGGGGCGTCAGCACTGACATAACGGCTCTTATTCGCGCTGATCAGGCCGAACAAGAGCTGCGAAAGGCACAAGCGGAGCTTGCACATGTGACGCGTGTAACGACGCTAGGAGAACTGACGACTTCCATCGCTCACGAGATAAACCAACCACTCGCCGCTATTCTCAACAACGCCGATGCGTGCCTCGGCTGGATGGCACGGGAAGCTCCTGATCTTGCCGCCGCGCGCTCTTCGGTGGAATGGATCATCGAGGACGCAATCCGGGCAAGCGAGGTGATCCGCAGTGTTCGCGCGCTCGCGAAGAAGGGCGAGATTGAGATGGTGCCACTCGACATTAATGAGGTCGTTAGGGACGTCATTGCGCTGGTAACACGAGAACTGGTGAGCCACCGAGTGACGTTGCGAACCGAGTTGGCGGCCGCGCTGCCTAGGATCCTCGGTGACCGAATTCAGCTACAACAGGTGATCATCAATCTGGTAATGAACGGAATCGAGGCGATGGACGCAGTTACAGACCGGCCGCGCGAACTTCTGATTCAATCATCCAAGGACGATCTGGGGCACGTGCAGCTTGCCGTGGCCGATTGCGGCGTCGGGATCGCCGAGAAGGACGCTGACCACGTCTTGGATCCCTTCTTCACCACCAAGTCGAGTGGCCTTGGAATGGGCCTTTCGATCTGCCGTTCTATCGTGGAAGCTCATGGAGGCCGGCTATTGCTTCTCCAGAAAAATGAACCGGGCGCGACCTTCCAGTTTGCCCTGCCCGTGCACAAGGAGGCCCTCCAGTGACAGGACGATTTGACTCGCCAGGTGAGGGTAGCAATGCCGAGGCCTCGACGAAGCCGATCGTCTTTGTCGTTGAGGATGACATCTCCGTGCGCCGCTCACTTACGAATCTTTTTCAACAGGTAGGGTTGGAGGTCGTTGCGTTTGGATCGGCCCGTGAAATGCTGCAGAGCACAATTCCGGACGTCACAAGCTGTCTAGTTCTTGATGTCCGGCTGCCGGGCCTGAGCGGCCTTGACTACCAGACCGAGCTGGCCAGGTTGAACATACACATCCCGATCATTTTCATTACGGGCCATGGCGACATTCCCATGACCGTCAAGGCCATGAAGGGAGGTGCGGTGGATTTTCTCAGCAAGCCGTTCCGCGATCAGGAACTGCTTGATGCCGTGGTTGCGGCGACCGAACGAGATCGCAAAAGACGGGAAGCTCAGCGAACGGTCGCGAACCTGCAGTCTCTATTTGAGACCTTAAGCCCGCGCGAGCAGGGAGTGATGAAACTGGTCGCGGCCGGCCTGATGAATAAGCAGGTAGCCGCCGAACTTGGGCTCGCCGAGATTACGGTGAAGATCTACCGGGGTCACGTAATGAAAAAGATGCGTGCCCGGTCGCTGGCCGACCTGATCAGAATGAGCGAGACGCTGGGAATTCGCGTCAATCGTTCCGAACAAACGCAAGTATGATTTTACAATTCCATCACTTAAGCCCACTTTTCGCCGAAAGTGGCTAGCGCTTTGGCTGCCGCTGTACTGCGTCGGGAGGGCTCATCTTGTCCACGCCTTTGATTTCCGTCGTTGACGACGACGTCTCCGTCCGTGCGTCGACAGAAAACCTTTTGAAATCGCGTGGCTACGTCGTGCAGATATTTGCGTCGGCCGAGGCACTCCTGCGGTCGCCGTACTTGAATGAGACATCCTGTGTCATTACCGATGTGCAGATGTCGACTATGAGCGGGCTGGAGCTGCTGGCAGAGATGCGGACGCGTGGTTACGACACACCTTTCATTTTCATTACAGCTTTCCCCAACGAGCGCGCGCGCGCGTCAGCCTTGGAGGCCGGGGCGATTGGCTTCCTCGCCAAGCCATTTGGCAGGCAAGAGCTACTCAAGTGCCTCGACATCGCATTGAAGGCATATGGCGAGCGAGGTGACATCTGATTTGATCAACCTGCGAGTTCTTGTCCGATCTAAATGCTCGTCGGAACGACGATCACGCACTGAGCAACGTCTTCGCACTCGGAACCGCGACTTGCCCGCCCAGCATACGGCGCGCGAACATCAGCGGCGCGGCGGAACTCTTAAAAGAGTACGATCCGGTGGGCCCCTCAAGTTGGCTTGTCATACGGCTTCCTTTTGAACGACACGGCGGTCCGGTTATGAGCAACCGCAGCGGCTGGATGGCCACCTTGCCGGCACAGGCTCGCCTGCGGCGCTGACCAACGATATCGCCTGCGTGGGTCAGCAGGTCAATCAGCGTCCAATTCCCAATAAAGGAGGCGCTGGACCATGTTTCGCCATAGCCGTAGGCAAGTTTGGCGCTGCTGCTCGTTCTGGCGCAGACGCGCGAGATGAGCTATTGCAGCTATGAGGTATAGAAAACGAACCGCATGACCTATTGCAGTCCGCTGCTCCGAAAGCGGCAAGTGCGCTTGCTATACGCTTATAATCCAATGCGTGCCTTCGGATTGGCGACGCGGGATTGCTGGCGCTTCTCTTACTCGATGTCGTAGAAGTGCGGCTCCATGCCGCGTTGCTCCACGAATTAATTGGCTAGCGTGAGATATCGCCGCTCCTTTGTCGCTTCCTAGAGGCGTGCCAACGCAAGTTCGATTTCCGGATGGCCACGCTAGCCGTGCAACTGATCGCGCTCTGGGCCGATAACTGTGCCCAGGTGGTCTGCGAGCCTGCAAACGACCTCCAGCAATCGCCGTTTTCCAGTTGCGTGAAAGAACGCGAGACCTGCTTCAATCAAACGGCCGGATCGTTCTCATTCTGAGGTCGCCACGCCATTAGTGGCCTCAATGCTCAGATATATCACTGTAGCCTCATTCCACAGTCACCGATTTTGCCAGATTACGCGGCTGATCCACGTCCGCGCCCCTTGCGACGGCGGTATGGTAAGCCAAGAGCTGAACCGGAATGGCATAGAGCATCGGCGTAAAGCTTGCGACCATCTCAGGCAGCACAATGGTCATGAGTGTGTCCACCGTCGCTTCCAAAGCCCCCTTCGAATCGGTGATCAGGATGATCTTGCCGCCCCGAGCCGCAACTTCTTGCATATTCGAGACGGTCTTCTCGAACACATCGTCATAAGGCGCGATCACCACCACAGGCACGGCCTCATCGATCAGTGCGATCGGTCCGTGCTTGAGCTCGCCGGCGGCATAACCTTCTGAATGGATATAGGCAATTTCCTTCAGCTTGAGTGCGCCCTCCAACGCCAGGGGAGCCGATGTGCCACGACCGAGATAGAGCACGTCCCTTGAATCGGCGATATAACGCGCGAGTTTCTCGATCTGCGGCTCGATTAACAGCGCCGCAGCAATCAACCGCGGCACTTCGATAAGCTCACGCACGAGCCTTGTTTCATCGATCTCGGACAGCTTACCGCGCTGTTTGCCTGCTGCGACGGCAAGCGCCGCCAATACCATCAGCTGGCAGATGAATGCCTTGGTGGAAGCGACGCCGATTTCCGGCCCCGCCAGCGTCGGCAGAACGGATTCGCTCTCGCGCGCAATCGTCGACGTCGCGACGTTGACCACAGATATCGTGTGCACGCCCTGGTCCTTGGCGTATCGCAACGCAGCTAGCGTGTCAGCGGTTTCGCCCGACTGCGAGATGACAATCGCGAGATCGCCACGGCGCAAAGGCGCCTCCCTGTAGCGGAACTCGGACGCTACATCGATCTCGACAGGCAAGCGCGCCAGCCGCTCGAACCAGTATTTGGCGATGTGCCCGGCATAGCTTGCAGTGCCGCACGCGGTAATAGAGATGCGCTGAATGGATTTAAAGTCGAACGGCAATGTGACCGGCAGGGCGACTCGCTTGGCCGCCATGTCGACATAATGCGCCAATGTCTTGCCGGCTACTGTCGGCTGCTCGTGGATTTCCTTGGCCATGAAGTGGCGATAATTCGCTTTGTCCACAAGGAGTGACGATACGCCAGACTTTGATGTTTCCCGCTGGACGACAAATCCGTCGGCGCTATAAATCACGTACATCGTGCGCGTAAGCACGGCCCAATCGCCGTCTTCGAGATAGGTGATGGTGTCGGTCAAAGGCGCGAGCGCGATGGCGTCCGATCCTAGATACAGTTCGCCATCACCATGTCCGATCGCAAGGGGCGACCCCTTACGCGCACCGATCAAAAGATCATCGTGGGCTTTGAAAAGGAACGCGAGCGCGAAGGCACCGCGCAGCCGTGGCAGCGACGCTTGTACCGCATCCTGCGGCGAGTAGCCCCTCTTGAGATAAGAGTCGACGAGATGCGCCACCACCTCCGTGTCTGTCTCTGAGTGAAAATGGGCTCCATTCCGCTCCAGTTCGGCTCGCAGCTCGCGAAAATTCTCGATGATGCCGTTATGAACGACCGCGACATTTTCCGTCGCATGCGGGTGAGCATTGCTCTCGGTCGGTTTTCCATGAGTCGCCCAGCGGGTATGACCGATGCCGGTATGACCCAACGGCGGATAATAGCGCAGCTGCTCTTCAAGGTTTCTCAGCTTACCTTCAGCGCGCCGGCGCTCGATACGGAGACCTTCGAGAGTCGCGAGGCCTGCGGAGTCATAGCCACGATATTCCAATCGCTTGAGCGACGCGACCAACTGGCCAACGACCGGACCACGCCCCAAAATGCCAACAATTCCACACATATCGATCAATGCAGCCCAAGTTCAAGGAGTCCGAGGTCCCCCTGCAGGAATCCGATCATGAATTCGCTTGCCCGATGGTAACAGGTTTCAAGTTCGGGCTCTTTCGCGGCCGCCTGTATCGCCGCCGCATTCGCAAGCGTGAGTTAGACCTCCTTCAGCCATCATCGCTTCGCCCGGCTACATTCCGCTTTTGGCTGCCGATCGAGTACAAACTGCGCAGCAGCTCTAGCTTGAATTGTTGTGTGCTACCGGAAACATTTTGCCGACGCCGGTTTAAGAGGCCCATCATACTCGTACCGAAGCAAGTTACCTCATCGAGATTAGACGACTGGCAGCGAAGCTCTATTGTACGAGCGTAAACTTTCGATATCAAAACGTTGGAGCATCTATACCAACGTTTACTACTCTTGCTCATCTTGTCTTGCGTTTCCTTCGCTCCACTGCCTGCCGCGAGCTTGATATTGGCAAGAGCGCTGATCACAGGCGATGAATCGACCGTCAAGACCGGGTGTTCTGTCCGGAAGTTAACGGTAGGGGTGCTTTCTAGACTAAGAATTGGCGTGAGGCTTGACCGTGCGCTTGCTTGCATCTCGTCATCCGGCAAATGCATCGAAGACTGCGGCCTCAGATCGTCGTCTCCCAAGACGTGACGAGACCAGGCGTATGCGTACTTGCGCCTGAGGATAGATAGGAACACAGATCGTCGGCTTCTATCCTGTTGGAGATATAGCCCGGACAAGCGCGTCCTTGCGCTCGAAACGACGATCGCATCCATCTCGCCTGCTTAGGATCACCGCGGATATAAGCCAAGATGCGAGCGTTAGTTGACTTCGGTGTTTTGAATATCAATGCGTGGGCACACTCCAGTCCAATCTAAATCTATGTATATAGTGTGCTTTCCTACATGATGTGTATGACTGGACCTAACGATCGCTTTCCTCAAATTGCGGGTGGCGCGGGCTTGCGCATCTAGGCGTTGCCGAGAAACGGCTCCCACTAGCGTTTCACAGGGCTTTCTCTCCGGCGCAACTACGAGAGACCATGACGGCTCAAGACTCAAAGCGGCGCGTTGCGCTGATCACCGGCGTCACCGGGCAGGACGGAGCATATCTCGCCGAGTATTTGCTCGGTCTCGGCTACGACGTGCACGGGATCAAGCGCCGGTCGTCCTCGTTCAACACCGCGCGCGTCGATCATCTCTACCAGGATCCGCATGCCGGCAGCGTGCCGTTCCTGATGCACTATGGCGACATGACGGATTCGACCAATCTGATCCGGCTGGTGCAGCAGATCCGGCCGACCGAGATCTATAACCTGGCCGCCCAGAGCCACGTCCAGGTCAGTTTCGAGAGCCCGGAATACACCGCCAACGCCGACGCAATCGGCGTTCTGCGCCTTTTGGAAGCGATCCGCATCCTCGGCATGGAAAAGGAGACGCGGTTCTACCAGGCCTCTACCTCGGAGCTTTACGGGCTCGTGCAAGAGGTGCCGCAGAAGGAAACCACGCCATTCTATCCGCGCTCGCCCTATGGCGTCGCCAAGCTTTATGGCTACTGGATCACGGTGAACTACCGTGAGGCCTATGGCATCTTCGCCAGCAACGGCATCCTTTTCAACCATGAGAGCCCGACCCGCGGCGAGACCTTCGTGTCGCGCAAGATCACGCGCGCCGCCGCCCGCATCGAGGTCGGCCTCGATAACACGCTCTATCTCGGCAATCTCGACGCCAAGCGCGACTGGGGTCATGCCCGCGACTATGTCGATGGCATGCACAGGATCCTGCAGGTCGACGAGCCCGGCGACTTCGTGCTCGCGACCGGCGAGACGCGGTCGGTCCGCGAGTTCGTCGAGGTGGCGTTTGCCGAGGTCGGGCGCAGCATCGAATGGCGCGGCAGGGGGGTCGAGGAGGTCGGCGTGGACAAGGCCTCCGGCAAGACGCTGGTGCAGATCGATCCCACCTATTTCCGTCCGACCGAGGTTGATCTCTTGATCGGTGACGCCAGCAAGGCGCACGCGCAGCTCGGCTGGGTTCCGAAGACGCCGTTCTCGCAACTGGTGAAGGAAATGGTCGCCAGCGATCTCGTCGAAGCCATGCAGGATGCGACCAATGGCAAGCACAGCGTTTGAACTGAAGGGTAAGACGGTTTTCGTTGCGGGCCATCGCGGCATGGTCGGCGCGGCGCTGATGCGCCGGCTAGCACGCGAACAGGCCGATCTCTTGACGGTGCCGCGCAGCGAGCTCGACTTGCGCGACCAGGCCGCGGTGAACGCCTGGTTTGCCGCGAAGCGGCCGCAAGCCGTGTTCCTCGCCGCCGCCAAGGTCGGCGGCATCGTCGCTAACAACGCGCTGCGCGCCGAGTTTCTCCACGACAATCTGGCGATATCGAGCAACGTGATCCAGGCGGCGCATGCCAATGGGTGCGAGAAGCTGATGTTCTTCGGCTCCTCCTGCATCTATCCGCGCTTGGCGCCGCAGCCGCTGCGAGAGGATTTGATATTGACCGGCCCGCTGGAACCGACCAACGAACCCTATGCCATCGCCAAGATCGCCGGCATCAAGATGGCCGAGGCCTATCGCAGTCAGTACGGCGCCGATTTCATCAGCGTGATGCCGACTAATCTCTACGGCCCCGGGGACAATTATCACCCCGAATACAGCCACGTCGTCGCCGCGCTGATCCGCCGCTTCCACGAGGCCAAGATTTCGGGCAGCCGCAACGTCGTGGTGTGGGGCACCGGCACGCCGCGCCGCGAATTCCTCTATGTCGATGATCTCGCCGATGCCTGCATCCATCTGATGAAGACCTATTCCTCGTCGGAACTGGTCAATATCGGTAGCGGCGAGGACATCAGCATCGCCGACTTCGCACTCATGGTGGCGGCCGCCGTCGGCTTTCGAGGTGAGATCAGCTTCGATACGTCGCGCCCGGACGGCACGCCGCGCAAGCTGCTCGACGTGCGTCGGCTGTCCGGGCTCGGCTGGCGCGCTACGACTTCGCTAAAGGATGGCATTCAGCTGGCATACCGGGCCTATCGGGCTGACAGCGACGGACGGCACCAGAGTGATTCGCTTGTTCCCAGATAAGGGGGCGATCCTACGATCAACCGGCGGTGAACGTCCGGCCTAGCAGACTCGCCGCTCTCGTAACGATCAATCTTGCTTCGCAAGTTGACGAACCTTCATTGTCAACAACTGCCCTCAGCTCGCCGCCAAGAACCCCTGCCGACTTGCAGGAAAAGGAGAATGATCATGATCAAGACGTGCTGCCAGCACTTGAGAGCTCATCGACTTTAAATCTCAAACGCCGACGGACGATCACTAGCCGGAAGCTGCGCTCCCTTCCTCTTGACCAATGCCTTAGCGATGGTCGGTCATCATCCTCGCCGACAGCATCACGATCGACATGAGCGCGCCTAACATCCCGAACGCCATGGGCAAGCCAAAGATGTGTGCGATGAGCCCGATGCCGGCCGGCCCGACGAGTATACCCGCGTAGCCGCCTGTGGTGATGACCGCGATCGCTATGCCTGCTGGCATCACGTTCTGTTTGCCGGCACGTCGGCACAGTACGGGGACAACATTTGAAATACCCAATCCGATAAGCAGGAACCCTGCCATAGCAATCAACGCAACGCGCGCGGCCACCACGGCCAAGAAGCCTGTTACCATTAGCACAGTCCCGAGCATCAATGTGGCACGGTCGCCGATTCGCGCCACCACGGCATCTCCGCTGAGACGCCCTGCGGCCATGGCGATTGAGAAGAGCATATAACCAATGCCCCCGTGCGCCTCCGCGAGAAGATCTCGTTCAACGAGAAGCAAAGCGCTCCAATCGAGCATTGCACCTTCTACAAGAAAGGTGATACCCGCGAGCACCGCTATGAGCAACACACTGCGGTGGGGCAAGACAAATAATGGCCCCTGCTGTCTCGAACCCGTCGCCAGCAACCTCGGCCAGGCCGTCACAATCGCGATCGTTACTAACGCCGAACAGACCAGCGTCGAGAGAAGCGAGCCACACTGCAGCGAGACGAACAACGTGACCGCGGCAGAGCCGGTGACTTCCCCAATGCTGTACCGGGCGTGGAAGCCGGACATCAATAGACGGCCCGTGGCGCGCTCCAGTTCAATCGCATGGATGTTCATGGCTACATCGATCGAGCCGAGTGAAACGCCGAAAGCAAATAGCGTGGCACCGAGCCTTACAGGTGTGTCGGAAATTGCAAGGCACGGCAGGATGATCGCGAGTCCAAGTCCACCCGCGAGGATAATGGGCTTGCTGCCGTAACGCGAATTCAACACGCTGGTCAAAAGCATCGCGACGACGGATCCCGTTCCGAGACAGAGCAGCAGTAGACCAAGCATGCGGTCATCCGCCGCGAGCCGCTCCTTGGCGAGTGGCACCAAAGGCGCCCAGGCCGCGAGGCCGAATCCGGCCACAAAAAATGTCAGGCGTGTCCCAAGCAGGCCGGCAGACAAATTGGCACATGGTATCACGGACGCTCCTGAGAGAACGGACTCGCGGGCGCGGCGCCCCTCATCCTACGTGCGTCGCCTGCGAGCGACGCGCGGCTCGACGATGATGGCCTCAAGTTGACGTCCTTCATCCCTGCAAATGCGATGCCGTCACGAATACTGAACTGCGTCGTCACACGGAGAGCGACAAGGGGGTGATCCTCGAGCCCCTGGGGATGGCGGTGTTTCGGCCAATCTCTCCCGGATGAGCTGGCCATACGAGGGCGATAGTTTTTGCTTGTCTGCGACAGCTGGATCGCAACACTCAGTATGGCTTGTCGCAACGCCTACAAAGCCGACGGCGCCCCACGCCTCTATGTAGTTGGGGCTAACACGGCCGTAGTTTTTCCGACAACTTTGCACAATCGGAAGCTCTCATCACGAGTGGCGGCGCTGTCTCGCGAGATCACTACAACGAGCCCCGCTACCACGCGCAAGCGGCCAATGTCGGCCCCGATGCTTTTGATATTCGTTCGTCCTGGTTTCCGGCCGCCAGATGGTTCCCGCCATTGGGCCTAAGTTCGTTTGTTCTGGGCCAGCGTGTCGCCCGCCGGGAACAGCCATTTCGAGTGGCATGGCGGCAACATCAGCCTCCAACAGTTCAGGGGTGTCCTGCGATCCCGGGTTCCTGGCACCGGTGGGCTGGGAAGTCTGGAGCAATCAACCAGATTTGCATGCCATCATTATCGCCGCCGAAGAGGGCGGCGTCGATCAGGTCCAGGACGCGCGCTCATTCGATACCGAGTTGCCCGCCGGCATCGTTCAAGCGCCTATATCCGCAGTTCGCCGAGGCCGTCGCTTTGACCAGATTGGATTGTGCGTTGTAAAGAACAAGTATAGCAGGCAGAGATCGATCAGTATCGCCGCCGCCATCACGCTAGAAGCCCAGGCGCTCTGCACTAGATCGACCTCAATCAGCACCCGTGACAAACCGAAGCCCACGATCCAAGCATCAAAGCTCATACAGATGCGTCGGAATATCTCCGGATCAAGCCGGCGAATGACGTAGGACCCCAGCGGGACGCCAAGCATGACACCGGTACAAAAATATAGAGCAAGCTGCCGCTTTCGTAAATGAACAAGCCGAGCTGATAGTAGACGAAGGCGGTAACGCTCGATTCCACCACGCGAACCAGCGCTAGGCCGGCGCGAAATTCGTGTTTGACCAAGCCCTGGTTGTTAAACAGCATCGCTATGGGAGACCCGTAGATTGTAGCGAATAGAGAACGCCCAGCATCCACCCGAACGGCAGGCCGATCAGCCAGCTTGCTCCGATAGGGCGGCGCCAACCCGTTGACGAAGACCTCGATGATGACAATGGCGGGGTTGAGAATGCGATTGGTGTAGAAAACTAGCGCAAAGGGTACAGTCAGCGACGAAAAGCCGTAGCCAATGGCTCCATTTACAAAGGCAGCAAAACACGTCGTTGCGGCCAGAAACCAGATAGCAGCATCAAACTCAGGCATTTCCTTAATTTTCCCACTCCGGAGGGCGTCGGGTCACACGTCGGGGAGCCAGCGCGGCCATTGGTCATCGGGTTGCGGCAGATTCTGGTCATTCGCTTAGCAGCTCCGCCCGTCTTCACAATGGCAGCGGCCCTTTTTGCGTTCAGCAGTTGCTCTTGTTCTCGACTTCGATCGTGCAACGCAAGCTGTGCTGCACTTCCCGGTACCCGGCAACGATCATTCAGCCAAAACGCGTCGGCTTGTTTCTCGGCTTGTCGATCAATGGTCCTCGTATCGAAAGCCGTAAGTGCGTCGGTCATGGATACGGGGCCGTTCCCACGGAATTGAACTCGTGTCGCCCCCTAAGCGGTTCAGCGCCATCATTTTTCAGCTAGCAACGCAACGCGGTTAGACGGAAGCAAACAATTCTCCTTCAAAAGCCCTGTGATAAATAGCAACGCACATTTTGTCAGGCGAGGATCAATTCCCTTCTCCCCCGGCGATGTCGAGCTTGGGGATTCCGCTACCTTGAAATGTACAGTGCAATTCACCTTAGCGGAGCGGCCGGGGATCACCGATGTGTTCTTCCGAGCCCCCGATAGCCGCCAAGCTCGGCACCACGGGCGTGAAGATCTCAATGCGTAACGGAGCGTGAAGCGATCGCAGGCTCCCTCGCTCGCCACTGAGCGAACCTGGGTTGAATTTATCGTCATTGCTTGGCCAGCTGGGAATCAGCAGCGACGGTGAGGCCGAGCTCGGCGGCGTTCTTCGCGCGGCCGGAGCTCGCATCGGCGCGGTGGTCGGACGCGAACACGACATAGACCGCCGGCAGCACGAAAAGCGTGAACAGCGTGCCGACAGTCATGCCAGCGACGAGCACAAGCCCAATCGAGAAGCGGCTCGCGGCGCCAGCTCCCGTTGCAGTCAACAAGGGTATGAAGCCCGTGACCATTGCCGCCGTAGTCATCAAGATTGGACGCAGTCGGACGCGCGCCGCCATCTCTATAGCCGAGCGACGGTCAAGTCTCTCCTTGAGCTGCAGCTCATTGGCGAACCCAACCATTAGGATGCCGTGCTTGGAAATCAACCCAACCAGTGTCAACAGTCCGACCTCGGTGTAGATGTTCATAGTTGCCCAGCCCAAAAATGGCGGGATCAAGGCGCCCACGATTGCCATCGGTACGCTGATCATGATGATGAGAGGATCGCGCAGACTTTCAAACTGCGCCGCAAGCACCAAGAATATGATGATGATTGCAAATGCAAAGGTAATCGCCAGTTGGTTACCCTCGTACACGTATTGGCGGGCGTCGGCCAGAAAGTCGTGGCTGAAGCCTGCGGGCAGTTTCTTTGCCTCGGCTTCCAGGAAGTCCACAGCCTGACCGATCGTGACGCCAGGCATCGGCACGGCCTGAAAGGTCGCGCAGTTGAGCTGATTGTAGTGGGTGAGAGCGTTCGGATCGGTCGCAGTCTCGATGGAGACTATGGTAGACAGCGGGAGCATCGAGCCCGTCGCAGTCTTCACATAATAGCTCCCGATTGCTTGCGGCGCCAGGCGTTCCTCACGTGGGACCTGCGGGATCACCTGGTAGGAACGACCCTGCAAATTGAAGCGATTGACGTAGTTTCCGCCAAGTAAGGTGGCGAGCGCGCTACCGATAGTCTGCATGGTGATGCCAAGCTCGTTGGCCTTGGACCGATCAACCTTGATTCGTACCACCGGCTGGTTGAACTCGAGGTCGGAGTCGCTCACCATGAACAGACCGCTCTTGCGCGCGACATCCTTCAGTTTCGACATCTGCTCGTAAACGGATTGGAAGCCAGCCGTCGAATTAATCACCATCTGCACTGGTAGGCCACCCGAACCGCCCGGAAGCGGAGGCAAGCTAAAGGCAAACGCGTTAATGCCTTCGATTTTAGATAGCTCGGCCTGAACAAGTGATTTTAGTACAATCGATGATCGCTTGCGCTCGTCCCACGGCTTGAGCAACATGCCGGCCATGCCACTCTGCTGGCCGCTGATGCCATTGAGCACGAAGCTCAAGTCACTCTCTGGAAATTTCTTGAACGCGTTTTCAAGTTTGGTGCCGTAATAGTCGAGGTAGTCGATATTGGCGTATTTCGGGGCCTTCGTTAGCGCGAATACGATACCTTGATCCTCCTCCGGCGCGAGCTCCTTGGAAATATTCATATATAGAAAACCGACAAGGCCTAACATGGTCAGCGCAAAGAGGCCGGTAATTGGGCGATAGTCGAGCGAGCGGTCGAGCTTGCGGCCGTACCATCGTGTTATGGCGCCGAACCCGCGGTTCACAAGCCTTGCAAATCGGCCCCCCTCGGCGCGCCTCAGGAAGAGCGAGCACATCATGGGCGACAGCGTCAAAGCGATCACGCCCGACACGATCACAGCTCCCGCCAGCGTAAACGCGAATTCGCGGAACAGCGCACCGGTGAGGCCGCCGAGAAACCCGATCGGGGCATATACCGCAGCCAAGGTGATCGTCATGGAGATAACGGGACCGACGATCTCGCGCGCCCCCCTTGTAGCAGCCAGTAGAGGCGTCGCACCTTCTTCTAAATGGCGATGAATGTTCTCCACCACCACGATCGCGTCGTCGACCACGAGACCGATCGCGAGAACCATCGCAAGGAGAGTCAGGAGATTGAATGAAAACCCCAGCGCGAGCATCATGCTGCAGACACCCACGAGCGACAACGGAATAGTGACTACAGGAATGATGACCGACCGCAGTGAGGCCAGGAACAGAAAGATCACGATCACCACGACCGCGACAGCCTCAATGAGCGTCTTCTCCACTTCATCGATCGATGATTGAATAAACTGGGTGGAGTCGTAGGCCACTTTCATTCTCAGCGACGGCGGCAGGTTACGCTCCATTTCTGGAAACAGCGCTCGGACGCCTCGCACTATGTTTAGCGGATTGCCTTGCGGGCTCGCCTGCACGCCGATGAAGACCGCGTGCTCGCCGTTCATCGCGACGCTAGTGTCTGTCGTCTGCGCGGCAAGCTCGATTACCGCAATGTCTTCCATGCGCACAAAGCCACCGTCATTGGCTTTGACGATCATCCGCTTGAAATCATCCACACTCCGCAGATCCGTATTTGCCGTAACATCGGAGATAGTGAAATAGCCCTTGGCCTGGCCGGCCGCGGCCTGGAAGTTGTTGGCGGCGATTGCAGCCGAAACCTCAGCCGGCGACACGCCATGCCCAGCCATTTTCGCAGGATCGAGCCACAACCGCATTGCAAAACTCTGGGCGCCCAGGATGTCTGCCGCTGCAACCCCGTCGACGGTTGAGATAACCGGTTGCACGACCCGCGAGAGGTAGTCGGTTATCGCGCTGGCCGCCAGCTCCTCGCTGGAGAAAGCGATATACATGACAGCAGTGGTCTGACCGCTCGACTTCGTGACCACCGGATCGTTTGATTCCTTCGGGATCAGGTATTTGACTGAGTTGACCTTCGAGAGCACCTCCGTGAGCGCTTCGTTGGGATCGAAATTCAGTTTGATGTAGACTTGGATCGTCGAGGCACCAAGCACAGACGAGGAACTGATGTAGTCGACGCCTTCGGCGGACGCGACTGCTTGCTCCAGGGGAGTGGTGATGAACCCCTGGATCGTGTCGGCAGAGGCGCCAGGATAGACAGTCGTGATATTGATGACCGTATTGGATAGCTTCGGATATTGCCGGATCGGCAGTAGGGTGGCGGCGCGCAAGCCGATCAGCAAGATCAGAAGACTGACGACGATTGACAATACCGGACGTTTGATGAAAAGCGCGGTAAATGCCATGTCGACTCGTATTTCCGGAGTGGGATGTAAATTTGCCAGCAACTTACTATGGCAATGATCGGCAACGCGGCGACTGTGCTAGAGCCCCAGCTACGAAGTCCCTGCCCTTTTTGCGTGCACTCGGCCAAAGATTCGAACCAAGATGTTCGTCTTAACAACTGATTGGAACGCAACGACTTCTAGCAAGGCGTTAGTTCAGGCTTCGCACTGTCCCGCAGACCGAACGATCCAGGTTCGACATCGAAAGTACAAACGATCTGACCGGTGCTCAACTCTACAAAGGTAAGTGGGTGATATAGCATCGGCTGCAAAGCACTATACCAAGGTTTGTCGAATTGGCCGGTGATCTCCGTCGCAAGACTTGCGGGTTGCCGGACACACAGTTCACGGCCCTACATATTCCGTGGGCACGCGATATCGCTTCGCTACTCGCCGAACAAAGTCCTCTCGGAGCTCGCCCTCTGCTGCCAGCTCGATACACCTCTCAGAATAGTGCCTGAACGTTTCTGTCAGCTGACTAAGCTGTGCGCGGCTTGGCCACGCCTTGCGCTACCGAGTTTGCAACGCCAGGATTACTTGTCGATCAGCGCGTTGAGCCAACGTAGGCGGCCGCACATAGCATCGCGGGGAGCCGCAGTGGACTGTCGGCGGCTTTGGGCGTGTCACCGTCGATACTGCAGTCTGTCACCCCCCTCTAAATGCGCCATGCGGCCGCAAATCAGCTTTTCTACGTTGCGCTGTCCCGACCGAAAATCATCGAGCGCTGCGGATAGTCCCTGGTTGATCGCTAGAGCCTGCTGACGTTCTCTCTTACTGAGATAGCGGTTGCGACTACTCATGGCGAGCCCATCCTTTCGCGAACCGTTTGGTACGGTGATGATCTCGATAGGGAGATTGAGATCAACCACCATACGACTCACGACTGTGCAATGCTGACAATCCTTCGGGCCAAAAGACGACGTCAGGCTGCACCATGTTGAACAACTTGCATACGACAGTCGCGACACCGTCAAAATGTCCAGGCCTCAAGGCTCCGCACAGAGGTCTCGCGAGGTCGCCAGGTTCAACAAAGGTTTCGAAATTGCTCGGATAGACTTCCTGTGACGACGCTCACATCGCATTTCGCCTGGCTTGCCGCAATCAGCGCCAGGTGGCCATCGTGGGGATAGCCCATCGTCGGCACGAATCCGACCCGTTGATCGCACTGCGGGATTTTGTGAGAGTGCGGCGAAGTTCAGCGACGCTCGTGATTGTTTGCATGTCGAGCTCAATATTAAATTGAGTTGGACGGGGCCAGTTTGCAATAGCCTCGCCGACGCCTTTGGAAAGCCGATAGGACTCCTGCGGTTGCGGGAATGCACCACGGCGGACATCCGCTGCTCAGCGCGAAAGCGCATCATGCAACTGCTGAAAGCCTTCCGTACAGGCGCGGACGAATTTGGGGCGATGACCTTCAGTTAGGCCCAGCTGCGATCTGTTTACCTGTGCTGCGCTGTCGTCGCAACGCTCCGACTTCTGCGCAGGGGACAGGCAAGATTTGGCTTAAATGAAAGAGGTCTTGTGGAGCGATCTCGTTCCATCCACGCCTTCCTGGCGGAACACTTGACCTCTTGGCGATGGCCTTCGCCGAAAATATTGAACTGGAGCGCGCTGCAGCCTTCGTCAGGTCACCTACGATCAAGCTTGGCACCACGGCGTTTCGGCGTCAGTGGCTCATTCTTATGGGTGTCCATTCGATCCTCAAGGGGTAGGCTAAAGTTTCGACAAGTTCAGCTTCCTCGTTCAAGATCGGACGGGCACCTACTGAAGCTCACATCTTGTGGTCTCAAAAACATGCTACCCGAACGGGCTCCACCCCATGTGGCGCCTCTAGAACCGCGCGTATGCGCGCAGCGATCTGCTGTGCTTCCTTCGGCTGCATGTTTGGATTCATGCAATCGAGTATGGCTAGCATTGCCTGAACTTCCTCAATGTTAAATGTGGCGGCCTTGCGATCTGATAGTCCCAGCGACTGATCGGCGGCACGGGCCTGATTGGCTGCAAGCACCGCAAGCGCTTGCGATCGCAGGGACGTGATATGCCGCTCGAACATATGCATTCGTTGGCCTGGAGCTACTCTGTGTGCATGGCGTCGCAAGCGCTGGTGGCCAACCCCGGTCACGAAGACTGGGGCTGGCCACCTTTGCTCCCATGAGGCTCAAATTCTCAAGGGCTACAATGTTGTATCTTCGAAGAAGTACCCAGGGCACCTACCAAAATCGGTCGGTCCCATCCTCGTCGGCGACTCTCTAAGCTGAGTCTTTGCCGTAAACAATTGAAGACACAGGTGACCAGACACGCGTGCCTCGCATAAACAAGAATCACAAGCCAAACGCACATGAGAGACGCAAGAATGTTGGCGGAGTAAATCCAGACGGAGCGTAATAGAAAGCACCCCATTGCGACCGCGAAGGAGTACCTCGTTGAAGAATCGGCGACGCTGTCGGCGTGGTCGTCGCCACGGATGGCGCACACAATTGCAACAAGGCAACAGGGGACGGGATTCAGCTAGGCAATCTCCTTCCGTTTCAGAGTGTTGGCGATGTTGATCGGAAGCAGTGCGGGCGCGACTCGACGTCGTTTGTTGCGCTGGAGCAGACGCTGTCCCTACCCCGCCCGAACTTAGCAAAACTTGACTCGGCGCTTATACCCCACGGATACGCAGGGGCAGCGCACTGTCCCTGCCGCCCAGCTAGCTGCCCCAAGCTCACCTTTAACGGTGGCAAGAAACTGATCAGGAGCTTATCGCTCGCAAGACGAGCGAAATCGCCAGAATGAGAACTAACCCGTGAGTCGGAAGCTGTGCGAACGCCGCTCGGCGCCTGACGGCCTGGGCGGCATCATGAGGCACTATCCCTGCCGCATCCGAACGGCAATGCTTAACGGAAGCGTAACTCGGCACATGGTGGTCCTTCAGCTCATGCGCTGTCCCTGCCACGCCCCCGTTAAACAAACGATTCTTTATCGGGGCTGGCTTACCGAAAGCTGACGGACCTGCGCGGCAATTTACAAAACGGAAAGCGGCCCATGTGGCCGCTTGCCGTCGAGAGCAATATCGACGTTTACGTCTCAGACAATAGCCATTCGGCGCGCTTGCGATCAGCGGCAGCCGCTCGGGGCTACGCGCCGGATTGGCGCGCAGCCAATCCACTGGACATTTATGACTGATTGACCTCACGGGCTCCCCGGCTCGTGGACCGTGTGGGACTGGCCATTCGGATCGCGCATCAGTTGCTTTCGAACCGTCGCGCCGCTTACCGGGTCGCGCTCCACGCAAGTTTCTCGTATCCAAGACGATTGTGTCCGTTGCGTCAAATGCGTTACCAAGCTCCATCAGGCGCATCAGCCGGTAAGGCGTAAAAACTGGACCCGATTCGTGGAATTCAACCAGAAAGCAGCGCGGATGCGACTCGGCGCCTATGTCCACCCGGGGAGGATCGACAAATGCGCTATCTCTGCCGCATCCGCTTCGCCGGACAGCCAGGGGCGACGTGACTCGGCACCCTCATTGGAGCAAGGAAGGCGCTGTCCCTATCACGTGCCGCTGGCTCAGTAGTCAGCCTCGGGGATCACAAGGCTACCCACCCGGCTTTCCCGTGAGGCCCCTCGCCTCTGGGTACTGGGCACTTTAGCGAGAGTGCGGGCTCGAGTGACCTACCAGCATTGGTGGTCATACACACCAATCGAGAAACTGTTGGTCAAACTTGAAGACCGTCGGCAGATTGTCGGCCTGCGCGTCATGGCATTCATCCAGGTGACGTTGGAAAAACACGTGCAGAGTGTCCGCGACGGCTTTGCGACTGAAGTCGGCCGCATCGCCGAAATCATGGACTGCTATCTCAAGGTCGGAGATCAGGATTATCTGTTGCGTGCCATTGTGTCCGACGTCTCCGACCTCGAAAATCTGATTGCACGCATATCCCGGATCGCCGGCGTCGCGAGCATCCGCTCTGGTCTCGCGGTGCGCAACGTCTCCAGCCGGCGAGCACTGCCGCTCGATGTATCCAGGCCGATCCAGGTAAAGTCGCCGTCGGCCGACTCGGAACGACATCGCCCATCCCTACATCGCCACCTACAAGCCCTCGCCTGACAAGCGACCACAGGATCGTCGTACAATTTACGGCCCGGACTGTGGCAACCGATCGCCACGCACATTGCGGGCTTATGGTGCCCTCGGAGGGTGGATTCATTTGCTCGCCGCGACTGCCCGCCTCTGCGACCTCACCGCCATGCTGCGGCCGGAGGCGGAACGACAGACCTTTGATAGCCAGGTGGACACTGGAGCAAATCAATAGCCTGCGGCGACGGGCATAACAGATTGCCCGTTTTGCTCGCTCTTGTATCCTAATCTACGACGAGCACGTGATCGGCCTGTACCATCGGATTTCCGCGCTGTATTGAATGGGTGAAGGTACAGAAACAAAGGATAAGGTCGACACCCGGTCCGGTCGTGTAACGTCCGATTCCAAATAATTTCGCACGAGACCCGTTTTGTTCTCGAAAAGCGGCTCGCCCAAGCGATTGATCGAGAAGGGCTTTTATGGTGGGCGCACCAGGGCCCGAACCTGGGACCCGCTGATTAAGAGTCCGAAATTGTCCGATTTGCACTCGGAAGCCACCGATTGCCGCATCAACGAGATGCAGCGCTTCTCGAAGAGCAGATTTCGCATACACCTTGAAACCCATCGGCCGATCCAAAGGCCTGGAGCACTCACGAGCACCGCGTTCAAGATATGCCAAAGCGCAAGATCGACAAACTCGCTCGCGCGAAAGCACGGCCCGATCCTGCCCAATGGGACGAGGACGAAGTGATGACTCTCGTCGAGGCCGCTGTCGTATTCTTTCCCCACGGTCCATTGACTTTGTCTTCGTTGCGCAGGGCCGCAGCCGCTGGGACTCTTGAAATCGCCAAAGTGGCAGGCAAAGATTTGACCACACCTCGCGCCATCCGCAAATTGGTCAAGCCATCATGCCGGGCCGTAAAGCCAAGCCCCCACGCCTCTGGTTCCGAGAGGATGATGAAATCTGGATCATCCTCGACCGTGGCCGGCAAATCCGCACAGGCTGCGGCCGCGACGACATTGACGGCGCTGCGAAGGCGCTCGAAAACTACATCGGCGAGCGGCATACCAGCACAATCGGCGCGACCGACCCCGGCGTACTCGCCATAGCTGACGTCCTCACCGCTTACGAAATTTCAAAGCGTCCTAAGGACAAAAGTGACCAGCGGGCATGGGCCCAGCACGACCTGCTGCTCATTCGTTTGCTAGATCTCAATAACTTCTTTGGCGACAAGACGGTCGGCGAACTCAAGGCTCAGCTTTGCCGCGATTTCGTAGACTGGTCTACGGGCACGCCGAACGACAACAACAGGAAAGCCGGCATCAAGCCCCGCCACGGTACGGTCTCGGACCAGACCGCGCGACGTCGACTTGAGGACTTGCGGGCTGCAATTAACGCGTATCACGCGGAACACACGCTTAGGGTGGTGCCAAAGATCACTCTGCCAACAAAGGCGGAGGGGCGTCACCGATGGTTGACACGCAATGAAGCCGCCCGCTTGCTCGGCGCTGCGATTGGCTACGTGTGGGACAACGAGCGGGGCACCTGGAAACGCAGGGAAGATGGCAAGCTCATGAGACGTGAGCGATGGATTATCCGTCGGCGCTATCCGGCTGCGCGCTTCACTCTGGTTGGCATGTACAGCGCCCGCCGCGAAGAGACGATCCGCCGAACACAGTGGCTGCCGACAACGACCCATCCCTGGATGAATCTGGACGCGATGGTGTACCAGGGCAAGGGGGCTTTGGAACGGTCAACCAAGAAGCGACGCCCGCCCGCAAAGATTGCCAGCCGGCTACGCCCTCACTTGGTCCGTTGGCGGAAGATCGACCAGACGCGCTCGTCCGAGCTGCGAGCGGCGGGCCTTTTGAAGGATGGCGATCAGATTCGCTTCGTCGTCAACCGCATGCACGATGGCCAGCCGCTTGCTGGCAAGATCAGATCGGCTTGGGAGGGGATCCTGGAGGATGCCGGGCTAGGCGATGACGTGGTTCGCCACTCCTTGCGCCACACCGCGGCCACCTGGCTGATGCAGGCAGGTGTCGATATGTGGGAAGCCGCTGGCTGGCTCGGTATGACCGTGGAGCAGCTCGAGGCCAACTACGGCCATCACCATCCAGATTTCCAGGAAGAGGCCGCAGAGGCGTTTGGGGGAAAGCGCTGAGCTGAACCCTATTCGCCGCGGGCTATTCGTGCCCGGAGGTCAGCCAGAATAAGCTCGTAGGTCCGGAGGGAGGACTTGTGGTGCTTGACCATGTCCTGCGTGACGTCCCGCCAAGGCCCGTTTCCTTCGCGTTCCCCGATTGTCATTTTCCCGGCTTCCAGCGGCGCAAGATCGTCCCGGATCTGCTTTATCTGCTCCTCGACGCCCTTGGCGAAAGCCTTGAGATCGACGGGCATGGCTGCCGTGCCTCAAATCATTGCGCATTTCATTGCGCCCGAAAAACACAGAAACTATAAGTACTTGAAATGATGGTCGGAGTGGCAGGATTCGAACCTGCGACCCCTGCGTCCCGAACGCAGTGCTCTACCGGGCTGAGCCACACTCCGACAAGAAGGCGGCTTATAGCGTCGGGTTTGACGCACTGCAAGCGGCCGAGCCGAGGAATTTTATCCCTGTGAAAACGGGTCTTGAAACGCTGATTTTGCCGGCCGGCGAGGCCGGCGCGGAAGCCGCCGCCCGGACCCTGGCCGCCGGCGGGCTGGTCGCGTTTCCGACCGAGACGGTCTACGGGCTCGGCGCGGACGCCGCCAACGCCACGGCGATCGCCCATCTCTATGCCGCCAAGGGCCGGCCGGCGTTCAATCCGCTGATCGCGCATGTCGCTGACCTCAAGGCCGCGCGGCGGATCGGGCGGTTCGACGCCCGCGCACTGAAGCTTGCGGAGGCGTTCTGGCCGGGGCCGCTGACGCTAGTGGTGCCGAAGACCGACGGCTGCCCGGTGGCGGATCTCGCCACCGCCGGCCTCGACACGGTCGCGATCCGTATCCCCGCCCATCCAGTGGCGCAGGCGATCCTCCGCGCCTTCGGCGGCGCCGTGGTGGCGCCGTCCGCCAACATCTCCGGCCACGTCTCGCCGACGCTGGCCGCCCATGTCGCGAGCGACTTGTCAGGGCGGATCGACCTGATCGTCGACGGCGGGCCGGTTACGGTCGGGGTCGAATCAACCATTGTCGGTTGCTTCGACGCGCCGATGCTGCTCCGCCCCGGCGGGCTCTCACGCGAGCGGATCGAGGCGGTGCTGGGCGCGCCGCTGGCGCGGCCGCCGCTGCAAGCCGAAAGCGACGACAGCCAGCCGGTGGCCCCGGGCATGCTGGCCTCGCATTACGCGCCGCGCGCCAATGTGCGGCTCAATGCGCGCGAGGTGACGCCGGGCGAGGCGCTGCTGGCGTTCGGCTCTGAGCGCCTGCCTGGTGTTGACGCTGCCGCCGCCGTCATGAATTTATCGCCCACCGGGGATCTCGATGAAGCCGCCGCCAATCTGTTCGGCTATCTTCGCAGCCTCGATGCGAAGAGCCCGCGGGGGATCGCGGTGATGGCGATTCCCGAGGAAGGACTTGGCGAAGCGATCAATGACCGGCTGCGCCGGGCTGCGGTTGCCCGATAAGAAGCTTGAGAAGAGACACGAGAATGAACGTCAATAGACCCGCGGTCCCGCCGCTTGCGCCCGAGCTGATCGCCCAATTCCGCAAGATCGTCGGCGACCGCCACGCCATCACCGATGCGACCGACATCGAGCCTTACGTCACCGAGGAGCGCAACCTGTTCCACGGCCGCTCGCCGCTGGTGCTGCGCCCGGGCTCGACAGCGGAGGTCTCCGCGATCTGCAAGCTCGCCTCCGCGCACAAAATCGCGCTGGTGCCGCAGGGCGGCAATACCGGGCTCGTCGGCGGCCAGACGCCGCACAATGGCGAGGTGGTGGTGTCGCTGCGCCGGCTCGACAAGATCCGCGAGGTCGATACCGCCTCCAACACCATGACCTGCGAGGCCGGCGTGGTGCTGCAGATCGCGCAAGCGAAGGCGGCAGAGGTGGACCGGCTGTTTCCGCTCTCGCTTGGCGCCGAAGGCAGCTGCACCATCGGCGGCAATCTCTCGACCAATGCCGGCGGCACCGCCGCCCTCGCCTATGGCGTTGCCCGCGAGATGGCGCTGGGCCTGGAGGTGGTGCTCGCCGACGGGCGCGTGCTCAATTTGCTGTCGAAGCTGAAGAAGGACAACACCGGCTACAATCTGCACAACCTCTTCATCGGCGCCGAAGGCACGCTCGGCATCATCACGGCGGCGACGCTGAAGCTGTTTCCGAAGCCGCGGGCGGTGGAGACCGCCTTCGTCGGGCTGAAATCGCCGGCGGCGGCGCTCAAGCTGCTGACGATCGCGCAGGGCGAAGCCGCCAATGCGCTGACGAGCTTCGAGCTGCTGTCGGAGATGGCGGTCGATTTCTCGGTGCGGCACGGCATCGACGTGCGCGATCCGCTTGAAGCGAAGCATCCCTGGTACGTGCTGATGGAGTTGTCTTCGCCGGGCGAGGACGCCCGCACGCCGCTGGAGACGATCCTCGCCCGCGCCATGGAGGAGGAGATCGTCGACGACGCCGTGATCGCGGCCAACCTCACCCAGCGCGCCGGCTTCTGGAAGCTGCGCGACGAGATGTCCGCGGCGCAGAAGCCGGAGGGCGGCTCGATCAAGCACGACATTTCCGTGCCCGTCGCGGCCGTGCCCGCCTTCATCGCCGAGGCCGACGCCGCCGTGGTGAAGCTGATCCCCGGCGCGCGGCCGGTGCCGTTCGGCCATCTCGGCGACGGCAACCTGCACTATAATGTCAGCCAGCCGGTCGGCGCCAATACGGCGGATTTCCTGGCGCGCTGGCACGAGATGAACGCAGTGGTGTTCGAGATCGTGCTGCGCATGGGCGGCTCGATCTCGGCCGAGCACGGCATCGGCGTGCTCAAGCGCGACGAGCTGCCGGAGGTGAAGGACAAGACCGCGATCGAGCTGATGCGCTCCATCAAGGCGATGCTCGATCCGCTCGGCATCATGAATCCGGGGAAGGTGCTGTGAGCGTGGCCCCTGCTCCGCTCGCGATCCGCGCGATCGCGGATGCCGACGTCGAGAAGGTCGTCGCGCTGTGGCAGCGCTGCGGCCTGACCCGGCCCTGGAACGACCCGCATGCCGACATCGCGCTGGCGCGGCGGCGCGACAATTCCACGGTGCTGGTCGGCCGCGACAACGGCGCGATCGTCGCCACTGTGATGGTCGGCCATGATGGCCACCGCGGCTGGGTCTATTACGTCGCGGTCGATCCCGACAGCCGGAAGCGCGGCCATGGCCGCGTCATCATGGCGGCGGCCGAGGACTGGCTGCGCGAGGCCGGAATTCCAAAGCTGCAGCTGCTGGTCCGCCGCGAGAACGCGCAGGCCAATGCATTCTACGGATCGCTGGGCTTCGAGCTATCCACCTCCGTGATGTTCCAGAAGTGGCTCGACGGCCGCGCGACCACGCCAATCAACTGAGATCGAGCCATGACCATTTCCGATCGCGTCCGCATCAAGGACGTCCGCGTGCTCTCGAACAACTGGACGCCCGTGAAGACCACGACGTTCGAGTACCGGCGTGCCAATGGCGAGTGGCAGACGCAGCACCGCGAGACCTATGAGCGCGACAACGCTGCGGCCGTGCTGCCCTACAACCGCGCCCGGCGCACGGTGATCCTGGTGCGCCAGTTCCGCCTGCCGGCGTTCATCCGCGGCTACGACGATCTCCTGATCGAGGCGGCCGCCGGCGTGCTTGATAACGCCGAGCCCGAGACGCGCATCCGCGCCGAGGCCGAGGAGGAAACCGGCTATCGCCTGCACGACGTGCACAAGGTGTTCGAGGCGTTCATGAGCCCCGGCGCCATCACCGAGAAGCTGCATTTCTTCGTCGCCGAGTACGAGCCTGAGATGCGCGTCAGCGACGGCGGCGGCCTCGAGCACGAGGGCGAGGACATCGAGGTGCTGGAGCTCGGCATCGACGAGGCACTTGCGATGATCGCCGACGGCCGCATCATCGACGCCAAGGCGATCATGCTGCTGCAATACGCGGCGCTGCATCTGTTCAGGTGACTCGCTTACCCTCCCCTGGAGGGGTCCGGGACGAGCGTAGCTCGCCCGTGGGTCGATCGCGCGCAGCGCGAGCGGGGTGGGGTGATCTCTCCACACGGGCGGTGTTCTTCGTGGAGAGACCGTCACCCCACCCCGCTGCGCATTCCGCTTCGCTTCATGCACAGCGACCCTCCCCCTCCAGGGGAGGGTGAAGTGGCCACCGTTCGCGCGGCTTCATCGTCCATTGCAATTCTGGCCTGCGCTGCCGCTTCCCCCGTTGAGCAACCCCAGAACTACCTCTAGTCTGGGCCCAACCAAGAACCAGGAGACGCGCCCATGTCCGCTCCGCGCGACGACGAATTCGGCTTTGCGCCCGACTACGACTCCCCCGTTCCCTACATGCAGCGCACGCGGGACTATTACGCGGCGATCGGCTACACCACGCCGTATCGCTGGGCGCATTACACCGAGGCGCCGTTCCAGCCGCTGAAGAAGCCGCTGGCACAGTCGCGCGTCACCATCATCACCACGGCTGCGCCGTTCGATCCGGCCAAGGGCGACCAGGGTCCGGGCGCGGCGTATAATGGCGGTGCGAAATTCTACCAGGTCTATGACGGCGACACGTCGAAACCGCACGACCTTCGCATCTCGCACATCGGCTACGACCGCAAGCACACCGGCGCCACCGACAGCGGCACCTGGTTTCCGCTGCCGCAGCTCCTGAAGGCCAGCGCTGCGGGACGGATTGGCGAAGTGGCCCCGCGCTTCTTCGGCGCGCCGACCAACCGCAGCCATCGCGTCACGCTCGATACCGACGCGCCGGAAATTCTTTCGCGCTGCATCGCTGATGCGGTCGACGTCGCCGTGCTGGTGCCGAACTGCCCGGTCTGTCACCAGACCACGGCGCTGGCGGCGCGGCATCTGGAGCGCAACGGCATTGCGACCGTGATCATGGGCTGCGCCAAGGACATCGTCGAGCACGCGGCGGTGCCGCGCTTTCTGTTCAGCGACTTCCCGCTCGGCAATTCCGCCGGCAAGCCGCATGACGTCGCCTCGCAGGCGCAGACGCTGGAGCTGGCGCTCAAGCTGCTGGAGACTGCAAGCGGTCCGCAGACCACGATGCAGTCGCCGCTGCGCTGGAGCGAGGACGCCTCCTGGAAGCTCGACTACAACAACGTCGCGCAGCTCTCTCCTGAAGAGCTGGCGCGGCGCCGCGCCGAATTCGACAAGCAGAAGGAGATCGCGCGCGGCAATCGCGCCGCCTGACGTCCTCCGACAACGACAACAAAAAGGGGAGAGCGACGTGACGCGACCGTTCGAAGGCGTGAAGATCCTGGACTTCACGCAAGTGCTGGCCGGCCCGTATGCGAGCTACCAGCTCGCGCTGCTGGGAGCCGACGTCATCAAGGTCGAGCGGCGCGAGGGCGAGGACATGCGCCGCACGCCGCTTTCCCGCGAATGGGCCGAGCGCGGGCTGGCGCCGGCGTTCCAGGCCGTCAACGGCAACAAGCGCAGCCTGACGCTCGATTTGCAGAAGCCGGAGGCGATTGCGATCGTGAAGAAGCTCGCGAGCCAGGTCGACGTCGTCATGGAGAATTTTCGCCCGGGCGTGATGGACAAGCTCGGCATCGGCTACGAGGCGCTGTCCGCGATCAATCCAAAGCTGGTCTATTGCGCGGTCTCCGGCTTCGGCCAGACCGGCCCGGACCGCCTGCGGCCAGGCTATGACGGCAAGATGCAGGCGCTGTCGGGCATCATGGCCATCACCGGCCACCCCGAAACGGGGCCGACGCGTGCCGGCTTTGCGGTCTGCGACGTGCTGTCGGGCGCGACGGCGGCGTTCGGCGTCTCGAGCGCGCTGTATCAGCGAGACCGCACCGGCAAGGGCCAGCTCATCGACGTCTCCATGCTGGAGGCGACGCTGGCGTTTCTGTCGGGCCAGGTCGCGGACTGGTCGGTCGCCGGCCATCGCCAGACACTTTCCGGCAACCAGGCGGTGAGCCGCAGGACCACGGCCAACCTGTTCAAATGCGGCGACGGCCACATCCTGCTCGCCGTCAACAACGAGAAGCAGTACCGCGCGCTGATGAGCGCGCTCGGCCGCGAAGACACGCTGAGCGATCCGCGCTTCGCCGACTGGTTCGCGCGCAACGAGAACGAGGGCGCGCTCCGCGCCATCATCGAGGAGGCGCTGGCGAAAAGGCCGGCGCGAGAATGGGAGACGATTTTGGAGGACGCCGGCGCGCCCTGTGCCAGCATCTGGAAGGTCGAGGAGGTGATCGACCATCCGCAGATCAAGGCGCGCGGCGCGATCCAGGAGCTGGATACGCCTTACGGGCGGCTACGCTTCGCCGGCAGCGGATTCAAGCTCGCACATGGCGGCGGACGGCTGGACCGGATGGCGCCGGAGCTGGGCGCGGATACGGACGCGGTGCTGGGTGATCTGGGATTCGATGCGGCGGAGATCGCGCGGCTGCGGGCGCGGGAGATTGTTTAGAGCGCCACGCATTCCACCGCCGCCAAATCAGAACAACGACCCCTGACCGTCATCCGCCGGCGCAGCAGCAACCTTCCTCACCGCCTTTTTCGGCTTCACCGCCTCTGCCTCCGCCTCCATCTCCTCCGCGCTGATCGGCAGCACGAGCTGCTCGTCGTCATTGGCGACGCGGTTGACGCGGGTGGAGACGGGGTGCCAGGCGAACTCGCCGATGCGCGGAGCGGTCATCAGCGGCAGGATCGCGTCGACCTCGTCGCCGCTTATGTCGAGCCAGCGCTCGAAATCGCGCGGGCTGATGGTGACGGGCACGCGGTCATGCAGCGCGGCGAGGTCCTCGCCTGCCGCCGCCGTGACGATCGCGACCGTGTCGAGCTCCTCGCCGTTCGGCCCGACCCAGGTTTCGAACACTGCGGCAAAGCCGAGCGGTTCGCCGTCGGCGCGGTGGATGAAGAAGGGCTGCTTGCGGCCGCCTTCCGTCTTCCACTCGTAATAGCCATCGGCCGGAATCAGGCCGCGCCGGCGGCGAATCGCCTTCTTGAAGGCGGGCTTCTCCAGCACCGTCTCGGCGCGGGCGTTGATCAGGAGCGAAAATCCGCGCGGATCCTTGACCCAGCCCGGCAACAGGCCCCAACGCATCAGCCGGAAATGGCGCGCGCCGTTCTCGACCAACACGACCGGAATCGGTTGCGTCGGGGCGACATTGTACCGGGGCGGGAAATTCGGCTGCTCGACATAGCCGAACAGTTGCCGCAAAGCCGCGGGGGCCGAAGTTATGACGAAGCGTCCACACATGCCTGGGCGTCTATATAAGGTCCGTTCAGGTCCTTTTAACCCCGAACGCTAACACTGCGGCAGATGAGCTCAACGGCCTCCCAACCCGCGCGGACGCATGTACAGACGGGCCCCGAGGCCGAGGCCTGGGCCGAGCGCCTGCGCGTGGCCAATATCAACCCGCGCACCGGGCTTGCCACCGACTATCTCAACCACTTCAATGAAGCCGTGATGCTGCTCGAAATGGTCCCGGACATGCCGGAATGCGCCGATGACTTCCTGACCTGGACGCCACTGTCCTATGCCGAGCATTTCACGGCGTCGAATTTCAAGGCACGGGATCTCGCCATCGAGGCCTATGAGAAGGCAGATCCCAACGTGCGCGCCCAGTTCGACCACATCACCGACACCATGACATCGATCCTGACCGCGGTCGGCTCGGCCATGCGCGAAGTCGAGAAGGACACCACCCGCGTCCGCCTCGCCGAGCAGGCCACCCTCTGGGTCAAGCCGCTGATCGCGGCCTGCGGCGGCATCATCAATGGCGGCGCGGAAGCCGACGTCGACACCATCATGGCGAACTCGGCCGGGTAGGTGACGAGATTGGCCGCGGTCGTCCAGCCCACCCATCCCCAGCTCGCGGTCAGCGCAGCCATCTTCCGCGACGGCAAGGTGCTGCTGGTCCGACGCGCCCGTTCGCCTGCCAAGGGGTTCTATTCGCTTCCCGGGGGCCGGGTCGAATTTGGCGAATCGCTGCACCAGGCCCTCAGCCGCGAGGTTGACGAGGAAACCGGCCTTCGTATCGAGATCATTGGCCTCGCCGGCTGGCGCGAGGTGCTGCCGGCCGCGGCCGGCGCCGGCCATTACCTGATCATGTCCTTTGCCGTCCGCTGGGCGGCCGGGGAACCGGCCTTGAACGACGAGCTCGACGATTACCGCTGGATCGCGCCGGACACCCTGGCGAGCCTCGGCGACCTCAAGCTGACCGGTGGGCTGGAGGAGGTCATCCAGTCCGCCGCCCGGCTGATCCAGGCATAGGCGGCTCCGCCTTGCTTCCCTGGGCTCGACGGGGCATACAGCCCGCCGATGCCCACGCGATTTTTGGCCATTTTTGCCCTGATTCTCGCCTGCGCCGCCGGGTCCGCCCGGGCCCAGGACGCGGCGGCGCCGTTTGACGGCGAATTGCAGCGGCTGGCCGAGATCCTCGGCGGCCTGCACTATCTGCGCGGCATCTGCGGGTCCAACGAGGGCAACAAATGGCGCAACGAGATGCAGGCGCTGATCGATGCCGAAACCCCTTCCGGGGAGCGCCGCACCCGCATGATCGCCGGGTTCAACCGCGGCTATAACGGCTTTCAGCAGACCTATCGGAGCTGCACGCCGGCCGCGACGGTGGCGATCCGCCGCTACATCGAGGAAGGCTCGAAGATCTCGCGGGATCTGACCGCGCGCTACGCGAACTAGGTTCTCTCCACTGTCATTCCGGGGCGCGCGTAGCGCGAGCCCGGAATCCATTGTGCGGCAGTCTCTGCGGCCAGATGGATTCCGGGCTCGCGACTTCGTCGCGCCCCGGAATGACGGCGGCAGATGCGGGCGCGGCGCGACGGGAACCCTGTCATCGACTTTGTGCACAGCCGTTAACCGTTCTTAAAGATGTGGCCTAGCGGTCATTAACGACCGTGCTACACCTCTCGCACAGCGCATCGCCGTGGATCGCGCCCCAGCCCTGACCGAGTTTCATGAACCAGCCGATTTCCTACGCCCGCGCGCCGCTGCCCGATCACGAGCAGAAACAGGCTGCCCTGAGCTATCTCAACGAGGCCTGGGCCGAGGCGCGCCATGACGGCGTCGACGGTGATTGCCTGGCACAGGCGAGCCTGTTCGCCGCGCTGGCCGAACTCGTCGGCACCTATGGCGAGGACGCAGTGGCGAAGTTCGTCGAGGGCTTTCCCGGCCGCATTCGCAACGGCGAGTTCTCGGTCGGCATCTCCAGGCAGTAAGCCTGTCGAAAATGACCCCGCCACGCGGACGGGGCCAGTCGACGGATGAATGACTCGGCGACATGTTCGCGAAGTCTGCCGCGAGTTATCGCACGGAAGCGATCGGACGCAGACAAGCATTAGTCTCGCGATAGCCGGAAGAAGCTCCCGCTGCGGTCGGGAACGCAATCCCTCATGGCTCGACCTTGAGGGTCGCTTTCATGTTGGGATGATAGCGGCAGTAATAATCGACCGCTCCCGGCTTCTTCAAAATGAATGTCGCCGATTTCTCTGGTGGCAGCATCACGTCGAAGTCGCCATTCTCCGAGGTGGCCGTGTGGGCGAAGACGTCCTTGTTGATCCATTCGATGGTGTCACCGACCTTCGCCGATATTTCGGCCGGTGAGATCACGAGATTCTCCATCGTGATCCGAATGGTCGCGGCACGCGCCGGGACGACCGTCGACAGGAAGACGACCGCGAGCGCGATCGAAGCGAGGCGTCCCGGCTTCATCTCACGCCTCCTATTTCAGCTCGGCCGCGACGTGCTCGGCGTGCTGCTGATGGCCCTGGAAAATCTTCAGGCCGGTCTGCAGCAGGCTCTTCAGCTCGGCATTGCTCGCGGACGGAATGAGCTGCGTCTCCAGCGCGCCATTGACCGTCTTGTGGTAGGCAACCTCGTTCGCGACATAGGCCTTGTCGAACGCTGCGCCGTCGAGCTTGTCGAGCTCGGCCATCTTGTCGCTCGCCTGCTTCGACAACGCCCTGCTGGTGTCGTTGTCCTCCGGCGTGACGTTCAGCTTCTTGACCAGCGCAAGCGCCTGCTTGTTGACTGCCTCGTGGTCGCGCAGCATGTCTTCGGCGAACGCCTTCACGTCCTTGCTCTTCGCCTTCTTCTGCGCCTGCTTGGCCGCGTTGATGTCGATCACGCCCGCGGTGTAGGCGATATGTGCGATCTGCGGATCGCTGGGCTTGTCGGCTGCGCTGGCGCCTTGCAGTACGGGACTCGACAACATCATCGCTGCGGCGGCCGCCGCGCTCCATCGGATCAACATGGCTTGACACTCCTGTGAGGCCGGAAATTCCCGGCGTGTTGCTTGCACAGGTTGGATGCCAATTCCGGGCGAACGTTCCCGAAGAATTACACGCCGATGCCAAGGCGCCTGAGCACGGTCTCGGTCAGGCGCTCGCAGCGCCGGCCGGCGAACGGAAACGCATCCATCACGACCGGACCGATCTTCTGCTCGACGTGCTCGCGCAGCAGCGCGCGGGCACGGTGCAACCGTGTCTTGACGGTCTCCGGTTTGATGCCGAGCAGCTCGGCCGTCTCCTCCATGCTCATGCCCTCCATCACCCGCGCGATGAAGACCATGCGGTAGACGTCGGGCAATTCGTCGACCGCGTGTTCGACGACGCGCTGGATCTCGCGTTGGGCCATGGACTTTTCCGGATCGGTTGCGGCGGACGAAAGGGGAAACTGGATGATTTGCGCTTCGAGCGTTGCCTCCGGCACCGATCCCAGTTCGACCTGCGGCTTCCGACTGCGTGCGCGTCCGAGCGCCTCGTTGATCGCAATGCGCGACAACCACGTCGACAACGCCGACTCACCAAGGAAACCGTCGAGATGCGTGAATGCGCGGACATAGGTTTCCTGCACCACGTCCTCGGCTTCGCTGTCGCTGCGCAGGATGCCGCGCGCGAGCCTGTAGAGCCTGCGGTTGTTGGCCTGCATGATCTCGCGCAAGGCGGCCTCGTCCCGGCGCCGCGCGCGGTCGATCAGCGCGGCTTCCGATGTCCTGGCGCCGGCGGACAGGCCGGCTGCGGTCCCTGGCATGGCGGTTACCTGCTCGTTTCACTTCATTCCGGACATTGGATGCAGGTCCAGGGAAAAGGTTCCCGACTTTTTCCTCCCTGGCCGAGAAGGGCAAGAGCCCCTAGTCCGTTTCAATCGGCAGCGACGGATCCCTCGCCCACTCGCCCATCGAGGCATCGTAGAGCGTCAGCTTGTCGTAGCCGAGCTGCGCCAGCATGAGCAGATCGATTGTCGCCGAGATGCCGCCGCCGCAATACAGGATGACATCCTTGTCTCGCGTGACGCCTTGGGCGGCGAATTTCGCTTCTGCGTCTGCGAGCGTCGTCAGGGTCCTGTCGGGATTGACGAGGGTTGCCGCTGATACGTTGACGCTGCCGGGAACGCGGCCGGGCCGGCCATAGCGGCTCGGTTCGAGGCCGGAATGAAACTGCGGTCCTAGCGCATTGACGATCACGGTCGAGGGATCGCCGATCCGCGACATCACCGCGGCCTTGTCGACGAAGCAGCCCGTGCGCGGCGTCGCCTTGAATGTCGTCGCCGGATATCCCTTCGGTGCGCCTGTCTCGATCGGCCGCCCCTCCTCCTTCCACTTGTCGAAACCGCCGTCGAGCACGAGCGCATCGACTCCGAGCGAGCGCAGCATCCACCAGAACCGCGTCGACCACATCATCGTGCCGATGCTGTAGAGCACGATGGTCTTGGATGCGTCGGCGCCGTGGCGGCCGAAGGCGGCCTCCAACTGGGCCACACCGGGCATCATGAAGAACTGTTGCGACGAGGTATCGGAGAACTCGCCTTGCAGGTCGAGGAAATCGGCGCCGGGGATGTGGCCGGCCGCAAAGGACTTGTCGCCTGGCACCGCGCGATAAGGCACGTCGCTGCCGGGTGGGACAGGCTCATTATAGGTCGTGCAATCGTAGAGGCGCAGATCGGGATCGCCGAGGATGGCGGAGAGTTGTTGGGTGGTGATGAGGGGTGTCGGCTGGGACATTGTCGCCTCCCGTTGCGGAGCCGTAGCCCGGGTGAGCGTAGCGAAACCCGGGAATGGCTGAAGCGAAACCCCGCATATCGCTTCGCTCATGCGGGCTATAACCTCTACTCCCTACGAGCCTTCAGCGTTTCCAAAAACCGCACCGGCTCGCCCTGCGAGGCCGTCACGAGCTCGCCCTGCCACATCACGCGGCGGCCGCGGATGAAGGTGCCGACGGGCCAGCCGGTGACGCGGACACCGTCATAAGGCGTCCAGCCGGCCTTGGACGCGACCCATTCGTTGGTGATGGTCTCGCTGCGCTTCAGATCGACGATGGTGAAATCGGCATCGTAGCCGGCGGCGATTCGCCCCTTGCACGCGATGTTGTAGAGGCGTGCGGGACCGGCGCTGGTGAGGTCGACGAATCTCGCCAGCGACAGCCGGCCGGCGTTGACGTGATCGAGCATGATCGGCACCAGCGTCTGCACGCCGGTCATGCCGGAGGGCGAGGCCGGATAGGTCTTCGACTTCTCCTCGAGCGTATGCGGGGCGTGGTCGGAGCCGAGCACGTCGATGATGCCCTGCTCGATGCCGCGCCAGATGCCGGCGCGATGATCGGCCCCGCGCACCGGCGGGTTCATCTGCGCGAGCGTGCCGAGCCGCTCGTAGCATTCGGGCGCGACCAGCGTGAGGTGATGCGGCGTCGCTTCGCAGGAGGCGACATCCTTGTGGTCGCGCAGGAACTCGATCTCTTCCCTGGTCGAGATGTGCAGCACGTGAATGCGCTTGCCCGTCTCGTGCGCGAGCTTGACCAGTCGCTGCGTCGCCATCAGCGCCGCGGTCTCGTCGCGCCAGACCGGATGCGAGCGCGCATCGCCCTCGATGCGCTGCGGCTTGCGCTCGTTGAGCCGATACTCGTCCTCGGCGTGGAACGCCGCACGACGGCGGATCACCTGGAAGATGCGGCGCAGGCTTTCGTCGTCCTCCACCAGCAGCGCACCGGTCGAGGAGCCGATGAACACCTTGACGCCGCCGCAGCCGGGTGCGCGCTCGAGCACCGGCAGGTCCTGCACGTTCTCGCGGGTACCGCCGATGAAGAAGGCGAAATCGCAATGCATGCGGTGATTGGCCCGCTTCACCTTGTCGGTAAATTCGGCCTCCGTCACCGTCAGCGGCGCCGTGTTCGGCATTTCGAACACGGCGGTGACGCCGCCCATCACGGCGCTGCGCGAGCCGGTCTCGAGGTCTTCCTTGTGCTCCAGCCCGGGCTCGCGGAAATGCACCTGCGTGTCCATCACGCCGGGCAGGATGTGCAGGCCCTTGCAGTCGATCACCTCCGCGGCGCTGCCCTGCGACAGCGGCCCCAGCTCGGCGATGCGACCGCCCGCAATGCCGATGTCGCGAACGGCCTCCCCGTCCTGGTTGACCACGGTGCCGCCTTTGAGGATCACATCGAAACGCTGGCTCATGGCTGAAGGCCTCTCTCGTCCCCAAGCGCAGGGCTCGAGGTCTTGTCGTTTATGCGTTGCGGGCTTACGTTCCGGAGCAACATGTCGCAAGAGATTTTCGCATGAAATCGGCGTTTCTTCCCGACCGGGGCGTGATCAAGGTCGCAGGCGAGGATGCGCGCAACTTCCTCAACGGCCTGGTCACGACCGACCTCGACAGGCTGAAACCGGGCCTGGGGCGATTCGGCGCGCTGCTGACGCCACAGGGCAAGATCATCGTCGATTTCCTGATCACGGAGGTGCCCGCGGGGCACGGCGGCGGGTTCCTGATCGACTGCCCGAAAGCGCTGGCAGATAGCCTCGCCACCAAGCTGAAATTCTACAAGCTGCGGGCCAAGGTCACGGTGGACAACCTTTCCGACGATCTCGGCGTGCTCGCGGCCTGGGACGGCCAGCCCGCGGCCCAGCCGGACCTCGCCTTCGTCGATCCGCGGAATGACGGGCTCGGCTACCGCATCCTGATCCCGGAAAATCTCAAGCAGAAGCTGTCCGACCTGATCGGTGCCCAGCTGGTCGATGCGGCCGAATACGAGGCGCACCGCATCGCGCTCGGCGTGCCCCGCGGCGGGCTCGACTTCATGTACAGCGATGCGTTCCCGCACGAGACCAACATGGATCGTCTCGCCGGCGTCGATTTCGACAAGGGCTGCTATGTCGGCCAGGAGGTCGTCTCGCGCATGCAGCATCGCGGCACTGCACGTACGCGCAGCGTGAAGGTGCTGCTCGACGGTGCCTCACCCGAGCCGGGCACGACCATTCTTGCCGGCGACAAGCCAGTCGGCACCATCGGCTCGACCGCCGGCGGCAAGGGCGTTGCGCTGGTGCGCATCGACCGCGTTGCCGAAGCGCTCGACGCGGGCCAGCCGCTCAGCGCTGGTGGGCTGCCTCTGACGCTCGCTGAACCAGACGTCGTTCGAATTCCAGCCAAGCAGCCCATCGCATGAGCCGTGCTCCCCGCCTGCATCCCGACGGCCTGAAGCGGTGCCCCTGGCCTGGCGAAGATCCGCTTTACGTCGCCTATCACGACGCCGAATGGGGCGTGCCGGAATATGACGACCGCGCACTGTACGAGAAGCTGATGCTCGACGGCTTCCAGGCCGGCCTGTCCTGGATCACGATCCTGCGCAAGCGCGACAATTTCCGCAAAGCCTTCGACGATTTCCAGCCGGAGAAGATCGCGCGCTACAACGCGAAGAAGGTCCATGCGCTGATGAACGATGCCGGCATCGTGCGCAACAAGGCCAAGATCGATGGCGCGATCCTGAGCGCGAAATCCTATCTCGATATCATGGAGAAAGGCCCGGGCTTCTCGAAGCTGCTGTGGGACTTCATGGACGGAAGGCCGCAGGTCAACCAGTTCAAGACCACCGCGAGCGTGCCCGCCTCGACGCCGCTGTCGGTGCAGATCTCCAAGGAGCTGTCCTCGCGCGGCTTCAAATTCGTCGGCCCGACCATCGTCTATGCCTTCATGCAGGCGACCGGCATGGTCAACGATCATCTCGTCGACTGCCACTGTCACGCCACCTGCGGCAAGACGCAGCGCAAGCCGCGCCTCAAGGCCAAATGACGACGAAGAAGACCGCGCGCGATGCGCAGTCCCGCGCCTGGCAGCGCATGCTGTCGGGCCGGCGGCTCGATCTGCTCGATCCCTCCCCGCTCGACATCGAGATCGCCGACATCGCACACGGCCTTGCCCGCGTCGCGCGCTGGAATGGGCAGACCATCGGCGCGCATATCTTCTCGGTCGCGCAGCACACGCTGCTGGTGGAAACCGTGCTGCGGCACGAGATGCCGCGGGCCGACCAGCGCATGCGGCTCGCAGCCCTGCTGCACGATGCGCCGGAATATGTGATCGGGGACATGATCTCGCCGTTCAAGGCCGTGCTCGACGGCCATTACAAGGCGGTCGAGAAGCGCCTCCTCGGCGCCATCCATATCCGCTTCGGCCTGCCGCCGGTGCTGCCCGACGAGATCACGCAAGCCATCAAGGCCGCCGATCGCGGCGCAGCCTACCTCGAGGCAACCGAGCTCGCCGGCTTCAGCGAGAGCGAGGCCAAGCGCCTGTTCGGCAAGGATCCCGGCCTGTCCGACAGCGTCCGGCGCGACTACATGACGCCCTGGACGGCGGCACGGGCCGAGAAGCAGTTTCTGGAGCGGTTTGGCGCCGTGTTTGCGTAGGTGCTGCGGGGTGGGCAAAGTCGCGCCGCGCCGTGCCACCATCCTTTCGCGTTTGCGACGAAAATGGCGCGCACGCTTCCGCCTTCGTTCTTCGAGCTACGGCGGACATGTCGCTTTGCCCACCCTGCGGACCCTCGCTATAATCGCCGGCAAAAAGGTCTCCCATGATCCACGTCTGTTCCCTCGCCGCGCTTCCCGAAACTGTCCGCATCACCGGCGCCAGCCATGTGCTGACGGTGATGGCCAATGTCGAGCAAGTGGCACGTCCGGTGTCGGTGCTGCCGGCCAACCACCTCAAGGTGTCGATGGACGACATCACCGAGGAGATGGACGGTTTCGTCGCACCATCGGAGGCGCATATCGAGCAGGTGCTGAACTTCGTGCGCGGCTGGGACCGCGGTGCACCGCTGGTAGTGCATTGCTATGCGGGCATCAGCCGCTCCACCGCGAGCGCGTTCGCGGCCGCCTGCGCGCTCAATCCGAATCGCGATGAGATCGAGATTGCCAGGAAGATCCGCGCGGCCTCGCCGATCGCCTCGCCGAACCGGCGCATCGTCGACCTCGCCGATCGTGCACTCGGGCGCAACGGCCGCATGCTGCGCGCGCTCGACGAGATGGGCCCCGGTGCGATGATGGTGGAAGGCCGCCCCTTCGTGATCGAGCTCGAATGAGGCGAGGGTCGAATACCAGCCGCGGCGGGACTGCGCCCCCTCTCCCGCTTGCGGGAGAGGGTTGGGGAGAGGGTGTCTCCGCGACGAAGACTCCCCCAGAGGAAAGAGCCCTCTCCCGCCTCGCATCTGTCGATGCGATGCGACCTCTCCCGCAAGCGGGAGAGGTGCAGCGAGTCCGCGGATGGGCCGTTTCAACCAAGCTGCATTCTGTTCAATTGAACGACATGACAGCCGCATGAGCGATACGCAGCTGACGCCGATCGAGATTGGCCTCACCGCCGCAATCGTTGCGATCGAGAACCACGAGCCGCTGATCCTGACCGCGCCTGGTGCCGACGGGCTTGCCGGCCTGCCGTTCGGCCCGTTCGACGCGGTGAGCCATCGCACCTTCGAGATCGGCCTGCGCGCCTGGGTCGAGCAGCAGGCGGGCCTGCGGCTCGGCTATGTCGAGCAGCTCTACACCTTCGGCGATCGCGGCCGCCATGCCGAGGCCGGCGACACCGGCGCGCATATGGTGTCGATCGGCTATCTCGCACTGACGCGCCCTGTGGACGGCGAGCTCGCCTCAAATGCGGCGAGCTTCGCGCCATGGTATCGCTTCTTCCCCTGGGAGGACTGGCGCGAGGAGCCGCCAGGGATCATCGCCCGCGACATCATCCCGGCGCTGACGAAGTGGGCCGAGGAGGAGACGCCGGAGACGACGCGGGCGCTGCCGCGGAAGGATCGCGTGCGGTTCTATTTCGGTCTCGACGGCGCGCCCTGGGACGAGGAACGCGTGCTCGACCGCTACGAGCTTCTGTACGAGGCCGGGCTGATCGAGGAGGCACGGCGCGATGGTCGCCCCGCGGCATTGGCGCGCAAGACGCTTCCCCCGCTCGGGACCTCGATGCGGTTCGACCACCGCCGGATTCTCGCCACGGCCATCGCGCGGCTGCGCGCAAAGCTGAAGTATCGTCCTGTCGTCTTTGAACTTTTGCCAGCTGAATTCACACTTACCGAACTGCAGCACACGGTGGAGGCGATCTCCGGCCGGCATCTGCACAAGCAGAATTTCCGTCGCCTGGTCGAAATGGAAGCCCTGGTCGAACCGACCGGGGTCATGTCGACACAGACGGGCGGACGGCCGGCGGCGCTCTATCGCTTCCGCCGCGACGTGCTCCAGGAGCGGCCCGCGCCAGGCTTGCGCGTGCGCTCCCGGCGCTAGATCCTGATATTCGTGGTACCGGCCCCTGCCCGCCGGTTGCCTGGAGGCTTCATGTTCGACAGCCCGTTTGACGTCTTTGCGCTGATCATCGCGATCATCGCCTTCCTGATCGCGATCAAGGCGTCCAGCCAGGCAGCCGAGTTGCGCCGCCGGCTGAGCTCGCTCGAAGAGATGTTTTACGCGCAGCGGCAGGTGCAGCCGCCGCCATTGATGCCCGCGCCGGTGCAGACTGAGGCGCCCGCAACAGCTCCGGCAGAGCCGCCGCCGCTTGCGCCCGAGCCCGAGCCTGCGCCGTCTCCGCCGGTCGCCGCAGATGTTTCGCCGCCTCCACTCGAAGCCGGCCTTGAAGCCGGCGCACCGCCGCCACTCCCCGCGCCGGCGCCCGGTTTCGAGGAGCGGCTCGGCACCCGCTGGGTGGTGTGGATCGGCGGGCTCGCGCTCGCGCTCGGCGGCTTCTTCATGGTGCGCTATTCGATCGAAGCCGGCCTCCTCGGCCCCGGCGTGCGCGTGTTCCTCGGCGGATTGTTCGCGGTGGCGCTGCTCGGGGCCGGCGAATGGACGCGGCGCAAGGAGGCCATATCGAGCATGCAGGCGCTGCCGATCGCCAACATCCCCGCGATCCTCACTGCGGCCGGCACGGCGGTGGCGTTCGCCACCATCTATGCCGCCTACGCGCTCTACGGCTTCCTCGTGCCCGCAACCGCCTTCGTGCTGCTCGGCCTCGTCGCGCTCGGCACGCTTGCCGCCGCGCTGTTGCACGGGCCAGCACTCGCCGGCCTCGGCGTGGTCGGCGCCTTCGTGACACCGATCCTCGTCTCCAGCGACAAGCCGGACTATTGGGCGCTTTACATCTATCTCGCGATCGTCACCGCCGCGAGCTTTGGCCTCGCCCGTATCCGGCTTTGGCGCTGGCTTGCAGTCACGACAATCGTGTTCGCCGTGCTCTGGATCTTCCCGGGTCTCGACGCCGCCGAACTGCAGGTCGCGCCGCACGCCTTCCATGTCATCGCCGGCTTCGTGCTGGCCGCGCTGCTCGTCGTCTGCGGCTTCATGTTCGGACCCGGCATCGAGGACGGCGAGATCGAGCCGGTCTCGTCGAGCGCGCTCGGCGCCTATCTGTTCGGCGCGATGCTGATCGTGCTGTCGAGCGTGCATGCCGATCTGGCGTTGATCGCCTTCACGCTGCTGGTCGCGGGAACGCTGTTCGTCGCCTGGCGTGCGCCAGCGGCCACGGGCGCCCTGGGTGCAGCCGCGGCGACCGTCTTCATCGTCTTCGCCGAATGGGCGGTGCGCGCCAATCCCGATATGCTGGTGCTGCCGGGCGGCCCCATGCCCGGCATCGGACCGACAGCGACCGACGGCGCGGTGACGCTGCATCTGGTGACGGCCGCGATCTTCGCCGCCGGCTTCGGCATCGCCGGCTTCCTGGCACAAGGTCGCTCGAACTCGGCAATCATTCCGGTGGTGTGGTCGGCGGCCGGCGTCGCGACGCCGATCGCGATCCTGGTCGCGCTCTACGCGCGTATCGCCCATCTCGACCGCTCGATCCCGTTCGCAATCCTGGCGGTGCTGCTCGCCGCCGCCTTCGGCGCTGCGACCGAGGCGCTCACCCGCCGCGAGACCAGGCCGGGCGGCGCGATCTCCACGGCCCTGTTCGCGACCGGCACGCTCGGCGCACTCGCGCTGGCGCTCACCTTCGCGCTGGAGAAGGGCTGGCTGACGATCGCGCTGGCGCTGATGTCGCTCGGCACGGCCTGGATCTCGATGCAGCGGCCGATTCCGTTCCTACGCTGGCTTGCCGCGATCTTCGCGGCGCTCGTCACCGCGCGCATCGCCTACGATCCTCGCATCGTCGGCGACGCCGTCGGCACCACGCCGATTCTGAACTGGCTGCTGTGGGGTTACGGCCTGCCGGCCCTTTCGTTCTGGGCCGCGAGCGTCTTCCTGCGCCGGCGCGCCGACGATGCGCCGCTGCGCATGGTCGAGACCGCCGCGATCCTGTTCACCGCGCTGCTCGCCTTCATGGAGATCCGGCACTTTGCGACCGGCGGCCGCATGACCGCGGCCCCCTCGCTGCTCGAATTCGCGCTGCAAGCCTGTATCACGCTGGCGATGGCGATCGGGCTGGAACGGTTGCGGCTGCGCAGCCGCAGCATCGTGCACAATGTCGGCGCGGTCGTGCTGACGGCGATTGCCGGGCTCATCAGCGTGTTCGGTCTGTTGATCCTGGAGAATCCGCTGCTGTGGCACACCGACGTTGGCGGCGCCGTCTTCAACCTGCTGCTGCTGGGCTATGCGCTGCCGGCCGTGCTGATGCTGCTGCTGTCCTATGCGGTGGTTGGCGAGCGTGGCAAGGTCTACGCCAATACGATTGCAGGCGGCGCGCTCGTGTTCGCGCTCGCTTATGTCACGCTGGAGATCCGCCGCTTCTATCACGGGCCGATCCTGTCCACGGGACCGACCACGGGCGCCGAGCAATACACCTATTCGATCGGCTGGCTCGCTTTCGGCGTGGTGCTGCTCGGCGTCGGCATCCTCGTCAATTCGGAGCGGGCGCGGCTGGCGTCTGCCGCCGTCATCGCGCTGACGATCCTCAAGGCCTTCGTCATCGACATGTCGACGCTGACGGGCGTCTACCGTGCGCTCTCGTTCATGTGCCTCGGCGTGGTGCTGGTCGCGATCGGCTGGCTGTACCAACGCATCCTGTTCCGGCGGCAAGTTGCACCGCCGCCGGCCGCGCCGCAGCCGGGCGCGTGAAGGTCAGGCCGCGCGGACCGACTCCAGGAACTGCGCGACTTCGACCTTCAGGCGGGTGCTGTCGGTCGCCAGCGACTTCGCCGCCGACAGCACTTCGCCCGAGGCCGAGCCGGTCTCGATCGCGCCGCGCTGCACGTCGGTGATGTTGGACGAGACCTGCTGGGTGCCGAGCGCGGCCTGATGAACGTTCCGAGAAATCTCCTGCGTGGCCGCGCCTTGCTCCTCGACGGCAGCAGCGATGGCCGAGGACACCTCCGACAGCCGCTCGATGGTGCCGCCGATCTCCTGGATGGCGTTGACGGATTCCTGCGTCGCGGCCTGGATGCCCGAAACCTGCGCCCCGATTTCGCCGGTCGCCTTCGCGGTCTGCTCGGCGAGTGCCTTGACTTCGGAGGCGACGACGGCAAAGCCGCGGCCGGCCTCGCCGGCGCGCGCCGCTTCGATGGTCGCGTTCAGCGCGAGGAGGTTGGTCTGGCCCGCGATGGTGTTGATGAGCTCGACCACGTCGCCGATGCGGGAGGCCGCCTGCGACAGCGCGTTGACGCGCTCGTTGGTCCGCGCCGCCTGCTCGACGGCTTCCGCAGCCATCCGCGCCGAATCCTGCACGCGGCGGCTGATCTCGGTGATGGAGGACGACAGCTCTTCGGAGGCGGACGCCACCGCCTGGACATTGGTCGAAGCTTCCTCCGAGGCGGACGCAACGACGGTCGCGAGCTCCTGGCCGCGCTGCGCCGTGCCGCTCAGCGTGGCCGCGGAGGCCTCGAGCTCGGTCGAGGCCGATGACACGGTCTCGACGACCTCGCCGATCATGACCTCGAAATTGCGAGTGATGGCATCGACGCGGCGGCCTCGCTCGATCTTGGCCTCGGCGTCGCGCGCGGCGGCCTCGTCGGCGGCCTTCTTGGCGATCAACGCCTCCTTGAAGATCTGGAGCGCATCCGCCATCGAGCCGATCTCCGTCTTCTCGCCGCGATGCGGCACATCGGCCGAGAGGTCGCCCTCGCCGAGCGACTGCATCGGACGGATGATCGAGGCGATACCGCGAGACACGTCGCGCACGAGATAGTAGGCGGCAGCGATCGCGATCGCGACGGCTGCAACGATGATGCCGACCAGCACGCGGAAGATGGTGGCGTAGCTGTCGGCCGCTTGCTTCGTTTCAGCTTCGGCGCCGCTGTTGTTGAGCTCGATGCTCTTCAGGAGCAGGGGATCCGCCGCCTGAGCCATCTTCGCGACCTTGGTCTGCAACAGCTCGTTGGCATCGGTCGGGAAGCGGCCGGGGCTCTTGCGCGACAGCGCCATCGTCTCCTGAACGCCGTTGAGGTATTCGGCCCAGGCCTTGGTCCACTGCTGATAGATCGCGCGTTCCTCCGGCAAGGTGATCAGGCCTTCATAGACCTTGCGCGTCTTCTCGATGCGCTCGCGTAGCGGAGCCATGCGTTTCTCGGCGGCGTCCTTGCCCTCAATGCTCTCCTGCATCAGGTGAAGTCGCAGGACGACGCGCAGCTCGTTGATGTCGGCGCGCATCGAGCCGAGCGCACGCACGCTCGGCAGCCAGCTCTCCGCGATCTCGACCGTATGGGCGTTGATGTTCTGCATCGTGCCGATCGCCATCACGCCGACACCGGCGAGCGAGAGCACGAGGACCGACAGCACGGTCAGCAGCTTGAATACGATCGACAATTTCGACATCACGACAATCCCGATAGTAGCCGGCAACGCGCGAATCACCTGCGCCGCAGTCGTCGCGACGGACGACAGGGCGGAAGTCAGTTCAACAATGCTGGCTGGTTCTTGTCCGGAGAGATTGCGCCCATAATCGCAAACAGGCGTTAACAGGAACCTACGTAAAACTACGGTTCGCGCCGTGATCGCCATTCACTGCAACCCGTCTGTTGCAGCCGCATGGACATCTCCTGCCGCGATGCGGACGCGGCTTGATGCGTGGCATCATTCGAGCACGCCGGCGGCTTCCTCCGGGGCGGACCGCGAGCGTCAGGCCGCGCGCACGGTACCCAGGAATTTTCCGACCTCCAGCTTCAGCCGGTTGCTGTCGCCGGACAGCGATTGCGCCGCCGCCAACACCTGCGAGGACGCCGAGCCGGTCTCGCTCGCGCCGTGCTGCACATCGATGATGTTGGACGACACCTGATGGGTGCCTGCCGCCGCCTGCTGCACGTTGCGGGAAATCTCCTGCGTTGCGGCGCCCTGCTCTTCGACCGCGGCTGCGATGGTCGAGGAGATCTCCGAGAGCCTCTCGATGGTGTGGCTGATGTCCTTGATCGCGCCAACCGAATGCTCGGTGGCGCTCTGGATGCTGGCGATCTGCTGGCCGATCTCGCCGGTCGCCTTCGCGGTCTGCTCGGCAAGCGCCTTGACCTCGGAGGCGACGACGGCAAAGCCGCGGCCCGCCTCGCCGGCGCGCGCGGCCTCGATGGTTGCATTGAGCGCCAGGAGATTGGTCTGGCCGGCGATGGTGTTGATCAGTTCGACCACGTCGCCGATCCGCGCCGCGGCGGCGGAAAGCTCGCCGACGCGATCGGTGGTGGTGCGGGCTTGGCTCACCGCATCGCTCGCAACGCGAGCCGATTCCTGCACCTGCCGGCTGATCTCGGTGATCGACGACGATAGCTCTTCGGTCGCCGACGCCACCGACTGCACATTGGTGGACGCTTCCTCGGAAGCGGCAGCAACCATGGTGGTGAGCTCCTGTCCACGCGCCGCAGTCGACGTCAGCGTCGACGCAGAAGCTTCCAGTTCGGTCGAGGCCGAGGAGACGGTATCGACGATTTCACCGATCGCGGCCTCGAAGCTGTCCGCGAGCTTGTGCATCTCGGCCTTGCGCTGCGCGGCCGCAATCTGGTCCTGCCTGATCTTGGCTTCGGCCTCCTCGCGCGCCTTCTGTTCCGATACGACCTTGAACTTTTCGACCGCCGCAGCGACGCCGCCGACCTCGTCCTTGCGGCCGAGACCGGGCAGCACCACGGAGAAATCGCCGCCAGCGAGCTTGTCCATGGCCACGGTCAGCGCGCGGATCGGCCGCGCGATGGTCAGGAACGACATCAGCCAGGAGCCGACGAGGACGAGCATGGCGAGCGCGCCGACGGTCATCCCGACATGCTCGCTCGAGGCCATCTCCTGCACCGAAGCGGCAATATCCTCTTCGCTCCGGTGCCTGGCGAAATCGGCGACCTGATTGGCGACCTGATCCATCTCGCCAGCAATCGGCAACGTGACCTCGCGCGTGAGACGCGCCCCCTCTTCGACGAGCCTGGTGATGCGGGCTGTGTCGTTTGCGCCCATCGCCGCGATGGTTTCATTGCGCACCGAGGCGACTTGTTGCCCGGCCTTGAGATAGTTTGCGGCGTGGGTCTTGAGCGTCTCCATCCTCGCGCGATCTTCCGCCGCGGGCGACAGCTTGAGCATTGCATCGGCGACCTTGACCAGCCGGCCGGAACGTTCGACGAGCGCATCGCTCGCCTTCTGCAATTCACCTGAATTGTTGGCGAGGCGGATGTCACGTACGGCGAGCTGCATGCTCCGGACCGAGAACTTGGCCTCGACTGCCTCACGCGCCAGCTCCTGCTGGGCGAATGCGGCCTGGTTGGATCGGCGCACATGGCCGTTTCCGACCATCTGGCTTGCGATCATGGCGAGGACCAGGACGATGCCGAGCGCCGAAGCGATCGCCAGCTTGGTCCCGATCTGCAGATTTCGAAAGAGACTCAACATCGGTGCGTTTCCCCCGGAAACGAGCTGCCAAGTCATTGTTGGCCGCTTGGACGTTGATCGTCCTTACCGAAAAGCTACAGGTCAGAGTCCGATCTTCTGGTTAACGAGATGCCTCGCAGAAATACTGTCTTTTTGCGCTAAATGATTGAAGGTGAAGAGGAATGATCTCGTCATGGTTGTAAATTGCAGCTTGAGATCGGAGCTAGGACGCTTTGCATCCGGTGGTTTCTCCAACCAGGCTGATTCGAAACACCGGCTTCTTGCTCTCGTCGAGCAGCTCCATGCACCACTCGGCGTTCGGCTTCAGGCTGCGCGCGATACCGCCGAGCAGATCGGCGCACACCTTGGTCATCTCGGTCCAGGCCGCCACGCGATCCTCGAACTCGTACGCCTGGTCGGCGGCGCCGGAATAGCGGCCGGTGCTGATGCGAAAGAAATAGAGCGACATCGTTGAGCCCTTGCGTGGGACCGCCCCGTCCGCAAGCAGACTGAGGCGCGAACAGCTACCAATACATGAAGGTCGCCGTCCGTATGACTACGGCGCGGCGGCTTCGCGCTCGATGGACGTCTTCGACGACAAAGGCGCGGATGGTCCCGCGCGGCCAGTCACTGGGTCGACCGGCGCAGCTCCAGCGGGCCCTCGTTCTTCGCGGGCTCGGACTTGACTTCGGACTTCGCCGGCTCGAGCCGGCTGCTCTCGACACGCGGGGTCTCGACGCGCGCGGCGACTTCGGTGTTCGATGCGCCGATCGAACCGGTGCGCTCCGAGGTTCTCAGTGAGCGTGGCCGGGCCGCTGCGCGCGCCATCAGCATCTGGTTGCCGCCCTGGTGATGGAAGTCGCAATAGGCGAAGCCCATGCCCGACACCGAGCCGCGGAAGCTGCGATCGTCGGTCTTTTCCAGGTTGAAACAGGGCTCGAACGGGATGCCCTTGATCGAGGCACAGACGTTCTGGCCGCGGATCTGGAGCGTATTGCCGGGCAGACGGAGATGACGGACCGGGCCTGCTCCCGAGAACTGCACCGCACCGGCGGCGCCGAGATCGTCGAGGATGCGGCCTGCGCCGCGGGTGCCGTCGAAGCAGGTGAAGGCGAACACTTTGCCGGCTACGAAGCGGCGCGCCTCGTCGGCGTTCATGCTTCCAGCAATGGCGGGCGCAAACGTTGCTGCCGCCGTGACAGCCCCCAACACAATACGCGCAAGCATGCTCAACTCCGAACCCAACCCCCGCAGCGGGCGATGCCTCTATCTCTTTACCCGCTGCTTACCATACGAACCAAGGCAACATTGGAGCAGCTTGGTTGGTAAAGTCTAAACGCCGTTAGCCAATTTTAACCACGATGCGGCCCCGGACTTGGCCGGCAAGGATTTTCGCGCCCCACTCTGAAACCTCGTCGATCGAAATTTCCTTAGTGATTTCAGATAGTTTTTCCCGATCCAGATCGGACGCGAGACGTTGCCAGGCTGCCTTCCTCGGCTCAATCGGGCACATCACGGAATCGATGCCGAGAAGGCACACTCCGCGCAAAATAAACGGCGCGACCGAGGACGGCAGGTCCATACCGGCCGCCAGACCGCAAGCCGCAATCGCTCCACCATATTTCGTCATCGAGAGCAGATTCGCGAGGGTCGTCGAGCCGACGCTGTCGACGCCGCCTGCCCAACGCTCCTTGGCAAGGGGTTTTGCCGGTGCCGAGAGTTCATTGCGGTCGATGACTTCGGCTGCTCCCAGCTGCTTCAGGTAATCGGCCTCCGAGGCCCGGCCGGTCGAGGCGATGACGTGGTAGCCGAGCTTCGAGAGCACGGCGATCGCGACCGAGCCGACGCCGCCGGCAGCTCCGGTCACCACGACCGGACCGCTCTTCGGCGAGAGACCATGCTTCTCGAGCGCCAGCACCGCAAGCATCGCAGTGAAGCCGGCGGTGCCGATCGCCATGGCGTCGCGCGCCGACAGGCCATGCGGCAAGGCGACCAGCCAGTCGCCCTTCACCCGCGCCTTCTCCGCATAGGCGCCGAGATGGGTCTCGCCCATGCCCCATCCGGTGCAGACCACCTTGTCGCCCGCCTTCCACTGGGGATGGGAGGAGGCTTCGACGGTGCCGGCGAAGTCGATGCCGGCGATCATCGGGAAGCGGCGCACCACCGGCGCCTTGCCTGTGAGCGCAAGGCCGTCCTTGTAGTTCAGCGTCGACCACTCCACACGAACGGTGACGTCACCGTCCATCAGCTCAGCTTCGTCGAACTGCGTGAGCTGGGCGGTGGTGCCCTTGTCCGCCTTGTCGATCCGGATCGCCTTGAATGTGGCCACGACTTCACTCCCTGACTTGTTTCAGGGATTGTTTAGCCGATCAGGCAGGCTGTGCAACCGCTCGCTCGACAGGTTTCTCCACAATCGGAAGATTGATCAGCGCGGAAAGCACGCCGAACAGGATCGAGAGCCACCAGATCGGCGTGTAGGAACCGAACCGCTCGAACACGATGCCCCCCAACCAGACGCCGAGGAAGCCGCCGACCTGATGGCTGACGAAGGCGAAGCCGTAGAGCGTCGCGAGCCAGCGCGTGCCGAACATCAGCGCCACCAGCGCCGAGGTCGGCGGCACCGTCGACAGCCAGGTCAGGCCGGAGATCGCGCCAAACGCGATCGCCGAGAACGGCGTGATCGGGAATGCGATGAAGGCGAGGGTCGCAAGCGCACGGGTGAAGTAGATGGTCGAGAGGATGTAGCGCTTGGGCAGATAGTTCTGGAGATAGCCGACGCTGAGCGAACCAATGATGTTGAACAGGCCGATCGCCGCGATCACCCAGCCACCGGTTTGCGTCGAGATGCCGCTATCGACCAGAAAGGCCGGCAGATGCACGGTGATGAAGGCGAGCTGGAAGCCGCAGGTGAAGAAGCCGAGCACCAAGAGCACGTAGGAGCGGTGGCCGAAGGCCTCCGCAAGCGCCCTGGTGAAGGTCTGCTCATCCGCAGGCGCCGTGTTGGCCGTGCTTGCGACAGGCGGCGTCGAAAGCGCCAGCGACAGCGGGATGATCAGCAGCATCAGGAAGCCGAACACGGAGAGCGCCTGCTGCCAGCCGAAATTATCGATCAACGCGACGCCAATCGGTGCGAACAGGAACTGCCCGAACGACCCCGCCGCCGTGCCGGCACCGAGCGCAAGGCCGCGCTTCTCGGCCGGCAGCAGCTTGCTGAACGCCGACAGCACCAGATTGAAGGAGCAGCCGGCAAGACCAAAGCCGATCATGACGCCGGCGCCGATGTCGAGCGACAGCGGCGTCGAGGAGTAACGCATCAAGAGCAGGCCGCCGGCATAGAGCAGAGCGCCGACGCACATCACCCGGAACAGGCCGAAGCGATCCGCGACCGCGCCGGCGAGCGGCTGGCCCAGCCCCCACAACAGATTCTGCACGGCAATCGCGAGGCCAAACACGTCGCGGCCCCAGCTGAATTCATGACTCATCGGCTGCACGAAGAAACCGAGCGCCGAGCGCGGACCGAAGCCGAGCATGCCGATCGCACAACCGCAGAGAATGATGACGGCCGGGGTGCGCCAGTTGGAGGAACGTGAGGCCGGAGCGAGTTCGCCGATCTGTGTCGACATGGTCTTCCTCGTCTGTCGTTGGCGAATCCGCGATCAGCAGCCGCGGGAGGGCCCGTTTAATGCATCTGCATGAAGATCCCAAGTCAAAAAGATTGCCAAGCCAGAGACGATTGCATTCCACGAGGAGCTGCCGCGGGAGCATTGCGTTTCAATGCTGCCTCGCCCGACGTGTCAGCCGCGATCTGACGGGAATGTGTGCGGCAGGGCCTAGCGGGCCCCATCGGAGCATGCTATCTTTGATTTACTCAGATTGAGCATATTTAGGGCACCTCCTCTGACCGGCCTTTCGGCCGGATTTCTCAGACCCCCTATATTCTCAATTTGAGCATAATAACCACGCATGGGAGGCTTCAATGCCGATCACTGGAATCTACGGCCCCGACGATTTTGCCAACCGGCCGCAGGGCCAACTCATCACCCCTCCCCGCCCCGTGCTGGTACCCGCGGGGCCAACGTGGCCGATGCCCTCGCTGGAATGGACGCCGCAGGTCGAACGCGCCACCGCCCCGCTCTACGAACGCGTGAAGCACGTGATCCCGCCGATCGAATGGCCGCTGATGGCGCCGACCATCAACGCGATCAACGAGCTGAAGCGCGCGCGGGGCGCGGTGATCCTCGCCCACAACTACCAGGCTCCGGAGATCTTTCATTGCGTGGCCGATATCGGCGGCGACTCGCTCCAGCTCGCGGTCGAAGCCACCAAGGTGAAGGCAGGCATCATCGTCCAGTGCGGCGTGCACTTCATGGCAGAGACCTCGAAGCTGCTCAATCCGGACAAGACCGTCTTGATCCCGGATTCGCGCGCGGGCTGCTCGCTTGCTGCCAGCATCACCGGCGCCGACGTGCGGCTGCTCCGCGAAAGATTCCCCGGCGTGCCCGTCGTTGCCTATGTCAACACCTCGGCAGAAGTGAAGGCGGAGGTCGATATCTGCTGCACGTCTTCGAACGCGGTGCAGGTGGTCGAGAGCCTAAACGCGCCGAGCGTAATCTTCCTGCCCGACCGATACCTCGCCACTTACGTGGCTTCGAAGACCGACGTGAAAATCATCGCCTGGAAAGGCGCCTGCGAGGTGCATGAGCGTTTCACGGGCGAGGAGCTGCGATCCTTTCGCGAGGCCGATCCTTCCGTCCAGATCATCGCGCATCCGGAGTGCCCGCCGGACGTGCTGGCGGAAGCCGACTTCACCGGCTCGACCGCACACATGATCGACTGGGTGCGCGCGAAGCGGCCGCGGCGCCTCGTCATGATCACCGAATGCTCGATGGCCGACAATGTGCGGGCCGAGCTTCCCGAAGTGGAAATGCTGCGGCCCTGCAATCTCTGCCCGCACATGAAGCGCATCACGCTCGCCAACATCCTGGAGAGCCTGCTGATGCTTCGCGAGGAAGTGACGATCGATCCCGCGCTTGCCGAACGCGCGCGGCGCTCGGTCGAGCGGATGATCAATCTGAAGAACTAGAAACATACCGCTGTCGTAACGGACAAGCGAAGCGCAGGGGACCCACAACCAAAGGAAGATGTTTGGCGAAGAACGACGTGAACAGCTTCGCGCAACAACTTCCGCCGCGGCGCATGGGTCCCTGCTTTCGCAGGGACGACAGCGGAGTGAATGGAGAAGGCCAATGACAAGCAATGTCGACGACCTCACCCGCACCACTGACGACGTCGTCATCGTCGGCGGCGGCCTTGCCGGGCTGTTCTGCGCGCTGAAGCTCGCCCCGCGGCCGGTGACGCTGATCTCGGCGGCACCGCTCGGACAGGGCGCGTCGTCCGCATGGGCGCAAGGCGGCATCGCCGCCGCGGTGGCCGAAGGCGACACGCCGGAGGCACACGCCGCCGATACCGTCGCGGTCGGCGGCGGCCTTGTCGATGAAGCCGTCGCACTCGGGATCGCGCGCGAGGCGGCGCCCCGCATCCATGACCTTCTCGCTTACGGGGTGCCGTTCGACCGCGATCTCGACGGCAGGCTTGCCGTCGGACGGGAAGCTGCGCATTCCGCGCGGCGCATCGTGCATGTGCGCGGCGATGGCGCTGGCGCCGCGATCATCGCAGCGCTGAGCGAAGCCGTGCGGCGCACGCCCTCGATCCGCCTGATCGAAGGCTTTGTCGCCGAAGCTCTGCTGACCGAGGACGGCGCCGTCACCGGCCTTCAATTGCGCGAGGCCGGCAATCCCGCTGCACGGCCGGCCGTGCTCGCTTCACGCGCGATCGTGCTTGCGACCGGCGGAATCGGCCACCTCTATGGCGTCACCACCAACCCGCTCGAGGCCAGCGGCTCCGGCCTTGCTATCGCAGCCCGCGCCGGCGCCGTGATCGCCGATCCTGAATTCGTGCAGTTCCACCCCACCGCCATCATGGTCGGCCGCGACCCGGCGCCGCTCGCCACCGAAGCCTTGCGTGGCGAAGGCGCAACGCTGATCAACGGCAACGGCGAGCGATTCATGAGGGCACGCCATCCGCTCGCCGAGCTCGCACCACGCGACATCGTGGCCCGCGGCGTGTTCACCGAGATCGCGGCCGGGCGCGGCGCCTTCCTCGATGCGCGGCAGGCGCTGGGCACGCACTTCGCCGAGAAATTTCCGACCGTGCATGCGAGCTGCATCGCCGCCGGCATCGATCCCGCGGCGCAGCCGATTCCGATTGCGCCGGCCGCACACTACCACATGGGCGGCATCGCGGTGGACATGCGCGGCCGCAGCTCGATCGACGGGCTCTGGGCCGGCGGCGAGGTGTCCTCGACCGGCGCGCATGGCGCCAATCGGCTCGCCTCCAACTCGCTGCTGGAGGCCGTCGTCTATGCCGCACGCATTGCCGACGACATCGCCGGCCGCATTGTGCCCTCGCCCGGCCGCCTTCCCGACGCGTTGGTGATGCCGCGCGCCGGCACGCCGGATGCCGTAGCGGTGAAGCGGCTGCGCGCGATGATGAGCGCGCATGTCGGCGTGATCCGCGACGGTGACGGGCTTGCGGACGCCGTGCGCCACTTCGCCATGCTCGAACGCGAGGCCGGAGATATCGCCCTCCGCAACATGGCGATCTCGGCCCTGCTCGTCGCCGCCGCGGCCTGGACGCGGCGCGAGAGCCGCGGTGCGCATTTCCGTTCCGATCATCCCGCAGAGGCTCCCGGGCCGGCTCGGCGAACGATGACGACGCTTGTCGCGATGCGCGAGGTCGCGGAGGGCCTGAACGAGCGTCCGCTGTCACGCATCGCGCAATCCATGATCGCCTGAAGGAGGCCCCATGATCACCCCGACCTCACTGCTCTATCCCGACGCCTTTCTCTCTCCGCTCGCGGTCGACGAGGCCGTGCAGCGCGCGCTCGACGAGGATCTCGGCCGCGCCGGCGACATCACCTCGCTTGCGACGATCCCGGAAGCGACGAGGGCGCAGGCGATCCTCGTCGCACGCCAGTCCGGCGTGATCGCCGGATTGCCGTTGGCGCTCGCGACCCTGCAGAAGCTGTCGCCCGACATCGAGCTGCGCGCACATGTCCGCGACGCCGCGCGGGTTGCGCGCGGCCAGCATGTGCTGACGATCACGGGCCCCGCCCGCGCCATTCTCACGGCCGAGCGAACCGCGCTGAACTTCGTCGGCCGCTTGTCGGGCATAGCCACGCTCACGGCGGACCATGTCGCGCGCACCGAGGGCACGAAGATGCGCATCTGCTGCACGCGAAAAACCACGCCGGGATTGCGCGCACTGGAGAAATATGCGGTGCGCTGCGGCGGCGGCTTCAACCATCGCTTCGGGCTCGACGACGCCATCCTGATCAAGGACAACCACATTGCGGTTGCCGGCGGCATCCGTCCGGTACTGGAGCGCGCCCGTGCCCACGCGGGCCATCTCGTCAAGATCGAGATCGAGGTCGATACGCTGGCGCAACTGCGCGAAGTGCTCGACAGCGGGATGGCCGATGCGGTGCTGCTCGACAACATGGACCTTGCGATGCTGCGCGAGGCTGTCAGGATCAACGAGGGCCGCCTCAAGCTGGAGGCATCCGGCGGCGTCACGCTGGACTCGATCGCCGCGATTGCGGCGACCGGTGTCGACTATGCGTCGGCGGGCGCTCTGACGCATTCGGCGCCGAACTTCGATTGTGCGCTGGATATCGAGGCGTGATTTGAACACGAACGCCTCCACAACGTCATGGCCGGGCTTGTCCCGGCCATCCACTTCTTGCCGACGAAGCACGAAGAACGTGGATGCCCGGGACGAGCCCGGGCATGACGGTCTTTCGTGAAGGCGCTACCGACGCTCGCCCATCTCGGCCGAGCTCTTGGCCTCCTGCGCGAGTTCGGCGGACAGCGCGGCGGTCTGGGCCGGGGTGCCCCAGCTCGGTTCCTCGCTGCCGTCGCCCCAGTTGCGCGGCCGATAGAAGGTGTGCACGCCGGTCTTGTACAGCTTCTTCATCTCGGCGACCCAGGACGGACGGACCCAATAGGCGTGGTAGTGCGTGGACTTGCCGACCTCGGGCAGCCAGATCTGGCCGTCGAGCATCGCCTTGGAGATCTTCCTGGCGCGCTCCCACATTTCAGGCTCGCGGATCACGTCCGGATTGTTGTCGCAGGCGAAGGTGAACTGGCAGGCGAAATGGCGGTACTTGTTCTGGTAGACCACGCCGCACACGGTATCGGGATATTTGCCGGAGAACACACGGTTCATCACCACTTGCGCCACCGCTATCTGGCCGCGCACGGCCTCGCCGCGGGATTCGAAATAGACGGCTTCGGCAAGGCACTTCTCCGATTTCGCGCGCGACTTGTCGTCGAGCGCGAGCCGCTCGGCCGGCGATCTGGCGCGCTGGTTGTCGGCGTTGACCTCGCCCTTCGGCGCGACGCTCTCGCCGCCTTCGATCTCCTTGGCAATCTCCACCGATGGCGGCGACAGCGAAGCCGTCACCTTCATGTCGGGATCGGGCATCACGATCAACGGCTCGGCGCCCGGCTGCCAGCTCTCGATAGGCTCGAGATTGCCGCCGAGCGAGGAGCTGCCGAAGAACAGGCTTGAGGTCTTGACTGCGAAGGGATCGCGTGCCGGCGCGGCGGGAGCCCGCTTCAACGCCTCCAGCGGCGCGGTCGCGAGCGCGCGCGCAGCGTCGCTGGCCTGCGGCGGATTGGAATATTGCGGCAGCGGCGGCGCGCGCAGCGCTTCCTGCAGCTCGGGATCGAGCACGGCTGCGGATTCCGGCGACATCGCCTGCGGCAATGCGGCGGACTTGGCGCCGAACACCGAGCGGTTCGACGTCGCGGGATCTTCCTGTGCCGGTTCTGCAGCCGGCGCGACCGTCTCGGGAGCCTGCGTCGGCGCGACGGTTGCGAGGCGATCACCCTTCAGGGAGCGATCGACCTTGGGAAAGTCGGAAGCCTGGTAGCGCGGCGGCGCCTGAAGCGCAGGATTGCGGCTGATCGCGCCGGTGACGTCGCGGCCGTCGAGGCTCGCGAGCCGAACCATCGCGCTCTGCGGAGCGGAGGTGCCGATCGGCCGCGAGAAGCTGTAGGTCGCAAGCTGGATCGAGGACGCAGCGGAAAACACCTGCTTCTGCCAACGCTCGGCGACGCCGGGCTGGCGCGCCAGCAGCGAGGCAATGTCCTGATAGCCGGTCTCTCTCGGCATCAATGCGAAGATGCAGAGACCGATGCCGAAGGACGCGAACCGCGCGCCCTTCGGATGGTTACGCAACACTGACATCGATACGCTCACGCTACGCTTACGCTCTGATCGAACTCAGTACATCCGTGCAATTCGATCTTTATCGTAAGTATCCAATTTAGGTTGCCGGGGCGTTAATCCGCGTTGCGCATGCGGCACACTCAAGCGAACACAGGGGTTTTCACGAGGCGACATCGCGCAGTGGTAAATGCCGCCTCACGCGAAGCGGTAAACGTCCGGTCAACGCGCATGGTGAAGGAACTCTTGCGCAGGCGTATCATTACGGGACGTGTGATGAGATCCCGGTGTTGGGTTCGCCCAAAGCGCCTTCCTCATCACCGGTGTCATGCCCCGCGAAGGCGGGGAATCCAGTACGCCGCCGCGTCTCGATTCAATCACTACCGTCTCGGCGTACTGGATCGCCCGGTCAAGCCGGGCGATGACAGCGGAGCGTGTGGCGAGCACGTCCCACGAACTCGTCATTGCGAGCGCAGCGAAGCAATCCAGAATCCCTCCGCGGAAAGACTCTGGATTGCTTCGCTGCGCTCGCAATGACGATGTTGAAAGAGCGTGACGTAAAATGAAAGAGGCGGAGCTTGGCCCCGCCTCTCTCATTCCAGCATCCTAGTTTTGCCTACGCCTGGCTGGCGACGGCCTTGCCGAGCGCCGCTTGCGCCGCTGCGAGCCGGGCGATCGGCACGCGGTAGGGCGAGCAGGAGACGTAGTTGAGGCCGATATGGTGACAGAAGGCAACGGACGCGGGATCGCCGCCGTGCTCGCCGCAGATGCCGACCTTGAGCTTCGGACGCGTCTTGCGGCCGCGTGCGACGCCGATCTTGACGAGCTCGCCGACGCCTTCCTGGTCGAGCGCGACGAAGGGATCGATCGGGAGGATGCCCTTGGCCACGTAGGTCCCGAGAAAGCTCGCCGCGTCGTCGCGGCTGATGCCGTAGGTGGTCTGCGTCAGGTCGTTGGTGCCGAACGAGAAGAACTCGGCCGACTGTGCGATCTCGGCCGCGAGCAGGCAGGCGCGCGGCAGCTCGATCATGGTGCCGACCTGATAGGCCAGCTTGGTGTTGGTGTCGCGCATCACCGCCTGGGCGGTCGCATCGATCCGCGCCTTGACGAGATCGAGCTCGGCCTTGGTCGCGATCAGCGGCACCATCACCTCGAGGCCGACGGCCTTGCCGGTGCGCTTCTCGGCCTCGACCGCCGCCTCGAAGATCGCGCGGGCCTGCATCTCGGCGATCTCCGGATAGGCGATCGCGATTCGGCAGCCGCGGAAGCCGAGCATCGGATTGAACTCCGAGAGCTCGCGTGCGCGGTCGGCGAGGCGCCGCGGGTCGGTGTTCATGGCGCGCGCCACTTCCTCGACCTCGGCATGGGTGTGCGGCAGGAACTCGTGCAGCGGCGGGTCAAGCAGGCGAATCGTGACGGGCAGGCCCTTCATGATCTCGAACAGCTCGACGAAGTCGGCGCGCTGCATCGGCAGCAGCTTTGCGAGCGCGGCACGACGCGACTGCTCGTCCTCGGAGAGGATCATCTCGCGCACCGTGCGGATGCGCGTCTCCTCGAAGAACATGTGCTCGGTGCGGCAGAGGCCGATGCCTTCCGCGCCGAACTTGATGGCGGTGCGCGCGTCGTCGGGCGTGTCGGCATTGACGCGCACGCCGATCTTGCGGACCTGGTCGGCCCAGTTCATCAGCGTGCCGAACTCGCCGGACAGCTCCGGCTCGATCATCGGCATCCGGCCGGCGAGCACCTGGCCGAGCGAGCCGTCGATGGTGATGACGTCGCCGGTCTTGAAGGTGCGCGAGCCGATGCTCATGGTGCCACGGCCGTAATCGACGCGGATGGTGCCGCAGCCGGAGACGCAGGGCTTGCCCATGCCGCGCGCGACCACCGCCGCGTGCGAGGTCATGCCGCCGCGGGTGGTCAGGATGCCTTCGGCAGCGTGCATGCCGTGGATGTCTTCCGGGCTGGTCTCGATGCGGACCAGGATCACCTTGCGCCCGTCGGCCTGAAGCTTGGCCGCTTCATCCGAGGAGAACACGATCTCGCCGGAGGCTGCACCCGGGGATGCCGGCAGGCCGGTCGCGATCACGTCGCGCTTGGCGTCGGGATCGATGGCCGGGTGCAACAGCTGGTCGAGCGAGGCCGGATCGATCCGCGTCACCGCTTCCTTCTTCGAGATCAGGCCCTCATTGGCGAGCTCGACCGCGATGCGCAGCGCCGCTTTCGCGGTGCGCTTGCCGCCGCGGGTCTGGAGCATCCAGAGCTTGCCCTGCTCGACCGTGAACTCCATGTCCTGCATGTCGCGGTAGTGCTTCTCGAGCAGCGTGTAGATCCGCGTCAGCTCCTTGAAGGCCTCCGGCATCGCCGATTCCATCGACGCCTTGTCGGAGCCCGACTCCTTCCGCGCCTCCTCGGTGATGTCCTGCGGCGTGCGGATGCCCGCCACCACGTCCTCGCCCTGCGCGTTGATCAGGAACTCGCCGTAGAGCTTGCTCTCGCCGGTCGAGGGATTGCGGGTGAAGGCAACGCCGGTCGCCGAGGTCTCGCCCATGTTGCCGAACACCATGGCCTGCACGTTGACCGCGGTGCCCCAGGATTCCGGAATGTCGTGCAGCTTGCGGTAGGTCACCGCACGCGCGTTCATCCAGGATGAAAACACCGCGCCGATCGCGCCCCAGAGCTGGTCGTGCGGATCCTGCGGGAAGTCCTTGCCGGTCTCGCGCGCGACCGCGTCCTTGTACTTGCCGACCAGGTCGACCCAGTCCTCGGCGGACAGGTCCGTGTCGAGCGTGTAGCCCTGCGTGTCCTTGAAGGTGTCGAGGATTTCCTCGAAGTGATGGTGCTCGAAGCCGAGCACCACGTCGGAATACATGGTGATGAAGCGGCGATAGCTGTCAAAGGCGAAGCGGCGGTCGCCCGACAATTCGGCCAGCGCTTCCACGGTCTGGTCGTTGAGGCCGAGATTGAGCACGGTGTCCATCATGCCCGGCATCGAGGCGCGCGCGCCGGAGCGCACGGAGACGAGCAGCGGGTTCTTGGCATCACCGAAGATCTTGCCGGTCAACTTGCCGACATAGTCGAGCGCCTTCTCAACCTGCGACTGCAATTCCTTCGGGTAGGTCTTGTCGTGTGCGTAGAAATAGGTGCAGACCGAGGTCGGGATGGTGAAGCCGGGAGGCACCGGGAGGCCGAGATTGGCCATTTCGGCGAGGTTGGCGCCCTTGCCGCCGAGCAGGTCGCGCATCTCCGAGCGGCCCTCGGCCTTGCCGTCACCGAATGTGAACACCCATTTGCCGGCCTTGGCCGCGGCTGGCGCCACCTTAGCGGGCGCAGTCTTCTTCGGTGCGGGCTTCGCGGCGACCTTCGGCAGAGCCGCTTTGGTCGCGGCCTTTGCCGCCGGCTTGGCTGCGGACTTTGCAGCGGGCTTGGCGACCGGCTTAGGCGCGCTTTTGGCCAGCGTCTTGCGGGCCGGCGGCGCGGCTTTCGCGACGGCAGAGGACTTTGATTTCGCTGGCATTTTCTTAGGCTTCGAGGCGGCTTTGGCCATAGCTTGCACACAACCTGCGAGAGGAATGGGAAATCGCGGGCCTTACACCATTTTGGGCGGGCCCGCGCAAGTCGGACAGTTCCGAAAAGTGACGCCTAGAAGCGGAGCCACTTCAGGAGCCCGAGCCCGATCGCGCCGTTGACGATGAGGAAGATCGCGACGATGAGGTTGAGGAGTCGCGGCATGATCAGGATGAGCACGCCCGCAATCAACGACAGGATCGGCGAAATGTGGGCGACGGTGATGTGCATGAACTATCTTTCTGTGGAGGTGAGGCGAATCGCGCGCGGATCATAGCCGGCCCGGTTCCGGGAGTAGAGATGCGCAGGACGCATCGCGAGTTCCGTCGATCGCGAAAACTGCCCGAAATTGCCGCGAATGCGGCAGGCCTTTTCCCGGAACATTGCCATGAGGCACGCATTGGCAACCGGTCGCGCCGTTCGCGCGTCCGAAAATCACGTCGAAGGAGTTGTCCATGCGGAACAGGATTCTTGCTCTTGCAGCGCTCGCGGCCGCGATCGGCTCGCCTCTTGCGGCGCAGGCGCAAAGCGGTGTCACGGTGGGACGCGCGCCCGCCGTGGTCGACAGCGCCCCGACCATTGCGGTCGAACAGCGGCCGGCCTTCCGCGAATATGTCGTCGAGCAACGTGTGCCGCCCTTCCGGATTCCGGATCGCGTGGTGGTCGGCACCACCTTACCCGAAAGCGGCGTCACTTATTATGACGTGCCGCAACGTTTTGGCGCCACGACCTATCGCTACACCGTCGTGAACGGCGAGACCGTGCTGGTCGAGCCGCGCTCGCGCCGCATCGTCGAGGTGCTGGACTGAGATCGCCTAAGAGATCGACTAGATGTCCGGCGCGCCATATCAGGCTGGCGCGAGCAGTTTGAAGCGGACATCAGGCCCCGCCCGGTCCTTCCCCCCGCCGGGTGGGGCACTTTCTATCTTGTGTCCCGGGCAAGCGAAGCGCGGCCCGGGACCCAGGGTTCCGAGCACGCGGCCAGCATAGGCCCCGGCTCTGCAGCGCACCGCTGAAGTAGCGCTGCGCTGCGTCCGGGGCACGAGAGCCGCAATACCCGCGCCTCAATCCTGGATCTTCGAGAAATCCGCCACCGCGCGCGTGGCGCTGCGGATCTCGTTGAGCAGCTTCAGGCGGTTCTCGCGCACCTTCGCATCGTCGTCGTTGACGCGCACCTTGTCGAAGAAGGCATCGACCGGCGGACGCAGCTTCGCCATCGCGCTCATCGCGGCGGCAAAGTCTTCCCTGGCGACCGCAGCGCCGGCTTCCGCCTTGACCTCGCCGATCGCTTTCGCCAGCGCCTTCTCCTCAGCGAGGCTGTAGAGCGCAGCATCGGGCGCGCCGTCGAAGCTGCGCTTGTCCTTCTTCTCCTCGATCGAGAGGATGTTGCTGGCGCGCTTGGTGCCGGCGAGCAGGTTCTTGCCGTCGTCGGTATCGAGGAATTTTCCGAGCGCCTCGACGCGACGGACGATCATCAGGAGGTCGTCCTGGCCGCCGAGCGCGAACACGGCGTCAACGAGATCGTGCCGCGCGCCCTGCTCGCGGAGCTGGACCTTGAGGCGGTCGGCGAAGAAGGCGAGCAGGTCGCTGGGAAGCTTCTGCGCATCGGCGGGCTTCACCGACAGGCCGGCGAGCGCCGACGCCGCCACCTTCATCAACGACAGACGCAGCGCATTCTCCGCGATCAGCCGGATCACACCCAGCGCCGCGCGACGCAGAGCATACGGGTCCTTGCTGCCCGTCGGCTTCTCGTCGATCGCCCAGAAACCAACGAGCGTATCGATCTTGTCGGCGAGCGCTACCGCAACACTGACTGGATCGGTCGGCACACGATCGGCCGGGCCCTGCGGCTTGTAGTGCTCCTCGCAGGCAGCGGCGACGGAGGCGTCCTCGCCTTGGGCCAGAGCGTAGTACTTGCCCATCAGGCCCTGCACTTCAGGAAACTCGCCGACAACCTCCGTCAACAAATCCGCCTTCGCCAGATGCGCGGCGCGCGTCGCCTTGGCGACATCGGCGCCGACCAGCGGCGCGATTTCGGCGGCAAGGCGTTCGATGCGCTTGATGCGGTCGGCCTGGGTGCCGAGCTTCTCGTGGAACACGATCTGCTCGAACTTCGGCAGGCGGTCTTCGAGCTTCGTCTTGAGATCCGTCTCAAAGAAGAACTTCGCGTCGCTCAGCCGCGCGCGGATCACGCGCTCGTTGCCGGCGATGATGGTCTTGCCGCCGTCGGTCGCCTCGATGTTGGCGACCAGGATGAACTTGTTGGCGAGCTTGCCCGTCTTGGCGTCGCTCACGACAAAGCACTTCTGGTTGTTGCGGATGGTGGCGCGGATCACCTCCGCCGGCGTCGCCAGGAACTCCGGCTCGAACGAACCCATCAACACGACCGGCCATTCGACGAGGCCGGCGACCTCGTCGAGCAGGTTCTGGTCCTCGACCAGCTCGAACCCTTGCGCGAATGCGAGCTGCTTGGCGTCGGTGAGGATGGCGTCCTTGCGGCGCTCGGGGTCGAGCACGACCTTGGCGTCGAGGAGTTTGGCCTCATAGTCCTCGAACCGGCGCACGGAAATGGCCGCGGGCGCAAGGAAGCGATGGCCGTAAGTGGTCTGGCCGGCCTCGATGCCGTCCACCGAGAATTTCACGACATCAGGCTCCTCGGTCTCGAGCCCGAACGTCGCGGTGATCGCGTGCAGCGGACGCACCCAGTTGAGCGAGCCGGGCTTTCCGGAACGCGCGCCCCAGCGCATCGATTTCGGCCAGGGGAAGGTGCGGACGATGACGGGGAGGATTTCCGCGAGCACGTCGATCGCGTCGCGACCCGGCTTCTCGATCAATCCGATGTAGAAATCACCCTTGGGGTCGCGCTGGATCTTGGCCTCATCCAGCGACTTCAAACCGGTCGCTTTCAGGAAGCCCTGCACGGCCGCATCGGGCGCGCCGATCTTGGGGCCGCGGCGTTCGGTCTTGAGGTCGGGCTGGCGCGCAGGGATTCCGTGCACGGTGAGCGCGAGGCGGCGCGGCGTCGCGAAGGCTTTCGCGCCCTCGTAGACGAGGCCTTCGGCGACGAGCTTGTCGGTGACCATGCGGCGCAGATCGTCGGCCGCCTTCCCTTGCATGCGCGCGGGAATCTCTTCCGAGAACAGTTCAAGCAAAAGATCGGGCATCAGGCCGCTCCGCCCGCTTCAGTGTGGATCCAGGCCTCGCCGCAGGCCTTGGCCAGCTCGCGCACGCGAAGAATGTAGCTCTGCCGCTCCGTCACGGAGATCACGCCGCGCGCATCGAGCAGATTGAAGACATGGCTCGCCTTGATGCACTGGTCGTAGGCCGGCAGCGCCATCAGATGCTGCTTCCGATTGCCGCCTTCGCGCCAGCCGGCGTCGAGATATTTCCGGCAGGCCGCTTCCGCCATCTTGAACTGCTCGAACAGCATCGCGGTGTCGGCGTATTCAAAGTTGTGCCGCGAATATTCCTGCTCGGCCTGCAGGAAGACATCGCCATAGGTGACCTTGGCGTCACCCTCGCGGCCGTTGAAGTTGAGGTCGTAGACGCGGTCGACGCCCTGCACATACATCGCGAGGCGCTCGAGGCCATAGGTGAGCTCACCCGCGACCGGCGCGCATTCGAAGCCCGCGACCTGCTGGAAATAAGTGAACTGACTGACCTCCATGCCGTCGCACCAGCACTCCCAGCCCAAACCCCAGGCACCCAGCGTCGGACTCTCCCAATCGTCCTCGACGAAGCGGATGTCGTGCACGGCGGAATCGATGCCGATCGCGGCGAGCGACTTCAGATACAGATCCTGAAGATTCGGCGGCGACGGCTTCATGATCACCTGGAACTGGTAGTAGTGCTGCATCCGGTTCGGGTTCTCGCCGTAACGGCCGTCCTTGGGCCGTCGCGAGGGCTGCACATAGGCCGCATTCCAGGGCTTTGGCCCGAGCGCGCGCAGGGTGGTCGCCGGATGGAAGGTGCCCGCGCCCATTTCCATGTCGTAGGGCTGCAGGATCACGCAGCCCTGCTCGGCCCAGAACCGCTGGAGCGCGAGGATGAAGCCCTGGAACGAGCGTTCCGGGCGCATATGGGCGGGCAATGAGGCGTCCATCGTCAGATCGGGCTCTCGCGGGGGGTTTTGAATCGCGCGGGACCGTATCGACGGCGGGGATGGGAATCAAGGCGAAGGGGGCCGGAAAGCGGCCCTGTACTCCGTCATGGCCGGGCTTGTCCCGGCCATCCACGCCTTGTGTAACCGCACGAAGAACGTGGATGCCCGGGACAAGCCCGGGCATGACGACTGTGGCAGCTAACCCGGACGATAAGCTCCGGTTACGGGGTCACGCTTCAGCGTCTGGATATCCCCCATGCGGGCGGCTTCGGCGACGCGCGACAGGCGCATCTCCTCCAGCTCCTGGTTGATCCGGACAGCGGTCTTGTAGGCCCAGCGGACCACGGCAAGCCCGCCCAAGACGCCCGCGAAAGCGACGAACGGCGGCATCAGTCGATCCTCGTCTAGTGCTCAGCCCCCACCTGCATTGTTGCGCAGATGGGCCAGCGCCGCAATTGGCGCGGCCCGGACCAAATGGCGCTGCCTAGAACCCGAATTTCGCCCAGATCGCCCGCGTCTCGACCGCCGAGATCAGCTCGTCCGGCAAGCCGACCATCGATTCCAGGGCCAAAAGCTGCCCCGCGCCGGGCGATTTCCGCCCCAAAAGGCCGGAGAGCAGCCCGGTCGGCTGTGCGATCACGGGGGTGAGAACCTTCTCGCCGTAGCGGGCACGAAGAGTTGAGCGAAGATCGCCGATGTGGTCGGCGAGCCCCAGCGCGATGGCGCTCTCGCCGGCCCAGTATTCCCCCGTGAACAGGGTATCATCCGCTCCCTTCAGCCGTGCGCCGCGGCTTTCCTTGACCAGCGAGATGAATATCTGGTGGATCTCGCGCTGGATCGCCTTCAGCTTGGCGACGTCATTAGGGTCTTCCGGGAGGAACGGGTCGAGCATCGCCTTGTGTTCGCCCGCTGTGTAGAGGCGGCGCTCGATGCCGAGCCGCCTGATCGCCTCCTGAAAGCCGAAACTGCCGCCGACCACGCCGATCGAGCCGAGGATCGAGGACGGATCGCAGATGATCTCGTCGCCGGCGCAGGCGATCATGTAGCCACCGGACGCCGCGACGTCCTCGACGAACACGAGCACCGGCAGCTTCTTCTCCGCCGCGAGCTGCTTGATGCGCAAGTAGATCTGACGCGACTGCACCGGCGAGCCGCCGGGAGAATTGATCACCAGCGCCACGGCCTTGGCGTGCCGATACGAAAACGCGCGCTCGAGCACCCGCGCGATGCCGGCAAGCGTCAACCCGGGGCGCAGCGGCGTCACCGCACCGATCACCCCCGACAGCCGCACCACCGGCACCACTGGGGTACCCGGCCGAAAGCGCGCCGGCAGATATTGCATGAGCTTGTCGGCCAGGCCGGAACTCTCACGATCGTTCAATTGTTCGGCCATGCCGTTACCTCTGATTAACCATTTCTTATCACGCGACTGTCATTGGAAGTGCCCGGAACGTGCTTTGCAGTTTTCCCGTTGGGAGGCTGCAATGAGGCAGCGGAGAACACCATGAAAATCTATCTGCTGATGCTGCTGATCGGCGCGCTGTTCATGGCGATCCGCCTCACGTCGCCGCAAGAGCAGCAGTCCGAATCGCTTCCCCGGTAAGCCCTCACAGTTCCACCAGCGGCAAGGCCGCTCTCCCTTCCAGAATCTGCGTCACCGCGCTTTCGGACAAGCGTGACTGGGCGTTGAGCATGAGGCCCGGCAGCAATCGCGTCGGGGCCCGGCCGCCTTTCACCGCACGCACCAGCACGCGGATCGCGGGCCGCCCGGCCTCGCCGTGAACCGGCAGGATCGAGAGACTGCCGAAACCGCGTGACAGCGCTGCCAGGACTTCGGCGATTCCATCTGCACGCCAGATCAAGGTCAGCACGCCATTGGATCGGAGGATACGCCGCGCTGCATGCACCCACGCATGCAGGGTCACTTCCGTCGCCACATGCGCGGTGTGCCGCGCCCGATCCGGCGAGCCGCGATGCCGGGCCGGATCGTTGAAGGGCGGATTCATCAACACCACATCGACGCTGTCGGGCGACAGCCCGTTTGACGCAAAGGCCTGCGGCTCGGCCGTGACGTCGAGGACGATCGTTTCGGCGGCGATCGCGTTCGCCGCCGCGTTGCCGCGCGCGAGCTCGGCCAGCTCCGGATCGATCTCGACCAGGCTGAGCCTGATGCCCGCGACGCGGCGGGCCAGCGCCAGTCCGGCCGTACCGACACCGGCGCCGAAATCGACTACGCGGTCCCCTGCCCGGGCGTCGGTCGCCGCTGCAAGCAGGATGGCGTCATGCCCGGCGCGATGGCCGGATCGCTTCTGCTTCAACCGCAATTGCCCGCCGAGAAAGGCGTCCTCGGTAATATCTGCGGCCTCAATCATCGCCGCGCAGTTCGTGGCTGAGGCCGGCTTCGGTGAGGAGAGCCCTAGCCTCCTGGACATCGTCCTCATGGACCAGGATCCGCCGCGGCAATATGCCGAGCGAGCCCTCGATGATGCTCATGTTCTGGTCCAGCACCAGATGATGGATGTTGGCACCGTCGAGCAGCGCGCCGATCGCCGACACCAGCACCATGTCATTGGTCCGAACCAGTTCGCGCAAAACGCAGATCTCCTGCCTGAAAGGGGGGCATGCGGCAAATGTCAATGGTTCCGAGGTCTTGCCGCGTCCGTCGCCAGTTTCTATTGTCTTTCCATCAGAATAGCCCTTCCGGGGCAAATATTGGAGATCGGCGTGGCCGTCATCGTACCTTTCGAAACTCCCGGCGCGTCGATCGAAGAGCTGGTTGCCCTTGTCGCCCCTGACATGGAGCGCGTCAACGCCACGATTCTGTCGCGGACCGGCTCCGAGGTGACCATGATCCCGGAGGTCGCCAACCACCTGATCTCCTCCGGGGGCAAACGCCTGCGCCCGATGCTGACGCTCGCCATGGCCAATCTGGCCGGCTACACCGGCGACGGCCATATCAAGCTCGCGGCCTCCGTCGAGTTCATGCATACCGCCACCCTGCTCCACGACGACGTCGTCGACGAGAGCGAGATGCGCCGCGGCAAGCTGTCGGCGCGCATGCTCTGGGGCAACGAGGCGAGCGTGCTGGTCGGCGACTTCCTGCTCGGCCAAGCCTTCCGCATGATGGTCGAGGTCGGATCGCTCCGCGCGCTCGACATCCTCTCCGCGGCCGCCGCCACCATCGCCGAGGGCGAGGTGATGCAGCTGGCCGCCGCCAAGAACACCGCGACCACCGAGGACGAATATCTCGCCGTGATCCGCGGCAAGACCGCCGAATTGTTCGCGGCCGCCTGCGAGGTCGGTCCCGTCATCGCCAACCGGCCGAAGGCGGAGCAGACCGCCTGCCGCTCGGTCGGCATGAATCTCGGCATCGCCTTCCAGCTCGTCGACGACGTGCTCGACTATGGCGGCAAGAGCGCCAAGCTCGGCAAGAACACCGGCGACGATTTCCGCGAGGGCAAGATCACGCTGCCGGTCGTGCTGGCCTTCCGCCGCGGCAACGACACCGAGCGCGCCTTCTGGATCCGCGCGCTGGAGCGCGGCGAGATCGGCGACGGCGATCTCGACCACGCCATCGGCCTGATGAACAAGCACCGCGCGCTCGAGGATACGCTGAGCCGCGCCCAGCACTACGGCGCCATGGCCGTCGACGCGCTCGCGCTGTTCCCGCCCTCGCCGATGAAGAGCGCGCTGGAGCAGGTCGTGGCGTTCTGCCTGGCGCGGTCGCATTAGGCTCTCACCCTAAGGCTCTTTCCACCTCGTCATTGCGAGCAAGACGCGACGACACCGCTCGCTCTCGTGTCCCGGACGCGCTGCAGCGTGAAACGCTGCTGCGCAGAGCCGGGACCTACGCGACATCCGTAATCATCGGCGACGTGGGCCCCGGCCCTGCAGCGCACCGCAAAGAGGCGCTGCGCTGCGTCCGGGGCACGACAGCGATTTGGTCGACGCCCACCTCACGTCTCATCAAACATAGCTTCGCATTGGCCCGCTTCGCCCGCATTTGCGGTTCGCATGCCAGTCACTTGCATTTTGCAAGTTACTTCCCTATCCTTTCCCCATGCAGCCCAAATCTCCTTCCATTCAGGAATGCCCCGTCGGCCGCGCCGTGGAGACGGTCGGCGAATGGTGGAGCATCCTGATCCTGCGCGATGCGTTTCAGGGCGCGACGAAATTCGACGAATTCGCGCAAAGCCTCGGAATCGCGCCGAACATCCTGTCGCGGCGCCTCGCCCATCTCACCGCGAGCGGCATGTTCGCCCGACGCCGTTACAACGAACGTCCGCCGCGCTACGAATACGTGCTGACGGACAAGGCGCGGGATTTCTTTCCGGTGATCGTCGCGCTGCTCGCCTGGGGCAACAAGCATCTCGCGCCGAAGGGCGCATCCATCGTGCTGGCGAACCGGAGTGACGCTCGCCCATTCGATCCAATCGTGGTCGACGCCGCCGACATGCAGCCGATCACGCTCGCTAACACAATCGCCGTTCCCGGTCCCCGCGCCAGCCGCGGAATGCGCGTGCGGCTCGCTTCGCTCAAGGCCATGAACCCGGCCGTGGCGCCGGCTGGAGACTGACATGCGTCGTATCGTCGTGACTGGCATGGGCGCGGTGTCGCCGCTCGGCTGTGGGGTCGAATTGTCGTGGCGGCGGCTGCTCGCCGGCCAAAGCGGGCTGCGCCCTCTGCCCGAATGGGCGCAGGTACTGCCGGCGCGCATCGCCGGTCTCGTGCCCGACAAGGCCGATGACGCCGATGGCGGCTTCGATCCGGCGCAGGCGGCCGCGCCAAAAGACCAGCGCAAGATGGACCGCTTCATCCTGTTCGCGCTGCTCGCCGCCGCAGAAGCGGTCGCACAGGCCAAATGGATGCCGCAGGACGCACGCGCGCTGGAGCGCACCGCGACGATCATCGCCTCCGGCATCGGCGGCTTTCCGGCGATGGCGGAGGCGGTGCGCATCACCGAGCAGCGCGGTGCGCGCCGGCTCTCGCCGTTCACGGTCCCTTCGTTCCTCGCCAATCTCGCCGCGGGCCAGGTCTCGATCAAACACGGCTACAAGGGCGCGCTGGGCACCCCGGTCACGGCGTGTGCCGCCGGCGTGCAGGCGATCGGCGATGCCGCGCGAATGATCCGCGCAGGCGAAGCCGATGTCGCGATCTGCGGCGGCGCGGAGGCCTGCATCGACATCGTCAGCCTCGGCGGCTTTGCCGCGGCCCGCGCGCTATCGAGCGGCTTCAACGACGAACCCGCGCGCGCCTCGCGCCCGTTCGATCGCGACCGCGACGGCTTCGTGATGGGCGAAGGCGCCGGCATCCTGGTGATCGAGGCACTGGAACATGCACTGGCGCGCGGCGCGACGCCGATCGCGGAGATCGTCGGCTACGGCACGACCGCGGACGCCTATCACATGACCTCGGGTCCGCCCGATGGCGACGGCGCCCGCCGCGCCATGGAGATCGCGCTTCGGCAGGCGAAGCTCGAGCCCGCGGATCTGCAGCACCTGAACGCGCATGCGACGTCGACGCCGGCCGGCGACGAGAGCGAGCTCGGCGCGATCGCCGCGCTGTTCGGCCGTAACCGCGGCATTGCCGTGAGCGCGACCAAATCGGCCACCGGGCACCTGCTCGGCGCCGCCGGCGGGCTGGAGGCGATCTTCACCGTGCTGGCCTTGCGCGACCAGATCGCGCCGCCGACGCTCAATCTCGAAAATCCGGATCCCGGCGCTGAAGGCATCGACATCGTTGCTGGCGCAGCGAGAGCGATGCCGATGCAGAGCGCCATCTCCAACGGGTTCGGGTTCGGCGGAGTGAACGCCAGCGTGATCTTCCGCCGGATGGGCTAAGCGAGAGGGCCTTGCAATCGCCGCTCGCTCCGCTACGAAAACAGGATGACCGAAACGAATTTCTGGCTGTTCCTGGCCGCAGCTTGTCTCATCGCCGCCGTTCCGGGCCCCGGCATTTTCTACGTCGCGGCACGAACCCTGTCGGAGGGACGCGTCAGTGGCCTGGCGTCGACCGCAGGCACGGCACTCGGCGGGCTCGTTCATGTCGTCGCGGGCAGCCTCGGCATCTCCGCGATCATCCTGGCCAGCGCGGAACTGTTTGCCGTCGTGAAATTCGTCGGCGCGCTCTATTTGGTCTGGCTCGGGATCAAGACGTTTCGCAGCGCCGGTCGCGCGCTGTCGCTCGAGAGCGAGGCCGTCGGCGACAAGCGCGCCTTCCGCGACGGCGTGCTGGTCGAGGCCCTGAACCCGAAGACCGCGGCGTTCTTCCTTGCCTTCATTCCGCAATTCCTCGATCCCTCGGGATCGAACCCGACGCTGCAATTCATTGTGTTAGGTGCGATTTCGGTGACGCTGAACACGCTCGCCGATGTCGTGGTGGTGCTGATGGCCACCGCGACACGCACGCAGTTGATCGGACGGCCGCAGCTGATGCGGCGTCTCGCGCAGGGCTCCGGCGTCTTCATCGCCAGCCTCGGCCTCTCGCTCGCGCTGGCGCGGCGGCCGGTGAATGGATAGCGCCGCGATGCTCGCCCCGCAAAGCCGCTTCCATGAATCGCACGGCCTGCGGCTGCATTACGCCGACTGGGACAATGAGAGCGCGCCACCTCTCATCCTGGTCCATGGCGGCCGCGATCATTGCCGGAGCTGGGATCACATTGCCCGATCGTTGCAGCCGCATTTTCACGTGCTCGCGCCCGACCTGCGCGGTCACGGCGATTCCGACTGGACCCGAGGCGGCAGCTACGCGCTGACGGAATATGTCTACGATCTCTCCCAGCTCGTCCGCAATATCGCAGCGCCTCAGGTCACTCTCATCGGCCATTCGATGGGCGGGATGGTGAGCCTGATCTTTTCGGGCTCATTCCCCGAGCGGGTCTCGAAGCTCGTGATTCTCGACGGTGTGACCATGTTGCCGGATACACCAAAACCGCCGGCGCATGAGCGCATCGGCAAATGGGTCGCCCAGCTCGACAAGCTGCACGACCGCACGCCGCGCCGCTATGCCACGCTCGAGGACGCCGCCGCGCAGATGATGCTTCACAACAAACGGCTGTCCCGTGACCTCGCCCTGCATCTCGCCACGCATGGTGCGCGGCGGAACGAGGATGGCACCTACAGCTGGAAGTTCGATCCCTATCAGCGCGCCGCTGCGCCGCACCGGCTCTGGCCCGACGATCACATCGAGCTCTGGTCACGCATCACGTGTCCGACGCTGCTGCTCAATGCCGGTGAAAGCTTTCTCGCCGGTGCCAGGGCGGCAGGCCTGGAGCGGTACTTCCCGCAGGCGCGCATCGAGACGATCGCCGGCGCGGGACACTGGCTGCAGCACGACAAGCCGCAGGAGGTGCTGGGTGAGATCCGGCGGTTTCTGGGACTGGCTGAGGCAAGCGGCGGTTAGCTCAATGCCGTAGCCCGCATGAGCGCAGCGACATGCGGGAAGCCACAAGAAAGAATCCCGGATATCGCTTCGCTCATCCGGGCTACACAGCGTCCTTGGGGGAATATCTAGCTCAACGTTCCCGCATGCACCCACCAGCCGTGGTGATCGCGCCGGATCTTCTCGGCGGCGGCATGGGCTTCGGCCGGCGCGCCGTAGATCGCAAAGCACGTCGCGCCGGAGCCGGACATGCGGGCGAGCTTGACGCCGACGGAGGTGCGCAAGGCTTCCAGCACCTCGCCGATGACAGGCTCGATGCGCAGCGCAGGCGCTTCAAGGTCGTTGGCGACGGTTTCCAGAACCTCGACCCAATCGGAAATAGAGGCGCCCTCCCCGGGCCAGGCCGGAGCGCGGATGACGTCGGTGACGCCGACCAGAAGCTCGCCGTTGCGCAACCCCAGTGCCTGGAACACGTCCTTGGTCGCGACCGGCACGCGCGGATTGACCATGACGCAGGGCATGCTCGGCAGCGCGAGCGGCAATAGCTGCTCGCCGACGCCGGTCATGTCGCAGGCGCGCGAGATGAGGCACACCGGCACGTCGGCGCCGGTCGCGAGTGCGACCTTCTGAACGCGGGGATCATCGAGCGACAGATCGTTGAGACGCGCCAGGAGCCGCAGCGCCGCCGCGGCATCGGCCGAACCGCCGCCGATGCCCGCCGCAACGGGAAGCACCTTGTCGAGCGCGAACGCGCCCAGCTTCAGGCCGGGCACCGCCTCGGCCAGAAGCTTGGCGGCCTTGAGCACGAGATTGTCGGACGTCTCGCCGCAGGCCTCCGCCAGCGGCCCGGCGGTGGTGAGCTTCAGCTCACCGCCTGGCTCCAGCGTGAGCCGATCGGCGCAATCGGCGAACGCCACCACGCTTTCGAGATCATGATAGCCGTCGGCACGACGGCCGACGACGCGAAGGCTCAAATTGACCTTCGCCCGTCCCTCTTCAATCAACGCCGACATCGGCGACACGCCCCCAACAAAACCTCAGCCGCCCCTGCCGTCGTCCTTCTTCTTCTCGGCCTGAGCCGCAGAAGAGTTCGAATTGTCGTCGGCGAGGCCGTTGGCGATCTTGGCCTCGATTTTCGGAAGTTCTTCCGGCTCTGGCTTGAGATCGCGGGCATGCGACCACTGGAATTTTGCCTCCAGCGTGCGGCCGACGCGCCAATAGGCGTCGCCGAGATGGTCGTTGATGGTGGGATCCTCGGGTTTGAGATCGATCGCACGCTCGAGGTTCTTCACCGCCTCTTCGTAGTTGCCGATACGGTAGTAGGCCCAGCCGAGGGAATCGACGATGTAGCCGTCGTCGGGACGCTGCTCGACGGCACGCTTGATCATCTTCATGCCTTCGTCGAGATTCACGCCCTGGTCGATCCAGGAATAGCCGAGATAGTTGAGGACGTGCGGCTGGTCGGGCTGGAGCTCCAGCGCCTTCTTCATGTCGGCCTCGGCCTTGGCCCACTGCTTGGAGCGCTCCTCGCAGATACCGCGATAATAATACCAGACGCTGTTGGCCTTGTCGTTGCCGGGCGGCAGCACGTCGATTCCTTGCGAATAGGTCGCCCCGCAATCACCGAACCGCTTACGACCGCGCTCGATATTGCCGAGCGCCATGATGGCTTCGAGGTCCTTGGCATCCTCTGACGTGACGCCCTTGAGGATCTTGATCGCCTCGTCGGTGCGGTCGGCGGTGTCGAGATCAATGGCGAGCTGGATCTGCGCATTGCGCTTGAGCGGCGAGGTCGCGGGCACGCGCTCATAGACCTTGATCGCCATCTTCGGCCGCTTCACCGACTCATAGAGATCGGCGAGCGAAAGCAGCGCCAGCGGATGGGTCGGCTGGAGGTAGAGCGCGAGCTGGAGATAGACCAGCGCCAGGTCCTCGCCGCCGCGGCGGGTCAGCGTGGCACCGATGCCATAGAGCGCTTCGGCGGCGCCGGCCTGCGCGGAATCGACGAGCGGCGGCATCTTCTTGCCGGCCTTGGTCTCGCGCAGGCCTTCCTGGATCAGCGGATGGCGTGCGAGCTTCTTGTCGAAAGCCTGGTAGACGGTGGTCGCGGCGGCGGAATCCTTGTTGCGCGAGAGCCAGCGCGCATAGGCCTCGGTCACGCGCAGCATGGAATCGTCGAGCTTGTAGGCGCGCTCGAAGCGGGCGCCGGCGTCCTTCTCCCTGCCGGAGAGCTCTAGGATCATGCCGGTGTGAAGATCCTTGAACAGCGGATACCATTCCGGACCGGCCAGCTTGTCGATGGTGGCGACACCACCCTTGGCATCGCCGGCACCATAGGCGGCCCAGCCCGACAGCAGCGTGGCGACGAGATCGGTGATCGGGCCGCGGATCGACTGGTTGATGTTGGCCTGCGCGGCCGCGTATTTCTTCAGCTTGAGATCATGCACGCCGACGACGAGACGCGCGACGCGGTTGGTCTTGTCGATTGTGAGGATGCGTTCGGCGAGCTTGACCGCCTCCTCGAGGTCGCCGTCGGCGACCGACGAGATGAAGGCACGGTCGAGCAGTTCGTTGTTCTTGGGATCGGTCCGGAGCGCCGAACGGTAGAATGCGGCTGCGGATGCCGCGTCACGCTCGACGCTGGCGTGGCGGGCGGCGAGATAGCTGCCGGCACCGGTGAGTGACTTCAGATCGTTTCGGGTCGGAAACTGCGCCGCCGTGTTCTCCGGGTGATCCGGCGTCTGCGCCAGGACCGCACCGGGGACCGCCACGATCGCGGTGCCCGTGAGAGCGATGGCGGCAGCAGTCCAGCGGATGAAACGATTTGAAAACATCAGGGGCTCGCCTTGAGTTGGTAGTGCCTGGGTTTGCAACAGGGGGCCGTATCGCATGCGAACGCGGCCGGTGGCATAGGGACCCGGAACCGTCGGGCCGACAATGCCGCTTTTGGCGCTTCGCCGCAAGGATTCGGACTGGGCGACCCCCGCCGCATGCCCCAAATCGGCCAAGCGAATCCGCCAAGAGCGCCCCAAGACGCCGCTACTATGGCCTTATCGTGGCCGCGGCGGGTGGCCGCAGCCGGGTCCTCACGCGAACGTGCGCCAGATCACCAGACCTGCCCTTACATCGCCTCGTAGTTCGGGCCGCCGCCGCCCTCGGGCGGAACCCAGGTGATGTTGCCATTGGGGTCCTTTACGTCGCAGGTTTTGCAGTGGACGCAGTTCTGGGCGTTGATCTGGAAGCGCGGGCCAGAGCCCTCCTCGATCCATTCATAGACGCCGGCCGGGCAATAGCGGTTCGAAGGACCGGCAAAGACGTCATGTTCGGAGGTCTTCTGGAGGTTCATGTCCGTGACCTTCAGATGGACCGGCTGGTCCTCCTCATGGTTGGTGTTGGACAGGAACACCGAGGACAGCTTGTCGAACGAGATCTTGCCATCCGGCTTCGGGTAGACCTTGGGCGTGTGCTGCCTGGCCGGATCGAGCGTGGCGCGATCAGGCTTGGCGTGCGACTGGGTGCCGAACAGCGAGGCGCCGAACAGCGTGTTGCACCACATGTCGAAGCCGCCCAGCGCGACGCCGAGCACGGTGCCGAACTTCGACCACAGCGGCTTGACGTTGCGGACCAGAAACAAATCCTTGCCGACCGACGACGTGCGCCAGGCATTCTCGTATTCGACGAGTTCGTCATTGGCGCGATCGGCGGCAAGCGCGGCTGCGACGTGCTCGGCCGCGAGCATGCCGGTACCCATCGCATTGTGCACACCCTTGATGCGCGGCACGTTGACGAAGCCGGCCGCGCAGCCGATCAGCGCGCCGCCGGGGAAGCTGAGCTTCGGCACCGACTGGTAGCCGCCCTCGGTGATCGCGCGCGCGCCGTAAGCGAGCCGCTTTGCGCCCTCGAAGGTACCGCGGATCGAGGGATGAGTCTTGAAGCGCTGGAATTCGTCGAACGGGGACAGATACGGATCGTCGTAGTTGAGATGGACGACGAAGCCGACGGCGACGAGATTGTCGTCGTAGTGATAGAGGAACGAGCCACCGCCGGTCTTCATGTCGAGCGGCCAGCCGAACGAATGCTGGATCAGGCCCTTCTGGTGCTTGGCGGGGTCGATCTGCCAGACTTCCTTGAGGCCGATGCCGAACTTCGGTGGCTCGCTCTTGGCGTCCAGGGCGAATTTGTTGATGAGCTGCTTGGTCAGGCTGCCTCGGGCGCCTTCGGCGAACAGGGTGTACTTACCGAGCAATTCCATGCCGCGGGTAAAAGAGTCCTTCGGCTTGCCGTCGCGGCCGACGCCCATGTCTCCGGTGGCGATGCCCTTGACCTTGCCGTCCTCGTCATAAAGCACTTCGGCCGCCGCAAAGCCCGGATAGATCTCGACGCCGAGCGCCTCGGCCTTGCGCGCCAGCCAGCGGCAGACATTGCCGAGCGAGCCGATGTAGCAGTGATGATTGTCCATCAGCGGCGGCATCAGAAAATTCGGCAGCTTGATCGCACCGCCGGCCGTCATCCAGTAGAAGCGGTCGTCCTTGACCTGCGTCTTGAGCGGGCAGTCGGCATCCTCGCGCCAGTCGGGGATCAGCTTGTCGAGCCCGGCCGGGTCGATCACGGCGCCCGAGAGAATATGCGCGCCGACCTCGGAGCCCTTCTCCACCACGACCACGTTGAGATCGGCGTTGAGCTGCTTGAGCCGTATCGCAGCGGACAGACCCGAGGGGCCGGCGCCGACGATGACGACGTCGAATTCCATGGATTCGCGCGGGGGAAGTTCTTCGGTGCTCATCTGATCTCAGCCCTTGAGACGGTCCTTGGTCGTTTGCGCCCTCTTGTTTCCGATTTTTCCGGGTAGGACAACCATGGAAATGCGTTTCGTCGGGGTGCAAGGCCGTCCAAGGTGATATAAAAGTCAGACTTTCCCATGATCCCCGAACCCGCACCCACCGTCCGAGAGCTGCTCGCCTTCTATCTGGAGGCCGGTGTCGACTGCGCGCTTGCGGAGGAACCGATAGATCGCCTGGCGGAAATCGATGCTCCGCCGCCCAGCCCGCGCACGCCGCCGGTCGAGGCACCGCGGCCGGTCGCCGCGCCCGCGGTCATGCGCGGCGAAGCCGCGCCTGCACCGGACGTCGCCATCGCCTCGGCACGCGAGGCCGCGCGCACAGCGCCGACGCTGGAGGCACTGCGCGAGCTGATGCAGGGCTTCGAGGGCTGCGCGCTGAAGCACACCGCAACGCGGCTGGTGTTCGCCGACGGCAATCCGCAGGCGCGCATCATGTTCGTCGGCGAAGCGCCGGGCCGCGACGAGGACATTGAGGGGCTGCCTTTCGTCGGACGCAGCGGCAAGCTGCTCGACCTCATGATCGGCGCGATCGGGCTCAACCGCACCACCGCCTACATCGCGAACGTCATTCCCTGGCGACCGCCCGGCAACCGCACGCCGACGCCGCAGGAAACGCAAATCTGCCTGCCCTTCATCCAGCGCCATATCGAACTCGTGAACCCGGACGTGCTGGTGACGCTCGGCAATCCCTCGACGCAGACTCTGCTCGGAACGCGTGAAGGCATCATGCGCACGCGCGGACGCTGGTTCGATTACGATACCGGGGGGCGCACCATCCGCGCGCTGCCGACGTTCCACCCGGCCTATCTCTTGCGCTCGCCATCCTACAAGCGATTGTCCTGGCAGGACCTGCGATCGATCGCGAAGGCCCTCGCGCAAGGCGCGACGTAACCACATGCGCGGCGTCATTCCGGGGCGCGGCAAAGCCGCGAGCCCGGAATCCATTCATCCACCAACTCTGTCGCTCGATGGATTCCGGGCTCTCGCTTCGCGAGCCCCGGAATGACAACGTGCGTGGCTACGTCCCCTTCGGCCGCACGATGGCCCAGCCGATGCGGAGCAGCTGCTGGCGGCCGGTCACCAGCCATTCGAAGGCGCGCGGGACTTCCGGCACGATGCCGGGGAAGCGCTTGAGGATATCCGGCGGCGGGGTGCCGGCGGTATCGGACGCGCGCCAGACCACGACGCCCCCAGTCTCGCTGAATTTTGCCTGATTCATCCACGGCGTGCGCGCAGGATCGGCATCGATGAACAGATGCGGCCGGCCGGAATGCAGCGCGATCAGGCTGGCGAGTTGCGTCTCGCCGGCGACGGCACGCAGGCGATGGTTGGTGCGCCGGGCAAAGCTCTCGTCGAAGAAGTCCGAGATCGCGCGCGCCGGCATCGAGGTCGCAATCTCGTTGGCGCCGGTCCAGGGCAGGAACAGGACCGCAAGCACGACGCCGGCGGCGGGTGCGACGACGGCGGCGGCCCATACCATGCGCAGCATCCGCGTGCGGCGCATCGCGATGAGATCGCCGGCCGCAACGACCACGGCAAGCCCGGGCATGACCAGCACGACCCCGGCGCCGCCGACGACGGAGTCGAGCCCGAGCAGGCCGGAGATCAGCACCGCGCCGAGCGGCGGAGCCAGCGCGAAGAAATAGACGAAGTTGCGCGCGAGCGGCTCGACCGGCGGTCGGTAGATGATCGGCGGTTCCTCGCCCTTGCCGTCGAACATCCCGGTGTTGAGGAAGGTCAGCGCCGGGATCGCGGCAGCCCCGAGCACGAGTCCGCCGAACAGCCAAGCCGCATGCAGCGCGCGGGCGTTGAGCTCGGCGACTTGCGGCAAGGCCGGCATCGTCAACGTCTCGGCCCGCATCAGCCACACCGCATAGGGCAGCGCCAGCACGGCGACGACGATCAGCGCAAAGAGCGGATCGAGCCCGCGCAGGGTCCGCCGGCCGCGGGCGGTCGAGACCGCGAAGACGACGATCAGCAGGAGGAGAAAGATCGCCGCCGGTGTCGTCAGCAGCAAGAGGCCCGCTTCAATCGACCAGGCGAACCAGGCATTGCCGCGGCGCTGGCCGATGATCTGCCAGGAATGCAGCAGCAAGAGCGCCCAGAGCGGCCGCGCCAGCACCAGGGGGCCGAAGTCGAGCGCAGGCGAGGAGAAGGCCAGCACCGTCATCGTCAGCAGCACGGCGAGCACCGCCTGCTGCGAGCCGATCACGGCACGAGAGAGATGATAGAGCGCGATGAAGGTCGCGATCTCGCAGAGCTGGGCGAGGACATAGACGCCCAGCATGTGGCCGCCGGCGGCACGATAGGCAATGTCGGCGAGCCAGACCGGCAACGGCGGGCCGAGATCGGTGCCGACCTGGTATTCCCTGCCGAAGGCCAGAACGGTCGCGAGGTTGCCGGGCGGGCTGCGGTAGAACACCAGCGCCACGAACAGCCACATCAAAGCCTGGAGCAGCACGGCAATCCATACGATCAGCCGCGGCCGGGCGCGAATGAGCTCGATGACCAGGGAGGTAAACCGCATGCAACGTCCGAATGATGCAGCCAGTCCAGCCGGCCCTATTCGCTCACGAACACTTTGATAAGGGGCACCGCGCGTCGTGGCAACTTCGGTCTGCCCCCTCTCCCCGTTCTTACAGGCTGAGGCACAAGCACACCTGAGCACACTTGCGCTATCGGTCGTCATGCCCGGGCTTGTCCCGGGCATCCACGTTCTTCGGACGGTGCGTAAGGCGTGGATGGCCGGGTCAAGCCCGGCCATGACGGGTGGTAGAGCTGTGGGGTCGATTTAGAGATTTGCCGAGACGTCGATCTCGACGGCCGCGTCCACTTGCACCTCGACCTCTGTCACCGCGAAAAGATCCTGCACCGGCTCGGCGGTCCAGGGCATATGCTTGGCGCGGGCGGCGGCGACCGGGGCGAAGAAGCGGCGGTGGTGGACGGAGGGGCCGAGGCGGTCGAGCGCCTCGATATGGTCGGGGACGGCGTAGCCCTTGTGCTGCTCGAAGCCGTAGCCGGGGCAGTCCTGGGCCAGCGCGCACATCAGCCGATCACGCGTCACCTTGGCGACGATGGATGCCGCGGCGATCGACAGCACGATACCGTCGCCGCCGATCACCGCCTCGCAATCGCATTCGGTGTCGAGCCGGTCGCGGCCGTCGACGAAGACGTGCCTGGGCGCCTCCGGCAGTGCCACCACGGCGCGCTTCAGTGCCCACAGCGAGGCACGCAGGATGTTGTCGCGGTCGATCCGCGAGGGCGAGGCGACGGCGACCGAGACCTGCGCGGTGGCGCAGATCTTGTCGAACAGCTTCTCGCGCTCCTCGGCAGTCAGCCGCTTGGAATCATCGATACCGCGCGGGATGCGATCGGGATCGAGAATCACAGCCGCTGCCACCACGGGACCGGCCAGCGGGCCGCGGCCGGCCTCGTCGCACCCGGCAACAGGCCAGACGCCGCGCTTGATCAGCGCGCGCTCGCGGCGGAAGCTAGGAGGAGCAATGGCAATGATGCCTTTCCTGCCGGCAGGAACCTTCGGAGCCTTGGCCGGAGGCGCTTTGGCCTCGTTGGCAGGCGCAGCCTTCTTCGCAGCCTCCTTTTTTGGCGCGTCTTTGGCTGGGTTCTTGGCGGACTTGTCCCGAATCATGGCCGGGATCGTGCGCAAGGGGCTTCGCCAGCGCAACCGGGAACCCAGGATAATTCCCGTTATTCAGACGGCCGTTCTAATCCGCCAGATGCACCCGGCGGTCCCCGCCCACCTCGATACCGGGCGCGACCACGACCTCCCAAGGATGGCCGTCGGGGTCGGTGAAATAGCCGGAATAGCCGCCGTAGTCGGTCTCGTGCGCCGCCCTCAGCAGGCCGGCCCCCTTCCCGATGGCGAAGGCCAGCACCGCATCGACCTCCTCACGCGTCCGGCAGTTCCAGGCGAGCGTCATGCCGCGAAAGGTCGATGGCCTCGGCGCGTCCTGCAAGGTCGCGTCTGCCGCGAGCTGATCCCACGGATACAGGGCGAGCACCGGACCGCCGGTATCGTAGAAGGCGACGGCCTCGTCGGTTGCCTTCAGCCGGCGCGAGAAGCCGAGTGCATCGTAAAAGGCGATGCTGGCGCGGATGTCGCCCACGCCAAGCGTGACGACGGTGAGCCTCGGCACCGGAGCCGCCAATTCCTGACTCATGCCATGCCTCTTTCACCTTCCCCATCAGAACAGGCTGAGCTGATCGCCGTTCCGCTTCGGCCGCGCAAAGTGATCCGTGGTCAGCTTGGAGCGCCGCTTGTTGAGGCCGAGCCTGTCGCAGGCGATCTCGAAGCGGCGGCCGATGGTCCAGGCCATCGGGCCGGTGCCCTTCATCCGCTCGCCCCATTTCGCATCGTAGTCGCGCCCGCCGCGCATGTCGCGAATCAGGGTGAAGACGTGGCGATAGCGGTCCGGATAGTTCGCCATCAGCCATTCACGGAAGAGATCGCGGACCTCCAACGGCAGCCGCAGCAGCACATAGGAGGCTTCCTTGACGCCGGCATGGGCGGCGGCATCGAGGATGCGCTCGATCTCGGAATCGTTCAGCGCGGGGATCACGGGCGCGACCATCACCGTGGTCGGAATGCCCGCATCCGAGAGCAGCTTCAGCGCCTCCAGCCGCTTCGGCGGCGTCGAAGCCCGCGGCTCCATGGTGCGCGCGAGCTTGGGATCGAGCGAGGTGACCGAAATCGCGACCTTGGCGAGGTTGCGCTTGGCCATCCGCGCCAGAATGTCGATGTCGCGCACCACCAGCGCGGATTTGGTGACGATGCCGACCGGATGGCTGGCGCGTTCCAGCACCTCGAGGATTCCGCGCATGATCTTTCGCTCGCGCTCGATCGGCTGGTAGGGATCGGTGTTGGTGCCGATCGCGATCATCCTGGGTTCGTAGCCGGTGGCGGCGAGCTCCTTCTCGAGCAGCGCCGGCGCCTCGGGCTTCACGAACAGCTTCGACTCGAAATCCAGGCCTGGCGACAAACCGAGATAGGCATGCGTCGGTCGCGCGAAGCAGTAGACGCAGCCGTGTTCGCAGCCGCGATAGGGATTGATCGAGCGGTCGAAGCCGATGTCTGGGGAATCGTTGCGGGTGATCACCTTGCGCGAGGTGTCGACACCGACACTGGTCTTGAACGGCGGCAGCTCTTCCAGGCTCTGCCAGCCGTCATCGAAAGCGACGCGCGCCTCGGCCTCGTAACGGCCGCTGGCATTGGATTGCGCGCCCCGCCCTCGCCTTCGCGCGCGATCGATGGCGACGCCAAGCTCGGGGAAATCTGAAGGCGCACCCGCCGGCTCGGAGGGCGCCGTGACCGGCGGGTGCTTGAGAGCATGAGAGGATGCTGGACTCATGCAATCAAGATAGCACGCAAAAGGAACAAATCAAGAACACAAACAAAAAACGTGAAAACAACCCCATGCAAAGTAGCCGCCCAAATTTCGAGCGCGCGGCTTTGACCTCACGCAATACGCCTGTCACGACGATTTCGTTTGATCCCACACGACGATTTCGTTTGATCCCACACAGGGATCGATCGTGCCGGAACAAAGTTGGTGACGATCGCTGGGTGAAAGCCGAAGGAACATGACGATTCAACAAAGAACGGCCGTCGCGACCGGCGACCTCGATCTGCTCGATCGCTATTGGCGCGCCGCCAACTACCTCTCGGTCGGGCAGATCTACCTGCTCGACAATCCGTTGCTGCGCGAGCCGTTGCGGCCCGAGCATATCAAGCCGCGTTTGCTCGGCCATTGGGGCACCACGCCCGGCCTGAACTTCATCTATGCCCATCTCAATCGCGTGATCCGCGCGCTGGACCTCAACATCATCTATGTCTGCGGGCCCGGCCATGGCGGCCCCGGCATGGTCGCCAACACCTATCTCGAAGGCAGCTACAGCGAGATCTATCCCGACATCGCGCGCGATGCGGACGGATTGCGCAAGCTATTCAGGCAGTTCTCCTTCCCCGGCGGCATTCCGAGCCACGCGGCGCCGGAAACGCCGGGCTCGATCCACGAAGGCGGCGAGCTCGGCTACGCGCTGGTGCACGCCTATGGCGCGGCCTTCGACAATCCTGATTTGATCGTCGCCTGTGTCGTCGGCGACGGCGAGGCCGAGACCGGCCCTCTCGCCGCGTCCTGGCACTCGAACAAGTTCCTGAACCCGGCGCATGACGGCGCGGTGCTGCCGATCCTGCATCTCAACGGCTACAAGATCGCAAATCCCACCGTGCTCGGACGGATGGGAGATGCGGAGATCCGCGATCTCTTCCGCGGGTACGGCCACGAGCCGCTGTTCGTCGCGGGCGATGATCCCAAATTGATGCACCGTGCCATGGCGGATGCGCTCGATGTCGCACTCGCCAGCATCCGCTCGATCCAACAGCACGCCCGCGACGGGCGGACAAGCGTCGAGCGGCCGCGCTGGCCGATGATCGTGCTGCGCAGCCCGAAGGGCTGGACCGGCCCGAAGGAAGTCGACGGCAAGAAGGTCGAGGGCTTTTGGCGCGCGCATCAAGTGCCTGTCGCCGGCTGCCGCGAAAATCCGGCGCACCTGAAAGTGCTCGAAGACTGGATGCGCAGCTACGAGCCGGAAAAACTGTTCGACGCGAACGGCGCGCTCGCTCCCGAGCTTCAGGCGCTCGCACCTGAAGGTGTCAGGCGCATGGGCGCCAATCCTCACGCCAATGGCGGCCTGTTGAAAAAGGAGCTGAAGCTGCCCGACTTCCGCAGCTTCGCGGTCGAGGTGCGGCAGCCCGGCGGCACCGTCGCCGAAGCGACGCGCGAGCTCGGCAAATTCCTGCGCGACGTCATCCGCCTCAACGCGCAACAGCGCAATTTCCGCATCATGGGGCCGGACGAGACCGCGTCGAACCGGCTAGATGCCGTGTTCGAGGCCACCGAACGCGTCTGGATGGAGCCGATCGAATCCTACGACGTGCACCTCGCCCAGGACGGTCGCGTGATGGAGGTCTTGAGCGAGCATCTCTGCCAGGGCTGGCTCGAGGGTTATCTGCTCACGGGGCGGCACGGCTTCTTCTCCTGCTACGAGGCCTTCATCCACATCGTGGATTCCATGTTCAACCAGCATGCCAAATGGCTGAAGGTCACGCGCGAGCTGCCGTGGCGGCGCCCGATCGCCTCGCTCAATTATCTCCTGACCTCGCATGTCTGGCGTCAGGACCATAACGGCTTCAGCCATCAAGACCCCGGCTTCGTCGATCTCGTCGCCAACAAGAAAGCAGACATCGTCCGCATCTATTTCCCGCCGGATGCCAACACACTGCTGTGGATCGCCGATCACTGCCTGCGCACCTACAACCGCATCAACGTCATCGTCGCCGGCAAGCAGCCGGCGCCGCAATGGCTCTCGATGCGGGACGCGGCGACGCATTGCGATGCCGGGATCGGCATCTGGACCTGGGCCGGAACGGAGGATGGAAAGAGCGAACCCGACGTGGTGATGGCCTGCGCCGGCGACGTGCCGACGCTGGAGACGCTCGCCGCCGTCGACCTCTTGCGCAAGGCGCTGCCCGACTTGAAGATCCGCGTCGTCAACGTCGTCGACCTCATGACGCTGCAACCCAGGGGTCAGCACCCGCACGGCCTCTCCGGCCGCGACTTCGACGGCCTGTTCACGTCGGACAAGCCCGTGATCTTCGCCTATCACGGCTATCCCTATCTCATTCACCGGCTGACCTATAACCGCACCAACCATGCCGGCATGCATGTGCGCGGCTTTGCCGAGGAAGGCACCACGACGACGCCGTTCGACATGGTCGTGCTCAACGGGCTCGACCGTTACCATCTCGCGATCGAGGCGATCGAACGCGTGCCGGGTCTGGCGACCAAGGCCGCCCATGTGAAGCAGCAGTTCCGCGACAAACTGATCGAGCATTCCCGCTATATCCGCGAGCATGGCGAGGACATGCCCGAGATCCGCGACTGGGTCTGGCCGAACAGCGCTGGCGGCAACACGCCGGCCGAAGCCGGCGACTAGCCATGCCGGACACGGTCCTCGTCCTCAACTCGGGATCGTCGAGCATCAAGTTCGGCCTGTTCGACGTCTCGGCGGCTGAGCCCTCCCTGCTCTGCAAGGGCCTGCTCGACGAACACGAGGCAAGACCCCGGCTCGTGGTGAAGGACCCCGCGGGCGCAGACCTGTTCGAGACACGAAGGGACGCGCCAGACGCCGCCGGCGGCCATCTGTTCGCCGACGTGCTCGGCTTCATCGAGGACCGGTTCGGCGAACGCAGCCTGCGGGCCGTCGGTCACCGCATCGTTCACGGCGGGCCGGATTATTCCGGCCCGGTCGCGCTGACGGACGACATCACCGCGAAGCTGCAGGCATTGACACCATTGGCGCCGTTGCACCAGCCGCGCTGCCTTGCGCCGGTCCGCACGTTCGCGGCGATCCGGCCCGAACTGACGCAGATCGCATGTTTCGACACCGCCTTCCACCACGGCCTCGCGCCGCCGGCGAGCCGCTTCGCCATTCCCAGACGCTTCGAGGCGCGTGGCGTCAGGCGCTATGGCTTTCACGGTCTCTCTTTCGAATATGTCGCGGGACGCCTTTCCGAGATCGCGCCGGAGCTTGCGACCAGACGCACCGTCATCGCGCATCTCGGCAACGGCGCCAGCCTCTGCGCATTGCGCGATGGCCGCAGCATCGACACCACGATGGGGCTGACGCCGCTCGACGGCCTCGTGATGGGCACGCGCTGCGGCACGATCGATCCCGGCGTGCTGCTCTATCTGCAGCAACACGAGAACATGTCGGTCGAAGAGGTCCAGCACCTGCTCTATCACGAGTCGGGCCTCTTCGGCGTCTCCGGCACCTCCGCGGACATGCGCATGCTGCTCGCGAGCGGCGAGATTGCTGCGCGAGAGGCGGTCGATCTCTTCACCTTCCGTGCGGCGCAGGCTGTCGCAATGATGGCGACCACGCTCGGCGGCCTGGACTGCCTGGTCTTCACCGGCGGCATCGGCGAACATGCCAAGGAGATCCGCGGCGCGATCGGCGAGCGTCTCGCATGGATGGGCGTGCGCATCGATGCCGCCAGCAACGACGCGGCGCGCGGGCGTATCAACGGCGGCGACAGCGCCGTCGAAATCTTCGTCATTCCAACCAATGAAGAGATGACGATCGCGCGCCATTGCGCCGCTCTGATCCGTGGGCGCCACGTCACGTGACACATTTATGAATGATCTGCCGCAATGCTGCCGCCGCGGTTTAGCGGCACAGAGACCGCATCAATCCTGGTTGCGGACCGATCATGAAAACCCAGATCATCGAAGAGCTCGGACAAGGCAGCATCCTGTTGCCCGCGCTGGTGGCGGAAGGGCTCGCCGCCAACGACCGCATCAAGGTGCGGATGAGCGCACTGCAGGCGGCGGCCCGGCATGCGCAGGAGCCTGACCGGCCCGCCAATGACCTTGCCGTCGAAAGCCAGACTGCAGGCATCGCCCCCGCGGGGATCGCGGCGCTGATCGGCGGCGCGCATCTGATCGGACAGGGCCGGCTCGCGGCCCCCGATCTTGGGAAGCTGATGCAGGAGATTGCGGACGATGCAGCGACCATGATCCGCGCCGTCGGCGCCGGCGCGGTGAGCGAAGGCGAAAGGGCGCAGGCACGGCTCGACGTGATCCGCACAGCCGGCCTGCTCGATGCCACCGGCGAGATCGAGATGTCCCGCATCTCGCGCCTGACCGGCGTCGCCGATGCAGGCAGCGACAGCCTGCATCGCCTCGTCATGGATCTGCACAAGCAGCTCAACCAGCTTGCGGCGAGCTGCTCGGAGGAAGCGCTCGACGGCGCCCATGTCTTCGGCCTGCACAGCGAGGACCGGCCGGCCGTCGTCGCCTTCATGAAGGGCCTGAACGCGACGCGGGGTCTCAAGTTCAACCATCCAGGCCTCGACACCATGGCCACACGCGCCGGCGGCCGGCTGCTGATCCAGAACGACATCGGCACCACGGACGCCCATGTCGTCGTGATCGCCGTGAAGAAGAACGCGGTCACGGTGACCTACACCGACGTGCATCTGGCGCGGGCGAAGTTCTTCATCTCGCTGTTCGACGCGTTCGAGGTGACGTGGAGCGGGCTTGATCGTCATACCGCAGCCGGCCTCGGCGAAGACAATTCATTCTATCTCGTCACCGGGCAGCATCAGGCCGACCACGCCGCCGATCGCAACGAATTCCTCGCCGCGCTCGGTTCCGCACTGGTTTTCCTGATCGACTGGAACAAGGCGCGCAAACTGCTCAGGACCTGGGTCGCCAAGGATGACGCGGCACGCATCCTCGAATGGGCTGCGCGTCAGCGGATCGGCCATCGCGGCTTCCTCGAGCTCGGCGGCAACGATCTGCTGGGCTCTGCTGTCCGGAACGCCGCCCCCACACGGATCGGCTTCGGCGAGCGGCTCGACCAGGCGCTCGGCCGCAACGCTGCAATCGATTTCCTGAAGGCATCTCTGCGCGCGTCTACCGAGGCACTGCTTGCGGGCCGCTCGGTCAGGACGGTGCGCGACCAGATCGAAGCCGATCTGATGCGGCACCTCGATCGCGTCGACGGGACTCTGCTGGCAGCCGTGCTGCGTCAGATCGGCCTCGCCCACGATCTCGTCGCGGCGATCTCGCGCCATATTGCCGCGCTGCGCGCGAACCAGCCCGTCGATGGCAAGCTGTTGACGCAACGCTGCGGCGCGATCGAGCAGAAGGCGGACAGAATCGCGATCGAGAGCCGCAACGAGGTCGACCGCCTCAATGCCCGCCCGTTGATCGGACAATTGATCGATCGCGCCGAAGAAGCCGTCGACGAGCTGGAGCAGGCCGCATTCATCGCGGCGCTGATGCCGGAAAGGACCGATCCATCCCTGCTGGCATCGCTGGTCGAGCTTTGCACAGTGGCAGAGACCGCGACCGAAGTGGCCGCGAGCGGTGTCGCGGCTGCGATCGACGTGCCGGAGGGACGGCGCACCGATTCCGAGGACGCGCTCTCCGCCGTGACCCGCCTGATCGACGCCGAGCACGCCGCCGACAGCCGCGAACGCGCGATCACTGCACTGGTCTTCTGCGGCGGCTTCGACGTCGCGACCTCGCTGTCGGTGATCGAGCTCGCCCGCGCCGTCGAGCGCGCCACCGACCGCTTCGCCGCGTTCGGTCATCTGCTCCGCCGTCACATCATGATCGATCTCGCAGCTTGAGGAAGCCACCATGCATATCGTCCGTATCGGTGCTGAAGCCGCCGAATTGCGGCCCGCCGAAGAGATCGGCGCCAAGGCCGCCAATCTCGCCCGCATGGCGGCGCTGGGCCTGCCGGTGCCGCCTGCCTTCGTGCTACCGGTCAGGCTCTGCGCCGACATCATTGCCGGCCAAGCGCAGGCCACGCGACACCTGCGCGATGGCTTGAAGGAGGGAATCTCGTTCCTGGAAAGCGCCACCGGAAAGCGCTTCGGGGACCGCCGGCAGCCGCTCCTGGTGTCGGTGCGCTCGGGGGCGGCGCGATCGATGCCGGGCATGCTCGACACCGTTCTCAACGTCGGCTGCACGGTCGATGCCGTGCACGGCCTGATCCGTGCGACCGGCCGGCCGCGGCTCGCCTGGGATTGCCGCCGCCGTTTCCTGGAGAGCTTTGGCGAGACCGTGCTCGAGCTCGATCCGGCCGCCTTTGCCGCCTGCATCTCGGAACTCGTCGCAGCCGAAGACGTCGGCAGCGACCGTGAGCTCGACAGCGAAGCGCTCGAGCGGCTCGCCAGCCGCGAGCAGGCGCTGGTCGAGGATCGCGCCGATGCCCCGCTGGAGGACGCCATCGCGCAACTGGAGGCGGCGGCTCAGGCGGTCTATCGCTCTTGGATGAGCGAGCGTGCGCTGACCTATCGCAGCCTCCAGCACCTCGAAGCGCTCGAGGGTACCGCCGTGACCGTGCAGGCGATGGTCTTCGGCAATGGCGGTCTTGCCTCCGGCGCGGGCGTGGCATTCTCGCGCGATCCGTCGACGGGCGCGCGGCGCCCGATGATCGACCTCGTACTCGATGCGCAGGGCGAAGACGTGGTTTCCGGAAGACGCACACCTGATACGGCCGAGGCGATCGCCCGCGAGCTGCCGAAACTCGAATCGGAGCTCGGCGATATCCTGAGGCGACTCGAGCACGCGTTCGCCGACGTCCAAGACGTCGAGTTCACGGTCGAGAACGGCCGGCTCTGGATCCTCCAGACCCGCACCGCCAAGCGCACGCCGCGGGCCGCCGCCAGGATCGCGATCGACCTCGTGCATGAAGGCCTGATTTCGAAGGACGAGGCCTTGGAGCGGATTGCGGAGATCGACCTCGCCTCGCTCACCGAAACCAGGCTGGTTTCCTCCGGCAAGCCCGCGACGACCGGAATCGGCGCCTCCGGCGGCATCGGGATCGGACGGGCGGCGTTCTCGTCCGAAAGCGCCCAGCGCCTCTCGGCGGCGGGCGAGCCGGTCATCCTGCTGCGTCCCGATACCAGCACCGCCGACGTCGCAGGCTTCGCGCTGGCTGCCGGTATCGTCACATCGGTCGGCGCGCGCACCTCGCATGCGGCCTTGGTGGCGCGGCAAATGGGCAAGCCCTGCGTGGTCGGCTGCCGTGAGTTGAAGATCGATCCCGTCGCGAAGCGAGCTCAGCTCGGCCAAGTCGGCTTTGCCGAAGGCGAGTGGATGACGATCGAGGGCGACGCCGGAGAGCTCTATCTCGGACGCTGCGAGACGATCCGGACACGGCCCGAAGCCGAGCTTGCCGAGATCGCCACGTGGCAGGCGCAATCCGGCCAACATGGCCGGCGCGCCGCCGCGCCTCAGTGAGTGCCGGTCAGGATCTGAAAACAGCCGATCGCGACCTCGATCACGATCAGCACCACGACCGCAATCTCCAGGCGGAGCGAGCGCTGGGTGTCGATGATATCAGTCAGTGCGTTGGCGGTCTCCGACACCGCACTGAGCTTGCGCTCGAGCGTGTCGAGACGCTCCTTCAGCTCGTACTCGTCTTCGAGACGGGAATAGAGCCGGTCGAGCTCGGGCTTCTCCCAGAGCACGTCGGGCTTCTCGGCGATCGCGACGCGGCCGGCGACGCGCTGCTGCACCAGCAATGCATTGCCGATCAATTGCAGAATGCTCTTGCGCCGGCGCGGCGTGCGGCCGCGTTCGGCGAGCTCCCGCGCAAAGGGCTCGATCACATCGAAGACCGCGGCGACGCGGCGCTCGTCGCGCGCCAGCGACGTGCTCTTGGCGAGCGCATCGGCAACCAGCAACAGCCGGTCGTCGGAGAATTTGGCGAGGCAGATCGGCCCGCCCGGCTGGATCGCCTCTGCGGCTTCGTCGTGGCAGAGCTGTGCCTGCGCGATCTCCTCCTCGAACGGGCTGAGCTCTCCGGTGACGCGTGACTTCAGGTTGTCGATGAGGACCTTCTCCTCGGACGGAAGCAGCCCGATCAGCACGACGACGCCGTAGCGGAAGATCACGGCAAGACCGCCATGGACGCGGAAGGCGGCCGGCGTCGAGGACACCAGCGTGCCGATCTCCAGCCCCGACGCATTGATGCGGTCGCCCAGCATCAGCGCCCGGATCCGCAAGGTCGGCGCAGCCTCCTGCTTCGGCGACGCTGGCGCCATGCCAGCGGCGAGTTGATCGGCGTTCATGTGAGGCCTCCCCCGGCACCAGGATCGCACATTTTCCGTTCGACCTTATCTGGCAGGCTTCGTCCTCGTCTGCGAGAGGCCTACCGCGCGCAGCGAAGTGTTGCCATGAAACTTCGGGTTAATACCGTCGGGATGAGCTCGTGCCGAAACATTCGGCAATATCACCTGCCCGCGCGTGACCCATTTGGCCGCGATGACTGGCTGCGGTTTACCATCGCACGCCGAAGCGCCGCCGCAAAGTTGCACTCGGCAACGCTACGGGTTTATGACAACATCGTACCACGCTACGCTTCTCCCGAAGTGCAGACACTGAAGCCTCAATCATGCTGAGCGTCATCATTCCGACCGAAGGTGTCGAGCAGACGGCGGTCGCAACCCTGGCCGCGCTGGTCCCCGGCGCCGCCGCGGGCGTCATCCGGGAGGTCCTTCTGGTCGACCGCACGCGCAATGGCGTCATCGAACGCGTTGCCGACGTCGCAGGCTGCCGCTTCATCGCGTTCGAGGGACACTCGCAAGGCGCCGCGCTCGCCGCCGGCGCGCTCCAGGCCCGATCGCCCTGGCTGATGTTCCTGCCCGCAGGCGCCGTGCTGGAAACCGGCTGGATCGAGGAAACCACCCAGTTCATCCAGGCGGTCGCCAGCAGTGGCCGGGATCGCGCGGCGGTGTTCCGCTATGCGCGCTCTCCTTACGTAAATACCGCATTCCGCGACGTCGCCTGGGCCGTGGCGCGCAAGCTCGTGGGTCCGCTCGGCGATCAGGGGCTCCTGATTGCGCGTGATCATTACGACCGGATCGGCGGCTATCCGCCCCAGGCCCGCCATTCCGAGGCGCGGCTGCTCCGGCGGCTGGGCCGGTCGTCCCGGACCATGCTGCGCAGCCGGATCGTCATGGTTGGTTGAGACGCCGAGATACTTGCCAACGTCAAACAATTAATTGACAATGGCAAATATCGAGGTGATCCCATGCTATCGAAAGCTTCGTCGTCAAACGCCGTGGCCGAACAGGCCGACGACGACCACGTCGCAGCGGTTCGCGCCTTCAACCGCTTCTACACCCGCAAGCTCGGTGTGCTCGACCAGCACCTCGGCAAGAGTCCGTTCTCGCTCAGCGAAGCTCGGGTGCTCTACGAGCTCGCCCATCGCGACGACCTTGCCGCAAAAGAGATCGGAAACGAGCTCGGTCTCGATCCCGGCTATCTCAGCCGCATCGTCCAGAGCTTCGACGAGAAGGGGCTGATCACGCGAAAGCCCCTGCCCGCGGACCGCAGGCAATACCAGCTCAGCCTGACCGCCAAGGGCCGGCAGGCTTTCGCCAAGCTGAACCTGAGCTCGCAAAACGAGGTCGCCGCGATGCTGGCTCAGCTCTCGCCCGGCGATGCGACGCGGCTCACGCAGGCCATGGCGACCATCGAGGCCGTGCTGGAGCAACGCCGAAGCCCGCCCACGGCTTTCATGCTGCGCAGCCATCGCGTCGGCGACATGGGCTGGGTCGTCTCCCGGCAGGCTGCCGCCTACGCCGCGGACTACGATTGGGACATCAGCTACGAGGCGCTGGTCGCCGAGATCTGCGCGCAGTTCATCAGGAATTACGACGCCGCGCGCGAGCACTGCTGGATCGCCGAGGTCGGCGGCGAGCCGGTCGGCTCGGTGTTCCTGGTCAAGGCCACGGACGAGACCGCAAAACTCCGCCTGTTGCAGGTGGAGAAGAAAGCGCGAGGCCTCGGCGTCGGCCGTGCGCTGGTCGAGCAATGTATCAAGGGCGCACGCGAGCGGGGCTACAGCAAGATGACGCTGTGGACGCAGAGCATCCTGGTTGCCGCACGCGGCATCTATCAAAGCGCAGGTTTCAGGCTCGTCGCCACCGAGCCGCATCGCAGCTTCGGGCAGGATCTTGTTGGCGAGACCTGGGAACGGGATCTCTAACGCTCTTGCAGCGAGCGAGGTGCGCATAGATGTGCCCTCGCCCCTTGTGGGAGAGGGCATGTCAACTGTCAGACACGGGCTCGCCTGGGTGAGGGGTATCTCTCCGCGCCCGCCGTGTCGATAGATACCCCTCATCCGGCGCTTCGCGCCACCTTCTCCCACATCCGCCTTCGCCAAGGCTTCGGCGAACATGAGGGGAGAAGGGAAGAAGCCCGTGCCTCGATCAACTGGACATCATCCGCACAACGCGCTCACACGGTCGCGCCTTGCGCCTTCGGCCGGCGCAGGTGCTCGTCCAGCCGCGGCATGATCTCGACGAAATTGCAGGGGCGCGTGCGATAGTCGAGCTGAGCCGCCAGGATGCCGTCCCAGCCGTCGCGGCAGGCACCGGGCGAGCCCGGCAGGCAGAAGATGTAGGTCGCGCCGGCGACGCCCGCGGTGGCGCGGCTCTGGATCGTCGATGTGCCGATCTTGGCATGGCTCAGCAGGTGGAACGCGATCGAGAAACCGTCCATGCGCTTCTCGAACAACGGCTCGATCGCCTCCGGCGTGACGTCGCGCCCGGTGAAGCCGGTGCCGCCGGTGGTGATGACGACGTCGACGCCGCTATCTGCAATCCAGCGGCGGATCACGGCGCGGATCGCCTCGACATCGTCGGTGACGATCTCGCGCGCGGCGAGATGATGGCCCGCAGCGGTGAGACGATCGACCAGGGTCTGGCCGGACTTGTCGTCCGCAAGCGCGCGCGTGTCGGAGACCGTGAGCACCGCGATGTTGAGCGGAATGAATTGTTTGGATTCGTCGATGGCCATGTTGCGTCTTTCGTGTCCCGGACAAGGTGCGGCGCATCAGCGCCGCGCCGCAGAGCCGGGACCCACTTGAGAGATTTGTGAGACCGGCATTGTGGGCCCCGGCTCTGCAGCGCACCGCTGAGGAAGCGCTGCGCTGCGTCCGGGGCACGAGCCTTCCTTACAACGCCCCCGCGCCGAACGTGTTGCAGGCCTGGACCGTGCCCTGCTGGTAGCCGGTCATGAACCATTGCTTGCGTTGCGCCGCCGAACCGTGGGTGAAGGAATCCGGCACGACGCGGCCCGTCGACTGGCGCTGCAGCGTATCGTCGCCGATCGCGCTCGCCGTGGTCAGCGCGGCGTCGATGTCGCCGGGCTCGAGGAAGTTCGGACGCTTCTTCGCCTCGCGGTTGACCCAGACGCCGGACAGGCAGTCGGCCTGCAACTCCACCTTCACCTGGAGCGCATTCGCCTCGGCCTTCGAGCCGACCTGCTGCTGCAGCCGCGTCACGCGCGGAATGATGCCGAGCAGGTTCTGGATGTGATGACCGGCTTCATGCGCAATGATGTAGGCGGTGGTGAAATTGCACGCCGACTTGCCGGAGCAGCCGCGAAAGCGCGTCTCGACCTCGCGGAAGAAGCCAGTGTCGAGGTAGATGGTGCGGTCGGGCGGACAATAGAACGGCCCCATCGCCGACTGCGCCATGCCGCAGCGGCCGCCATTGGTGGCGTTGCGGAACAGCACGATCTTCGGACCGGTGTAGGACTGGCCGCTGGCCTGGAATATCTCGCTCCAGCGATCATCGATCTCGCCGAGGATGCCGGAGATCATGCTGCCCATCTCGTCGGTCGGCGCGCCGCGCTTGCCCGAGGACGCCTGGCGATCGGTCTGGTAGGTCGGCGCTTGGCCGCCGCCGGTCAGAATCTCGGCGCCGCCGATCAGGATGCGTGGATCGATGCCAAAGGCGTAACCGACCAGGCCGAGGATAATGATGGTACCGATGCCGAGCCCGCCGCCGCCCATCGGCAGGCCGAACCCGCCTCCTCCCCCGCCGCCACCTTCATCGCGACGATCCTCGATGTCGTCGCTGCGGCGGAAGTCATCGTAACGCATGGCGGCTTTCCCTTGGGGGTCCCTGAATCAGTTTCGACGGCGCACGAGAGTGCGAAAGCTCAACGCGCCACATACGTAAAATTTCCGTTGCTTTTATCAATATCGTGGCCGGCAAAAATTGCCTAGTGCGACAGCGTGTCGATGCCAGCAATTTTTTCCGAGGGTCGAGCAATTTTTTCCGAGAGAAATTTGCAGCCTTTTTGCAGCCATGATTGCTGCAGCAAGCCGAGCAAACGCGAAATACACTGTAAAATATGGCGAATGCGCACAACAACGTGCGCACAAGCGGCAAGGCGAGGGCTGCTCACGAAAGCGGCGGGTTAAGTCGTTTTTTACTTTGCCCCTTCAATGTAACGGCCAGTCGGTTGTTTGGTCCCGCGTCGCCGACAGCGTCGCCTGAGTCAGAGTTCTTGAGTCATGGTAGAGTCGCGTCGCGGGGCGTCTGCAAGGGCGCCCCGCACAAATTTTGAGTCTCCTTCGCATCGCATCATTCTCGGCGATTGCGTCGCCGAGATGTCGAAGCTTCAGGCTGGTTCGGTCGACCTGGTGTTCGCCGACCCGCCCTACAACCTCCAGCTCAAGGGCGATCTCAAGCGCCCCGACGAATCCCATGTCGATGCCGTCAACGACGACTGGGACAAGTTCGATTCGTTCTCCGCCTATGACGATTTCACCCGCGCCTGGCTGCTTGCCGCCCGCCGCGCGATGAAGCCATCGGCGACGATCTGGGTGATCGGCTCCTATCACAACATCTTCCGCGTCGGCGCGATCATGCAGGACCTCGGCTTCTGGCTCCTGAACGACATCGTCTGGCGCAAGACCAACCCGATGCCGAATTTCCGCGGCCGCCGCTTCACCAACGCGCACGAGACCATGATCTGGGCCGCGCGCGACGAGAAGGCCAAGGGCTATACGTTCAACTACGAGGCGCTGAAGGCCGCCAACGAGGACGTGCAGGCGCGGTCCGACTGGCTGATCCCGCTCTGCACCGGCGAAGAGCGCCTCAAGGGCGCGGACGGCAAGAAAGTGCATCCGACGCAGAAGCCGGAAGGCCTGCTCGCGCGCGTGCTGCTGTCGTCATCCAAGCCCGGCGATCTCGTGATCGATCCCTTCAACGGCACCGGCACCACCGGCGCGGTCGCCAAGCGCCTCGGCCGCTCCTATATCGGCTTCGAGCGCGACAAGACCTACGCCAGGGCGGCCGAGGCGCGCATCGCCGCGGTCGAGCCGCTGCCGGAAGAGAGCCTCGCTCCGTTCATGACCGCGCGCGAAGCGCCGCGGGTGGCGTTCTCCGAGCTGATCGAGCGCGGCATGATCATGCCCGGCACGAAACTGTTCGACGCCAAGAAGAAGCTGGGCGCGCTGGTCCGTGCCGACGGCGCCATCATGCTGGGCGATAAGGTCGGCTCGATCCACCGCATCGGCGCGGTGGCGCAAGGCGCGCAGGCCTGCAACGGCTGGACCTTCTGGCACGTCGAGACCAAGAAGGGTCTCAAGCTGATCGACGAGCTGCGCGCCGAGATCCGCGCCGGCATGGCGGCGGAGTAGCCACTTCCCGCCATCCCCATCGATCCGGATCGATGCAGTGCTGGTGGGCACGGCGCCTCGCGCCTTGCCCACCCTGCAGCGGCTTGAATGCCGCCGTCGCCAGGACTAGATTGGCCAGATCAGCCCCGTCCTGACCGGTTGGGCTCCATGCGACGACAATCCGAGACATTGCTGCTGGTGCCGCTGCTGCCGATCTTCCTGGTCGGCATGTTTCCGATGTTCCTGATCGCGCTGTTGGGATTTTTCGGGCTCGCGCTGTTCGGCATGCTCGTGATTTGCGTCGGGCTCGCCAGCAGCAACGAGGCGCACGACAATTTCAACCACGACGTCATCGTCCACGGCTACGCGCGCGGACCGGAGCGCGCGGCGCGGGCCTCCGACATGCATCTGGCCGCGCGGCTCGGGCTGCGGCTGGAGGCCGTGGGCGCGGCCATGGTCATTACGGCGGCAATCGGCCTTTGTTACGCCGCTTGACCTGCGCAACGCGCAGACACCGCCCAGCAAACTCGCCGGTTGCTCTCCCGCAACGGGTTCAGGCAAGACAAGGTCCGCCCAATCACGCCGCGTCCGCGCGCGCAACAGACACCGGGAGAGATGCTCGATGCTCAGATTCTATTTCAACGGATCGCCGAATCCGACCAAGGTTGCGCTGTTTCTGGAGGAGTCCGGACTGGCCTTCGAGCCGGTCAAGATCGACACCCGCAAGGGCGAGCAATTCGCGCCTGAATTTCTGAAGATCAATCCGAACGGCAAGGTGCCGGCCATCGACGACGACGGCACGATCGTGTTCGACTCGAACGCCATCCTGCTCTATCTCGCCGAGAAGACCGGCAAGTTCCTGCCTTCGAACCGCGCCGAATTGCTGTCCTGGCTGATGTTCGTGGCGACCGGCGTCGGGCCGTATTCGGGTCAGGCCGTCCACTTCAAGCATTTCGCGCCGAAGGACCAGAACCACGACTACGCCCATAATCGCTACCACTACGAGACCGATCGCCACTACAGGATTCTCGACGGTCACCTCCAAGGCCGCCGCTACATGGTCGGCGACAGCTATTCGATCGTCGACATGGCACTGTGGGGCTGGGCGCGGATGATACCGTTCAAGCTCGGCGACGACGCCTTTGCGCGATACCCGAACGTGAAGCGGCTCGTCGACGAGATCTCGGCGCGGCCCGCGGCGGCGCGCGCCATCGCCCTGAAGGACAAGTTCACCTTCAAGGCCGAGATGGACGACGAAGCGCGCAGCAACATGTTCAAGCACATGACGACCAAGGTGGCCTGATCGCGCCGCTCTTCGAGGCCACGCGCATGCGCGTGGCCTTTTGCGTTTGAGGCTTCAGGCGGCGTGGACCGAGCTCAGGAACTTGGCCACTTCGAGCTTGAGGCGGTTGCTGTCGGCCGAGAGCGAGCGTGCCGCCGACAGCACCTGCGAGGACGCTGAGCCGGTCTCGGAAGCGCCGCGCTGCACGTCGCCGATGTTGGACGACACCAGCTGGGTGCCGTGGGCCGCCTGCTGGACGTTGCGCGAGATCTCCTGCGTCGCAGCGCCCTGCTGCTCCACGGCGGCGGCGACCGTCGACGAAATCTCCGACAGCCGCTCGATGGTGCCGCTGATCTCCTTGATCGAGCCGACCGACTCCTCCGTCGCGGCCTGTATCCCGGAGACCTGCTGGGCGATCTCGCCGGTGGCCTTCGCAGTCTGCTCGGCCAGCGCCTTGACCTCGGAGGCGACCACCGCAAAGCCGCGGCCGGCTTCGCCCGCACGCGCCGCCTCGATGGTGGCGTTGAGCGCGAGGAGATTGGTCTGGCCGGCGATGGTGCTGATCAGCTCGACCACGTCACCGATCCGCGCGGCGGCCTTGGAGAGCGCCCCGACGCGCTCGTTGGTCCGGCTCGCCTGACCGACGGCCTCGGTGGCGATGCGGGCGGATTCCTGCACCTGGCGGGCAATCTCGGATACCGAGGAGGAGAGCTCCTCGGTCGCCGAGGCGACCGCCTGCACATTGGCCGAGGCCTCCTGCGACGCGCTGGCGACCTCCGTCGAAAGGTCCTGGGCCCGCGCCGCGGTCGTGGTCAAAGTGCCTGCGGAGGCTTCGAGCTCGCTCGACGCCGACGACACCGTGTTGACGATCTCACCGACCGCCTGCTCGAACTGATCGGCAAGCCTGGCCATGTCTTTCTTGCGGCTCTCGGCCTGCCGCGCCTCGATCTCGGCCTGCTCGGAGCGCATGCGCTCGGTCTCGATCATGTTGTCCTTGAACACCTGGATCGCCTTGGCCATGTCGCCAATCTCGTCGACCCTGCCGCGACCGGGAATCTCGACTTCGAGATTGCCGCCGGCAAGCCGCCCCATCGCACCTGTCATCGAGGTCAGGGGACCGACGATGCTGCGGGCGATCAGGAAGGCGACGATGCCGCCGAACAAGATGGCGAGGCCGCCGGCGATCTCCTGCACGGTCGTCGTACCGGCGATCACGGCTTCGGCATTGTTGCGCGAGTCCTGGTAGTCCTTTTTCAGGGTCGTTTCCACAACCTTGAGCTTGCCGATGCTGTCGACGATGAGAGGCGCGAGGTTCTTGTGGTAGATTTCGTCAGCCTGAAGCATCGCTGCGGAGGTCGTCTCGAACGCCGACTTGTAGATTCCGAGCGAGGTCTTCACCGGCGCCAGCGTGGCTCGCAACTCCGTCGCCTGCGGGCTCTTTTCGAGTGCCGCGAGCCGTTGCGCTGCCCTGTCGACGCTCGCCCTGAAGGTCGCAGGGCCCTGCGTATCGCGCAGGGCCAGAAACCGCCAGTTTGCGATCCTCACGAGCAGGATTCGCGATTCGAGATCGGCGACGAGGGCCGCGGTATCTTCGTCGACGGCGGCGCGCGCCACGTCGACGAGCTTGCCCGTCTTGACGGCCAGATCCTCCCCGCTCGGCAGCAGCGTCGCCTTGCCCGTTCTCGCCTCGTTGACGGCGTCGCCGAGATTGTCACGCAGGCGTCGCATTTTGGCGATGTCGTCGATCAGGCCGTTGTAGAGCGTTCTCCGCTCCTCCGAGAGCGTGCCCTTCGCCCCGACCCGCAACAGCTCGATCGCGGCAGTTTCTCGCTCCTGCGCTTCCTTCATCGCCGGCTCGTTCGCATCGTAGACGTAGCGCAGATTGGCGCGCTGGATCGCCTGAAGATGGGTGGATATCTCCAGCACCCGCGCCGTGCTGTCCGAGAGCGCGGATTGTCTTGCGACCTGATCCTGCACGTCCCGCAAATTCCAGACGGCAACCACGGCCATCACGAGACCGACCGCCACCAGGGCCATGAAACCTGCGTACAGGCGTCCCCTGATCCGCAAACGAAACTTCGGCATTCCCACTGTCCATCCAGATGATGTGAATTCGAGGGGCCGAACAACTCCGGCGATCGTCACGGCCACTCCGGCAGCCGCACGTCGCGCCCCGGCGACCCACGCTGCACCGCGACACAATGGGGGACACTTCTTAATTGAACCTTCCAATTGTTCGCGCGCCCTGGCTCGGGCCCGCACCGAATCTGCTGATTTTATCGGCAGCTATGCAAAGCCGCATGCGAATCCGCCGGGTCATGCAGGACTCCGCATGCAGTTCGTAACGGATGCTTATCGGGCGCCCGCCTGCTGCAATTTGCCGAGCGCGTTCTCGACCACCTCCAGGGTGTAAGGCTTCTGGACCACCGGCGCCGACGCCAGTTGCTCCGGGAGCGGCGCGCGCTCGCCATAGCCGGTCGCGAAGATGAAGGGCACCCCGATCTCCTTCAGCTTCTCCGCCACCTTGATGCTGCTCTCGCTGCCGAGGTTGAGATCGAGCAGGGCAAAGCTCGGCCGGGTGCGCTCGATCGACCGCAGCGCCTGATCGACGGTCGCGGCGGTGTCGACGTGGCGGGCGCCGAGATCGAGCAGGATGACCTCCGCCGCCATGGCGATGATCAGATTGTCCTCGACGATCAGCGCCGTGTCGGAAATCCTGGGTCGGGCGGACTGCTGCTCCTCGACGCGCATGGCGGCTCCTGCGATGGACGGGACCAATTCGACGAAATTGGGGGGAATCACGAACTTTGCCTGCACGCCCAGGAGGTCGAAGCGGATCTCGGCATCGCCCTTGAGGTCGAACGGCACCGATCGCTCGATGATCGTGGTGCCGAAGCCGCGCCGCGACGGCGGCTGCACCGGCGGACCGCCGCTCTCCTTCCATTCGATGACGAGGCTGGAGGATGGATCGAGGCGCCAGACCACCTCGACACTGCCGGTGGAATCGGCAAGTGCGCCATATTTGGCGGAATTGGTCATCATCTCATGCACGACGAGCGCCAGCGTGGCGAACGCCTTTGGATCGAGTGCGACGTCCGGACCGCCCATCTTCACCCGTCCCGCGCGCGCACCGAGATAGGCGCCGGCCTCGGACTCGACCAAGCTGCGGAGCGCGACCGGGGCCCAGTTCAGATTTGTGATCTGGTCGTGGGCGCGCGCCAGAGCCTGGATGCGGCCGCCGAGCACGCCGGCGAACTCCTCGACACTGGTCGCGGTGTCCTTGCTCTGCGCCACCAGGGCACGCACGAGGCTCAGGATGTTGCGGACGCGGTGATTGAGCTCGGCGATCATCAATTCCTGCCGCTCCTGCGCCCCGCGGCGCTCGCGTGCGGCGAGGTCGGACAGTTGCAGGATCACTTCTAGCAGCGTAACGCGCAGGCTCTCGGCGATGCGGATGTCGGCCGCCGACCACGGCTTCGACTGCCCCGCCACCGTCTCCTGCCAGAGCTCGAAGCTCTTGCGCGGCGTCAGGCGCGGCCCGTGCGGACCTTCATCGTAGACCTTGTTGGGATCCCCGGCCCATTTCACGGCCTGCAGGACCTCGCGCCGGAAGAAGATCAGGCAATCGCGCGGGGTCCTCGAAATCGGGATGGCGAGAAAGCCCGCCGCGCGGTCGCGAAAGGCCTGACCGGCGGCGTAGACCTGAGCGATCTGGCCGCTGGCGAAAATTCGGCCCGGCGAGGTCCGGTTGATGAAAGCCACCAGGTCCTTGACCTCGTCCTCGGTGGGCGTCTCGCCCTGGAGCGTGATCTTGTTGTCGGACCATACGGCGACTCCGTCGCATTCGATCATTTTCTGGTAATCGCCGACGAAATCGACGATCGCTCGCCGGCTATGCTCGTGCGACGCGGCGGTTTCGATCAGCCGTTCCTGGATCTGGTGAGCACGGGCCTCGTAGCCAACATCGCTCTCGCGCTCGCGCCCCTCCACGATCCACGAGAACATCTGCCCGAACAGCTCGGACGCGGTGCGCCTGTCGAACGAAATATAGCGCGGCGAATAGTGATGGCAGGCAAACAGACCCCACAGCTTGCCGTCGCGCAGGATCGACACCGACATGGAGGCGGCAACGCCCATGTTGCGCAGATATTCGATGTGGATCGGCGAGACCGAGCGCAGCACGCTCATCGAAAGATCGAGCAGTCCTGCGTTGTGCGTAGCCGTCGACACCAGCGCGGCCGGCCCGGCATTGACGTCGGCGATGATGCGCAGCCAGTTGCGCTGGTAGAGGGCCCGCGCCTGCCTTGGAATGTCCGATGCAGGATAACGCAGGCCGAGAAAGGATTCGAGTTGCGCCTCCGCGGTCTCGGCGATCACCTCGCCCGAGCCGTCCGGATGAAACTGATAGACCATGACCCGGTCGAAGCCGGTCAGCACCTTGAGCTGGCGCGCCGCCTCCCGCGCCAGATCGGCCATGCCGCGTGTCTTGCGGATCCTCTCGAGCATCAAGCGCACGAGTTCGCCCGAATTGACGCCGGGCTCGTGCGCGCTCGGCTCCGCCTCGATGATCAGATAAACGCCGGAAAGATGAATGGAGAGGTCGAAGGGCGGCCTGCCTGACTGCAGCTCCACGCCGAACAGGCGTTCGGTCGCGTCCGGGCCGCCGAGATGATCGACACGGCTGCGGATCGTCTCGACGGCCGCCTCCGAGATCACGCTCGACAGCGGTCGTTGGAGCAGCTCGGCAACGTCAGCGCCGAGGAAGCTGCCGACATTGTCTGATGCCATGCAGATCGTGAAATCCGAGAGCACAGCCAGCAGGAAACCAAACGGCTGCACGCTGCCGGGAATGTGAATCGGCTCGCGGTCGCAATTGGTGAGATTGACCGCCTCGTTCATGCGCGGTCCGCCGCCCGCTCGAATGCGTCGAAAGCAATGCGAGCGGAATCGATTATCTCGTCCTCGTCACCCAGCTGTTCGCTTGCGAGCTTCACCAGAAAACTCTGCCAGAGCCGCTTGCCCGCACCATGGCGGAGATAGGTGGTGGCTTCACTGACGCGCGCATCGCCCGCGTCCGTGACCGTCTTCAGCAGGAATTTCGCGCCGAGCCGCGAGCCCTCCAGCACATACATCGTGCCCAGCACCCCGCTGCGCGTCAGCCGCGGCACCGACACTGTCGACGCCGCGCGCGTGCCGAGGCGTCCGAGATCAACCGCAACCGCAGCGCTGCGCGACCGTTCGGGCCAGTCCGGAAACATGCGCTCCACGCCGGCCTCGACGAGGGCGGCTTCGAGCGGAAGAAGAGCTCCGGCGCTGGCCTGAAGAAAGCGGCGATAGCCGGCCAGCCCGCCGAGATCGAATGCGGAAAGCTGGGTGTCGAGCGCGCGGTGCGCAGCCGAGGTCGCATCTTTCAGTCGTTCGCGGAGCCCGGAGAAGCTGCGGCCCACCTGTGTTGAAACGTGCGAAGCCCCAGCGAGCATGAAATTCCCAAAAAATGCAGGTTGCCGGGGCGCGATCACTCCCGAAGCCGAGGGAACGCCGGCGGAAACCGAAGGTTCCTCCGGGTCCGGAAGAAATAGAGGCCGCCTCCGCTCTATTTCCGCCGGACAGGCTTTCTCAGCTCGTACTCGATCTCCGACCGCGTCATTCCGCAATCCAGAAGCTCCCGCTCGCTCATGGCGGCGAGCTGGCAGCGTATCCGCGCGCGCTCGCGCCGGAGCCGGACGATCTCCGCCAGCTTTCGCCAGACCAACACGACCCTCGCAGACCGGAACGAAGGGCGCCAGCCGGCAGACCAGATGGTGCTCAAGCCGCTAGCCCGAGGCTCTCGCGACCGTTTGTGGAAACGGACCGAGCGCCCTCTCGGTCAGGATCGAGTCGCAGTACTCGCGGATCTCCTTGATCTTGCCGTCCGCGAGGCGAAACACCAGGCAATAGTCGTTGTCGTAGCGCACGCCTTCGGGCGTGACGTTGTCGCCCTTGGCTTCCACGACGACGATGTCCCCGTCGGCGATGAAGCGGTGAGCGATTGTCCGCGTCCGGTCGCGCAGGCGCGTCCGCACATAGCCGTGCAGGTCGTTGAGGATCGCCTCCTTGCCTGAAAAGGTGCGGGACCAGGAATACTGCCCGGTCACGACCCATTTGGCGTCGTCGGCGAGGCTGGCGGTGAACAGGGCGCGATCGCGCGCGGCCGGATCGGGATTGGCGGCGGCGGCGAAAATGTCCTGCATCAGTTTCTTGTTGGCGGCAGCGCTCATGGCGGCATCTCCGTGGTGTGACATCGCGAAGATCATCACCGGCCGATCAGCATTCTTCAAATCGATAGTGAATATGATATATATTCACCTTATGAATTTGAATTCGCTCGACCTCAATCTGCTGACCGCGCTCGATGCGCTGCTGCGCGAGGCCAATGTCAGCCGCGCCGCGCTGCGGATCGGACTCTCGCAGCCGGCGACGAGCCATGCGCTCCAGCGCCTGCGCGACATTTTTGGCGATCCGCTGCTGGTGCGCACCGGCGCGCGGATGGAGCTGACGCCACGGGCCCTGGCGCTGCGCGCCCCCCTGGCGCAGGCGCTCGACCAGGTGCGCGGGCTGTTCGTGCCCGACGATTTCGACGCCGCGCGCAGCGAGCGGCAGTTCCGCGTGATGATGCCGGATCTCGCGGTCGAGCTGTTGATGCCGCCCTTGATGGAGAAGGTGACGCGCCTTGCGCCCAATGTCCGCATCGACGTCGTGCCGTGGCGGGGACCCGCGATCTTCCATGCCGAATTCGCCCGCACGATCGATCTCGTGATCTCGATCGGCAACGCCTTCAAGGGCTTTCACCGCCAGCTGCTCTACACCGACAGCGACGCGCTGGCGGTGCGGCGCGGCCATCCGATGGGGGCGAAGTTGAAGCGGCGCGAGACGTTCCTCGCTGCGCGCCATGTCGGCGTGATCATCCGCGGCAACAGCGAGGACCTGATCGACACCTGGCTGCGAGCCAAGGGCATCGAGCGGCAAATTTCCCTGGTGGTGTCAGGCTATCTCGAGGCGCTGCACGTCGCCGCCCGCACCGACCTCGTCGCCTTCGTGCCGCGCCGGCTGATCGCGGCGTTGTCGAAGCAGCTCGGCCTCGTCACGGTGACACCGCCGCTCGACCCCGGGATCGACGAGCAGTTCATGTTCCACCCGACCCGCGCGCAGATGGACCCCGGCTCGATCTGGCTGCGAAGGCTGATGCTGGAGACCGGGCGGGAGTTGGAGAAGGGGAAGGCTGGATAAATTTACAGCTTCAACAAACACGGTGTCGTCCCGGACAAGCGCGCCCTAAGCGCGCGCCGATCCGGGACCTCTGTGCGAGCGCTTGCGCTCGTCGCGATAGCCCAGGACGTGCTTTGGTGAAGACTGGTCGTTCGGTACTGCTACCGAGCACAATCGATAGATTCCGCGGTATGGGTCCCGGGTCTGCGCTTACGCTTGCCCGGGACGACACCGAGATTTGCTACGCCTTCTGTGCCGCCATCACCTTGCTCACCGCGGGGCGGTCGGACATGCGCTTGAAGTGATCGGCGATCTTCGGCGTCGCATTGATGTCGACGCTGTCGCCTTCGAGCCAGGTCGAGAGCGTGTAGAGGTAGGGATCGCATATCGTGAACTGATCGCCCATGACCCAGGGTCCCCGAAACATCTTCTGCTCGATGAGCTTGAAGCAGGCCGCCATGGTCTTCGGGACCATCGCCTTCATGTCGGCGAACGAGCTCTCCTGCGTCGCCCAGCGCGCGCCGCGCATCTTGTGGGCGTGGTTGATGTGCACGGTCGAGCAGAGATAGGAGTTGAACGACTGCACCTCGGCGAAGTCGAAGGGATCGTCGAGCGGGGCGAGCTTCGCCTTGGGAAACACTTGCGCGATATAGGCCAGCATCGCCGGCGTCTCGGTCAGGACGCCGCGGTCGGTGACCAGCGCCGGCACGCGGCCCTTCGGGTTGATCGCGAGATAGTCCGGGCTGTTCTGCTGATTGTCCTTGAAGCTCAGCCGCTCGGCCGCGTAGTCGGCGCCGGCTTCTTCCAGGGTGATGTAGGTGGCGAGCGCGCAGGTGCCGGTGGCGTAGTAGAGCTTGAGCATGTCGGACCTCATGGGAAAGCCGAAAACTAACGACTGTCGGGCCCGACGTCCATAGCACAACATCCTCTTCGCAGTTGCCCACCGCCATCCGGCTGTGCCAAGACGCCTGCGACAGGGAGGGGTTTCTCATGACGGTACTCATCGCCGGTGGCGGCATCGGCGGGTTGACACTTGCGCTCAGCCTGCACGGAATCGGCGTTCCCGTAAAAGTGTTCGAGAGCGTCGCCGAACTGAAGCCGCTCGGCGTCGGCATCAACGTGCTGCCGCATGCGGTGCGCGAGCTGATCGAGCTCGGCTTGATGGACAAATTGGACGCCAGCGGCGTGCGGACGCGCGAGCTCGCATATTTCTCCAAACACGGCAAGCCGATCTGGAGCGAGCCGCGCGGACTGGAGGCCGGGTACAAATGGCCGCAATTCTCGATCCACCGCGGCACGCTGCAGCAGCTCCTGCTCGACGCAGCGATCGAGCGGCTCGGCCGCGACAACATCCTCACCAGCCACCATCTGACCGGCTGGAACGAGACGGCGGATGGCGTGCGCGCTGATTTCATCGACAAGGCGACCGGCAAAGCCGCGGGGACCTACGACGGCGCGATTCTGATCGCCGCCGACGGCATCCATTCCGCCGTGCGCGAAAAGCTCTATCCGGGCGAAGGCCCGCCGATCTGGAACGGCCGCATCCTCTGGCGCGGCGTGACGCCCGCGAAGGCATTCCTCAGCGGCCGCACCATGATCATGGCGGGGCACGAGATCCTGAAATTCGTCTGCTATCCGATCAGCAAGGCGCCGGATGCGGCGGGCAACTATCAGATCAACTGGGTCGCCGAGCGGCACATGCCCCCGACCTATCAGTGGCGGCGCGAGGACTACAACCGCACCGCGCGGCAGGAGGAATTTTTGCCCTGGTTCGAAAGCTGGAAGTTCGACTGGCTCGACGTGCCCGGGCTGATCAAGAACTGCCCGCACGCCTATGAATATCCGCTGGTCGACCGTGATCCGGTGTCGCGGTGGACCTTCGGCCGCGTCACGCTGATGGGCGATGCCGCGCATCCGATGTACCCGATCGGCTCGAACGGCGCCTCGCAGGCGATCCTCGATGCCCGCGTCATCACCCGCGAGATTCTCGCGCATGGCCCGACGAGCGCCGCCCTGCTCGCCTATGAAGCCGAGCGAAGGCCCGCGACCACCGACCTCGTCCTGCTCAACCGCAAGAACGGCCCCGAGCAGGTGATGCAGCTCGTCGAGGAGCGCGCGCCCGACGGCTTTGAGGTCGTCACCGACGTCCTGTCCCAGCAGGAGCTGGAAGGCATCGCCGCGAACTACAAGCGCGTCGCGGGCTTCCAGGTCGACGCGCTGAATGCGAAGCCGGCGATCGTGAGTAAGGATGCGCGGGCGGGAGCGTGAGCTTTCACTCGAAGCGAGATGCATGTTGATGCGCCCTCGCCCCCTTGCGGGAGAGGGCAGCGATGCCGGAAGACGCAGGCTCACTCGGGTGAGGGGTATCTCTCCGCGAGTCCAACTCGCAGTTTAGACTCGCGGAGAGAAACCCCTCATCCGGCGCTTCGCGCCACCTTCTCCCACAAGGGGCGAAGGAAGGTGGAGTGTGCGGCTCGTCTATTTCCCCACGACCCTCGCCGCCTCCAGCAGCCGCTCGCTCGCGCTGGCCGTCGCGAGCACGGTGCCGTCCTCCGCCATCAGCTTCGCCTCGACAAACGCAATCGTCTTGCCGAGCTGCGTCACCTTCGCTTCACCGATGATCGGACCGGGCCTGGCGGGCGCGAGGAAGTTCACGGTCATGCTGATGGTCGTGGTGTAGAGCCGGCCCTCGCTCATCACCAGCACGGCCGGGCCCATCGTGTCGTCGAGCATGGCCGAGAGCATGCCGCCCTGGATGAAACCCGCAGGGTTACAAAACTCCGGCTTGCCTTCGAAGCCGAGCTTGATCCAGCCCTCCTGCGGGCGGGCGTCGAGCAGACGCCATCCCAGCAGTTCGGCACAGGGTGGCCTTCGGAAATTGTCGAGTGCGGTCTTGACCATGCGAGATCTCCTGTGCCCGCTGGTAACGCCAGGCTGCTGACAGCCTGTTGTCAGCAGGATGGCCCCCCCCATGCGATTAGGATGAATCGTCATCGCGCTTTAGGTTGTTGTTTAAGCATGATCTTTTCGGAAAACCGCTGCACACTTTTCCGGATCATGCTTTAGAGACCCAATCCATGCGCGATGACCTTGCGCATGACGTTGGGCAGCGCTTCGCCGGCCAGGGTCGCGATCGGCACCCAGCGCATGCCCTCAGGCGCGCGGGTGCGGGCTTCCACCTTCGCGGTGTAGACCACCAGTTCAAGCGGAAAATGCGTGAAGACGTGGGTGACAACGCCCATCTTGCGCTGCCAGCGCGACAGCCCCTTCAGCTGCGGCGCCTGCTGCTTCGCTGCCGCATCGTCCTGGCCGGCGAGCCAGTCCGAGCCCGGCACTTCCGTCATGCCGCCGAGCAGCCCCTTGTCAGGCCTTGAGCGGACGAGCAGCTCGTCGCCGCGCGTGACCACGAAAGCCGCCCCCCGCCGCAACGTCCCGCTCTTCTTCGGCGCCTTGCGCGGGAACGTTTCCTGGGTGCCGAGCGCGCGCGCCATGCAATCCTCGCTCAGCGGGCACAGCGAGCAGGCCGGCTTCTTCGGCGTGCAGATCGAGGCGCCGAGATCCATCAGCGCCTGCGCGCTGTCCCCCGCGCGAGACGTCTCGTCGCCGGCGCGAGAATCCGCCAGCAGCGTCGCCGCCAATTGCTGTATCCGGGGTTTGGCCTGCGGCAGCTCCTCCTCGACCGCGAACAGGCGCGACACCACCCGCTCGATATTGCCATCGACCGGCATGGTGCGGCGGTCGAAGGCGATCGCGGCGATCGCCGCCGCCGTGTAGGGCCCGATCCCCGGCAGCGCGCGCAAGCCCTCCTCCGTATCGGGAAAGATGCCGTCATGCTCGCGCGTCACCGCGACCGCGCAAGCATGGAGGTTTCGTGCGCGCGAGTAATAGCCGAGCCCCGCCCACATCCGCAGTACGTCGTCCAGGGAAGCCCGCCCCAGCGCCGTGACATCCGGCCAGCGCGCGACGAATTTCTCGAAGTAAGGGCCGACCGCCTTCACGGTGGTCTGCTGAAGCATGATCTCGGACAGCCAGACGCGATAGGGATCCGATGTCTCACCGGGGGCCGCGCGCCAGGGCAGGCGGCGGCGGTGGCGGTCGTACCATTGGAGGAGCGCCAGCGGTCGAGCCAAACGTTCCGGTTGCACTGGTTCCGAATTTGCCCTGCGGGCCGATTTGAGGGGCATGCTCGCACTGTAACGACGTCGGGCGGATCTCTCCACGGGATGCCCGCCCTTGGCGCGGGCATCCACGTCTTTCTTCGCGGCAAGACGTGGAGATGACCGGGACAATGCCAGGCCATGACGTCAGCAGTTCCTGAGGCGCCGCGCACGGTGCTATAAGGTCACCATGTCCAAATTCCCTCCCAAGCTCGGTCCCATCAGCGCCAAGCCGCTCGGCATCCTCGTCGACGACGTCTTCGCCGAGGCCTATGCCAAGCAGGGCTTTGCCGCGCGCGAGCTGGTGACGCGGTGGGCGCAGATCGCGGGGCCGGAGATCGCGGCCCATGCCGAGCCGCTCAAGATGCAATGGCCGCGCCCGGTGGAGGGTCAGCCGCAGGAGCCGGCGGTCCTGGTGCTGAGGGTCGAGGGACCGATGGCGCTGGAGATCCAGCACTCCGCCGATGTGATCCTGGAGCGGGTCAACCGCTTCTTCGGCTGGAACGCGGTCGGCAAGCTCGCCTTCCGCCAGGCCCCTCTGTCGCGCGCCCGGCGCCGGGTGCGGCCCGGCCCGCCGGACCCCAAGAGCGTCGCCAAGGTGGCGGAGAGCCTGGGCGGCATTGAAGATGACGAGCTCAAGTCGGCGCTGGCCCGGCTCGGGGCCGCCATCAAGCGAAATTGAGCCTCATTCCGCCGCCAAACTGGACCCGTCCGCGCGGCTCGCCATTGCCTCAATCGACGTTTCAAGCTAGCGACAGGCCGTCCGGGCGGGAACCTCGGACGAACCTTGCCAATCCCGGGAGCCGACCTTGATCATCACCCGCCGCGCCTTCACCACGATGCTGTCGCTGACCGGGCTTGCCGCGCTCACCGGGCTCTCGCCGCTGCGGTTCGTCTCCGAGGCCATGATCCCTGAAGCCATGGCGCAGTCCGCCGCCGATGTCGCCAAGCCGGTGTCCCTGCCCGACATGGCGCTCGGGCCGAACGATGCCGCCGTGACCATCACCGAATACGCCTCGATGACCTGCCCGCACTGCGCCGCCTTCAACGAGCAGGTGTTCCCGAAGATCAAGAAGGAATACATCGACACCGGCAAGGTGCGTTACATCTTCCGCGAGTTCCCGCTCGACATCAAAGCCGCCGCCGGATCGATGCTGTCGCGCTGCATCGCCAATGGCGACGCGCCGAAATATTTCGCGGTCACCGACATGCTGTTCCGCCAGCAGAACGACTGGGTGCTGAAGAACACCACCGAGACCCTGACGCGGATCGGCAAGCAGGCCGGCCTCACCCAGCAGCAGGTCGAGGCCTGCCTGAAGGACCAGGCGCTTCTCGACAAGATCGCCGCCGACCAGAAATATGCCAGCGACGTGCTGAAGGTCGATTCGACGCCGACCTTCTTCATCAACGGCGAGAAGATCAAGGGCGAGGCCTCGTTCGAGGAATTCGCCAAGAAGATCAATCCGCTGCTCAAGAGCTGATTCGCACGCGACAATCCTGATTCGCGCATCTGGAGCCGCATCCTTCCCGGCACAAATCCCTTGGGAAAAGCGGCTTTCGCTGGTTGCCCTCGCGGCGCACCGCGGCCATTGTCCAGCCGCATGAGCCGCCTCGCGCGACTCACCCAGACAGCGACATTGCCTTCCATGGTATTGTCCCGGCAGGGAGATTCGCGCCTGCCAACAGAGATGCGTGCTTATGAAAATCACCCGCCTGCGCCTTCACGGCTTCAAGTCCTTTGTTGAGCCCACGGACTTCGTCATCGAGCCCGGCCTGACCGGCGTGGTCGGTCCCAACGGTTGCGGCAAGTCGAATCTCGTCGAAGCGCTGCGCTGGGCGATGGGCGAGACTTCGTACAAATCGCTGCGCGCCGCCGACATGGACGCGGTGATCTTCGCCGGCTCCGGCAACCGTCCCGCGCGCAACCACGCCGAAGTGACGATGACGATCGACAATGCCGATCGCACCGCGCCCGCGGCGATGAACGACAGCCAGCTTCTGGAAGTCTCCCGCCGCATCGAGCGCGAGGCTGGCTCGGTCTATCGCATCAACGGCCGCGACGTGCGCGCCCGCGACGTACAGATCCTGTTCGCGGACGCCGCCACTGGTGCGCGCTCGCCGGCTCTCGTCCACCAGGGCAAGATCGGCGAGATCATCCAGGCCAAGCCGGAACAGCGCCGCCGCGTGCTGGAAGACGCCGCCGGCGTTGCCGGCCTGCACGCCCGCCGTCACGAGGCCGAGCTGCGGCTGAAGGCGGCCGAAACCAACCTCACCCGCGTCGAGGACGTGATCGGCCAGCTCGCGGGCCAGATGGAAGGCCTCAAGAAGCAGGCCCGCCAGGCGGTGCGCTATCGCGAGGTCGCAGCCAAGGTCCGCAAGGCCGAAGCCACGCTGTACCATCTGCGCTGGATCGGCGCGCATGCCGACGTCAATGAGTCCGGGCAGACCCACGACCTCGCGGTGCGCGAGATGGCCGAGCGCACCCAGCACCAGGCCGAAGCCGCCCGCATCCAGGCGATCCGCGCCGCCGAAATGCCGGCCCTTCGCGACGCCGAGGCACGCGCCGCAGCCGGGCTCCAGCGCCTGACCAATGCCCGCGAGCTGCTCGACCGCGAGGAAGAGCGCGCCAAGGAGCGCGTCGCCGAGCTCGAGCGGCGCCTCGCGCAGTTCGAAGGCGACATCTCCCGTGCCCAGCAGCAGACCATGGACGCCGACGTCGCCCTCCAGCGGCTCGACGCAGAAGACGCCGAGCTGAAGGAAGAGATCAAGTCGCGCGTCGAGAAGCGCTCCGGCGTCGACGAACGCGTCGCCGAAGCCGAGGCGGTGCTCACCGAAACCGAGCAGAGTTTCGCCGAGCTCACCACCGCGCTCGCCGACCTCACCGCCAAGCGCAACCAGCTCGAGGCCAACGTCCGCACTCACCGCGACAAGCTCGCCCGGCTTGACCAGGAAATCGCGAATGTGGCGGCCGAAGAGCAGAAGCTTGCGCAGGAGACCGGCGGCTTCGGCGATCTGGACGAGCTGACCGCTCTGGTCGAGACCGCGGAGCAGACGCTGGCCGCGTCGGAAGCCGCGGCACAGGCGAGCGAGGCCGCGCACGTGGCCGCGCGCCAGACGCTGGAATCCTCCCGCTCGCCGCTGGTCGAGGCCGACAAGCGCGTGCAGCGGCTCGAGACCGAGGCGCGCACGATCTCCAAGATCGTCAATGGCGAGACCAAGAATCTGTGGCCGCCGATCATCGACGGCATCAACGTCGACAAGGGCTTTGAAAAGGCGATCGGCGCCGCGCTCGGCGACGATCTCGATGCGCCGATCGACCCGTCGGCGCCGATGCGCTGGACCAATGTCGGACACACCGAAGGCGATCCGGCGCTGCCCGAAGGCGTCGTGCCGCTCGCCAATCACGTGCAGGCGCCGGCCGAGCTGGCGCGCCGCCTGGCGCAGATCGGCGTGGTGCCGCGCGAGCGCGGCGCTGAGCTGGTCTCGCAGCTTAAGACCGGCCAGCGGCTGGTCTCGCCCGAGGGCGACGTCTGGCGCTGGGACGGCTTTGTCGCCGCGGCTCACGCCCCGACCGGTGCGGCACGCCGCCTTGCCGAGCGTGCCCGCCTCGTCGATATCGAGAACGAGCTGGAGCAGGCCCGCATCGACGCGCAGATCAAGCGGCAGGCGCTGGAGAACGCCGAGTCCGAGCTGCAGATGGCGGCCAGCACGGAAGGCGCCTCGCGCGAAGCCTGGCGCGCCGCGCAGCGCGAGCTCAACGTCGCGCGTGAGCGCCATGCCACCGCCGAGCGCGAGATCGGCCGCCACGCCGCGCGCAAGGCGACGCTGTCGGAAGCGCACAGCCGTCTCGCCGCCGACCGCGCCGAGGCCGAAGCCGCGTATGAAAACGCCGCAGCCGGCATCTCCGAGCTGCCGTCGAGCGAGGACACCGAAACGCGTCTCGCCGCCGTCCGCAGCGACATCGAAGGCCATCGCCGCATGGCCGCCCAGGTCCGCGCCGAGGCACAGGCGCTGGCACGCGAAGCCGAGCTCGCCGACCGCCGCGTGCAAGCGATCCTCGCCGAGCGCACCGAGTGGCAGAATCGCAAGGAGAGCGCGGCCTCCCACATCGACACCATCCAGGCCCGTATCGCCGAACTCACGATCGAACGCAGCGAGCTCGAAAACGCGCCGGCCGTGTTCGCGGAAAAGCGCAGCGCGCTGATCACCGAGATCGAGTACGCCGAGAACGACCGCCGCATGGCCGCCGACGCGCTCGCCACCGCCGAAAGCGCGATGGCGGAGACCGATCGCGTCGCCAAGCTGACGCTCGAGGCACTGTCGAGCGCCCGCGAGGCCACTGCCCGCGCCGAGGAGCGCATGGAAGGCGCACGGCGCCGGCTCGAGGATGTCGAGCGCGAGATCCGCGACATGCTCGAGGTCGAGCCGCAGGCCGTCGCCGGCCTCGCCGAGATCGAGCCCGGCGCCGAGCTGCCGCCGCTGCACGACATCGAGGAAGACCTCGAAAAGATGCGGCGCGACCGCGAGCGCCTGGGCGCAGTCAACCTGCGCGCCGAGGAAGAGCTGCGCGAGGTCGAGACCCAGCACACCGGCCTCGTCACCGAGCGTGACGACCTGGTCGAAGCCATCAAGCGACTGCGCCAGGGCATCCAGAGCCTCAACAAAGAGGCCCGCGAGCGGCTCCTGACCTCGTTCGAGGTCGTCAACAACCACTTCAAGCGCCTGTTCGTCGAGCTGTTCGGCGGCGGCGAGGCCGCGCTGCACCTGATCGAGAGCGACGATCCGCTGGAAGCCGGTCTCGAAATCATCGCCAAGCCGCCGGGCAAGAAGCCGCAGACGCTGTCGCTGCTTTCGGGCGGAGAGCAGGCGCTGACCGCGATGGCACTGATCTTCGCGGTGTTCCTCACCAACCCCTCGCCGATCTGCGTGCTGGACGAAGTCGACGCGCCGCTCGACGACCACAACGTCGAGCGCTACTGCAACCTGCTCCACGAAATGACGAGCTCGACCGACACGCGCTTCATCATCATCACGCACAACCCGATCACCATGGCGCGGATGAACCGCCTTTTCGGTGTCACCATGGCCGAGCGCGGCGTGTCGCAGCTCGTGTCGGTGAGCCTTGCCGAGGCCGTCGACATTCTCGACCAGAACGTGGCGTGATCGCTCCGGCATCATTCCGGGGGTCGCAACGCGAGAACCCGGAATCTCGCGCTACAATCTCCAGATTCCGGGATCGCGCTCCGCGCGCCCCGGAATGACGGCGGCGGAATGATCGCCCCCACCCTCCCCGTCGAACTGAAGGCTGCTCTCGACGCCAAGCTTCAGGGCTTCTCCCGCACTGATGCGGCACAACGGTCACAGAAAATCTCGACCACCTATCGCGCCGGCGGCGGCTCCGGCACGATCAAGTCGGAAGCCGATGCGCTCGCCTATGCGCTGGCGCGCATGCCGGCGACCTACGCTGCCGTCGCAGCCAGCCTGAATGCGCTGACCGAGATCGCACCCGATCTCGCCCCCGAAACGCTGCTCGACGTCGGCGCAGGCCCGGGCACCGCGAGCTGGGCCGCCGCCGAAGCCTTTCCGTCGCTGCAAGACGTTACCCTGCTCGACGCCAACGCCAGCCTGAGCCGGCTCGCGCTCGATCTGGCACGCGGCAGCTCGCGCCTCGCGGAGTGTCGCTATCTGCCGGGGGATGCCAGCGGTAACCTCGCCGAGGTGTCACAAGCCGATCTCGTCGTTGCCAGCTACGTCATCGGCGAGCTCAACGAGGCCGATCGGCGCGCGCTCACCGAGGCGATGTGGGCGAAGGCGCGCCACGCGCTGGTCGTGATCGAGCCCGGCACGCCCGCCGGCTACGCCCGCATTCTCGCACTGCGCCAGCAATTGATTGCGGCCGGCGCTTTCGTCGCCGCACCCTGTCCGCACGAAAGGCCGTGCCCGCTCAGCGCGCCCGACTGGTGCCATTTCAGCCAGCGTCTGCCGCGCTCCCAGGCACACCGCCAGATCAAGGGTGCCGAGGTGCCGTTCGAGGACGAGCGCTTCATCTACGTCGGCTTGACCCGCACACCACCCGCAACGCGCGCGGCGCGCGTGCTGGCCCCGCCGGATGTCGGCAAGGCCGAGATCACGGCAAGGCTCTGCAGCCAGGGCGGCGTTGAACTCGCGAAGGTGCCCCGCCGCGACAAGACGGCCTATGCACGTGCCCGGCGCTGGCGCTGGGGCGATGCCGTCCTTGCCGAAAGTTAACCTCGTTTGAGGGCTTTCGCCTTGAACTCGGATGGCTCCCGGTCAGACCAAGTCCTACCTTCCCTCTGCGTCGGGCTCTCATCCTGCGCCAATTTGGTCTACCCTAGCGCCCGTCTTCTTCCCTCTTCAGGAGTTCTCCATGTCGACCGGCTGGATCGTTCTCGGCGTCATCGTCGTCCTCGTGCTGTTCGCCTTCAGCGCCTATAACCGCCTGGTGGCGCTGAGCCAGCGCGTCGGCCAGGCCTTCGCCGATATCGATGTGCAGCTCAAGCAGCGCCACGACCTGGTCCCGAACCTGGTCGAGACCGTAAAAGGCTATGCGTCGCACGAGCGCGGCACGCTCGACGACGTCATCAAGGCGCGCAACTCGGCGATGTCGGCGCAGGGACCTGCGCAGGTGTCCGCAGCCGAGAACCAGCTGTCCGGCGCGCTCGGCCGGCTGATCGCGCTGTCGGAGGCCTATCCCGACCTCAAGGCCAACGCCAACTTCCAGCAGCTCGCCAGCGAGCTCTCCGACCTCGAGAACAAGATCGCGGCGAGCCGCCGCTTCTTCAACAACGCGGTGCAGGAGTACAATACCGGAATCCAGCAGATGCCCGCTGCGCTGTTCGCCGGCATGTTCGGCTTCACCAGGAAGGACTTCTTCGATCTCGGCGCTAGCCGTACCGAGGTCGAGACGGTGCCGCAGGTGAAGTTCTGATTGCCTCGCATGCCGATCGTTTTCCTCCGTCGTTCCGGGGCGATGCGTAGCATCGAACTATGGTGCGCAATTGCGCACCAGAGAATCTCCAGGTTCCGGGTTCACGCCTTCGGCGCGCCCCGGAACGACGGACTTTGACAAAGACGCGCCATGGCCGCGTATGGTCTCTACACGCACATTGCCTCGAACAAGTTTCGTTCGATGCTGCTGCTCGCCGGCCTGTTCATGCTGGTCTACGTGCTGGTCTATGCCGGCGCACTGGTCGCCGAGGTCGTCATCGACGGCAATGGCACGGTCGCCTACTATCTGAGCCGCGCCTTCACCGACCTGCTCAAAGCCGCACCGTTCGCGACGATCGCGGCGGCGCTCTGGGTCATGATCGCCTATTTCTTCCACCAGTCGATGATCGACGCCGTGACCGGCGGCCACGACGTGACCCGGCAGGAGGAGCCGCGGCTCTACAATCTGCTGGAAAACCTCTGCATCTCGCGCGGCATCACCATGCCGAAGCTGAAGATCATGGAGAGCCCGGCGCTGAACGCGTTCGCGACCGGCCTCAATCCGCGGCAATATTCCATCACCGTCACCACCGGCCTCCTCGCCGCGCTGAACGACAAGGAGATCGAGGCGGTGCTGGGCCACGAGCTGACCCATATCAAGAACGGCGACGTGCAGCTCATGGTCGTCGCCGTCATCATCGCCGGCGTGGTCGGCTTCTTCGGCGAATTGTTCTTCCGCCTGTTCACGAACTTCAACTGGAGCTCCGGCTCCGGTGGCTCGTGGTCCTCGGGCTCCTCCTCGTCCCGGTCGTCCTCGTCATCGAGCGACAGCAAGAACTCCGGCGGAGGGGCGGTGATCGTGATCATCATCGCGGTCGTGCTGATCGTGGTGGCCTGGCTGTTGTCCCAGGTGGTGAAGCTCGCATTGTCGCGGTCGCGCGAATTTCTCGCCGACGCTGGCTCCGTCGAGCTGACGAAAGATCCTGACGCGATGATCTCGGCGTTGCGCAAGATCGAGGGCCGCGGCGAGCTGCCTGGCGCGACCTCGGCGGTGATGGAGCTCTGCGTCGACAATCCGCGCGAGGGCTTTGCCGATTTGTTCGCGACCCATCCCTCGGTGCAGTCCCGGGTCGATGCGCTGGTCAAGTTCGCCGGCGGCCACGACCCCGGTCCGCTGCCAGACCCCGCTGAAGAGACGGATCAACCCGAGACGGAACAACCCGAGGCACAGGCCAACCCGCAGGATGCGCAGCCGCCGCTGCCGCACGGGCCGTGGAACGACGCGGGCAACCCGGCTGGATCGCCGCCCGTGCCGGCCCCAGGCCCTTCAGGAACTCCGGCGGGCAATGCGATGGGACCTTGGGGCCGCCATTGAGCGCGTGATTTACCGCTACACGCGGCGGTTTTCCCGGTGATCGGGAAAAACCAAGGGAATTGCCGCAACTGCGGTCCAAGGAATTGAATTCTCCCTTGTTTCTGCCATGTTCGCGCCCAACAGCAGACTTGGGACCATCTTTGGGACATCGATTTGGGGCCTGGCCGATTGCGACCTCGCGATCGGGGGCGCGCGTTAGGGGACAGCAATGGCAAAGCCGGCAGTGGTTGTGGTGGGCGCGGACAAGGGCGGGGTCGGCAAGACCACGGTGTCGCGGACCTTGCTCGATTATTTCTCAGCCAACAACGTGCCGACCCGCGCGTTCGACACGGAGTCCCCGCGCGGAACCCTGAAGCGCTTCCACCCCGATATCACCGAGATCGTCGACATGACGACGACGGCGGACCAGATGAAGATCTTCGACACGCTCAATGCGGTGAGCCCGTCGGTGACCGTCATCGACGTCCGCGCCGGCCTGCTCTCGCCGGCCCTGGCTTCGCTGCGCGACATCGGCTTCCTCGATGCCGCCAAGGCCGGGCAGATCACCTTTGCCGTGTTCCACATCCTGGGCCCCTCGATCGCCTCGCTGGAGGAGATCGCCGAGACCGCGGGCTTCATGGGCGGCGCGAAATATTTCCTGGTGAAGAACTTCATCAACGACACCCAGTTCTTCCAGTGGGACCAGGCGACCTACAATTCCTATTTCCACCGCATCAAGGACGCGACCGAGCTGACCATCCCCAAGCTCAACGAAATGGCCTATGAGCAGGTCGAGGTCTCCTCCGTCCCGTTCCTGAAATTCGTCGCCAACAAGGGCATCAACGACGAGGCCGCCAACTACTCCTTCGTGCTGCGCGGCTATGTCCGGCACTGGCTGGCCAATGTCTGGAGCGAGTTCGACCGCATCCGGCTGACCGACATCGTCGGTTCGAAGCCCGCGACCCGCAACAGCGAAAAATAGTTGCGGAGCCCGGGCGGATACGGCTGGATTGGGTGGTGAGTTGGCCTGATATAGCTGTCGATGCCCGCGACACCCGTCTACATCATCTGTTCGCCCCGCCCGCAGGTCGGCAAGACCCTGCTGGCGCGGCTACTGAGCGAATTCCTGCTGCTCAAGAACGGCAACGTCGCAGCCTTCGACGTCAACCTGAAGGAGCCGTCTCTGCTCGACTATCTGCCGAAGGTCACGGAAACCGCGGACGTGATCGACACCTACGGCAAGATGCAGCTGATGGACCGCGTCATCCTCGATGACGGCGTTGCCAAGGTGATCGACCTCGGCTTCCACGCCTTCGACGAGTTCTTCAAGATGACCGACGAGATCGGCCTCTTGAAGGAGGCGGCGCGCCGCCATGTCGCCCTGCAGATCCTGTTCGTCGCCGACACCGACCGCGCCTCGGCCCGCGCCCATGAGATGCTGCGCGGGCAGATCCCGCGCATGAACCTGATCACGGTGGACAACGAATATGTCATGCGCGGCGAGCTGCCGTCCGCGATGGCAGGCGGCCGACTGTTCCGCCTGCCCGCGCTACCCGGCTTCCTCAAGACCTATATCGACCGGCTGAGCTTCTCCTTCACCGGCTATCTGCGCCAGGAGAAGGACCACTCCACCGAGCTGCATCAGTGGACCCGGCGAAATTACATCGCGTTCCGCGAGCTCGAGCTCAGCCTGATCCTGCAGCGATCCTGAGAGATGTCATTCCGGGGCGCGACGAAGTCGCGAGCTATGGTACCCACTTGCGCACCTGAGAATTCATCGAGCCGCAGAGGCGACCCGCGCAATGGAGTCCGGGTTCGCGCTGATGCGCGCCCGGAATGACGGGGGAAGCGAGGCCGCCCCACTCCGCCACACCGAGGTACAATTATTTTACCCGGATAATATTGACGGCGAGCTGGAGCCGGCTTATTGAGGCGGGCATCGATATCCCCTTAGCAGGGCTTGTTACCCGTGAGCATCGACCGGAAAGCAGCAATCGCCGCCTACAAGGAGCGCAAGACCATTGCGGGCATCTACGCCGTGCGCTGCGCGGCGTCGGGGCAGGCCTGGGTCGGCCAGGCGTCGAACCTGGAGACGATTCAGAACCGCATCTGGTTCTCGCTGCGCCAGGGCAGCCACATCTGCCACAACCTCCAGGCTGCCTGGAATGCGCATGGCGAGGCCGGCCTGACCTTTGGCGAATGCGAGCGTTTGGACGACGAGGAGACCGCCTATGTCAGGAACGCGCTCCTGAAGGAGCGCCTGCTGCATTGGCGGGCCGAGCTGAACGCCGAGGCGATCTAAGGATCGCGGCAGCCTCTCAGTGTCCCTCGAACGTCATCAGCGTGCGCACCGGCACGTCCATGGCGCGCAGCTTGGCGGCGCCGCCGAGCTCGGGCAGGTCGATGATGAAGCAGGCGGCGACGACGTTGGACCCGATCTGACGGAGCAGCTTCACCGCGCCCTCGGCGGTGCCGCCAGTGGCGATGAGGTCGTCAACCAGGATGACGCGCTCGCCAGGCTGGATCGCGTCGACATGCATCTCCATCTCGTCGATGCCGTACTCCAGCGAATAGGCGATGCGCACGGTGGTGTGCGGCAGCTTGCCCTTCTTGCGGATCGGCACGAAGCCGGCCGAGAGCTGGTGCGCCACCGCGCCGCCGATGATGAAGCCGCGCGCCTCCATACCGGCAACCTTGTCGATCTTGTTGCCGGCCCAGGGGTTGACGAGCTCGTCCACCGCGCGGCGGAACGCCCGCGCGTCCGCGAGCAGGGTCGTGATGTCGCGGAACATGATGCCCGGCTTGGGATAGTCGGGAATGGTGCGGACGCTCGCCTTGATGTCGTGGTCAAAAGTCATTCGGGTCTCATCTCAGTTGTCATTCCGGGGCGATGCGTCAGCATCAAACCCGGAATCTCGAGATTCCGGGTCTGGTGCGGGCGCACCATCCCGGAATGACGAGGGGAAATATTCTGCACTCAACTCGCCCCAGCATCCAGCCGGAACGCATTCTCAACAATCTTCAGCCCCACCTCGCCGCCGAGCGACATCAGCGATTCCGGGTGGAATTGCACGCCGGCCACCGGCAGGGTCTTATGCTCGAGCGCCATGGCCACGCCGTCCTCGGTGCTGGCGGTGACCGACAACACCTCCGGCATGCTGTCGCGCTCGACGAAGAGCGAATGATAGCGGCCGATGACGATCTCGTTCGGGAGATTGCGCATCAGGCGGCCGCCGCGAACCTGCACCCGCGAGGGGCGGCCGTGGGCTGGATGGGTGAGCTGGCCGAGCTCGCCGCCGAAATATTCACCGATCGCCTGCACGCCGAGGCAGACGCCGAATACCGGCAGCTTGTTCTCCAGCGCCGCATCGATGGTCTTCCTGATCCCGAAATCTTCGGGCCTGCCCGGGCCGGGCGACAGCACCAGCAAATCCCACCTCTTCTGCTTGAGCATGTCGAGCGCATGCACATAGCGGACCACGGTGACGCTGGCGCCGACCTGGCGGAAATAGTCGGCGAGCATGTGCACGAAGCTGTCGTCGTGGTCGATCAGCAGCACCTGCTTGCCCGAGCCGGTGGCATCGGGTGCAAAGGTCGACAGCGGCTTCGGCGGATCGCCGCGCAGCGCCTGGAACAGCGCGGCAGCCTTGACCTGGCATTCGCGGTCTTCCGCGGCAGGATCGGAATCGAACAAGCAGGTCGCGCCGACGCGCACCTCGGCAAGCCCATCTTTCATGCGGATGGTGCGGATGGTGAGGCCGGTGTTGATGCTGCCGTCGAAATTGACCGCGCCGATCGCCCCCGCATACCAGCGCCGCGGCGAGCGCTCGTGATCCTCGACGAACTGCATCGCCCAGAGCTTTGGCGCGCCTGTGACGGTCACCGCCCAAGCATGGGTGAGGAAGGCGTCGAGCGCGTCGAAGCCGGGGCGCAGCATGCCCTCGACGTGATCGACGGTGTGGAACAGCTTTGAGTAGGTCTCGATCTGGCGGCGCGCCAAGACCTTGATGGTACCGGGCACGCAGACACGTGCCTTGTCGTTGCGGTCGACGTCGGTGCACATGTTGAGCTCGAACTCGTCCTTTTCCGAGTTCAGCAGCTGGCGGATCTGCTCGGCATCGCCGATCGCGTCGGCGCCGCGCGCGATCGTGCCCGAGATCGGGCAGGTCTCGACCCGGCGACCATCCGAGCGCACGAACATTTCCGGCGAAGCCGAGACGAGAAACTCGCCCTCGCCGAGATTCATCAGCGCGCCATAGGGCGACGGGTTGATGACGCAGAGCCGCTGGAACACTTCTGCGGGCGAGCGGTCGCAGGGCTCGGCGAAGAGCTGCCCCGGCACGGCTTCGAACAGATCGCCCCGCGCGAAGGCCGCGCGCGCGGTCTCGACGGTGGCCTGATATTCGCCAGGCGCGTGATCGGCGAAGCCCTGGCGCGGCGTCTTCAAGTACGGGCTGTCGGCGGTCTCGCGCGCCAGGCCCTCGGTGGATTTGCCCTTCCACGCGAAGTCGTAGGAGAGCACCACGCCGCGCCCGGTGGCGCGGTCATAGGCCAGCAGGCGATCGGGCACATAGAGCACGATGTCGCGCTGGTCGGCCTCACGCGGGCGCTTCTGCACGAGGTCCTCGATCTGGAAGACGAGATCGTAGGCGAAGGCGCCGAACAGGCCGAGCAGCCCGTCGTCATTGGCCGAGAAGGCGGCGACGAGGTCACGCACCAGCGACATCACGCTGGCGCGCCGCGTGCGCTGGTCCTCCTCGACCGGCGCATCGCCGCGGATGATGTGGCCGGCAAGACGCGAAGCGGTGCGCTCGGAGATCACGACGCAGGGCTCGCGCAGGACGTCGCCGAGAAAGGCGATCAGGACCTGCCCGCGTTCGTTCAGCGCTTCCAGCTTGAAGTTGACGCCCACAGTCTCGAGCTTGAGCGGCGGATCGGAGAAGCCGAGGTCGAAGCTCTCATAGCGCCCAGGCACGGTCGTGCCCGAGGACAGCACCACGCCGCGGCGGCGGTCGAGCAGACTGACGAGGTCGTCGAGCCTGTTGGCGCCGCCGGTAAACTGCTCCGCCACGCGCGTGATCGCAAGACCCGCGCGGGTCATGTAGTCGCTTCTGGCCGGGAGGGCGAAGACTGTCCTGTTCATGGGGTCCTCTTACGAGACTTGCCGAGGGAACGCCACACAGGACAAACGATCAGGCCGCCGCGCTGTGCTGGCGACCTCAGACGATTTTAAGAAAAGAAATCGCACCGGCCACCTCTCAGGAGGTGCGCCACCAAAGACGGGCTGGGCGGACGGCGGTGCTCATGGGGCGGATACTCACCATGGCCCGCGGGCGGCGTCAAGAGCCGCTTGTTGGGAGCCGAGTTGCCGACTATTGCACGCCGGGGTCAGGCTGACGGCCGAACTTGCGCTTCCTCCGATCCCATTTCAGGATCGAAAAGTCGTCGCACTGCATGCATGTCAAGACGACGATGCTGCTGTCCTTTCCCTTCTGCAAGACACCGAACTGACGGTCCTCGTGCACCGCGCTCACAAAGCGGATATTTGGCGTCCCAACGGTCGGCTGGTCCAGGATCAGGATGAACCTGCCCTTCGGACCTGCGCATTCCTGGAAGACGCCGACCAACGCGACCTGTCTGGTGGCCGTCCCGTCGAACTGGCCTTCGATCGCGAAGGACAGTTTACTCTCCTCCATCGCATCCGTGCCGTCCTCGAAGAGCAAGTCCCTGGGAATGAGGTCCTTGCGGAATTCGGTCGCCTTGCACCAGCTCTTGCGGATCTGGTTCGCGGGAATGCCGCGAACCTCGGTCGTGAACGGATGGAAATCCGCAATGAGCCACCAGGCCTCCTTCTTGGGATCGCCGTGCAGCGTCACGAAGGCCTGCTGCGCCGTTGCGTGAGTCGCCGCCCCCAGGAGCACGCCGACGGCGGCCACGATCGTTCGCACGATCCGGCCGACGAGGCGGTGCGAGAAAGACGAGGTCGGCATGCCGGCTGCCTTCTTCCTCATCACCCCAGGTGCTTGCGGAAGAACTCCGTCGCCCTGCCCCAGGCGAGCTCGGCGGCTTCGCGGTCGTGCACGGCCTGGCGCTGCTCGTTGACGAAGGCGTGCTCGGCGTCATAGCGGAACAGCTCCAGGGACTTGCCGGCGGCCTTCATGGCCTTCTCGAAGCCATTGACCAGCTCCGGCGTGCACCAATCGTCCTTGTTGGCGAAATGGGCCTGGAGCGGGATCTTGACGTCGGCGGGCTTGGCCGCCTGCTCGGGCGGGATGCCGTAGAACACGACGCCGGCCGCGAGCTCCGGGATCTTGGTCGCGCCGATGATGGTCACGGCGCCGCCGAGACAGAAGCCGGTCAGCCCGACCTTGGCGCCGTTGCCCGCCAGATATTGCGCGGCGCCGCGCACGGTCTGCGTGGTGGCGTCCATGAAGTCGAGCGAGCTCATCTCCTTGTTGGCGCTGTCCGTGTCGTGATAGGGCACCACCTTGCCCTTGTAGAGATCGGGCGCGAGCGCGTCGAAGCCGGCCAGCGCAAAGCGGTCGCACAGGCCCTTGATCTGGTCCGACAGGCCCCACCATTCCTGGATCACGACCACGCCCGGCGCGTTGCCGCGCGCGGCATTGGCGAGATAGCCCGAGGCGTCCTTGCCGTCCGGGCGCTTGAAGGTGATGCTGGTTCCCATGGTGTCCTCCGACGCGTTTTTGGGGGAGCGGTTGAGGGTTATTGTGGCGTCTAGACGGGCGCGACGCAATCCGCACTCCCGTCATTCCGGGGCGGTGCGCAGCACCGAACCCGGAATGACGGAGAGTTGGGCCAATAAAAAAGCCCCCTCGCGGGGGCTCTTTCTTTTCTCATTCGTCTTGCGCCGCTCAGTGCGAGTCGGCCCAGACCTTCTTCTTGGTGAAATACATCAGGCCCGCGAAGATGATCAGGAACACGAAGACCTGGAAGCCGAGACGCTTGCGCGCTTCCATGTGCGGTTCGGCAGTCCACATCAGGAACGTGGTGACGTCCTTGGCGTACTGCGCGACCGTGGTCGGCGAGCCGTCGTCATAGGTCACCTGGCCGTCGCTGAGCGGCTTCGGCATCTTGATGGCGTGGCCCGGGAAGTACCTGTTGTAGTAGGATCCCTCCGGGATGGTGACGCCCTCAGGCACCTTGTCCTCATACCCCTGGAGCACCGCGGTGACGTAGTCAGGCCCCTGCTCCTGGTACTGGGTGAAGACGTCGAAGATGAACCAGGGGAAGCCGCGCTTGTAGGAGCGCGCCTTGGTGATCAGGGACAGGTCGGGCGGTGCCGCACCGCCGTTCGCCGCACGCGCAGCCTGCTCGTTCGGGAATGGCGAGGGGAAATAGTCCGCCGGCCGGCCCGGACGCTCGAACATGTCACCCGCATCGTTCGGACCGTCCTTGACCTTGTACTCGGACGCAAACGCCGACGCCTGCGCCACCGAATAGCCGGGTCCGCCGGACTCGGCGAGGTTGCGGAAGGCGACGTAAGACAAGCCGTGGCAACTGGAGCACACCTCCTTGTACACCTTCAGGCCGCGCTGCAGCGCCCCGCGGTCAAACGTACCGAAAGGGCCCGAGAACGACCATTTGTTGCCCGGCGGCGTGTCGCTGCCTTCAGACGCTTTCGCGCTGTCGATCGAGCCCGCGAACAACGAACCCGCGAGCGCCAGCACGATCGCGGTCGAGACCATCGGCGTCGATCTGCTCCCGGTCTTGGCCAGGACTGCATCCGAGATCGAGTTCGGCACCGGCCGCGGCTTCTCGATACGCGCGAGCAGCGGCAGCACGATCAGGAAGTAGGCGAAGTAGCAGAACGTCAGGACCCGGCCGGCAACGACGTAGATGCCTTCCGGCGGCTGCGCACCGAGATAGCCGAGCAGGATGCAGACCGCGACGAAGATCCAGAAGAACTGCTTCGCAAGCGGACGGTATTTCGACGACCTGGTCTTGGCGTTGTCGAGCCAGGGCAGGAAGCACAGGATGATGATCGCCCCGAACATCGCGATGACGCCCGCGAGCTTGTCCGGGATCGAGCGCAGGATCGCGTAGAACGGCAGGTAATACCATTCCGGCACGATGTGCGGCGGCGTCACGCCCGGGTTCGCCGGAATGTAGTTGTCGGCGTCGCCGAGATAGTTCGGCATGTAGAAGATGAACCAGGCGTACAGCAGCAGGAAGCAGGCGACGCCGAACATGTCCTTGATGGTGGCATGCGGCGTGAACGGCACCGTGTCCTTTTCCGTCTTCGGCTCGACGCCGTCGGGATTGTTCTGACCGGCGACGTGCAGCGCCCAGACGTGGAGCACGACGACGCCCGCGATCACGAAGGGCAGCAGATAGTGCAGCGAGAAGAAGCGGTTCAGCGTCGGATTGCCGACCGAATAGCCGCCCCACAGCAGCGTCACGATGCTCTCGCCGACATAGGGAACGGCGGAGAACAGATTGGTGATGACGGTGGCGCCCCAGAAGCTCATCTGGCCCCAGGGCAGCACGTAGCCCATGAAGCCGGTCGCCATCATCAGGAGGTAGATGATGACGCCGAGAATCCACAACACCTCGCGCGGCTCCTTGTACGACCCGTAGTAAAGGCCGCGGAACATATGGACGTAGACGGCGACGAAGAACATCGAGGCCCCGACCGCGTGCATGTTGCGCAGCAGCCAGCCGTAGTTCACGTCGCGGACGATCAGCTCGACCGACTTGAAGGCAAGGTCGGCATTCGGCGTGTAGTGCATCGCCAGGATCACGCCGGTCAGGATCTGTATCCCCAGCATGAAGGAGAGGATGGCGCCGAAGGTCCACCAGTAGTTCAGGTTGCGCGGGGTGGGATAGGCGACGAAGGAGGAGTGGATGAGACCAAAGATCGGCAGACGCCGCTCGATCCATTGCAGGGCCGGATTGCTCGGCTGGTAGTCGGATGGTCCGCTCATGATGCGATCCTGAGGAAATAGTACGACGAGACGACGCGAAGCTTCGGACGAAAGTCCGAGGTTCAGCCGATCTGGATTTTGGTGTCGGAAACGAACTGGTACGGCGGCACTACCAGGTTCGTGGGCGCGGGCCCCTGGCGGATGCGGCCGGACGTATCGTACTGCGAACCATGGCAGGGGCAGAAGAACCCGTCGTAATTGCCTTCATGAGCGATCGGGATGCAGCCGAGATGGGTGCAGATGCCGATCACGACCAGCCACTGCTCGTGGCCGGACTTGACGCGGGCCTCGTCGGTCTGTGGATCGGGCAGGCTCGCCACGTTGACGGCGCGCGCCTCTTCGATCTGCTTCTTGGTGCGGTGGCTGATGTAGATCGGCTTGCCGCGCCAGAACACCTTGATGTCCTGGCCCTCGGCGATCGGGCTGAGATCGACCTCGATCGGCGCACCGGCGGCGATCGTCGAAGCGTCCGGATTCATTTGGGAGATAAAAGGCCAGAGCGCGGCCGCGCCCCCTACTGCTGCGAAGGCCCCGGTAGCAACGAATAAGAAATCACGGCGTGTCGGATGGTCCGCCGAAGACGCTGTCGTCACGATTCCAACCCTTTCTTCTTATGCTACCGGTGGAACCGCTCCGAGGGGCGCCCATGAGGTCCCCGGAAAGGCTGCCGGCGCCCGCGGCCCCCCGCGGCGGCAGAACTTCGCTTGTCCACCTCTAAACGGGTGAAACAGCAGTCCAGAATCGTTCTATTGGCACCCTTGCCGGGCGAGCGCAAGCCCGCTAACGGCGTGGGAGCGTGCCATGCACGAATTCCCGGGCGGGCGATGTTTTATTGAGACATTCCCGCCCGCATCGACCCCCGACACAGCCCATGCAGATAGCGCTTTTTCAGCCTGACATCGCTCAGAACACCGGCACGATTCTCAGGCTTTGCGCCTGTCTGGGCATGGACGCCCATATCATCGAACCTGCCGGCTTTCCCGTCTCCGACCGCTTGTTCCGCCGGGCGGGAATGGATTACCTCGACCATGTCCGGCTGACCCGCCACGACTCCTGGTCGAAATTCGAGGACTGGCGCGCGGCACAGGGCTGCCGGCTGCTGCTGTTCACCACCAAGGCTGCGACCGACTACCGCGATTTTCATTACCAGAGGTCGGACATCCTGCTATTCGGACGCGAGAGCGCCGGCGTCACCGACGCGGTGGTCGAGGCCGCCGATGCGCGGCTGGTGATCCCGATCAAGGCGGGGCTGCGGTCGCTCAATGTGGCGATGAGCGCGGCCATGGCCGCAGGCGAGGCGCTGCGGCAGATCCGGAACCCGCAAGTCTGACAGGTTGAGGAGAGACGATTGAGTTACGCGGTCAAGGAAATCTTCCTGACCCTGCAAGGCGAAGGCGCCCATGCCGGGCGTGCGTCCGTGTTCTGCCGTTTTGCCGGCTGCAATCTCTGGAGCGGCCGCGAGGCCGACCGCATGGATGCGACCTGCAAGTTCTGCGACACGGATTTCGTCGGCACCGATGGCACCCTCGGCGGCCGTTATGCTTCGGCCGCGGAACTCGCGGACACCATTGCCGCGCAATGGACCGCCTCAGGCGACAATCGCTACGTGGTGCTGACCGGCGGCGAGCCGCTGCTCCAGGTCGATGCCGAGCTGATCGAGGCGCTCCACGCCCGCGGCTTCGAGATCGGCGTCGAGACCAATGGCACGATCCCTGCGCCGGAGGGGCTCGACTGGATCTGCGTCAGCCCCAAGGGCGGCAGCGAGCTGGTCCTCCGCCAGGGGCACGAGCTGAAGCTGGTCTATCCCCAGGCGCTGGCTGCGCCCGAGACTTTCGAGGACCTTGCCTTCGAGCGCTTCTCGCTGCAGCCGATGGATGGGCCCGAGGTCATCAAGAACACCGCGCAGGCGATCGACTACTGCCTGCGCCATCCGCAATGGCGGCTCAGCGTGCAGACGCACAAATCGCTCGGCATCAGATAGGACGCGACCGGGAATGCAGATGGACGCCTCAACGATGGACGACCGCAAGGCCCGCGCCCGCGCCTGGTTCGAGCGATTGCGCGACGACATCTGCGAAAGCTTCGAGCGGCTCGAGGATGACGCACCGCAAAGCCTCTATCCCGGCGAAGCCGGCCGCTTCAAGCGCACGCCCTGGGAGCGCACCGATCATACCGGCGCGGCCGGCGGTGGCGGGGTGATGTCGATGATGCATGGCCGCCTGTTCGAGAAGGTCGGGGTGCACTGCTCGACCGTGCACGGCGAGTTCGCGCCCGAGTTTCGCGCACAGATTCCGGGTGCCGCGGAAGACCCGAAGTTCTGGGCCTCCGGCATCTCGCTGATCGCGCATCTGCGCAATCCGAACGTGCCCGCCGTGCACATGAACACCCGCTTCGTCGTCACCACCAAGGCCTGGTTCGGTGGCGGCGCCGACCTCACGCCGGTGCTGGAGCGAAGGCGGACGCAGGAGGATGCCGACACGATCGCCTTCCATGCCGCGATGAAACAGGCCTGCGTGCAGCCGAATGGCGTCGCCGACTACGACAGGTACAAGAAGTGGTGCGATGAGTATTTCTACCTGCCGCACCGGAAAGAGGCGCGCGGCATCGGCGGCATCTTCTACGACTGGCACGACAGCGGCGACTGGGACGCCGACCTCGCCTTCACCCAGGACGTCGGCCGCGCCTTCCTGAAGATCTATCCTGAGATCGTGCGGCGCAATTTCGCGACGAGCTGGACCGCGGAGGATCGCGAGGAGCAACTGATCCGGCGCGGCCGCTATGTCGAGTTCAACCTGCTCTACGACCGGGGCACCATCTTCGGACTCAAGACCGGCGGCAATGTGGACTCCATCCTGTCGTCGCTGCCTCCGGAGGTGAAGTGGCCATGACGACGATGAAGCTTGCCGTGAGACCGCTGCCGCGCGCCATGCTGATCGACATGGACGACACCATCCTGTCGGCCTATGGCCGGCCGGAGATCGCCTGGAACACCATCGCGAACGAGTTTGCCGAGGAGCTTGCGCCGCTGCCGCCGGCCCAGGTCGCAACCGCGGTGCTGGCTTTCGCGCGAGACTTCTGGGCGAACGCGGAAGCAGCGTGGCGGATGAAGCTCGCTGAGGCGCGGCACCTGACGGTCAAGGGCGGCTTTGCCGCGCTTGCGGCGGCCGGCCATCGCGCCCTGCCCGACGATCTCGCCGTTCGCCTCGCCGACCGCTTCACCGCCTATCGCGAGGAGGAGATGTTCGTGTTTCCCGGTGCGCATGAGGCGATCGACCAGTTCAAGGCGCTCGGCATCAAGCTCGCGCTGGTCACCAACGGCGCCGCGGACATGCAGCGCGCCAAGGTCGAGCGCTTCGAGCTGGCGCACCGCTTCCACCACATCCAGATCGAAGGCGAGCACGGCTTTGGCAAGCCCGAGGAGCGCGCCTATCTGCACGCCATGCAGGCGCTCGGTGTCACCGCCGAGGAGACCTGGATGATCGGCGACAACCTGGAATGGGAGGTCGTGACGCCGCAGCGTCTCGGCATCTACTCGATCTGGATGGACGTGCATGGCGACGGCCTGCCCGAAGGCTCGACGGTCAAGCCCGACCGCATCATCCGCTCGCTCGGCGAGCTGCTACCTGACCAGGCGTAACCAGGCAAAACAAGAACTGCGAAAACAACCCCATGCACAGTAGCGGGCTGCTGCAAAATCAATGACTTACGGATTTAGCGAAATTCGCTTTGATCCGTCGGGCAAAACAGGGGCATGATGTCATCGTCGCGGGGCTTGTGATGGACAGGCTTCTGCGTGAGCCGCATCAGCAACCAGTGCCAGCCGACCACGAGCAGAGCGGGGCTGAGACCGTAGCGCGAGGCGGCCGCCGAATCTCCCGGAACGCGCACCCGGCGTGATCGGCATGTCATGACGGCCTGTTAGCCTCACGGCCGATCAACCCGAAAGGACAATCCATGGAATTGAAAGCCGGCGATGTGGTGATGCTGAAATCCGGCGGCCAGCCGCTGACCGTCGCGGAGGTGAAGGCGGACGAGGTGCTGTGCCTGTGGATGGGCATGGAAGGCGACCTGTTCCGCGAGACGCTGCCGCTGGCCGTGCTCGTGCAGGTGGAAGAAGATGAGGAAGAAGATGAGGAAGACGACGAAGACGAGGAGGAGTAGGCGCGCCTGACACTGCATGCTCGTTAGAACGGAGCGTCCCGCTGCGACGCTCCCGATGTCCGCTTCTCTGCCAACAGCAGTGCGGCGGACGACATCGCTGGATGTCGCAGGAGGGCCAAGAGCCGTCGTGATACGCTATCGTCTCCTCACCGCTTTAAGCCTAGAACCTTAGGTTCGTATTGGTCATGTTGGCGCGTAGGTTTTTGAGCAATTGGGCAGCTTGTTCTCGGTTCTCCAGCCGCAACTTGGCACCAGAGAACTCGTTGAACATCTTAGAATGGCCAGCAAACGAGGATGGTGTCAGCCGAGTCCAGTAAGCCTCTGCCCACTTCATCAGTTCGGTGGCGTCGTGACTTGTCGCTCCTCGCCGCAGACCGCGAGCTAGTAGCCCGGCACGGCAAAGACTCCACGGAAAATCTAACCAAATGAGAGCGGTTGCTTTGGGAAGGGCGACTTCAGCAAGCCACCCAAATGCACCTTCGATGATCCAGCGCGGCTGGTCTGAAATATCGAGAACCATCTTTCGCGCGACGTCCTCATTTCGCTTTAAGCCATAGCCGCCTTCTTCCCAGTGCAGCAGATCGAGATCGATCGCAGGAATATGGGCTAGATTGGCGATGGCTTCGGCCAACGTGCTCTTTCCGGACCCGCTGTTTCCAATAATCACCGTGCGTTCGGTCAGAGGTTCGAGCATTCTAATCACCGATGGTCGGTTCTTATCTCATTGCTCGATAACACTTCGGTTGCCCATTTTCGACATTGCATTGGCAAAACCGCAATAAGGTGCGAGGTCCGTTCCGGGCCAAAGGAGGCCTTGCCTGGCTCGCATCGCCCTGGTCGGGTCATCCACGGGAAGCGGACGCTGCGGCGCTTTGGGGCATGGTCCGCAATGGGCCAACAACGGACGTGACAACCTGGAGTTAGTCCCATTCCACGGGACCCCACGGCTCGGCGTCCGCCCAGGCCTTCGCCTCAGCGAGGGAGAGGTGTTCCCCTGAGTTAGTAAGCAGACAATAGTATAAGTATCCGTCCTTCGTTTCCGGTATCGGTCGGGTCTCGTCTAACGATGGCTCTTCGTCGGTATCGCGGTTAAATCTCGACGACGCGAGACGTGCTTCTTTTCTATAAACGGCAATGCGCCGCGGAACGTTACCGTCGTAATACCAGGTGCCTTCCGCGACCTTTTCATTCATAGCGACGCTCAGACGCTAAACACGAAGCTCTTATAACCGGCGACACCGAATGTCTGCAACGGGTCAAAAGCGTCGATTTGGCGCTCGGTTACCAGCTTCCCGTCTGCTCCTATGAACGGACATGCGGCTGTGCCGCGTCAACGGAAGCGATGGGCCAACAGCAGACCTAGCATCGGACGATCTATTGCTACTATTCACGAACGACAGGCGGTGCGCCGCGTCAATCGAGATATTTGCAAGGATTTCGATGGAGACTATCCGGCCCCGTCTGCGCCAAGGGCAGCCGCACCTCCGGCTGGGGCGGGTAAGTTCAAGGGCCTAGCTCTGCGAGTTCTTCGCGCCGAAGCAGTTGGATCCGTCTTTGTGTCGTCCCCTCGAAGCGAAGCAACTTTTGATCCCGAAGCCTGGACAGCGCGCGCGAGACAGTCTCCAACGTAAGGCCGAGATAATCTGCAATGTCGCGACGGCTCATGGGGAGGGTCATGAGCTGAGGGTGTCCCAGTCGCGCGTCCATCTCGACGAGGAACGTGGCAACCCGTTCTGGCGCCGTCTTTCGTCCCAGCAGGAGCAGGTGGTCTTCTGCGTGCTGGAGGTTCTGCGTGACCATGCTCAGAAGCCTCTTCGTGCCGCCGATCCGGATCTCAGTTGCCTCGATGATGCTGCCGCGTCTCATGATGCGAACGTTGGTTTCGATGATGGCTTCGGCCGTAAAGCGGTGACTGCTCCCATTCTCGAATCCGAACATGTCCCCCGGCAGATGAAACGCATTGATCTGGCGACGACCGTCTGCGAGCTGCTTGTGTGTCCGAACTGCTCCCGCGGTGATTTGATAGACATATTCGGCTTCTTCGCCCTCACCGAAGATCTCGGTCCCTTTGCGATATTTATACTCGCTGCAAAGCACCCGCTCACCAGTAAGAGCGGCGAGGTGTCCGTCGACGGGTCGTCGATACGTGTTGATATTCACCAGCACAGTCGCCTCGCTAAGTATTTAACGCAAGTTAAGTAGACGGAGAGCCACGCCGGTTTGATCAGGCGCAAATTCAGCCCGACCTACGTAGTTGCCCGACTTAAATGGTGGCTGTTCAGCGTCGCCATCGACAGCAAGCTGCGCGGCTGCGACGTCGTAGCCTTGAAAGTCGATGATCTTGCGCCGGGAGGATATGCGGTCGACCGCGCGACCTGCCCGTCATGTTACCAAATACTTCGCTGTCCTGATCAATTCGACCCGCTGTGAAGATTCGGGAAGCTTGGCCAGCTCAGCTGCAAGCAATTCGAGTATTTCGCTGCGCCTTTCCGGACGCCTTTCCCTGCTCAAGAATTCTCTAAAGTGTCTGACATTTTGAGTGGCCAGGGAGGCATCGCTTATCGCATGGCTCACGTCATTTCTCCTTTTTGGGGCACAAAGACGCTAAGCTAGTTCGCGCGACAGGCGAACAGCCATCCAAGTTCGAATCCTGCAAAGCGTACTCAGGTTTCGCAGCGCCAGGCGCTCATTGAGCTATTCCCTGCGAATCCGAGAAAGAAGTGGACCGCCGAAAATGCGACGGTCAGTTTTCGTTCGGTGCAGCTTGGGGAAAGCCAAGGGCGGCGGCCATAGCCCGCTGCCAACGGACGAAATGAAAATAGTATAGTTAGGTCATTGAAAGCTGTCCGGTTGAACTATCTCAGCAGCATCGGTGGCATTCCTAGTCCCCGCTGCGAACGCAGGCAGCGCCTTTGTAGAACTCGTCGCGATACGAAGTCGGATCTTGTGGTGAGTTTGAGCGCCGCCATCGATTGTGGCAGCATGTCTCACCTCTTGTGCTGGCACAACGATTTCTCATGGCCAAATTCTGCAAACATTACTCAATTCCGGCATCGAAGCATGTCTTGATCCAGATCAGTGCGAAATGCATTATTTTGCTTCAGTTTTTTAACAATGGATGAAATCGATTACCCGCTCAGCCGCTCTCCGGTCGTCCGGACGCGCGATCCGGAAGAGATGAGAGATGCGCTTCGTACGGTCTATGGGGCAACCGGATTTGCTGTCGCGGATTCAATCGATTTCGAAGGGGTGGCTAATTACCTTGTGTTGCCCCACATCGGGCTCGGTTTTTGCGGGTATGCTGCCGAAACGGTCGTCGAATTTCCCGAGGGCGATTTTGCAAGACTACAAGTCGGCCTTAAGGGCAAAGCGGGCGTCGTTTTGGGCGCCACGACGCTGGCCGTGGACGAGCACCACTCCGGCATTACCCCGCCAAGGCAGCCGGCTACCATCGTCTTCGGAGCCGGGTTTGAGCAGCTCGTCCTTCGTATAAAAACAAGTGCGCTGGAGAAGGCGTTGACAGCGCTTCTGGGAGTCCCACCTCGTGGGACGCTGTTGTTTCACCCCACCGCGCCGCTGAAGCAGCCTGCAGCTCATCTGTTGCGCCAGCTCACAATTTTCTTGGCTGACCAGCTGAATTCAACGGCAGCGCAGTTACCTACTCCGACGCTGATCGAACTCGAGCAAGCGCTAGTCATGACGTTCCTCTCGGCTCAGAGGCACAACTACACCGAATTATTGGAGAGCCCCGCCACCGAGCCAGCGCCTCTCATAGTCCGCTCGGCCGAAGAATACATTGAAGCAAATTGGGCACGTGCTGTTGTCATCGAGGAGTTGGCGTCACAAACGAACACCAGCATTCGTAGCCTTTATGCGGCTTTCAAGAGGTATCGCGGATATTCACCGATGCAATTTGCAAAGTCCATTCGGCTCCGACGAGCCAGGCAAATGCTCCTAGAAGGAAATCCGAGAACCTCCGTCTCTCAAATCGCCTTCAAATGTGGCTTCGCCAATTTAGGTCATTTCGCCAACGACTTCCGGAAAATGTTCGGAGAACTTCCCTCCGAGGTTTTCGCACGTGGACGGCGCTTGAAATAGAGCGGACGTCAATGACGGGGTGTCATCATTTATCTGATGGGCCACAAGCGGACCTGGGGCGTGCTTACCCCTACGAACCGACATCTGGCTAACAGACGCGGGTCAGAACGAGAAACGAGACCTTGTCGTCTTTATCCTTGTCACGAAGCAATGAAATGCAGCTATCTGGTTATCACCTCATTTCTCCCGAACGCCTGCCTTCCTCAGCCCATCGACGATGTCGTCGTACTCACTACGATACTGCGGATTGCTCGAACGGGCATAGCCTATTTGCTGGAACCAATTGACGGTAAAATCCGGCCGGATCGTATTCAATTCGGCTAGCATTTGCTGGGCCATTTCCAATTGTCCTGTGGCTCCATAAGCTGAAAGCAGATCCACATATGGCAACCAGTTTAGTTTGTTCAGATTTATCGCGCGCCTGCATTCCTCAACGGCTTCGTTGTATTGGTGCAAATGCGCGTGGGCATGACAGAGGAAGAAGTGCCAAACGCCAGCGGCCGGATCTTTGGGGCTTAGCCGCAAAGCGATCTGAATTGGGGAAAACGCTTCGCGCGCGCGTCCCGCAGCGATAAGTGCGATTCCTTTTGATGCGTACGCAACTGGCGAATTAGGGTCGATTTCCAAAGCTGCGTCGAATTCAGATAGCGCGTTATCGGGATTTCCGTAACTTAAAATGCTTCCCATGGCTACGCGCGCTTTTGCAGTCGCCGGGCGTTTTGCAAGAACTTGATCAATTAGTCTGGTCGCGGTCTTTTTGTCCTCGACCACGGATGTTGACCATCCGTTGAGCACGCCACTGGTTATGCACCACGCTTTCCCGAGCATTGCGTCAATGTTGTTTGGATCGAGGCGCAGCGCGCTGTCGAACAAATCGTTTGCCTCCGCGTTCGAAACCTGGCTCTGGGGCTGATAGACCTTCGCCCAGCCGCGCATGCTGAAATCCATGGCATCTGGATTCGTTGGCTGGTCCATCAGGCTCCGCCGGCTTTCGGCCTGGATGAGTTCAATGTTGAGAGAGCGGGCGAGCCGCGCCGTGACCTGCTCCTGCAAGGCAGCGAGATTTGTCCGATCGCCGTCAAAACGATCCGACCAAACGTCGCGACCGGTCGAAAGTTCGGCAAGCGACACATTCATCCGGACCCGATCTCCGGCCCGTTGCACAGCGCCCTGTACCGCCCATCGGATACCAAGGTCCTTGCCGAGCGTCTTGAGATCGGCCTGCTTATTCTTATAGGTGAAAGCCGTCCCGCGCCCGATCACGAATGTATCGGGCATTTGCGCGAGGTCGGTCGTCAGATCGGTCGTAATGCCGTCGGCGAAATAGTCCTGCTCTGCATCGTTGTTGAGGTTTGCGAATGGCAGGACAACGAGAGACAAACGGGGAGCAATGTCAGGCCGGGCCGTAGCCGCCTTCTGCGTTTTTTGGCTTTCCGGGAACACGTCTGTGCGGAACGTCTTCCAAACAGTCCAGTAGCCGACGAGGCCGCCCGCGACCGCACCGACGGCGGCAATCGAGGCGAGCGCGCCGCCGATCAACTGCAATCGTGCCCGTAAGCGAATCTTTAAATTGCGATCGGATGGCGGCTTCCCCGGTTGCTCCTTATCGGATGCCGCCTTGTCCGGCTGCTCATCATCGGATGGCGGTTTGCCCGGTGGGTCGTTGGAGACTTCCGAGTTTGTCACCGTTGCCTCCCTGCACGGGCCACACGCCCAGACTGCAGACACTAGCAGACTAGCGCGGCTTCAGATTAGTCAGGGCTTCTGGCGCATTTGCGCTTTTCTGAAGTTGTCGCCTCGACAGTCGTCGGTCCACGAAGTCCGAATGGATGTCAGGTTTGGGTTCAAATGCGGGCGTCGCGGCCATATCAGTCCTTGGTCCGTTAGCACGCCGCGAGCCGACTTCCGGGCGTGGCAACAGATGGGCAGCCAGGGGCCATGACGGGACTCCTGCACAGCGGCAGGAAAGGCGCCTCTACTCGATCACCTCATCAGCGCGGACGAGTAGCGAGGGCGGCACGGTGAGCCCGAGCGCCTTGGCGGTCTTCATGTTGATGACCAGCTCGAATTTCGTCGGTTGCTCAACCGGCAGGTCGGCAGGCTTGGTGCCCTTGAGTATCCTGTCGACGAAACTGCCTGCACGGCGGAACAGATCGGCTGTATCCGCGCCGTAGACGGACAATCCGCCATTGGCGTAGACTCGAAACAAGTAGTTTGCGGGCAGACGATATTGCGCCGCGAGCGCGATTATTCGCGGAGCCTCGACATAGGTGAGCGGATCACCGAAATCAATTATCGCATCGGCATTTTGGGCAGAGGCCGAAGCAAAGGCGCTGTCAAGTTCCTCGGCCGTGGCCGCTTCAACTGTCAGCAGTTCTATGCCGAGCCTCCGCGCCATGTTGCGTGTCTCTTCCATCAGGTAGAGCATTGGGTTCTTTGGATTGATCAAGATCGCGATTTTCGAGGCGCCGGGCACGAGCTCGCGAAGGATCTCGACACGCTTTCCGAAGAAATCTTCAGGCACGTTGGTGGCAATACCCGTTATGTTGCCACCCGGTCGCGATAGACTTTGCACGAGGCCGAGGCGGACGGGATCAGCCACAGCCACGAATACGATCGGAATGGTGGCGGTTGCCGATTTCAGGGCTAAGGCCGCTGGAGGTCCCGCAGCGACTAGTACATCGGGATTGAGAGCCAGCAGGTCGGCGACCGAAGCTGGCAATCGATCGGCAGGATGAGAGAAGCGGAATTCGATAATCAGGTTTCCATCCGTCCAGCCGTAGCGTCGGAGCCCATCAAGGAATACACGCTCGGCCGGATTAAGGGCCTGCCCGCTCCCATCACCTATAGCAAGAAAGCCGATGCGACGAGGCTTCCTCTGCGCCCACAGACGCCGGGGCAAAACGAGCAACACAGCAGTAGCCGCTATGAACTTCCGCCGCTTCATTCGATCCTCATCAGATGTTGAGGACGCCGGGCGCGAGAGTATCACGTCTTGATAGTGGTCGCACTCACTGCGGGCACAGGGTCCTGCGACCGGACTACCGCCGACAGCCGACGTGACGATGGGCGCCTCGTTGTTCAGCCAGGGATCAAAAGCCGACGTTCGTGGTTCGCTTTATCGAAGCGGCATCAAGAAGGTGAACTGTATCCTACTTCGCTGATGGGCCATTTGTCCGGACGTGAAGGCACATCGAACCTGCGCGCGGCTGCCCCTAATGCCGCTCTCGGCTTGCTGGCGCCACGACCCACTTGGTCAGCACATCCGTCCGCGCTTCGTAGTTCTCCGGCCGTGCGGGGAGTTTCAGCTTAGGGAACCGCCACAGATCCACCAACTGATCCATCAAATCTGCATACGCGACGGCCATCTGATCCACGCCTTCGGCGCCGGAAAGCGCGCGTGCCTGCATCCATGGTGATCGCTGGAATGCTTCAACGAAGTAGCTCTCCCAACTTGGCCCTCGCTTTCGATTGGTCTCCTTGAGGGCATGCAGAGGATTCGGCTCCTGGAAGTAGATCAGCCGAGGTTGAGCGACGGCCAGCCGTTCCTGCAGATTCGACCAAAACCGAAGTATCGTCGTTTGAGGCGCGTCCAGCTGAAAAAGCACCCGAACCGTGCTCTGGATGGGATGGCTCTCAAAGACGTACAGCACATCATGACCGGCGCCTTCCAGGAATGTTTCCAACCTTTCGAGCGCCGCAGCGGCAAACGAACCTATAGAGTGCATCTCGTGAATGTCTGCGAAGGCTGCTCCCATCCGGTCGGGCCTGCCCACGAGCAAGGGATGATCTGGAGCACTCTCGACGAAAACCTTGCTGTCGGAGACTGAATCGCCCAGTGCCGCTGCGGCCGTGCTCTTGCCGGAACCAGGCAGGCCATCAATAAACAAGATCTGCGGGTGTGGGATGGACGTCAGCATAGGGGTTGCTCGCGATCATACCATTCCAGAGCGGAGGCAGGCCTCCAAGAATCTTCTATTGCTCGATTGGGGCAGAACCGCAACCCGATGCCAGGAAGCCGGGACATTGGATTCTCCGCTTGCCGGCCGGACCGGATATGTCGGCCTCGGCCAGTCCAAGCCCACAAGGTGCCGTGTGGCTCTTGCCCGCGCAGTTGCGGGAATGCCCCGATCATCAGGCAGCCTCGGCAAGCAACTTCGCAACCGGGCAAGCGGCGAGATCCAAGACGGTTACGAACTTGGGCGCGCTGGCTGGTGCACAATGCCGCGGCAATGAACGACCGCCTTGTCAGCCTCCAGCAATTCGATGGCGCATCGGATCATCGTCAGGCTAAGCGCGTCCATTCCCGGCGATATCAATCGGCGGAACTGTTCAATCTCATTATCTATCTGGTCGCACTTGTTGCACATGTGCATCCCGCGGCGTGCAGGCGGGAGCAACGAGCTCTCAGTCACCGATAGCAGCCCAGGAATCCGAAAAGGTGATTGAGCTTAAAGCCGATCTCCCAGCGGCGTTCCTCGAAAGCCGCATGAAAACCGCTTTCGGCTTCCAGACGTCGCATCCGACGGCTTGCCACCGCGCACAAAAACGCCGCCCGCTTGAAATAAAGCGCAGGCGGCGTCCTTCCAGCCCCGGGAGGGTGAGAGTAAAATCCCGACAAGAGTTGGTCGCCGCGTTGCGTGCCGAGGTTCATCACATCGTGCTATGGCGCGGCCTAAAACGCGATGCAATCAGGATGAAGCGACATCGCGCTCCAGGTTATCGTTCGAGCATGATCCTTTTCGGAAAACCGATGCATACTTTTCCGGATCATGCTGCAAATCTCAACCTGGTGGCTGCAATCCCGGCGAGGTCAGCCACTTGTTGACCTCTCCGGCAGCATCGATCTGCCGGGCTTTTCGCAAAAGCTCTGTGCGGCGGATCCCGAGGGGCATCCCCTTGGCCTGCTGACGAAGGTTGAGTGCCTCTTGCGCCAGACGGTATTCGAATGTCGATGATGGTTCCGGGGATCGGCGAGCCGACATGTTTGATGCTCCGCTGCGGGGTGGAGCGGGAGCGCAACTCGCGTTCACACCACCGGTAGATGCTGCGGGCCGCTCGGCGGTAGCGAGACAATGCTCCCTTATCTGCTGGACAGCGAGCGCTTTGTTTCGCGTCCGCGCAGGAACCATCTGCAGGCTGCCCTGGCTTTGCCGCCGATTGGATCAATCCTCGTCGCTTGAAGTCTCGTTTGAACGATCGACCCGGACCTCTCTAAATTCCGTCGGCCCATCAAGCAGGTGCTGCTTTCTCGTCGATTGGTCCTTCGAGCTCGCGAAACTGTCGGCCCTGTCGTCCAGTGCCGCACCGGCCAGATGAACAGCACGCTTTCGTTGGCGGAGCGCGCGGCTCCCCTTCGCATCTTCATTCGTCATACAGCTGGTCTCTGAATTGGAGCGCGACGTTCAGGAGCGCGTCGCGGTCGGTGCCGCTCAGCAATCGCGGCAAATATTCTTCAGCTTCGCGGCGGTTCGGGCATCTTCAGCAAGAAACGGATCCGTGTAGCCGGACGATAAATCGATGCTGGTTTTGGCGGGCCGCCCTGTTTTTGGAGGAAAAGCCGCATCGTAACAGGAGAGGCGCGCGTTGGCGCTTTCGATCGCACGGCAGTTCGGCTCCGCGGCAAAAGCTCCGGGCGTGGATGTGCCCAGCGCCGACGCCAGCAAAAGCGCCGCGATCCATGTGCCTGGTCGAGCCATCTTCATGCTGAACACTCCATCGCTATTTGGTTCCGCTCGCCCAAATCGGACGCTCGCCGGTCCAGGCCGGCAGAGCATCCCATTCGGACCAGCGCATCCTGCGCTCCTCGCCTCCGACCCTGACGAAAACAAAGGGAGCATCGTCCCGACCTGTTTTCGAACCCACGAAAATCGCCGGAACGCCGTAGGCATCCCTGATCACTGCTGTATTTGCCATTCCCGCCTCCTGTCTCGGCTCACGCCCTGGCTCAAGTCTCTGCTTAAGAGCGGCTCCCGTTGAACGGACCTGCCGCTCATAGAACGGCCACGATCGCGATCAGCAACACGAGGACGATCGGCACCAATAGCGGTGGCACCAGCCACTCACGAATATCGAATTTGACCGGATTGGACATCTGACCGCCTTCTTCGGGTGGAGGCGGGAGCGCAAGCTCTCAGTCACCGATAACAGCCACGTAGCGTGCGGTGATGCCAGCTGTGTAGCACCCCCCTCGCCAACTAGCGAGGCCAATCTTGGCCGATGGTCGATTGCGATAGGGGGTTGCTTCGTAACGAGTGACGTTGCGCCCACTGCAACAGGCAATGCTTTGCATTGGGGCCAACAGGCGACATGCAGTGGAACATTACTCGATGAACAGCAGCCCCCGCTTCTTGTCGCCATCGAACGTATTCAAGGCGTCGAACAGCCGCTTCCGTTCGACCAGCCAAGGCTGAAAGTCGGAGTTGACATCGAGCACGAAAACGAGGTCCTCGGCTTCGAAATAACCTCCAATTGGCGAATGATGTCCGCTACCGGCACCGAAAATTCGAGCGCGATCGAAATTCACGATGTAGCGTCGGCCCGGATCGTTGGAGCGACGAAGATGCTCCAGAAACTGGCTCTCGCTGAGATCGCGCAAGACAGTGACCTTCCGGCTCGTGTTGGTCTGGGCGACTGCGGCCAGCTCATCGAGCGAGAGACCCATGATGCATATGCCTGTCCAGCAGCTCCATGTACCGGCCAACACCTCGCCCTCCGTCCTTGCCGCCTCGCCAAGCGACCGGTAGGCATTCGCGACAGCTGCAGGTCCGCAGCGAGAGCCATTTGACTGCCAGTCGACGTGTCTTTGGAATGTGGCTGCCACGGGCAGGCGCCACGCCCGCTCCATAAGCTCCGGAGTTCGTATGACGGATGACGCTACGGCGTCTGACGGCACGTGGGATTGACCAACCACCAGGGCCCCGGCACAAACCAGGACCACGGCGATAACCATGCTGCCGATACCGACGTAGCGCCATCGCTTCATGGGTCGAACCTTGGCGGCAATGACGACACCATAGCCTGAAGCTAACCGGCGGGTGGCGATTCCATGCGGGCATCCGTTGGGGGCTGCAACGAACGCATCCCCGACGGAGGGCCGCCCGGTTCTTCTGTGGGTCATACAGGAAAATGACAGCCAATCGGACCCTTTTCCGCGTCATCTCGCGGGACGTATCAGCGTCGAGATACCGATGCTAGATTTCCTGCTCCTACCCAATAGGAGGACGACATGCCCGATAGCGTCTACAAGGTCATCGAACTGGTCGGTACCAGCACCGACTCATGGGAGAAGGCGGCCGCCAATGCGGTCGAACAAGCTGCAAAATCTCTCCGAGATCTTCGAGTTGCAGAGGTCGTAAAGCTCGATATGCAACTGGATGACAAGGGGAAGATCGAGGCCTATCGCGCCAAGCTCAACGTATCGTTCAAGTTCGAGGGCTCCTGAGCCTCGGCACCTCGCCCCCACTTGCGGGGCGAGGATGGCTCATTGGAAAAGGCGCGTTGCGCGGCGTCCAACCGGACGATGTCGCCCGTACCGAAAGTTGCCCTAGTCCGGCTGGGACCGATATGCTTTGATGCGACGGGGCGTGTGGCGCGTGGTGGCCCCATGTACATGGTCATTCGCAAGTACACCAAGGTTCGTTCGGTAGCGGACGCTGCTCGTCGCGCCAAGAGCGGCGTCGGTGAGATCCTGAAGCAATCGCAGGGATTCAGATCCTACCATGTGATGGACGCGGGCGACGGTGTCGGTATCGCCGTGATGATATTTGATGACCGCGAAAGCGCCAGCGCAGCGAACGCCAAGATACTTGCGTTTGTTCAGGCGAGTCTACACGACCTCGATCTTGGGGTTCCAGAAGTCACCACCGGCGAGGTCTTGGTGGACATAGAGCCTAAAGCACGATGAGATTGGGATGAATCGGCATCGCGCTTCAGGTTACTGTTTGAGCATGATCTTTTCGGAAAACCGCTTCACACTTGTCCGGATCATGCTCTAGTGGGGCTTCGGGTTTGAAGTAGCTCAAAACGTCACCGGTTGCGTGGCGGGTGCGGCCGTTGCTCGCGTAATCGACCTGATGTCATCCTCGCGCTTGCAACGATCGCGCCCCGAACATACGCGCGCCGCCCGTCGGGAATATTCGACGGCGCGTGCTTTTCGAGGAGCAGCAATGACATGAAGCAACACACCTCCGAAGCATTTTCCACCACAGCGAACGGCTGGACACCACTCATGCTCATGGGCATCGTGATGCCGCCCCGGGATCCCGATGAAGACGAGGAGGACGAGGAGGACGAAGACGCCGATGAGGAAGGTGATGCTGACGAACCGGCGGTCGTGCGCGAGCCCGACGAAGACTAGACTAGCCCGCGTCCGGCAGTCGGCGCTATAATATCTCTCATGAGCTGGGATGCAAAAGACATAGCGCTTCTCAAGAGGCTCTGGTTCGCAGGACAGAGCGCGGCGCAGATTGCGCGCCGTCTCGGGTGCAGTCGCAACGCGGTCTGCGGCATGCTGACCCGTCTTGGCCTGAAGCGCGGCCACATGTCGCCCACAGCACGGCCCAAGATAAGGCCGGCCCCGAAGCTGAGGCCGTCGTCGGCACCCTGCCCCCGTCCGGTCACACAGAAGGTGTCGTCGAGTACAGCGGGGAGGCAGCAGCCCAAGGAATTCAGCAGGCAGCAACTTTACGCCATTCTGGCTGAGGCGGTCAGAAACACTGGCTAAGCGACACACCACGACCGTCCTGGCGCCCCGTCAGTGTCTTGCCCCAGTTCCGACTGCGCGGCCTGACTTATCCCCCGCGGATAAGCCCGTCAGTTCCCGCGGTCGGGTGCACAGGCCAAAACTTGCCTTGCAAGCAATGCATCTCGTCTTCAGGCGAACAGGAAGTCGTTTGCTGTGAGCGAACCTGCGAAATTGTGCAGAGTCACTTGATCCGCTCCCGCGGTAACGAGGGTGTCAGTTCCAGATTGGGTGATGACAAGATCGTTGAATGAGTGCACGCCCGCCACATTACTGAACTTGATCTGATCATGTTGGCTTTGGCTGAAGTCTTCGATGGTGTTCTCCGTCCCGACTGTCGCCGGGCCATCGTCTTTGAACACGAACAGATCTCGGCCGCCATCAGCGTCGCCCAGCAATAATCCGTCACCCCACATCGCATTGCTGACTGTCCCGCCGGGGGCCGCGGTTCCGGCGAACAAGATATCGTCGCCGCCTTCGGCGCAGCCGGACATGGATTCCGCATCACCGAAGAGAATGTTGCTCGTCGAGCCAGTGCCGGAGCTGTTGCCGCCGACAAGAGTATCGTCGCCGCCCTCGGCGCGGCCGGACATGGATTTCGCGTCACCGAAAAGAATGTTGCTCGTCGAGCCAGGGCCGGAGCTGTCGCCGCCTGCGAAGGCGTCGTTGCCGCCCTGAGCATAGCCGGACATGTCGCCGCCCGCGTCACCGTAGAAAGTGGTGGAGCCAGTCAGGGAGCTGTTGCCACCCGTGAAGGTGTCATCGCCGCCCCGAGCGCGGCCCAACATGTCGCCGCCGGCATCTCCGTAGAACGTGTTGATAGAGTCGTTGCCTCCGCTGAAAATGTCGTTGCCGCCCCAAGCATGGCCGGTCATGTTGGCGCCCGCATCGCCATAGAAAGTGTGGGAGGAGAGGACGCCGCCGGTGAAGCTGTCGTTGCCACCCTGAGCATAGCCGGACATGCTGCCGCCCGCATCGCCGTAAAAGGTGTTGGAGGCCTTGCTAGAGCCCGTGAAGGCATCGCCGCCACCCTGAGCGTGGCCCGACATGTTGCCGCCCGCATCGCCATAGAAAATGTTGGATGAGGGAGCAGGTAAGTCGATGATGCCCGTGAAGATATCGTCGCCGCCCTGAGCATGGCCGGACATGTCGCCGCCCGCATCACCATAGAAAGTGTTGGTCGCGGGGCCAACTCCGCTGAAAATGTCGTTGCCGCCCTTGCTGTGATCGGACATATCGTCGCCCGCGTCGCCGTAAGCGGTGTTGCTCGGGGAAGCGAACGTGAAGGTATCGTCGCCGCCGCGAGCAAAATCGAACATGCCGCCGGCCGCGTCACCGTAGAAAGTGTAGTGGATGAGGTTGCCCCCCGCAAACGAGGGTCCCGTAAAGGTGTCGTTGCCGCCCCTCGAAAAATCGAACATGCTGCCGCCAGCATCCCCGATCAAGATCGTTTTAGTTGGGTCACCCTCGAGGACGTCATCGGTACCCCATTGATGATTGGTTAGATCACCAGGGGTAAACGGAACGCGCTTAAACTTGAACATGGCAAGTTCTCCGCATTACCACCTCGGAACGCGTATGATGCTCAAATCGGAGCGGGGTTATTGATGAAGGTCAACTCGCGGGGGCGCCACATCAGTTCAGCCGCCAGGCGAACACGGCCTGACTGATTGGAGTCAGGGGCTCCATCGCTCCCGTCATCGGAGGGGCTCGGGCTGGCTCCGCGGCGTTTGGGCTCTCAAAAGAGATGAGCCTCCCTGCGAGCGCGACCATGGCCGAAACGAAGTCGGCCCACGAGTTGGCGTGTGCTCTTCCGGCTTGTGCCCGGGGCCGACGTCCGTGAGCACGGTGGTCCGGACGCGAACGCCAATTGAACCGGCGTCATCTACGCGACGAGCTGTCTCGCCGCGGCCGAGATCATCACCAGCCCGCCCGTGATGACCGCAACGTCGAGGATCGCGGCGTGGATGTGCACCGGCATCCGTTCGACGACGGCCTTTGCGAGAAACGCGCCGGGGATTGCGATGCCGCCGATCAGAAGCGCGAAGGCGAGCACCTGCGCCGTCACGGCGCCGGCGAGGCCGAACACCGAGATCTTGATGAGGCCGGTGCCGAGCGAGATCATCGCATCGGTCGCGATCACGGCGGCGCCTTCGAGCCCAGTGGCCATCAAGAGCGACAGCAGGATCACGCCGGACCCCGAGGTGCCGCCGACCAGCACGCCGTAGCCGACGGAGCCGGCGGCAAGGCCGCTGTCGCCGATCCTGACCTGGCGCCGTCGCAGCACGCGGCGCAGCGGCACGCTCAGGATCAGCATGGTGCCGATCACGAGCGCCGCGCCCGCATTGGTCAGGCGCGTGTAGCCGTAGGCGCCGAGCGCCGTCGTCAGCGCCGCGCAGGCGAGCACGATCAGCGCGCGGCGGCGGTCGGCGTAGCGCAAGTAAGCGATGGCGCGGCTGAGATTGGTGAACATCGCGGAGATCGCGATGATCGGCACCACGGGCTCGGCGCCGACCAGCGGCACCAGCACCAGCGGCATCAGGGCGCCGGTGCCGTAGCCGGCGAGACCACCGATGATCGAAGCAAACAACGCCATCGTCGCGACCAGCAGGAGCTGCAGAAGCGAGATGTCGGCGAAGCCTGAGACGATGGTCAATGTTTCTGATCGCGGCTGATTCGTGCCGCAGCCTGATCTGCGATGGAAGCGGGCACGGCCTCGTCTAGTGGAGAATCCGCGGCAAGGCAACCGCCGAGGCGGCCGAACCGGCCGCCGCGTCCGGCATCATGCGGCGAACCGGCCCGCCCTGATGACGGGGGTGAACCGCGGGCGGCCCTTGGCGCCGCCTTTGGCCATCGTCGCCGGCACCGAGGCGTCGGATCGAAAGGCGTCGCAGGCCGCTTCGTCCCGCCAGTCGATCAGGACGATGACCCTGTCCGAGCCATCCGATGCGAACAGCACCTCGGCCCCGAGGCTCCCATGCGCCTCCCGCTTGCTCCGGCCGTCCGTTGCGAAGACGGAAAGAAAGCGCGCAAGATCCTCGATCTCGACTTCGGCAATGGTCGTGTACATCGCTTGCCCTCTCAGAGCGGCGCGCGCGTCGTGCGAGACAGCGGCAGATTGAGGCTGAAGGACGAGATCGCCGGGTCGATCACGCCGAAGTCGGCGAGACGCGGCCGATGCTTGGCCACATAAGCAGCGGCAGCTTCCGGCGTCTCGAACAAGTAGACGCCCCCCGAGCGGCCCGCGCTGCGGTTCTCGCCCCAGAGCTTCCAGATGAGCCCGGGCTGGGCCGCGATGTCGTCCGCAAGATCACGGCAGGCGATTTCAAGATCTTGACCCCACGGCCCATCAAACGCGAAGTCGAATTGCAGCAATGTCCTCATGTGGTACCTCTTGTTCGCAACGGCCCGATCGGGCTCGCGCAGCGGTCTACGTCGCCGTCGCGCTTGCGAGAATTCACCGTTTGGTAGGATCGATGCTGACTGGGAGTGTGGGATAGGGCCATGGATACGCTGAGCAGCATGCGTGTTTTCGTGCGGGTGGTTGAGCTCGGCGGCTTCAACGCGGCGGCCCGCGCCTGCGCGATGTCGGCCGCGATGGTGGCCAAGCATGTCGGTCATCTCGAGGAGCGCACCGGAGCCCGGCTTCTGGACAGAACCACCCGGTCGGTCCGGCCGACGCCGGAGGGGCAGCTCTATCTCGAGAAGGTGCTCGCGATCCTCGAGGCCGTCGACGAGGCGGAGGGCACCGTGGGAGCGGAGAACCGGGAGTCGCGCGGGACGCTCCGGGTGACGGCGCCGGTCGAGCTCGGCCAGGACCACCTGGCGCCGCTGCTCGTCGATTTCATGTCGCGGCATCCCGGCATTGCCGTCGTCGCCGACCTGACGAACCGCCCGGTGGATCTCGTGCAGGAAGGCTTCGACATCGCGATCCGCGTCGCGCCGTCGCTCGACACCGCGCTGATCGGACGCAAGCTCGCGACAACCCACTTTCGCGTCGTGGCAAGCGCGGACTTCCTGGCCCGACACGGCGTTCCCGACACGCCCGAGATGCTCTCGGCCTTGCCCGCGCTGACCTTCTCGCAGCCCGCACCTCGTCTCGACTGGTCCTGGCGCCGACGTGAGATGCAGGGGAAGGTCAGGATGACCGCCCGGCTCGCCTCGACCAGCGCCGATACGTTGCGCAAGGCGGCGGTGGCGGGGCTTGGCGTCTCGTGGCTTCCGTCATTTGTCTGCGGCAAGGACATCGAGGCGGGCCTGCTGGTCCCGATCCTGGAGGATTGCGACTGGGGCAGCCTCGGCGTGCACGTCCTGTACCCGCATCGGCGTTTCGTACCGAGCCGGCTCCGCCTCTTCATCGACTTTCTTGCGGAGAGCCTCGGTGACGATCCCTCGGGAGACCCGTGGGCGCCCCGGTCGGAAGACCGCAGCGTTGTGCGCGCAGGAAGGCGGTCTGCCTAGCTGAGCCTGGCGACCATCCGGCTGTCGCAGGCGAAGAATACGGAGACCGCGATCATCGGCACCGCGGGTCACGTTTTCTGGGTGCGGCGGATTCGTGCCGCAGCTCGATCGGCGATGGACGCGAGCGCGGCTTCCTCGAGTGGAAAATCCGCCGCGAGCCAGGCGTCCTCGGCGAGCGTCAACACATGTCCGAGCGCGGGTCCTTCGGCCAGACCGCGTGCGATGAAGTCGGCGGCCTTGAGCGGAAATTTCGGCGCGGTCCAGCGCTGCGGCAGCTCGGCGAGCGCGCGCCAGCTCGACGAGGTGACGTCGCCGCCGTTCCTGGCCCAGCCCAGCAACACGCGATCGTGATAGCGCTCGGCGCCGAGCCGGTAGAGCAGCCGCCGTGCATCGGCTTCGTCCTTGGTGGCCAAGCGCCACCAGCGGTGCCCCATCGAATCCAGCGCCTTGGTTTCGGCGTTGGAGAGCCGCAAGCGCGCGGCGACGCGCTTGGCGTCTTCGGTGACGGCGACCGACAGCGCGGCCAGGCGCCGCGTGCCGCTTGCGGTGAGGCCGAGCTCGCGCTCGATCGCGATCATCGTCGAAAAAGGACCGGTATAGGCGACGCCGCCGATCAGCGCCTGCAGCAATCCGCCCTCGGCCATGGCCAGCACCGCCGCGGCTGCACCGCCGGCCACCAGCAATTTCAGCATCTCCATGCGCACCCGCTCGGCCGAGAGGCTAGCCAGGCCCGCGCGCCCGCGGATGCAAGCGAGATAGCCGTCGCGGTCGGGCTCGCCGGCACCAAAAGCGGCGTGGATGCGGAAGAAACGCAGGATACGCAAATAGTCCTCGGCGATACGCTGGTCGGGATCGCCTATGAAGCGCACGCGGCGGGCTTTCGCATCGGCGATGCCGCCGACATAGTCGTACACGACACCATCAGCATCGACCGACAAGCCGTTCATGGTGAAGTCGCGCCGCTCGGCATCCTTCACCCAGTCGCGGCCGAACGCGACCCTTGCCTTGCGGCCGAAGGTCTCTGTGTCCTCGCGCAGCGTGGTGATTTCGTAAGGGTGCCCGTCGATCACCAGCGTGATGGTGCCGTGGTCGATACCGGTCGGCACGCCCTTGATGCCGGCGGACGTGGCACGCCGCATCACCTCGTCCGGCAGCGCCGTGGTCGCGATGTCGATGTCGCCGGGCTTGAGACCGAGCAGCGCATTGCGGACGGCGCCGCCGACCACCCGTGCCTCCTCGCCATCACTGCCGAGCAGTTGCAGGACACGCGCGGTCCCGCCTGCGGTCAGCCAGGGCGCATGGGCAAGCAACGGCTCCGCGCTCATCGGTCGGCCCCTATTTTTCCGTGCCCGGCACGAGCTTGCCGTTCTCGATATGGGCGGGAACGTAGGTCGAATCCGGCGGTGCGCCGGAGAAATGCGCAAGACCGATCAGGCCCGCGATGACAAGCACGATCGCCACCAGCGCGAGGCGCGCGACGATCGCGACCGGCCAGGAGGATCGCGCGAACAGGCCGGACCGCGTTGCGGCCAGAAACAACGCATAGACGGCAAAGGGGATGAGGAAGATTCCGATCTCGGTCAGAACCGTCCGGATCATGATGAATAGATCCGCTCATACAGCACACGCAACATTCCGGCCGTCGCACCCCAGATGTAGCGTTCCGCGAACGGCATCGCGTAATAGGACCGCGCCATGCCGCGGAACTCCTTGCTGTGCACCTGGTGGTTCACCGGATCCATCAGGAAGGATAGCGGCACCTCGAACGCATCATCAACCTCGGAATGGTTGATGGTGAGCGAAAATCCGGGCCTGACCCTCGCGACCGTCGGCAGGATGCGGAAGCCGAAGGCGGTGCCGTAGAGATCGAGATAGCCGAGCGGCTCGACGAAGTCTCTGGACAGCCCGACCTCCTCCTCGGCCTCGCGCAGCGCCGCATCCAGCGGCGAGGAATCGGTCGCATCGATCTTGCCGCCGGGAAACGCGATCTGACCGGCATGGTCGTTGAGATGGGCAGATCGCTGCGTCAGCAGGATGGTGGGCTCGGGATGGTCGACCACCGCGATCAGGACCGCCGCCGGCCGCACCGGCTGCTCGCGCGCGATGATCTCGAGCATCTTGTCGGTGCCGGGATCGCCCGAGGCCGGGATGATGTTCGGATCGTACAGGCCCGGCGGCACGTCGAAGCCGAGCTTCGCCCGCGAACGGGCGAAGAAATCCTCAGCTCCCATCGCGACCGGCTCGTTCGTCAGGATAGGCTTGTTCAGATTCAAAGCGCGGCCCTCACCTGCTCCGCATCGGCCATGGCGAAGAATTCGCCGGCCGACTCGACACCGAACATCGGCTGGCCATCGACCATCCGCTCCTCGCCCATGTCAACCAGATCGTAATAGAGCGCCCTTGTGACCTTGGCCCAGAGATCGGCGCGGACGTGCAAGTAGGGCGTCAGCCCGCCATCCGGTGCCTGCTCGAAACGCAGCCGGTGCGCGGCATCGCAGGTGACCCAGTCATCGACATTGGTGCGGAAGCGCAGCACGCGATGATGGCCCTCGCCGTCCTTCTGCATCTCGACCGCCATGAACGGCGCATCATCGACGCGGATGCCGACCTTCTCCACGGGCGTGACCAGGAAATGCTTGTCGCCCTCGCGCTTGAGGATGGTCGAAAACAGGCGGACCAGGGCAGGACGTCCGATTGGCGTTCCCAAGTAGAACCAAGTACCATCGGACGCGATTCGGATGTCGAGATCGCCGCAAAACGGCGGATTCCACAGATGCACCGGAGGCAGACCCTTTTTGGCGCCTTCGGTATTGGCAACGCTTTTGGCGGCCGCAGTCAGCCCCTCGAGACCGCGATCGGCGCTCTGCCCTTGGTTCGCCATGGTTTGCCCTGACTCTGTGATTGGCACGATTGGTGCAGGTCTACGTTGTACTCGGGTGTGCGGTTCCATCCGGAATAGTCCGGTGTGGAGGTCGCCACTTCGTGATGCCGTACATACCCCGAAGCCGATAAGGTGGGGATAGGTTAATTCAACGAATACATGGCCTTCCTGCAAGTCTAGCATAGGGCCCATGACGTGACGTGATGACCCGACGTGACGTGCTGACGTGACGATGCGAGCAAGCCGCGTGGCAGGCTGAAGGAGCGAGCGAATGGCGGAGAGTGTCGAGAAACTCGAGGACGGGATCGTCCGTTCGGCTGAGCAGGTGTCGAGCCAGATTCGCGCCGCAAAGGAAGCGATCGCCTCCGTCATCTTCGGCCAGGATCGCGTCATCGAGAACACGCTGGTCACCATTCTCTCCGGCGGCCATGCGCTCCTGATCGGCGTGCCGGGCCTCGCCAAGACCAAGCTGGTGGAGACGCTCGGCGTCACGCTCGGTCTCGACGCCAAGCGCATCCAGTTCACCCCCGATTTGATGCCGTCCGACATTCTCGGCGCCGAGGTGCTGGACGAGAGCACCGCGGGCAAGCGCGCCTTCCGCTTCATCGCCGGTCCCGTGTTCGCGCAGCTCCTGATGGCCGACGAGATCAACCGTGCCAGCCCGCGCACCCAGTCGGCGCTCCTGCAGGCGATGCAGGAGCAGCACATCACCGTTGCCGGCGCGCGGCACGATCTGCCCAAGCCGTTCCACGTGCTCGCGACCCAAAACCCGCTGGAACAGGAAGGCACCTATCCGCTGCCCGAAGCCCAGCTCGACCGCTTCCTGATGGAGATCGACGTCGACTATCCCGATCGCGATGCGGAGCGCCGCATCCTGTTCGAGACCACCGGCGCGGAGGAGACGCTCGCCAGGGGCTCGATGACCGCGGATGCGCTGATCACCGCGCAGCGCCTGATCCGGCGCCTGCCGGTCGGCGATTCCGTCGTGGAGGCGATCCTGTCGCTGGTGCGCTCGGCCCGCCCGGGTCCGGACGCCGGTGAAGCCGGCAAGTTCATCGCCTGGGGACCCGGCCCGCGCGCCAGCCAATCGCTGATGCTGGCCGTACGCGCACGTGCGCTCATCGACGGGCGCCTCGCGCCCTCGGTCGACGACGTGCTCGACCTCGCCGAACCCGTGCTGAAGCACCGCATGGCGCTGACGTTCCAGGCGCGCGCCGAAGGCCGCACGATTCCGGACGTGATCCGGCAATTGAAGACACGGATCGGTTGATGGCAGCTGAGAGCGGGCACGCAGCGAAGGAGACACTGGCGATCCGACGTGCCGATGGCGAAAGTCGCACGCTCGCCGCTTCGCTGCCGCGCCTGGTGCTCGAGGCCCGCCGCATCGCCGCCAACGTCATCCACGGCCTGCATGGCAGGCGACGCGCCGGCGCCGGTGAAAACTTCTGGCAGTACCGCCGCTTCGTCTCCGGCGAGCCGTCGCAGAATGTCGACTGGCGCCGCTCGGCGCGTGACGACCATCTCTATGTCCGCGAGCTCGAATGGGAAGCCTCGCACACGGTCTGGATCTGGCCCGACCGCTCGCCTTCGATGGCGTTCGCCTCGAAGACCGCGCGCGAATCCAAGCTCGAGCGGACGCTGATCGTCGCCTTCGCGCTGGCCGAGCTGCTCGTCTCCGGCGGCGAGCGCGTCGGCATTCCCGGGCTGATGGCGCCGACCGCAAGCCGCAGCGTCATCGACAGGATGGCACAGGCGATGCTGCATGACGATGCCGACCGGCTGAGCCTACCGCCGTCCTTCGTGCCCGCGGCTCTGGCCGAGATCATCGTGCTGTCGGATTTCTGGTCACCGATCTCCGAGATCAGGACGATGCTGGCAGGGCTCTCCGGCTCCGGCGCGCATGGCACGATGGTGCAGGTCGTCGATCCCGCCGAGGAGTCGTTTCCCTATTCCGGCCGCGTCGAGTTCGTCGAGCCCGAAGGCTTCGGCGTGATCACCGCCGGCCGCGCCGAGAGCTGGGCGCAGGACTATACCGCGCGGCTCGCCCTGCATCGCGATCAGATCCGCGCCGAGACCAACAAGCTGGACTGGCTGTTCACGACGCACGCGACCGACCGCTCCGCAGCGGAGCTGCTGCTGTTCCTGCATGCCGGCATGCAGGTGAGCAAGTCGGGCGCCCGCACCACGACGATCAAGGCGGAGCCGGCCGCATGATGGGATTGCCGCTCGCCTTCACGCAACCGCTGCTCCTGATCGGCCTCGTCAGCCTGCCCGTGCTGTGGTGGCTGCTCCGCGTGATGCCGCCGCGGCCGCGTCGCATCGAATTTCCGCCGACGCGCCTGCTGTTCGACATCGCCCCCAGGGAGGAGACGCCCTCGCGGACGCCCTGGTGGCTGACGGCGCTCCGCCTGCTCGCCGCCGCGCTGGTGATCTTCGCCGCCGCCGGCCCGATCTGGAATCCGCAAACAGGCGCGGCCGGCAGCAGGGCGCCCCTGATGATCATGTTCGACGACGGCTGGAGCGCCGCATCGCACTGGGACGTCAGGATCAGGACCGCCGACGAGCTGATCGCCAATGCCGACAACGACAGCCGCGCGATCGCGCTGGTGCCGCTGTCGGAGCCGAACCGCGACATCACCCTGATGCCGGCGGGTGCGGCGCGCGTGGCGCTGCGGCAACTCGCGCCGAAGCCCTATTCGATCGACCGCGTCGAGACGCTGGCTGCGGTCGACCGCTTCCTCAAAGTCACCGGCGACTGCGAGATCGCCTGGCTCTCCGACGGCGTCGACACCGGCCGCGGCGAGGACTTCGTGCAGGGCCTTGGCAAGACCATCGGCGATCGCAGCCTGACCGTGTTCGAAGGCGGCACCTCCTCGCCGCTGGCGCTGGTCGCGGCCGAGAACGCCGCGGCGAAGATGACCGTGAAGGTGCTGCGCACCGACGGCGGCATCGCGGTCGGCACCGTGCGCGCGCTCGACCAGAAGGCCTCGCCGATTGGAGAAGCCCGCTATTCGTTCGGCCCGCAGGACAAGGAGACCGAAGCCGCGTTCGATCTGCCGGTCGAGCTGCGCAACGACATCACCCGGCTGGAAATATCCGGGGAGCGCTCCGCCGGCGCGGTGCAGCTGCTCGACAAGCGCTGGCGCCGCCGCGCCATCGGCATCGTCTCGGGCTCGACCAGCGAGACCGCGCAGCCGCTGCTGGCGCCGACCTTCTATCTCACCCGCGCGCTGGCGCCGTTCGCCGACGTCCGGCTCGCCGACAAGGGCTCGCCGCAGCAGGGCATCACACAATTTCTGGACCAGAAGCTGCCGATGATCATCCTCGCCGATGTCGGCACCATCTCCCCTGAACTCCGCGAGCGCCTCAATGCCTGGGTCGACCAGGGCGGCGTGCTGGTGCGGTTCGCTGGTCCCCGGCTGGCACAGGCCGAGGACGACCTCGTCCCGGTCAAGCTGCGCAAGGGCGGTCGGACGCTCGGCGGCAGCCTGACCTGGGAGAAGCCCCAGCATCTGGCCTCGTTCGCGGCCGACGGCCCGTTTGCCGGCGTGGTGGTCCCCAAGGACGTCACCGTGAGCCGCCAGGTGCTGGCCGAGCCCGACGCCGTGCTCGCCACCAAGAGCTGGGCCTCGCTGGAAGACGGCACGCCGCTGGTGACCGGCGAGCATCGCGGCAAGGGCCTCGTCAGCCTGTTCCACGTCAGCGCCGACATGCGCTGGTCGGACCTGCCGATGTCGGGCACCTTCGTCGAAATGCTGCGGCGGGTGGTCGACATGTCCGGCTACACGGCCAAGCCCGGCGCGGGCGTTGCCAGCGAGGCGACCGCCGAGACGGTGGCGCCGCTGCACATCCTCGATGGTTTCGGCGCGTTCGGCCCGCCGCCGGCGACCGCAAAGCCGCTGCCTGCCGATTATCGCGATCGGGCCACACCCGATCATCCGCCGGGCTTCTATGGTCCGGCAGAAGGACCGCTTGCCGTGAACACGCTTGCTGCCGCCGACCGCATCGCGGCCCTGAACACCGCTGGCCTGCGCGCCCGGCACGCCACCTACACCAATGCCGAACCGCGGGACTTGCGCGGCTGGCTGCTGTCCACCGCGCTCGCGCTGTTCCTGATCGACGCCATCATCGTCGCGGTGCTCGGCGGCGGGATTGCCGCGCTGCTGCGCCGCCGCGCCGCGCCCGCAATGATCGTGTTCGCCCTGGTGCTCGCGGGCCTGATGTCGTTTGCGCCGACGCCGGCGCGCGCCGACGGCGCCGCGGACGAGTTCGCGATGAAGGCGGTGTCGCAGACGCGACTCGCCTATGTCGTGACGGGCAATGCCGACGTCGATTCCATCGTCAAGGCGGGCATGAACGGGCTGACGCTGTTCCTGGCCCAGCGCACCGCGCTCGAGGCCGGCGATCCCGTCGGCATCGATCCCGCGCGCGACGAGCTCGCCTTCTTCCCGCTGATCTACTGGCCGATCGTGCCGGGCGCGCCGAAGCCTCCGCAGGACGCCATCAACAAGATCGACGCCTACATGAAGCAGGGCGGCACCGTGCTGTTCGACACCCGCGACGCGATCGAGGCACCGCCCGGCGCGAACGGGGCGTCGCAGACCCCGGGCATGCAGACGCTGCGCGAGATACTCTCCTCGCTCGACGTGCCCGAGCTCGAGCCCGTGCCGCGCGAGCACGTGCTGACAAAGACCTTCTATCTGCTACGCGATTTCCCCGGCCGCTTCACCGCCGGCCAGACCTGGGTCGAGACACTACCGCGCGAGGAGGACGAGGACAGCGCGCAGCGGCCGGCGCGCGGCGGCGACGGCGTCTCGCCGATCATCATCACATCGAACGATCTCGCCGGCGCCTGGGCCGTGCGGCCCGACGGGCAGGCCATGCTGCCGGTGACCGGCGGCGACGCCCGCCAGCGCGAATTCGCCTACCGCGCCGGCGCCAACATCGTGATGTACACACTGACCGGCAACTACAAGGCCGACCAGGTGCACGCACCGGCCCTGATCGAACGGCTGGGGCAATGATGCGGTTTTTGAAACTCGACACCTGCCAAAACGAAGCCGTCATGGCCGGGCGTAGCCGTCCAAAGGACGGCGTCGCTTCCGCTCGCCTATGCCCGGCCATCCACGCGTCGCCACGGGGCGCGAAGAACGTGGATGCCCGGGACAAGCCCGGGCATGACGATGCCGAGAGAGCGAAAACATGAACTACGGCATCGCATTCACGCCACTTGTTCCCGCGATCGTGCTGTGGCTCGCGCTCGCCGCGATCGTCGTCATGGCGCTGGTGCTGCTGCTGGCACGCGCGCGCGGCGCCGCGGTGCGCGTGGCCGCGCTGGCGCTGGTCCTGCTGGCGCTCGCCAATCCCTCCTTCACCCGCGAGGACCGCGATCCCCTCACCTCGGTGGCGGCCGTCGTCGTCGACAAGAGCCCGAGCCAGAATTTCGGCAACCGCAACCGTGAGGCCGCCCAGGCGCAGGAAGCGCTGGTCGACAGCCTGAAGAAGATCAAGGGCCTCGAAGTCCGCGTCGTCGAGGCTGGGCAGGCCGACGGCGAGACCGACGGCACCAAGCTGTTCGGCGCCCTCGCCTCGGCCTTGGCGGACGTCCCCGTCGACCGCGTCGCCGGCGCGTTCCTGATCACCGACGGCCGCGTCCACGACATTCCGGCGAACGCCGCCGCGCTCGGTTTCCAGGCGCCGGTGCACGCGCTGGTCACGGGGCAGAAAGACGAGCGCGACCGCCGCATCGCGATCACGGCGGCACCGCGCTTCGGCATCGTCGGGCAGACCCAGACCATCAACTATCGCCTCGACGACCAGGGTGTCTCCGGCGAGCGCGCCAGGGTCACGATCCGCCGGGACGGCGAGGTCATCAACGAGCGCACGCTGGGAAGCGGCCAGAGCGCAAGCGTCGACGTCGACATCAAGCATGCCGGGCCGAACATCGTCGAGATCGAGGCCTCGCCGCTCGAACGAGAATTGACGCCGGTGAACAACCGCGCCGTCGTCGCCATCGACGGCGTGCGCGACAAGCTGCGGGTGCTCCTGGTCTCGGGCGAGCCGCATTCGGGCGAGCGCACCTGGCGCAATCTGCTCAAGTCCGACGCCAGCGTCGACCTCGTCCACTTCACCATCCTGCGCCCGCCGGAGAAGCAGGACGGCACGCCGATCAACGAATTGTCGCTGATCGCGTTTCCGACGCGCGAGCTGTTCCAGCAGAAGATCAACGAGTTCCAGCTGATCATCTTCGATCGCTACGCCCGTCAGGGCGTGCTGCCGATCGCCTATTTCGACAACATCGCGCGCTATGTCCGCTCGGGCGGCGCGGTGCTGGTCTCGGCCGGGCCCGACTACGCCTCCAACACCAGCATCTGGCGCACGCCGCTGGATTCGGTGCTGCCGGCCGAGCCGGTCGGCGTGACGGAAAAGCCGTTCTATGCGCATCTGTCCGACATCGGCAAACGCCATCCGGTCACGCGTGGCCTCGAGGGCTCCGCCAGCGAGCCGCCGCGCTGGAGCCGGTTCTTCCGCACCGTCGATACCCGCAATGCGGTGAACCCGCCTGTCATGACCGGCGTCGACGGCAAGCCGCTTCTGTTCCTGTCGCGCTTCGGCGAGGGCCGCGTCGCGCTGCTGCTCTCCGACCACATCTGGCTGTGGGCGCGCGGCTATGAGGGCGGCGGGCCACATCTCGATCTGCTCAGGCGGATGTCGCACTGGCTGATGAAGCAGCCTGATCTGGACGAGGAGGCGCTGCGCCTCCAGGTGCAGGGCAAGGACCTCGTCGTGGTGCGTCAAACCATGGCAGACAGCGTCCAGCCGGTGAGCGTCACTTCGCCATCGGGCGTGTCGCACGACTTGACGCTGGCGTCCGCCGATCCCGGCGAGTGGCGCGCCAGCCTGCCGGCGAACGAGCTCGGCCTGTGGCAGGCCACCGACGGCACGCTGAAGGCGCTGATCAATGTCGGCCCGACCAATCCGAAGGAGTTTTCGGAAGTCACCTCCACGGTCGATACGCTGAAGCCGCTGACGCAGGCAACGGGCGGCAACGCCGTGCGCGTGGCCAGTGGCTCCAGCGTCGAGCTGCCGCGCATCCTGCCGGTGCGCTCAGCGAGCGTCTTCAACGGCGACGGCTGGATGGGGGTGCGGATGCGCGACGCCAGCGTGGTGAAGGGCGTCGGCGTGCTGCCGATCTTCTCCGGCCTGATCGGCCTGTTGCTGCTGCTCGGCGCATTCGCCGCGACCTGGGTCCGCGAAGGACGCTAGTTGCCGGAACGACACATCTGGTCGGCGGTCTGCATGCGCTGATCCCCCCGCCGTTGACATCCGCGGAGCGATCGGGCGATGTTACACTATAACATCGCGGCGTCCTGGGATTGACGCCCCGATGTGGGGGTGGCGTTTCTAGATGAAGTGGTTCCGGTCGAATATCAGGCACGGCGCTCGGCTCGCGTTGTTCGCGATGCTGGTGCAGGTCGCGCTGACGTTCGGCCACAGCCACTGGTTCGCCCAGGCCGCGCCCCTCGCCCAATCCTCGTTGCAGCAGACCGATAACACCAAGGGCGCTGCTGCGATCGACCACGCCGTGGTCCAGAAGCAATCGCCTTCAGGTCCTGACCGCGAGCATCCGGGCGACGACAGCTGCGCGATCTGCGCCGTCATTGCGATGGCCGGTGCCGTCGTATCCGCAACGCCTCCCGTGCTGCTGCTGCCGCAGGCGATGGAGCTGCTCCGACGCACCACGGATGCCGAATTCATCCACCTGAGATCGGCCGGCACGGCATTCCAGCCCCGCGCCCCTCCCGCATCCTGACTTCCAACGCTTGATCACGCCCAGCCTCGCCGCTTTCAGGCGAATGCCCGGGAGAAGTTGAAGTCGAATTCCGTCGCACCGCGACGGCAGGCCGCCTCCGATCAGCAGACCATCATCCGGACGGCGCCTGACTGGAATCAGGACAATGTCATTCAAATCGCGACGCGCGCAACGTCTTGGCGGAGCAAGCCTGCTCCTGCTCGGCGCTGCCGCCACATCTGCGTTCGCTCAAGACTCGGCGCAGGACAAATCGTCGACGGAGATCCCTGCCGTCACCGTAACGGCGCCGAGCCCGATCGTGCGCAGAGCGGTGGTGCCGTCCCGCAACCCTGGGCGCGGCGCGCGGACCGCACGGGTGCGCAGCCGCGAGCAGACGGCTGAAGCAACGCCTGCAGCCCAAGCGCCCGCAGCGCCCCAGCAGGGCGTGCTGCCTATCGTGACCAATCAGTTCGCGACGGTGACGGTGGTTCCGAACGAGGAGATCCGCCGCGAGGGCGGCGGCCAGCTCGGCGATCTCCTGTTCTCCAAGCCCGGCATCACCGGATCGAGCTTCGCGCCCGGCGCCTCCAGCCGGCCCATCATCAGGGGTCTCGACGTCAACCGCGTCGGCATCCTCGAGAACGGCACCAATGCCGGCGGCGCCTCCGACCTCGGCGAAGATCATTTCGTCCCGATCGATCCGCTCGCGACCAACCAGGTCGAGGTGGTGCGCGGGCCAGCGGCGCTGCGCTACGGCTCGACCTCGATCGGCGGCGTGGTCAGCGCCACCAACAACCGGATTCCGGATGCGATGCCCTCCTGCGCGCCGTCGTTCCAGAGCTACGGCCTGCCGACCAAGGCGCCGCTCGCGAGCGCCGCGACCTCGCCCTGCGTCACCGCCGAGACGCGTACCGCCTTCAGCTCGGTCGACCGCGGTATCGAAAGCGGCGTGCTGCTCGATACCGGCGGCGGCAATTTTGCCTTTCACGCCGACGCCTACGGCCGCACCACCTCGGACTATTACATCCCGAGCTATCCTTATCTGACCGACCAGTCGCGTCCCGTGAACGGCCGCCAGCCCAACTCGGCGACGCGCTCGGACGGCGCCTCGATCGGCGGCTCCTACTTCTTCCAGGGCGGCTATATCGGCGCGTCGATCACGCAGAACGACTCGCTCTACCATATCCCCGGCATCGACGGCGCCGACCACAACACGCGGATCGACGCGCACCAGACCAAGATCAACGTCAAGGGCGAGTACCGCCCCGACGCGGCCGCGATCGACACGATCCGCTTCTGGGCCGGCGCGACCGACTACCGGCACAACGAGATCGGCCTTGCCGATCCCGCCGACCTCAACACCGACGGCATCAGGCAGACCTTCACCAACAAGGAGCAGGAGATCCGCACCGAGGTGCAGCTGATGCCGTTCAACGCCCGCTTCGCCGAGGTGACGACCGCGCTGGGCTTCCAGGTCGGCCATCAGGAATTGAGCGCGCCGAGCCCGGACAATCCCGGCACGCTGTTCAACGGCCTGTGGGACCCTAACAACAGCACGCGCGTCGCCGGTTACGCTTTCAACGAGTTCAAGTTCACGGAGACCACGCGGGCGCAGATCGCCGGGCGCATCGAGCATGTCGAGCTGCACGGCACCACGCCGGACTTTCCCGCCGATTACCTGCCCGACGGCACGCCGCAGGCGCCGATCGCGCGCAATCCGTCCTTCACGCCGAAGAGCGGCAGCATCGGCCTGTTGCAGGACCTGCCGGGCGGCATGGTCGGCAGCATCACCGCGCAATATGTCGAGCGCGCGCCGAAGGCGGCCGAGCTGTTTTCCCGCGGCGGTCACGACGCGACCGCGACCTTCGACATCGGCAACCCGAACCTCACCATCGAGACCGCAAAATCGGTCGAGCTCGGGGTACGCAAGGCGACCGGACCGTTCCGCTTCGAGGCGACCGTCTACTACACGCATTTCGACAATTTCATCTACCGCCGCCTCACCGGGGTCATGTGCGACGACGACTTCGCCTCCTGCGGTGCGCCCGATGGCGAACTGAATCAGGCGGTCTACTCGCAGCGGAACGCGAACTTCCGCGGCGGCGAATTCCAGTCGCAGCTCGACGTCGGCGCCTTCCAGGGCGGCATCTGGGGCATCGAGAACCAGTTCGACTTCGTCCGCGCCACCTTCAGCGACGGCACCAACGTGCCACGGATTCCGCCCATGCGCGTGGGCGGCGGTGTATTCTGGCGCGATGACAACTGGCTGATGCGGATCAACCTGTTGCATGCCTTCGCGCAGAACGACGTGGCCGCGATCGCGGAAACGCCGACGGCGGGCTACAATCTGTTGAAGGCCGAGGTCAGCTACAAGACCAAGCTCAGGCCGAATCCGTTCGGCGCGCGCGAGATGTTGGTCGGCCTCGTCGGCAACAACCTGCTCAACGAGAACATCCGCAACTCGGTGTCCTACACCAAGGACGAGGTGCTGCTGCCCGGCATCGGCGTGCGGGCGTTCGCGAACTTCAAGTTCTGAGCGTCGCTTGTGTCGGGGCCCAAAGGGCCCCGGCACACACGGTCATTGCGAGCGCAGCGAAGCAAATCCAGACTGCCTCTGCGGAAGGATTCCGGATTGCTTCGCTGCGCTCGCAATGAGGAGCATGAGGAGCCGCTGTCGTACTCCCAATACACAGCGTCGTAGACCGGCTGAGCGAAGCGAGATCTGGGGCAGTGCATCGGCGGCGACAGGTTTCCCGGATGTCGCTTCGCTCATCCGGGCTACGGGCCACTCCTACCCCCGCGCCTTGCTCCAGTCGGGGCCGATCGGACCCGACACGCCCTCGAAGGCGCCGTCGACGAGCTCGAACACCAGGATGCGAGCGGCGTCGACAGGGCCCGGCATGGTGACGCGGCCCTTGGGGACAGGCTTGAAGCCGACACGGCTGTAATAGGGCTCGTCACCGACCAGCAGCACGAGGCGATGGCCCTTCGCCTTCGCGTCCTCCAGCGCACGCTCCATCAACAGACGGCCGACACCGCGACCGCGGAACGGCGGCTCGACGGTGAGCGGCCCGAGCAGCAGCGCGGGCGTGTCGCCGATCAGGATCGGCAATTGCCTGACCGAGCCGACCAGCAGCGTGCCGATGCGGGCGGTGAAGGACAGCTCGAGCAGATGGTCGACGTGCTCGCGAATCCGGTAGGCGCTCAGCACGAAGCGGCCGGGCCCGAAGGTACGTTCGTGCAGCCGCTCGATCGCCTGAGCGTCGCCGGCGGCCTCGGGAAGGATGGTCACTGAGAGATCGTTCATATCAATTCGCGGAGTAGCACTTGCGCTTGTGAAGGTCCATGGGCGGTGTCAGTGCCGGGCTTCACCTCTCCCCAGCGGGGACACGTGAACCGCATGCCTGGTCCGCACCGACACCGGTCCTGCTTTGGGCTCAACCTGCGTCCCGTTTCAACGACGGCTGGGACAGGTAGGCCAGCATCTTCATTTCCCGCCGCCCTCGCGTGACCGTGTCGAGCACGAGCCCCGACGACGCCGACAGCAGGGCCATGATCATCAGGCCCATCGACAGCACGGCGGTGGGCAGCCGCGGCACGAGCCCGGTCTCGAAGAAGGTGATCACAATCGGGATCGCGAGGATGATCGAGACCAGCGCCAGCAGGATTCCGATCACCATGAAGAAGCGCAACGGCCGCTCCGAACGGTAGAGCTTCAGCATGGTGCCGAGGATGCGGAAGCCGTCGCGCCAGGTGTTGAGCTTCGAGAACGAGCCTTCAGGGCGCGCGTAATAGGGCGTCTCGACCTCGGCGACCGGCAGCGACAATTCCAGCGCATAGACCGCGAGCTCGGTCTCGATCTCGAAGCCGTCGGAGAGGACGGGGAAGGATTTGACGAAGCGGCGCGAGAACACCCGGTAGCCGGACAGGATGTCCTTGAAGGCATGACCGAAGGTTGACGACAGGAAGCCGGTCAGCATGCGGTTGCCGGTGCGGTGCCCGAGCCGGTAGGCGGCCTGGACCTGATCGACGCGAAGGCCGACCACCATGTCGAGATGATCGTCGAGCAGCCTGTCGATCATGCCCGGAGCGCTCGGCGCATCATAGGTGGCATCGCCGTCGACCAGCACATAGACGTCGGCCTCGACGTCGGCGAACATGCGGCGCACGACGTGGCCCTTGCCCTGCCGGCGCTCGCTGCGCACGATCGCGCCAGCCTCGCGCGCGACCGCGGCGGTACGGTCGCGCGAATTGTTGTCGTAGACGTAGATTTCCGCCGAGGGCAGCGCCTTGCGGAAATCGGCAACGACGGTCGCGACCGCCGCCTCCTCGTTGTAGCAGGGCACCAGCACGGCGATGCGAAGTTGCGTTGAGGTCATCGCGACGGCACTCCGAGGCTTGTCGGCCCGCGCCCGAGCGGCGCAGCCTGCAGGGGCAGCGAGCGCGGCTCGCTCCAGCGCGCCATCGTGACGACGTTGCTGGCGAGGATCGCAAGGCAGATCAGGCCGAAAGCGGGCTTGGCAATCTTCATCCGGTTTCCGTGGTATGCGTCGAGCCGGTTACTAAAGCGCGATGCGATTAGAACGAATCGTCATCGCGCTTCAGGTTGTTGTTTAAGCATGATCTTTTCGGAAAACCGCTGCGCACTTTTCCGGATCATGCTTTAGCACAGGGCCCCCTCAGCGCCACGTCGCAATCAAGGGCCGGTCGTCGAGCACTTCCGCGATCCGCAGCCGCGTGCCGGGCGTGGTGCCCTCGGGCAGCGCCGCGATCGCGAAGAACCCGCATTCGACGATCTCGCGGTTGGGCGCGGGCAGGCGATCCTGCCTGAACTGCCTGACGACGTAGACCGCGACGTGGTCGCGGCGGGAGACGTGGCTGTTGAGGAAGATGCCGTGCAGCACGGCGTCACCGGTGAGATCGATGTCGCCCTCCTCCTTGAGCTCGCGCCGCATCGCCTGCTCCATGGTCTCGCCGTGGTCGACGCCGCCGCCAGGCAGATACCAGCCGCTGACGTAGCTGTGCCTGACCAGGAAGACCCGATCCTCGGCATCCAGCACCACGGCGCGGACGCCGAGCGTCATGCCGCGGACGAGCAGGAAATAGGCGTGGAAGAGCCGCCGCAGCAGCGGCTCGGCTTTCCGTCGGACACGATTCAGACTTTCTCCCATCAGACTTCCCTGCCGCCCCGTTTCAGGCCCTGCTTGCGCGTCGGGCGCGACCTTGCCATTACGGTAGAGCAATAGCGAGGCAATCGCGCCCCATGGCTCCCTTCACGCTCGCCCATCTGTCCGACCCGCATCTGCCGCCTTTGCCGAAGCCGCGGCTAATCGAGCTCGCGGGCAAGCGCGCGCTCGGCTATGTCAACTGGACGCGCAACCGCCACAAATATCAGCGCCGCGAGGTTCTCGACGCACTCGTCGCCGATATGAGGGCGCAGGCGCCCGACCACGTCGCGGTGACGGGCGATCTCGTCAACCTCGCGCTGGAGGCGGAATTCGCGCCGGCCCTCGCCTGGCTCGAAAGCGTCGGCCCGCCTGAGCGCGTGACCGCGATTCCCGGCAACCATGACGCCTATGTCCGTGCCACCTTTCATCGTTTCGGCGAGACGTTTGCACCCTATCTTGCCGGCGACGACGGCCGCATCGGTTTTCCGTCCGTGCGCCGACGCGGACCGCTCGCGCTGATCAGCCTGTCCACGGCGGTACCGACCCTGCCGCTGATGGCGACGGGCACGCTCGGGCCCGATCAGCTCGCGTCGCTCGAACAGGTGCTCGAACGGCTCGCGGCGGAGGACGTCTTCCGCGTGCTGCTGGTGCATCATCCGCTGAAATCCGATTCCCGCCAGAAGCGGATGACGGACGCGCCCGCCCTGCTGGCGCTGCTCAAGCGCCACGGCGTCGAGCTGATCCTGCACGGGCACGACCACGTTCATTCGACGATATGGGTCGAAGGTCCCAACGGAAACATTCCCGCGCTCGGCGTTCCCTCGGCCTCCGCGCTCGCGCACGGACGCTACCCGGCGGCGGCGTACAATCTGCTGACGATCGAGAAGGACAATGCCGGCTGGCGCTGCGAGCAGACGGTGCGGAGCCTGGGGGCTGGATTTCAGATCGGGCAGATCAAGCATGCGAGGTTGATTTAGACCCCTTGTCATTCCGGGGCATGCGAAGCATGAACCCGGAATCCATCAGGCCGCAGCCCGTGGTGATGAATGGATTCCGGGCTCGCGCTTCGCGCGCCCCGGAATGACGAGGGAGAGAGTCTCACCAGCTCCGCAAAGCCGCCAGCACCGCGACCCCGAACAACGCCGCGGCGCCGAGCACGAACCCGAACACGAACGGCCAGACGCGCGAGCGGCGTGGCGGCTCGGTGGCTGGTGCTTGCGGTTCGGGCGGGACCACCATCGCGCGCTCGCGCTCGACCATGCGGCGCGCGACATAGTCGGTGACGGCCTCGACGATCACAGCGGTGTCGTGCGACTCGGCGAGGACGATGCGGCCAAAACGGGTGTCCTGGACGAAGCGGTACATCCGCTTGTCGCGCCCCATCACGATGTGGGCGACGACGTCGATCCAGAGTCTTGGCGTATCGCCCTGGCTGATGCCGCGGTCGAACAGGTCGATCTGATCAGGCACCTGCGCGAACAGGGGATCGAGCGCGTCATTGAGGATCTCGAGCCGCGCCACCTCGGCGTCCCTGAGATCGACGACGACGCCGGTCCGGTCGGCGGCCTCGATCCGTGCGCGCAGCAGTGCATCGCGCAGCCGCACCGGGCGCGGCTGGCCGGGATGGATCCCGCTGGTCTCGGGCTCTGACATTGTCGGCCTCGTCCTCGACTTTCCGGCATTAACCTATCAGCAACCACTCCCTCCGCAAAGGTCTACAATTCCAGATACTTACAGAGCCCACAGCCGTTTCACCTGTACCAAAAGCAGACGATCCCACCCAGGCAGAGCCTGGATGGGACCGTCCGTCCTTGGACGTCTTCTTGGTTCAGGCCGGCAGCCGATCAGGCTGCCGGAGCGCGCTGCGGCTCTTCCACGATCGAGAAGCGGACGCCGGCCTTGTGGCGGCTCTCTTCCGACACCTCGCGCCAGCAGTCCTCGGCTTCCTTGCGGGACTTGAACGGACCTTTGACCTGGGCCGAGCCTTCCACGAGCTTGTGGAAGTTCATCGAACCGAACTCGCCGCCGATCACCCAGAAATTGCTGCCTTTGGTCATTGTCAGTCTCCTATCGAGAGTAGCGTGGTTCGTTAGCCGAACTGGTTCATCGTGTTGTGGGCGCCGCCCGCCTTCAGGGCCGCCTCGCCGGCGAAGTACTCCTTGTGGTCGTCGCCGATGTCGGAGCCGGCCATGTTCTGATGCTTCACACAGGCGATGCCCTGACGGATCTCGGCGCGCTGGACGTTCTTGACGTAGCCGAGCATGCCCTGCTCGCCGAAATACTCCCTGGCCAGATTGTCGGTCGAGAGCGCTGCCGTGTGATAGGTCGGCAACGTGATCAGGTGGTGGAAGATGCCGGCGCGCTTGGCCGAATCCGCCTGGAAGGTGCGGATGCGCTCGTCGGCTTCCTTTGCCAGCGGCGTGTCGTCGTACTCCGCCTTCATCAGCTCGGCACGGTTGTACTTGCTGACGTCCTTGCCGGCCTCCTTCCAGGCGTCGAAGACCTGCCAGCGGAAGTTGAGGGTCCAGTTGAACGAGGGCGAGTTGTTGTAGGCCAGCTTCGCGTTCGGAACCACCTTGCGGATGCGGTCGACCATCTTCGCGATCTGCTCGATATGCGGCTTCTCCGTCTCGATCCAGAGCAGGTCGGCGCCGTTCTGCAGCGAGGTGATGCAGTCCAGCACGCAGCGGTCTTCGCCGGTGCCCGGGCGGAACTGGTAGAGGTTGGAGGGCAGCCGCTTCGGACGCATCATCTTGCCGTTGCGGTTGATGATGACGTCGCCGTTCCTGGCGTTCTCCGCCGTGACTTCCTCGCAATCCAGGAAGCTGTTGTACTGGTCGCCGATGTCGCCGGGCTTGTGGCTGACGGCGATCTGCTGCGTCAGGCCGGCACCGAGCGAGTCGGTGCGGGTCACGATGACGCCGTCTTCGACGCCGAGTTCGAGGAAGGCGTGGCGGCAGGCACGGATCTTCGCCAGGAAGACCTCATGCGGCACGGTGACCTTGCCGTCCTGGTGACCGCATTGCTTCTCGTCCGAGACCTGGTTCTCGATCTGCAGCGCGCAGGCACCCGCTTCGATCATCTTCTTGGCGAGCAGATAGGTCGCCTCGGCATTGCCGAAGCCGGCGTCGATGTCTGCGATGACGGGCACGACATGGGTCTGGAAGTTGTCGATCTTCTCGATCAGCTCCTTCTCCCTGGTCTTGTCGCCTTCCTTGCGCGCCTTGTCGAGGGCGCGGAAGATGTCGTTCAGCTCGCGCGAATCCGCCTGGCGCAGGAAGGTGTAGAGCTCTTCGATCAGCGCCGGCACCGAGGTCTTCTCGTGCATCGACTGGTCGGGCAGCGGACCGAACTCGGAGCGCAGCGCGGCGATCATCCAGCCCGAGAGATAGAGGTAGGTGCGATCGGTCTTGCCGAAGTGCTTCTTGACCGAGATCAGCTTCTGCTGGGCGATGAAGCCGTGCCAGCAGCCGAGCGACTGGGTGTACTTGGTGGGGTCGCCGTCATAGGCGGCCATGTCCGCGCGCATCAAGGCCGCGGTGTAACGGGCGACGTCGAGACCGGTCTTGAAGCGGTTCTGCAGGCGCATGCGCGCGACGGCCTCGGCCGTCACCCCGTTCCATGTCGGCTGGGTCGCAAGGAGCGCCTGGGCTGCCTCGACCTCGCTCTGATACGAGGCCGGACGCAGGAGGGGGCTGATGCCGCGGGGCTGGTAGTTCATGGACCTGATCCTTTCGCTGACGATGGCGAATGGCTACCATCGACATTCTTGACAGTGCATTGCGAGATGCGTGTCAGGAGCTAAACGCGAAAACGGAAAATTCGGATAGAGGGCTTGTTTCTGATTGGTGATGTCATGTAACATCAGAACATGTAATAGATGTTATTTTGTAAATTTTGTAAATCAATGGGTCAGTAAACCTGACCTTGATGTGTCTGGGGATCTGAGACATGCCCGCCGTTTCCGGCAAGAAACTCTTCGTCGGCCCGCGCTTCCGGAGGATCCGGCAGCAATTGGGGCTGTCGCAGACCCAGATCGCCGAGGGCCTCGGGATCTCGCCGAGCTACGTCAACCTGATCGAGCGCAACCAGCGCCCGGTGACCGCGCAAATCCTGCTACGTCTTGCCGAGACCTATGACCTCGACCTGCGCGACCTCGCCACCGCCGACGAGGACCGCTTCTTCGCCGAGCTCAACGAGATCTTCTCCGATCCCCTGTTCCGCCAGATCGACGTGCCCAAGCAGGAGCTGCGCGACCTCGCCGAGCTCTGCCCCGGCGTCACCCACGCGCTGCAACGGCTCTACGCCGCCTATACCGAGGCGCGCCAAGGCGAGACGCTGGCCGCCGCGCAAATGGCCGACCGCGACGTCGGCACGCGCTATGAGGCCAATCCGGTCGAGCGCGTGCGCGAGCTGATCGAGGCCAACCGCAACTATTTCCCCGAGCTCGAGCAGGCCGCAGAGACTCTGCGCGATGAGCTGAACGTTCCGGCCGAAGGTCTGTATGCGGCGCTCGCGGCGCGCCTGCGCGAGAAGCATTCGATCCAGACCCGCATCATGCCGGTCGACGTGATGCGCGAGACGCTGCGGCGCTTCGACCGGCATCGCCGCCAGCTCCTGATCTCGGAGCTGGTCGACCCGCCCGGCCGCGCGTTCCAGCTCGCCTTTCAGCTCGGCCTCGGCGAATGCGCGCAAGCCCTGGAGACCATCATCGGCCGCGCCGGCCCGCTGGACGACACGCCGCGCCGCCTGTTCCGCATCACCCTCGGTAACTACTTCGCAGCGGCGGTGATGATGCCCTATCCGGCCTTCCTTGCCGCAGCCGAGGCGCTCAACTACGACATCCACGTGCTGGCGCAACGCTTCAATTCCGGCTTCGAGCAGGTCTGCCACCGCCTCACCACCCTGCAGCGGCCGAACGCGCGCGGCATTCCGTTCTTCCTCTTGCGCGTCGACAATGCCGGCAACGTCTCGAAGCGCTTCTCCTCCGGCACCTTCCCGTTCTCGAAATTCGGCGGCACCTGCCCGCTGTGGAACGTGCATTCGACCTTCGACACGCCGGACCGCCTGCTCAAGCAAGTGATCGAGCTGCCGGACGGCACGCGCTATTTCTCGATCGCGCAGATGGTGCGCCGCCCCGTCGCGCCGCACCCGCTGCCGCAGCCGCGCTTCGCCATCGGCCTCGGCTGCGAGATCCGTCACGCCGCACGCCTGACCTATGCCGCCGGCATCGACCTGGAGAAAACCGAGGGCACGCCGATCGGCGTCAACTGCCGTCTGTGCGAGCGCGAAAATTGCGCCCAGCGCGCCGAGCCCCCGATCACGCGCACGCTGATCCTGGACGAGACGACGCGGCGGGTGTCGAGCTTTGCGTTCTCGAATGCGCGGGAGCTGTGAGGAACAGCTGTCATGCCCCGCGCAGGCGGGGCATCCAGTATTCCAGAGACCTCGAGATTCACAACGACTGCCGCGGCGTACTGGTTCGCCCGCCTTCGCGGGCGATGACAGTTGAATGTGAGGCGACAGCCTCCGACCTATGCCAGCGTATGCACGATCACCGGCCCCGCCACGGCGCGCGCGTCGCCGGCCAGCAGCGGGCCCAGCTCCTTCTCGATCCAGGCGATCGCGCGCCGATTCGCCTCCTCGGCCTGCTCGAACTTGTCGAAGATCGAGATCGCGGTGACGGTGTCATCGCCGGCATAGACGACGTAGTAGGCGCGAAAGCCATCGACGTCGCTGATGATCGGAACGGCGCCGTCCTTGATGCGGCGCGCCAGCTCTTCCGCACTCCCGCTTTTCGCCTTGGCCTGACGGATGGCGGCATACATGGCATCCTCCCTTCCGGCAATTGGGGTTGGTGCCCCCGCTTCATGTTACGCCGAAGTGCGTGGCCAATCCACGCTTGGTTAATCCCGCACTAATCCGCCTCCGCGATCTGCAACCAGGGATTAAGCACGCCTCAACATCGGCGCCTTAGTCTCGCCCCACTCACGTTTCGCAAACAACGGCGGCCCATTCTGCCGGGGCGAAGTGACATCAGGGGGTTCATCATGCGCATTGCGTTGCTGCTGACCGCAACCATCGTCGGCGCGCTCTTCGCCAATCCATCTCATGCCGGGTCGCTCGATGCCGACGCAGCGCCGTCGCTGCCGCCGGGCTTCCAGGGCTACCGCGGCTACATGTTCGACCTCTCGGAGAACTCCGACCGCAAGGACGTCGACAAGCTCACCGACAATCTGAAGCAGCAGATCGACGCCGTCGAAGCGGCCGGCCTATCGCCGCGCGTGCTGCGGTTCTTCCGCACCGTGCCGATCATCGCGAGCGAGCTCGCCTGCCTCGACGAAGGCGCCGCGACCGCCTGCTACGGCCGCGTCGCTCCCAACGTCGAGCGCCGCGTGCCGCGGACGCTGACGGTGTGGGACCACAACAAGCAGCGCTGGACCAATCCGAACGCCGTCGACCTCGCGGTCGACTCGGGGCTCGGCGTGATCATGCTGCGGCCGGACATGATGCGCTACGAAAAGGAGGCCGTGCTGCTGCACGAGCTTCTCCATGCCTATCACGCACGGCTGCTGCCGGACGGCTACGCCAACAAGGGCGTGATCGCCTACTACGCGCTGGCCAAATCCAAGGACATGTTGCCCAAGGAAGCCTATGCGATGAAGAATCCCATGGAATTCTTTGCCGTGACCGCCAGCATCTTTCTGGCCGGAAAAAGCGAATTCCACGACCCGAAGTCGCGCGAGGCGCTCAAGGAGAAGATGCCGGACTATTACAAGTATCTGGTCGGCGTGTTCGGCTTCGACCCCGAGCCGGCGGCGTCGAACGGTCCGGTGGCCTCGCTGAAGTAAAGCAGACAACGCGTCTCCCCAAGCAAGCCAGCCAAAAAGCCGCGCAATATGCGCGGCTTTTTTTGCTTCGCAAGCTGGAAGCTGCGGATGACGCGCTGGCGGGAATTGCCAAGGCGGGGCCCGATCTGCATAGTCCCGCCGCATCGATACCGTTTTTCGAAGAGGATGAGAGAACATGGCGGACGCAGACCTGGATGTCGTGATCCGGCAACTGGCCAGACAGCTGCATACGGGCCTGATGACCCGCGCCAAGGAGCGGCGGGATCGCTTCAACGGCCTTGCGGCCAAGGCCAAGGGCAAGGAGACCGGCGAGCGCTTCAAGATGATGGCCAAGGCCACCATGGAGCAGGCCACCGCCGCGGCCAAGCGCCTCCAGATGTCCGCCGACAACGTCGCCGACAGCTACGCGCGATCGATGCGCCTGGCCGCCAGTGCGCCGATTGCGGTGAAGGTGGAAAAGAAGGCGAAGGACAAGCCCGAGAAGAAGGCCAAGGCGAAGAAGGCGAAGGCCAGGAAGGCGAAGTAACCCACTTAGCGCCGCGGCGCGGAGACCTCGGTCGGCTCGGCGCTGGCGAGCTCGGCGAGCTTGGCGCGCGCTGCCTCTCGCGCGGCGCCGTTCTTGCCGGCGGGCAGCGCCAGCGCGGCCTCGAAATCGGCGCGGGCATCGTCGGCCTGACCGCGGGAGAGGAACGCGAGGCCGCGGTCGAGGCGGGCCTGCGCATCGGAGGGATCGAGGCGGACCGCGGTGTTGTAGCTCAGGATGGCCCGATCGAGATCGCCCATGGCGGCGAGCGCAAGACCGCGCTGGTGATAGGGTGCGGCGAGCTTGGGATCATGCGCGATCGCCTCGTCATAATCCGCAATGGCACGCTCGAGATCGCCGTTCAGCCGACGGGCCATCGCCCGGTCGCGATAGAGCGAGCCGCGGTTGGGATTGAGATGGATGGCCTCGTCGAAATCGGCGATCGCCCGCCTGAAGTCGCCGTGACGCAGCGCGATCCGCCCGCGCCCCGCATAGGCGAAAGCGATCAGCGAGCCGCGAAGCGGCGAGAAGCCGATCACGGCCGAGCAGATGTCGGGATCGTCCTCGTCGCCGCAATTGACGACCATGTGCGTGGACAGGCCGACGAGCACGCAAAGAACGATCAGCAAGAGTACGGCAGCTCTGGTCATCTTCGACGGTGGCCGGAAGCGGGCCGGTCACGCATCCCCTTTCGAAGGAATGGTCACGTCGAGGTGTTAGCACCGGCCGGGATGACCCTATGTGCGCCAGGTCACAAAGCCGCAAATCCTCACCGGTTCCGTTAGCCCCAGGGACCGCGGGAAGGACCGCGGGAAGAACCACGCCACGAGGAGCGGCCCCAGGGACCGCGCGGCGGGTAGTTCTCGTTGGCGCCGACCGACGGCGCCGCCTGCCCGCCGAGCTCGGACGCGAGCTGTTGGAGGGCAGCGACACGGTTCTGGGTCGAGGGGTGAGTGGTGAACAGATTGTCCACGCCGTGGCCCGACAGCGGATTGATGATGAACATGTGCGCGGTCGCGGGATTCCGCTCGGCCTCGTAGTTCGGCACCTGATGCGCGGCGCCCTCGATCTTCACCAGCGCCGAGGCCAGCCACATCGGCTGTCCGACGATGCGCGCGCCGAGATTGTCGGCGGCGTATTCGCGGGTGCGGCTGATCGCCATCTGCACCAGCATGGCGCCGAGCGGAGCGAGGATCATCATCAGGATCGAGCCGACGATGCCCAGACCATTGTTGTTCTCGCGATTGCCGCCGAAGAACATGCCGAACTGGGCCAGCATGGAGATCGCGCCCGCGATGGTCGCAGTGATGGTCATCAGAAGCGTGTCGTGATGCTTGATGTGCGCGAGCTCGTGCGCGATCACGCCGGCGAGCTCCTCGCGGCTGAGCTGGTTCATCAGGCCGGTGGTGACGGCAACTGCGGCGTTCTCCGGGTTGCGGCCGGTCGCGAACGCGTTGGGCTGCAGCTCGTCCATCACGAACACGCGCGGCATCGGCAGGCCGGCACGGCCCGCAAGCTCGGCGACGAGGCCGACCAGCTCCGGCGCGGTCGAACGGTCGACCTCATGCGCCCCGTACATCGAGAGCACCATGCGGTCGGAGTTCCAGTAGGTGAAGAGATTGGTCGCGGCGGCAATGACGAGCGCGATCATGGCGCCCGAGGCGCCGCCGATGAGATAGCCGACGCCCATGAACAGGGCGGTCAGGCCTGCGAGCAGCATTGCGGTACGAAAATAGTTCATGGCCGTCTCCTGGAGCGGCCGCGGGCAAGCCTTCGGCCGGCATCCACGAGGTATGAATGCCGCCGACGACCGCAAGGTTCGTGCGTCGCCGGGCCGCAGATCCATGGCATGCGGCCAGCCTTTCGGTTCCCGCTAAACCTTGACGGTTATTTGCGCAAAAACACACGTGGGCACTTAGCAACCTGGAAAGCGCAGGATTGGCTTAATCCGCGGTTGCCGGGTACGTCGCACGGTTCTTGTGCATTGGCCGGTTCCGTTGGCATCTCGTCAGCAAGGTGACCGTCATGATGGACCGCTCACGCGCCGCCTCCGTCGACCCCACATCCACTCCCTCCCCTAACGAGAGCAAGACTGACGCGAAGGGCTTGCAGGAAGCGCTGCACGAGCAGCTGTTCGCCCATGACGAGCCCAGCCCCGTGCCGGACGGGCAGACGGCGCCGGAATCCGGGCGTCGCTGGTCGTATCTGCGGCGCGGTGCCAAGATCGCCATCGGGCTCGCCATCGTCGCCGTGTTCGGCTGGCTGCCGCTGCGCGCGATCTGGGAGAATTCGAGCGTCGAGGCGGTGCTGAATTCCCGCCTCGTCACGTTGCGCACGCCCATCGGCGGGCGCGTCGCGGCCGCCCAGCGCGTCACCGACCAGACCAAGTTGGATGCCGGAACCGTCGTCCTGCGCGTCGTCAACTCGCGCGGCGATCGCACCCTGCTCGACGATCTCCGGCGGCAGAAATCGCGCCTGGAGAACGAGCGGCCGAGTCTTGCCGCCAAGCTTGCCTCGGCGCAGGCCGCGCAAAAGGACCTGGCGCGGCAGGCCGCGCAATTCCGCGACGGACGCGTGCTCCAGCTCGAGGCCCGCATCGCCGAGATCCAGACCTCGATCGAGGCGGCGGCGGCGCGGCGCGAGGAGGCCAGCGCCGCCGTCGAACGCGCCTCGGCGCTGGCCAAAACCGGCAATGTCTCGACCGTCGAGCTGTCGCGGCTGACGCGCGAGCTCTCCGTGTCACAGCAGACCGAGCTCGGCGCGCGCAAGCGCCTGGATGCCGCCAGGGTCGAGCTCGCCGCGGCGCAGAACGGCTCGTTCCTCGGCGACAGCTATAACGACCGGCCGAGCTCGGTGCAGCGCGAAGAGGAGATGCGTCAGCGCGCCGGCGACCTCGAAGCCGATCTCGCCCGCACCGACACCGACATCGCCTGGCTTGCCAACGAAATCATCGTCGAGGAGGTCCGCTTCGCCGACCTGTCCGAAGCCAACATCACGACACCCGTCGCGGGGCGCGTCTGGGAAATGATGACCTCGCCCGGCGAGGACGTACAGGCCGGCCAGCCCCTGCTCAAGGTGCTCGATTGCAGCGGCGCCGTCATTACCGCCAACGTCACCGAGGCCGTCTACAACCGCCTGCAGCTCGGCGATCGCGCGACCTTCGAGCCGAATGACGGCGGCGAGCCGATCTTCGGCATCGTGGTCAATCTGACCGGCGCCGCCGGTGCACCCGCCAATCTCGCCATCAACCCGGATGCGCTGAGCAAGGAGCCCTATCGCGTGACCGTGGCATCGCGCGATGCCGCGACCCGCGCCTGCACCGTGGGACGCACCGGCCGTGTCGTATTCGCCCGGCGTGAGACAGCGCCGTGATGATGGCGCTGACGCCCGGCCTGATTGCGCTCGGCGCCTTCATGGCGATCGTGCCGCTGCTCAGGCGCGACAGCACGATGGCGCGCTCGTTCCTGACCATCGTGTCGGTGGCCCTGCTGCTGCGTTATCTCCATTGGCGTGTCACCTCGACGCTCCCGCCGCCGCATCTGACCCTCGATGCCATGGCCGGCTACCCATTCCTGCTGCTGGAGGCGGCCTCGCTCGTCGCGGTCGCGTTGTCGCTGCTGTTCCTGAGCCGGACGCGCGACCGCACCGGCGCAGCGAGGGTCGACGGCCGTGCCACCGATCCGCGTGCGCCGTTGATCGACGTCTTCATCTGCACCTACAACGAGGAACGGCCGATCCTCGAGCGTACAATCATCGGCGCGACCGGGATGGCCTACGGCCACTACCGCGTCTGGGTACTGGACGATGGACGGCGGCCCTGGCTGCGGCGCCTTTCGGGCGAGCTCGGCTGCCATTATCTCACGCGGCACGACAACCTCCACGCCAAGGCCGGCAACATCAACCATGCACTCAGGCACGTCGGCGCGCTGCCGGAGCGACCGGAATTCGTCGCCATTCTCGATGCGGACTTCGTGCCGCGGCCCGATTTCCTTGCGCGTACCATCTCGCTCATGGACGACGAGTCGGTCGGCGTAGTGCAGACGCCGCAGCACTTCATCAATCCAGACCCGATCCAGACCAACCTTGCCGCGACCGATGTCTGGCCCGACGAGCAGCGCTTCTTCTTCGACATCCTGCTGCCGGCCAAGGACGCCTGGGGCGTCGCGTTTTGCTGCGGCACCTCGTCCCTGATTCGCTATGCCGGGCTGATGCAGATCGGCGGATTTCCAACCGATTCGGTGACCGAAGACTACCTCGTCACGCTGCGCCTCAAGGAATGCGGCCTCAACACGATCTATCTCAACGAGCGCCTGACGATCGGGCTCGCGCCGGAGGGGCTGAAGGAATACATCACCCAGCGCGCCCGCTGGTGCCTCGGCTTGATGCAGATCGTGCGCGGTCGTAGCGGGCCACTGTCGCGGGACTCGAAGCTGGCTTTTATCGACCGGCTCTCGCTGACCGACGCCTTCATGAGCTGGTCGGCGGTGTACGCGTCGAAGGTGGCGGGCCTCGTCGTGCCCTGGTTGTTCCTGCTGTTCGGCATCAAGGCGGTTCAGGCCGACCTCACCGAGCTGTTGCGCTTCTTTCTGCCTTTCTATGTCTGGCATGGTCTCAGCATGGCCTGGCTGTCGCGCGGCCGCTCGCTCGCGATGATGACGGACGTCTCGCAGCTCATCGCGGCGCCTGCAGTGCTCCAGGCGGTGGCCGCCGGCCTGTTGAAGCCGACAGGACACAAGTTCAAGGTCACCGCGAAAGGCGGCGACCGCAACAGGCGATTCGTCGAATGGCCGCTGCTGCGGCTCTATGGCGGCGCGCTCGTCATCACGCTCGCAGCCATCGCCTATGCCTTCATCCTGCACCTGCGCGGCGAGAACATCGCCTATGGCGGACTGGCCCTGGCCTGGAGCCTCTACAACGCGGTCATCCTCACCGTGGTCTGCTTCGTCTGCATCGAGCAGCCGCGCAAGCGAAAGGCGGAGCGGTTCAGCCGCAATGAGACCGTCCTGCTGCGCCACGACGGCAGGTCGCATCTCGCGCGGCTCGGCGACATCTCCATCACGGGCGCGCGCCTGATCGATCCCGATCCGCCGGCGCCGGGCAGTACGATCGAATGCCGCATCTACGGCCGCCCGATCGCGGCCATCGTGGTGCGGCGGACCGCCGACGGATTCGCCGTGCGGTTCGAGGAAGGCATGGACACGCGCGTGCACGCGATCAGGGCATTCTATGCCGGCGAGTATGTTCGCGCCTTTCGGGGAGTGAGGGCGCTGCCGGTCGGGAAAGCGCTGCTGATGCGGCTGTTCGGCTAGGCCGAGTCGACATCGCCCGCATTCCCTGCGTTGGCCGAGCATAGAAAGGATGGCCTGAGGCCGTCACTTCTCCTAAACTTCAGGCGAATCCACGCCTGTTCTTTCCCCGCCGGAACTCCCATGGTCCAGACCCGATTTCTGATCGCGGCCGTCACGCTTCTCGCGTGCACCGCCACCGCTTCCGCCCAGATGCTTCCACCTCCCGCCAGGCCCGCAGCGCCCAAGGCGCCCTCGCCGCGCGCGGCCTCGTGCCACAATGGTGCGAGCTTCGATCGCTTCCTGGCGGACGTGAAGCAACAGGCGGTGGCTGCCGGCGTGTCGCAGCGCACGATCGCGGAGGCTTCACCGTATCTCGTCTACGACCAGGGCATCGTCAACCGCGACCGCGGCCAGCGCGTGTTCGGCCAGCTCTTCACCGAGTTCGCCGGCCGCATGGCCGCGCCCTATCGCATGCAGAACGGACAGCAGCATATCAAGCGATACGCCGCGGCCTTTGCACGCGCCGAAAAGGAATACGGCGTGCCGCCCGCCGTGATTGCCGCATTCTGGGGCCTCGAGAGCGACTTCGGTGCCAACATGGGCAATCTGCCGACGCTGAAATCGCTGGTGTCGCTCGCCTACGACTGCCGCCGCTCCGAGATGTTCGTGGGCGAGACCATCGCCGCACTGAAGATCATCGACCGCGGCGATCTGCATCCCGATGAAATGATCGGCTCCTGGGCCGGCGAGCTCGGGCAGACGCAATTCCTGCCCGTGCATTATGTCAACTACGCGGTCGACTATGACGGCGACGGACGGCGCGACCTGTTGCGGTCGCCAGCCGACGTGATCGGCTCGACCGCGAACTACATCGCCAATGGTTTGAAGTGGCGGCGCGGCGAGCCGTGGCTGGAGGAGATCAAGGTGCCACCCAACCTGCCGTGGGAGAAGACCGATCTCACGGTGCGCGAGCCGCGCTCGACATGGGCGCTGCTGGGCATCACCTATGCCGACGGACGGCCGCTGCCGAATGACAATCTTGCGGCGTCCGTGCTGCTGCCGATGGGCCGCTTTGGTCCGGCCTTCCTCGCCTATCCGAATTTCGCGGCCTACACCGAATGGAACAACTCGCTGATCTACTCGACCACCGCGGGCTATCTCGCCTCGCGCATCGCCGGCGCCGCGCCGATGCGCAAGCCCTCCGCGCCGGTCGCGCAATTGCCGTTCCACGAGCTGAAGGAATTGCAGCAGCTGCTGGTGCGCGCCGGCTACAATGTCGGCAAGGTCGACGGCGTGCTCGGCCAGCAGAGCCGCACTGCGGTGAAGGCAATGCAGATCAAATACGGCCTGCCGGCCGATTCCTGGCCGACGGCGGAGCTGCTGGCGCGAATGCGCGGCGGCACGGCGCAGGCGCAGCCCCAGGCGACGGTTCGGTAGCCTCCACTCGCTGCCATGCCCCGCGAGAGAATTTTCGCATCGCACAAGCCGCGCTCGGCGATTGTATTTTTCCATGAGGCCCCCATGTGAGTGGCTCAGGTTTTCTCCTGAGATTTCCCACCATTGAAGCGAGCATCACATGTCCTTCTACGACGCCGTCGTCCCCGCCTATCTGCAAATGCTGAACAGCGTGACCGGGCTGCTCACCAAAGCTGAGGCGCATTGCGCGGCGAGAAAGATCGATCCCGGCGTCCTGCTCGGCTCACGCCTGTTCCCGGACATGTTGCCGTTGTCGCGGCAGGTCCAGCTCGTCAGCGATTTCGCTGCCAAAGGCTGCGCCCGGCTCACTCACAGCGAAGTGCCCACGACGCCCGACACCGAGACCAGCTTCGCGGAATTGAAGCAGCGGCTGGCGAAGACGATCGACTACGTCAAGTCGTTCAAGCCCGAGCAGTTCGAAGGCGCCGATGCCAGGGACGTCACCTTCCCGGCCGGTCCCGACAAATCCATCACCATGAAAGGCCAGCAGTTCCTGAGCTCGTTCTCGCTGCCGAACTTCTATTTCCACGCCACGACCGCCCACGGCATCCTGCGTCACAACGGCGTCGAGATCGGCAAGCGCGATTTCATGGGCACGAACTGACTTGCCGGATCGCACGGCCGCGATGGCGCGATCATGCTGTCGCGGCCGGAATTGCACATGAATTATGCTACGGCGGCCCTGCCGCGCAGCTCGCCTGCACTTTCCGTATGGCTCTTCCCTTGCGCCTGATGCCGCGATGCACAAGTGTTCGGGACCTCTCACCGCCTGGAAGCATTTCTCATGAGCCGTTCGACTAAATTGTTCGAGACCTACAAGCTCGGCCCCATCACGCTGGCCAACCGCCTGGTGATGGCGCCGCTGACACGCAACCGTGCCGCGCCCGGCACGTTCGTGCCGAGCCCGCTTGCGGCCGATTACTACGGCCAGCGCGCCTCCGCAGGGCTCCTGATCACCGAAGCGAGCCAGATCTCGCAGCAGGGTCAGGGCTACCAGGACACGCCCGGCATCTACAGCAAGGACCAGGTCGCCGGCTGGCGCAAGGTCACCGACCGCGTGCATGAGCGCGGCGGCAAGATCTTCATCCAGCTCTGGCATGTCGGCCGCATCTCGCATGTCGACCTTCAGGCCAATGGCGCCGCCCCGGTGGCACCGAGCGCGATCCGCGCCAAGGGCAAGACCTTCGTCAACGGCACCTTCGCCGACGTCTCCGAGCCGCGCGCGCTCGAGCTCTCCGAAATTCCCGGGATTATCGACGACTTCAAGCGCGCGGCGAAGAACGCGCTGGAGGCCGGCTTCGACGGCGTCGAGATCCACGGCGCCAACGGCTACCTGCTCGACCAGTTCGCCAAGGACGGCACCAACAAGCGCACCGATGCCTATGGCGGCTCCATCGAGAATCGCGCTCGGCTGATGCTTGAAGTCTCCAAGGCCGTTGCGGCCGAGGCGGGTGCCGATCGCACCGGAATCCGCATCTCGCCGGTGACACCGGCCAATGACATCTCCGACAGCAACCCGCAGCCGCTGTTCGATCACATCGTCGACGGTCTCAACGCGCTCAAGCTCGTCTATCTCCATGTCGTGGAGGGCGCCACCGGCGGGCCGCGCGACTTCGCGCCGTTCGACTATGCCTCCTTGCGCAAGCGCTTCTCCGGCGCCTACGTCGCCAACAACGGCTATGATTTCGAGCTGGCGACCAAGGTGCTGGACGCGAACGCGGCCGATCTCATCGCCTTCGGCAAGCCGTTCATCTCCAACCCCGACCTCGTCGAGCGGCTGAAGCAGGGCGCGCCTCTGAACGACTGGGACAAGAACACGTTCTACGGCGGCGGGGCGAAGGGCTATACGGATTATCCGACGCTGGCCGCCGAGCCGGCGGAGTGAGGGACCATCCACCTGCGACGCTGTCATGCTCCGCGAAAGCGGGGCATCCAGTACGCCGCGGCCCCTCGATGCAATCACGACCGCCTCTGGAATACTGGATTGCCCGCCTTCGCGGGCAATGACAGCGAGTGTGTGGGACGCGTGACCCACAAGCTCGTCACCACAAGCACAACAGAAAAAGGCCGGGATCGCTCCCGGCCTTTCTTGTTTGCAACGCTATTCGCCGCCTACTTCGCTTCCGCACGCTTGGGCGGGCTCGCCGGCCACGACTTGATCAGCGTGTCGTAGTCGACCGTCTCGCCCTTCGGCTTCTCGTTGGCGAGCTTGCGCTGGGGCGCGACGGTGCCGTCCTTCTCGGCCTTCGCGAACCAGTACTCCGGCTTCTCCTTCTTGTGGAGCTTCGGACCGCAGGCACCCTGCACGCCGGACTTCTCCAGGCGCTCCATCACGGAGTCCTGAGCGGCCGCGAGGGCATCCATTGCCTGCTGCGGGGTCTTCGCACCGGACGAGGCGTCGCCGATGTTCTGCCACCAGAGCTGTGCGAGCTTCGGATAGTCGGGCACGTTGTTGCCGGTCGGGGTCCACTGCACGCGCGCGGGCGAGCGGTAGAACTCGATCAGGCCGCCGAGCTTCGGCGCACGCTCGGTGAACGACTTGTCCCAGATGTCGGATTCACGGATGAATGTGAGACCGACATGGCTCTTCTTCAAGCTCACCGACTTGGAGACGATGAACTGGAGATAGAGCCAGGCCGCCTTGCGGCGGTCCGGCGGGGTCGACTTCAGCAGCGTCAGCGAACCGGCGTCCTGGTAGCCGAGCTTCATGCCTTCCTTCCAGTACGAGCCGTGCGGCGACGGAGCCATACGCCATTTCGGCGTACCGTCCGCGTTCATCACGGCGATGCCCGGCTTCACCATGTCGGCGGTGAAGGCGGTGTACCAGAACATCTGCTGGGCGATGTTGCCCTGCGCCGGCACGGGGCCGGACTCGGAGAAAGTCATGCCCTGGGCCTGCGGAGGCGCGTACTTCTTCATCCACTCGAGATATTTGGTGATCGAGTAGACCGCCGCCGGTCCGTTGGTGTCGCCACCACGCTCGACGGAAGAGCCGACCGGACGGCAGCCCTCCATGCGGATGCCCCATTCGTCGACCGGCAGACCGTTCGGAATGCCCTTGTCGCCGTTGCCGGCCATCGACAGCCAGGCGTCGGTGAAGCGCCAGCCGAGCGAGGGGTCTTTCTTGCCATAGTCCATATGGCCGTAGACCTTGACGCCGTTGATCTCCTTGATGTCGTTGGTGAAGAACTCGGCGATATCCTCATAGGCGGACCAGTTCACGGGCACGCCGAGCTCGTAGCCATACTTGGCCTTGAACTTGGCCTTGAACTCGGGATTGGTGAACCAGTCGTAGCGGAACCAGTAGAGGTTGGCGAACTGCTGGTCGGGCAGCTGATAGAGCTTGCCGTCCGGCCCGGTGCCGAACGACTTGCCGATGAAGTCGTTGACGTCGAGCATGGGGTCTGTGACGTCCTTGCCCTCGCCGGTCATGTAGTCCGACAGCGCGATGGTCTGGCCGTAGCGGAAATGGGTGCCGATCAGGTCGGAGTCGTTGATCCAGCCGTCATAGACGTTCTTGCCGGACTGCATCTGGGTCTGCAGCTTCTCCACGACGTCACCTTCCTGGATGAGGTCGTGCTTGAGCTTGATGCCGGTGAGTTCGGAGAACGCTTTCGCCAGCGTCTGCGCCTCGTACTCGTGGGTGGTGATGGTCTCGGAGACGACGTTGATCTCCATGCCCTTGAAAGGCTCGGCGGCCTTGGCGAACCACTCCAGCTCCTTCTTCTGGTCCTCCTTCGACAGAGTCGAAGGCTGGAATTCCGCGATCCATTTCTGGATCACGGCCTCGTCGGCGGCGCGCACCGGCGCCGACATGGCGAACGACACCGCAATGATCGCGGCGGCGCTGGACATGGTCAGAAAACTATTCTTGGTCAATGGACCTTTCCTTCTCCTAAACTGTCGCATGTTGTTCCTCCGTTGCAGCGACAAACTCTTATACAGGCCCGGGTTGGTCCCGGATCTGGCCGTCCCTTCGCCAGTTTCAGACCGTGCGGAAGATGAGCACGGCCGTGACCAGCGAAATTCCGCTTGCGAGCCACAGGCTCGAAATCTCGAAACCCTCCTCTCCGATCGGCAGCGTGGCGATGGGGTCGGTGCCGACGAGACCGATCCACGCGAGGTGGATGACGGCGGCGGCGATCAGCGAGATGAACAGGCGATCGCCGCGCGTGGTCGGGATGCGCAGCACGCCGACGCGCTCGGCCTCCGGATAGACCGCGGCGAGCCAGGTCATCACGGCCAGCGTGCAGGCAAGCGCGACGAAGAAGATCGCGGTCGGCAGCGTCCAGGCCATCCATGCGATAGACTCCATTGCTCTTACTCCTTGCGCATGATCTGTTCCGAAAACCGGCTTCCACTTTTCGGGATCATGCGCGTTACACCCGGCCGAGCGCGAAACCGCGCGCGATATAGTTGCGGACGAACCAGATCACCAGCGCGCCCGGAATGATGGTGAGCACGCCGGCGGCAGCGAGCAGGCCCCAATCCATGCCGGCGGCCGACACCGTGCGCGTCATGATCGCGGCGATCGGCTTGGCCGACACCGAGGTCAGCGTGCGCGCGAGCAGGAGCTCGACCCAGGAGAACATGAAGCAGAAGAAGGCGGCGACGCCGATGCCGCTCGCGATCAGCGGCACCAGGATCTTGATGAAGAAGCGCGGGAAGGAATAGCCGTCGAGGAAGGCGGTCTCGTCGATCTCGCGCGGCACGCCGGAGACGAAGCCTTCGAGGATCCACACCGCCAGCGGCACGTTGAAGATGCAGTGCGCCAGCGCGACCGCCCACGGCGTATCGAACAGGCCGATCGCCGAATAGAGGTTGAAGAACGGCAGCGCATAGACCGCGGCCGGCGCCATGCGGTTCGACAGCAGCCAGAAGAACAGGTGCTTGTCGCCGAGGAAGCGGTAGCGCGAGAACGCGTAAGCCGCGGGCAGCGCCACCGAGATCGAGATGACGGTGTTGAGGATGACGTATTGGAGCGAGTTGATATAGCCGGAGTACCAGCTCTCGTCCGTGAAGATGCGCTTGTAGTGCTGGAGCGTAGGGGTGTGCGGCCACAGCGTCATCGTCGAGACGATCTCGCTGTTGGTCTTGAAGCTCATGTTGACGAGCCAGTAGATCGGCAGCAGCAGGAAGACCAGGAACAGCCCCATGATGAGGCGGCGGCCGGGAATCGAATGCATCAGGCCACTCCTTCCTTCGGCTTGAGTGCGGGCACTGGCTTGAGCGCGACCGAAGGCTTGGGCTCCACCGCCGGCTCGCTCGAAGCCTGGACTTTGCGTTCGACGCCGGCATTGGTCATGACGGTGTAGAAGATCCAGCAGACGATCAGGATGATCAGATTGTAGACCAGCGACAGCGCGGCGGCCTTGCCGAGATCGAACTGGCCGAGCGCGATCTTGACCAGCTCGATGGACACGAAGGTCGTGGAATTGCCGGGCCCGCCGCCGGTGACGACGAACGGCTCGGTGTAGATCATGAAGCTGTCCATGAAGCGGAGCAGCACGGCGATCAGCAGCACGCGATTCATCTTCGGCAGCTGGATCGCCTTGAACACGGCCCAGCGCGAGGCGCCGTCGATCTGCGCGGCCTGGTAGTAGGCCTCGGGAATCGACTTCAGGCCGGCGTAGCAGAGCAGCGCGACGAGGCTGGTCCAGTGCCAGACGTCCATCACGATGACGGTGATCCAGGCGTCGACGTCGTTGGAGACGTAATTGTAGTCCAAGCCCATCGCGTTGAGGGTATAGCCGAGCAGGCCGATGTCCGGGCGGCCGAAGATCTGCCAGATCGTCCCGACCACGTTCCACGGAATCAGAAGCGGCAGAGCGAGAATCACGAGGCAGGCAGCAACCGTCCAGCCCTCGCGCGGCATCGACAGCGCGACGACGATGCCGAGCGGCACCTCGATGGCGAGGATCACCAGCGAGAAGAACAGGTTGCGGCCGAGGGAAGCGAGGAAGCGGCCGCCGAGATCGGTCGAGGGATCGAGCAGCTCCTTGAACCAGCCGACACCGTTCCAGAAGAACTGGTTGTTGCCGAACGTGTCCTGCATCGAATAGTTCACCACCGTCATCAGCGGCAGCACCGCCGAGAAGGCGACGACCAGGAACACCGGCAGTACCAGGAACCAGGCTTTTTGGTTGACGGTCTTGTCCATCAGGCGGCTCCCTCCACCAGAAGGCTGTCGGCATAGACGTGCACGTGCGACGGATCGAATTTCAGCCCGGCGCTGCCGTCCGCGCTGGTGAAGCCGGCCGGTGCGCGCGCCGCCAGCTTCGCGTCGCCGACGCGCACGCGCGCGAAGCGGATGCGGCCGAGGTCGTCGATGCGCTCGATCCTGGCAGCGAGCAGGCCGGGCGCGGGCGCAACGACCTCCACGAATTCGGGACGGACGCCGATCTCGATCTTGGCGCCAGAAGGCAGACTGTCGTAGCTGCGATCGAGCGCGATGACGTGGCCGCCGATCTTGGCCTCGCGCCCCCGCACCTCCGCCGGCAGGATGTTCATGCCGGGCGAGCCGATGAAATAGCCGACGAAGGTGTGCGCCGGCTTGTCGAACAGTTCGGCCGGCGTGCCGCTCTGCACGACGCGGCCGTCGTGCATGACGACGACGGTGTCGGCGAAGGTCAGCGCTTCGGTCTGGTCGTGGGTGACGTAGATCATCGTGAGATCGAGCTCACGATGAAGCGCCTTCAGCTTGGAGCGGAGCTGCCATTTCAGTTCGGGATCGATCACCGTCAGCGGCTCGTCGAACAGCACGGCCGCGACGTCCGAGCGGACGAGGCCGCGGCCGAGCGAGATCTTCTGCTTGGCATCGGCGGTGAGGCGGGTGGCCTTGCGGTTCAGATAAGGTTCGAGGTCGAGCAGACGGCCGATCTCGGCGACGCGCTTGTCGATCTCCGCCTTCGGCACGCCGCGATTTTTCAGCGGGAACGCCAGGTTCTGGCCCACCGTCATGGTGTCGTAGATCACCGGAAACTGGAACACCTGGGCGATATTCCGTTTCTGGGTTGACAGCGGTGTGATGTCCTTGCCGTCGAACAGGATTTTCCCGCGTGACGGCGTGATGATGCCGGAGATGACGTTGAGAAGCGTGGTCTTGCCGCAACCGCTCGGGCCGAGCAGCGCATAGGCGCCGCCCTGCCGCCACGTCATGGTGACAGGCTTGAGCGCAAAGCTCTCCGGGGCGGCGGCGTTGCCGCCGTAGGAATGGGCGAGATCGACGAGGTCAATGCGAGCCATGGCGCACCTCCCTCAGATTTGACCGGGAGCCGCGACCAAACGGTCGGCAGCATCGAACACGAAAACATCATTGGGATCGAGCACAGCATCGAGCGTTTGGCCGGGCTCGAACTCGTGCACACCGTGTAGCACCGCCACCCAGTTCGATCCGTCGCGGGTCAAGTGCACAAAGCTCTCCGAACCGGTGATCTCGGTCACCGTAACCGTGGCGTGGAAGGCGTGGCGATCCGCCTCGCCATTGGCAAGCGCAAGCTGGTGGGCGCGGAAGCCGACGCGATAGACACCGTCCGCGAGCGACGAATACAGCCCCGTGGCCGGCGAGGCCGTGCCGCCGGCATATGCGACCTGCCCGTTCTTCTTCTCGATGCCGACGAGGTTGAGCGGCGGATCGGAGAACACCTGAGCGACGCGCAAGGTCTGCGGCCGGCGGTAGACGTTGGCGGTCTCGCCCATCTGCAGCGCCTGGCCCTCCCACATGCACACCGTGTTGCCGCCGAGCAGCAGCGCCTCGGTCGGCTCTGTGGTGGCATAGACGAAGATCGCACCCGAGGCCTCGAAGATGCGCGGCAATTCGGCGCGCAGCTCCTCGCGCAGCTTGTAGTCGAGATTGGCGAGCGGCTCGTCGAGCAGCACGAGATCGGCGCCCTTGACCAGCGCCCGTGCGATCGCAGTGCGCTGCTGCTGGCCGCCGGAGAGCTGAAGCGGCGTCCGCTTCAGGAACGGCTCGAGCCGCAGCAGCTTTGCCGCCTCCGCCACGCGCGCCTCGATCTCGTCGCGAGGCTTGCCCTGCACGCGCAGGGGCGAGGCGATGTTCTCGTAGACCGTGAACGAGGGGTAGTTGATGAACTGCTGATAGACCATCGCGACCGAGCGCTGGCGCACGTCGACGCCGGTAACGTCCTTGCCGTTGACCAGCAACTTGCCCGTGGTCGGCTTGTCGAGACCGGCGAGCAGCCGCATGATCGAGGTCTTGCCCGACAGCGTCGGCCCGAGCAGGACGTTGAGCGTACCGCTCTCGAACGTCAGGGAGACGTCGCGGATGTGCGCGACGCCGTCGACGGTCCGGGTCACGTGATCGAGTGTCACGGTCATGAGCGTCCTCCCGCTTCCAGCAGGGGACTTTGCGGCACGGCGTGGGTCCTGATCCAGTCGTCGAGCGCCGCAATCTCGTCGGCAGATAGTCGCAGGCCGAGCTTGGAACGGCGCCAGACCACGTCCTCCGCCGTGACGGCCCATTCATTGGCCATGAGATAGCGAACCTCGCGCTCGGTCAGTGTCGCGCCGAAGGCCTGGCCGAGATCGGCCAATGATTTCGCATCGCCGAGCAGCTTCATCGCCCGCGTGCCATAGGCGCGCGCGAGCCGCCTTGCATGCTCATGACTGAGGAAGTGATAGCCGCGCTGGAGCTCGGCGATCAGCCCGTCGATATCCGACACATCCATGTCGCCGCCGGGCAGCGGCCATTTGCCGGTCCAGCCCTCGCGCGCTTTCGCGCTGCGAAGATAGGGCGCAAGGCGTTCCAGGGCCTCTTCGGCGAGCCTCCGATAGGTCGTGATCTTGCCGCCATAGATGGACAGCAGCGGCACGCCGCCGGGCGTGTCGAGCTCGAACACGTAGTCGCGCGTTGCGGCCTTGGCTTCGCTCGCGCCGTCGTCATAGAGCGGCCGCACGCCGGAATAGGTCCAGACCACGTCATCCGGCGTGACCGGCTTGGCGAGATATTCGCTCGCCGCGGTGCAGAGATACTGGATCTCCTCGGCCGTCGCCTTCACCTTGGCGGGATCGCCGTCGTAATCGCGATCGGTGGTGCCGATCAGCGTGAAATCGTCCTGGTACGGGATGACGAAAATGATGCGGCCGTCGGCATTCTGGAACATGTAGGCACGGTCGTGATCGTAAAGTTTTCTCACGACGATATGTGAGCCCTGCACCAGGCGGACTTTTGCCTTCGCATTGACGCCGGCGCCGCGGCCGAGCACGTCCTCGACCCAGGGACCGCCGGCATTGACCAGCGCGCGCGCCTGGACCTGCGAGCGCTGGCCGGTCAGCGTATTGACCATGCTGACGGTCCAGAGGCCGCCGGACTGGCGAATCTCGGTGGCGCGGGTGCGGGTCCGGATCTCGGCGCCCTTGTCGGCGGCATCGCGCGCGTTGAGCACGACGAGGCGGGCGTCGTCGACGAAACAGTCGGAATATTCGAATGCGCGGGCATAGCGATTCGGGATCAGCGGCTTGCCGACCTCGTCGCGCCTCAGATCGACCGAGCGCGTGGCGGGCAGCAGATGCCGGCCGCCGATGTGGTCATAGAGGAAGAGGCCCAAGCGCAGCAGCCAGGCTGGACGCAGGCCGGCATGGTGCGGCAGGACGAAACGCAGGGGACGGATGATGTGGGGCGCGATGCCCCAGAGGATCTCGCGCTCGATCAGCGCCTCACGGACCAGGCGAAACTCGTAATATTCGAGATAGCGCAGGCCGCCATGCACCAGCTTGGTCGACCAGGACGACGTCCCGCTCGCCAGATCGTTCATTTCGCACAGGAAAACCGTGTTGCCGCGGCCGACCGCGTCGCGCGCGATGCCGCAGCCGTTAACACCGCCTCCAATGATGGCGAGATCGAAAATACGCTCCAACAGACGCATCCCCCGGCGACCGCCCGTTCGTCGAGCGGCTACTTTCGCTTTTCATTAGATCACACCGAAAAACGAAAGCAAGATGAAAGAGAGGCGGAAGGAAGTGAAAGCGAAACTTTTCTGGTGGGCAATGAGGCCGCCAAATCGGCAGGTAGACGGATAAAGTTGCGGCAAGGCGCGCGATTGAACGGCAGCCCGGCATGGCCAACCGGCCGGCTTGCATGTAGCAACATTTCTACATAAATTCCCCAAACAGAGCATGGCCACGGCTTAGAGGCTCAGACGATGGTGACCACCCGGACCAGCCGAGAATTCAATCAAGACACCAGCGGCGCCAAGAAAGCGGCATCGCAAGGACCCGTTTTCATTACGGACCGCGGCCGTCCAGCCCATGTCCTGCTAACCATCGAGGATTACTTGCGCCTGACCGGCGGACGCATGAGCCTTGCGGAAGCTCTGGCGCAAACGAACGCGGATTTTGATTTCGATCCGCTTCGCGTTGACGAGGGGATCTTCAGGGCTGCTGATCTCGACTGATGTTCCTGCTGGACACCAATGTCATTTCCGAATTGAGGCGACCGGACAAGGCCGATCAGCGCGTCATTGCCTGGGCAGGCGCAAATCCAGCAGCAAATTTCTTCATCTCAGTCATTTCGATTCTCGAGATCGAACTTGGCGCACGCCTGATCGAACGCAGGGACGCAGCGCAAGGTGCCATCTTGCGCAGCTGGATCAACAGCCAGATTCTGGCTCGCTTCGAGGGTCGGATCCTGCCTATCGATACGGCTGTCGCGCAGCGTTGCGCGCAACTTCACGTTCCCAACCCGCGCGCTGAACGCGACGCGCTCATTGCTGCAACCGCGCTGGTTCATGGTTTGACGGTTGTTACGTGCAGTGTAGAGGATTTCAAACCGACGGGCGTTCCGCTGCTCAACCCGTGGGACGACGCTTAGCTCCTATCTCAGCCGCACCACTGGCGCGGCTTCCGGCGCGGCATCCTGGGCATCGGCCGGGGAATCGTCGATATCCGCGCCCTTCGGCATCGCCTCGACCACCTCGATGCCCTTGCTGTGGCAGATGGTGGCGAGGCGTTCGGGGAGCTCCTGGTCGGTGACGAAGGTCTGGATCTGGGTGATGTGGGCGATACGCACCGGCGCGCTGCGGCGAAGCTTGGTGGAATCGGCGACCAGCATGACGCTGCGGGCGTTGGCGATGATGGCCTGCGCCACCTGCACCTCGCGATAGTCGAAGTCGAGCAGCGCCCCCTCCTCGTCGATCGCGGACGCGCCGATGATGGCATAGTCGACCTTGAACTGGCCGATCAGCTGCGTCGCGGTCGAGCCGACCACTGCGCCGTCGGCGCGCCGCACCGTGCCGCCCGCGACCACCACCTCGATGCGGGGATGGCGGTAGAGCAGCATGGCAACGTTGAGATTGTTGGTGATGACGAGGAGGTCCTCGTGCGAGGTCAGCGCACTCGCGACCTCCTCCGTCGTGGTGCCGATGTTGATGAACAGCGAGCAGCCGTTCGGGATCAGCGAAGCGGCCGCCGCGCCAATCGCCTTCTTCTCGTCGGCGGCGACGAAGCGGCGCGCCTCATAGGCGAGGTTCTCGACGCCGGAGGCGATGATGGCGCCGCCATGGATGCGGGTCAGCGATCTCCGCTCGCAGAGGTCGTTGAGATCCTTGCGGATGGTCTGCGCCGAGACTTCGAAGCGACGCGCGAGCTCCTCGACCATGACGCGGCCGGAAGCGCGCGCGATGTTGAGGATTTCAGCTTGGCGATGGGTCAATCCGGTCACGGCAAAGGCCTCAAATCAGAATGGTGCATGGTGCGGCGGTTTGCGCCCTCGGTCAATGCGGACGCCGATCACGGTTGAAGGATGAAGGTCCTCACCACGCCATGGCGTTCGCAAGGCGCGCGAGCAGCGCCGGATCGTCGAAGGCGCTGGCAGACGTGACCGCGCCTGATGCAACCAGGTCGGCATGGCTGAGGCTGGTCCGGATGCCGACGGTCGGAATTCCGGCCGCCGTGGCGGATTGCACGCCGGTACGGGAATCCTCGAATGCGATCGAGGTTTCCGGCCTCGCGCCGACGAAACGCAGCCCTTCCTGATAGGGCAGCGGATGCGGCTTGCCGTGCGGCAGCTCGGCTCCGATCACGAGTGCCTTGAAGCGATGCGTGATGCCGAGACCGGAGAGCAGCAGCTCGGCGTTGAGGCGCGGCGCATTGGTCACGGCGACCATGGGGATGCCGGCGCTGTCGGCCCGGTCGAGCAGCGCCATCAGGCCCGGCAGCGGTGCGATCTGCCCGGCCACCAGCGTGCGGAAGACCTCCTCCTTCTCATCGAGGATCAGGGCGCGCCGCTCCGGCGCCTCGTCGGGCAGAAAGCGCTCGCCGATCGCCACATTGGCGAAACCTTGCAGCTCCCTCGAGAAGCGCGCGTGGTCGAAGACGTGGCCGTGCGGACCGAGCACCTGATTGAACGCCTTCAAGTGCAGCGGATCGGTGTCGGCGAGCGTGCCGTCGATGTCGAACAACAACGCCCTGCCCATCGCGTCGTAACTGGCCTCGATCATTTCCGTACTTTCCCAAATGCGCGACCCATCGATGCGCGAGACGTATCAATACGGCCGCGATCGCGCAATCACGCATTCACATGACGACAATGCGACACTCGACAAAGTCACGCGCGGCTGCAACATTCGGTGCAAGATCAAAAAGGAGGAAACGATGACGATCAACCGACGCGATCTGGCTCTCTCCACTCTCGCCGTCTCTGCGCTTGCGTTCGCCACGCCGGCGCTCGCCGCTTCGGCGGACGAGGAAGCCGTGGCGAAGAAGGTCGAGGCCTTCCGCCTTGCCCAGATCGCGGCTGATCCGAAAGCGCTCGCTGCGCTGTGCTGGGACGATCTCAGCTACAGCCATTCCAGCGGCAAGGTCGAGGACAAGGCAACCTTCATCGCCAACGCCACCGACGGCAAATCGAAATTCCTGTCGATCGAATACAAGGACCCCACCATCAAGGTGGTCGGCCCCGCAGCGATCGTGCGTTTCCACTGGCTGGGCGAGCAGGAGATGGCAGCCGACGGGAAAAAAGTATCGACCAATCTTCACATCCTGATGAACTGGCAGAAGCAGGGCGACGAGTGGAAGCTGCTGTCGCGGGCTGCGACGAAGTTGTGATGACGTCCCTTCCTTTCCTTCTTGTGGGAGAGGATGGCTCCGCGAGGGAGAAGGGAACGGCACGGTGCGGTCGGCAAAAAATTCCGACCGCGCAACTCGCGTTGACGACTACGCCGCTTCCTTCACATCGCCGTTAACCAGCTTGCGCGCGGCGCGTTCGGCTTCGCGGGCGTTGCGGAAGAGCTGGCCTTCGAGACGGTTGAAGCGGTGGGACGAGGCGAAGAAGCAGTAGCCTCCTTGAGAGCGAACGACGATACCTGCGGTCTGCGAATCGACTTCGATAATGTAGCTGTCCGGCATGGTCCGTGGATCCCTCAGTGCGGGCAAATAACGGCACTCGTGCCCAAAGGTTCCCAGGCATTTGAGGCCGTTTCCACCCCGAATCGACACGCATTGAGTACGCCGGGACCTCATCCGTTTTATGACTGGTTCTTGGCGAAGCCGCGACGAGGATGACTCACCCGCGCCGCGTTTTGCAGCGATTGCCACGTTTCGCAGGATGAGGCAGAGCGTCGCGCGCGATTACGTCGCGATCGGCGGATCGTTTCGCTGGATCTCCTGCGGACGGCCGTGGTCGTCGATCGAGACGTAGGTGAAATTGCCGTCGGTGACGAGGAATGGATGAAGCTCCTTGCGCCGCAATGCCCAGGCCTCGAGATGCACCGTCAGCGAGGTGCGTCCGACGCGCACGAGATTGGCGTAGACCGAGACGAGATCGCCGACATAGACCGCCTTGCGAAAATTCATCGCCTCGATCGCGACCGTCACGGTGCGCGACCTCGCAGCCTTCGAGGCGAACACGCCGCCGCCGACGTCCATCTGGCTCAGGAGCCAGCCGCCGAAGATGTCGCCGTTTGCGTTTGTGTCGGCCGGCATCGCCAGCGTGCGGATGCAGAGATCGCCGCTCGGCCCGGTCGTAGCTTGTTCGGTCATATCGCTCTCACTTGAAACTGTCCCAGCCCGGATCAGGCGCAAAGCGCGCGCCGAATCGCTCGGCCAGCGCGCGCAGCGTCGACACGACGTCATCCACGCCACGCGTGCGCACATAGTTCAGCGGGCCGCCGCGGAACGGCGCATAGCCGGTGCCGAAGATCATGGCGCCATCGACCGCATCGGCATCATCGACGATGCCTTCGCGAAGCGCCGCGATGCAGACGTTGGACATCGGCAGCACGAGGCGGTCGATCATCTGGTCAGTGACGCGCGGGCCGGTCTCGGGAAGCGGCGCCTTCTCCGCCTTGCCGTCCTTCCAGGTGTAGAAGCCCTTGCCGGTCTTGCGCCCGAGTTCGCCTCTTGCGACCTTCTCGCGCAGCCAGGCCGGCGTCGGCGGCAAGAGATCGCCGAATTTGGTCCGCAGCATGTCGCCGACGTCGAGACAGATGTCGAGCCCGACCTGATCGGCGAGCTCGATCGGCCCCATCGGCATCCCGAACTGCTCGGCCGCGGCGTCGATCAGGCGCTGGTCGATATTCTCGTCCAGCATCACCATCGCTTCCAGCATGTACGGCGTCAGCGCGCGGTTGACGAGGAAGCCGGGCGAGCTCTTCACGGCGAGCGGTAGACGGTCGATCGCGCCGACAAAGGCGAGCGCGTCCTTCAGCACCTGCGGATCGTTGCCGTCATGACTGACGACCTCGACCAGCTGCAAGCGCGACACCGGATTGAAGAAATGCAAGCCGACCAGCCGCTCCGGACGCGCCAGAGTGGTGCGCAAGTCCTGAAGCGGAATGCTCGACGTGTTGGTCGCAAGGATCGCACCCGGCTTCATCCGCGGCTCGAGGCCGGCATAGACCTTCTGCTTCAGCTCGAGCTTTTCGGGCACCGCTTCGATGATGAGATCGGCGTTGCGGACGCCCTCCCCGTCCATGTCGGGGATGAGGCGATCGAGCGCGTCACGCACCTCCGTCGGTTTGCGGATGATCTTGCCGTAGAGCTCGGCTGCGCGCTTCACCGCGCCTGCGATCGGCTCCGCCTTCATGTCGGCGAGCGAGACGCGAAGGCCCTGCCCTGCACACCAGGCCGCGATGTCGCCGCCCATGGCGCCGGCCCCGATGACGTGGACATGCTTCACCGTGCTGCCGGCGCCTGCCGCCTTCTTCATCTGCTCACGCAGGAAGAAGACGCGGATCAAATTCTGCGCGGTCGGCGTCACCATCAATTTGGCGAACGAGGCCTGCTCGGCCTTCAGCATCGCGGCCTTGCTGCCGCCATGGGTCTCCCAGAGATCGATCAGCGCGTAAGGCGCGGGATAATGCTCGCGGGATGCAGCCTTCGCCGCCTCTGCGCGCATGCGCCTGGCCAGCAGGCCACGCACCGGCCCGAGATTGGCCGCCCGCGTGAGCAGACCGGGCCTGGCCCGCTTCAGCCGGCCGAACAGCGCATCCTTCACCGCGCCGTGGACGTGGCGCTCCTGCGTCACGGTGTCGACGAGGCCGAGCGCCCTGGCGCGGCGCGCATCGATGGTGCGGCCGGTCAGCATCAGCGCCATCGACTGGGTCGGGTTGACCAGCGCGGTAAACCGGGCGGTGCCGCCGAGACCGGGATGCAGGCCGAGCATCACCTCCGGGAAGCCGAAACGCGCCCCCTCGATGGCGATGCGCGCCTGGCAGGCCAGCGCCACCTCGAGCCCGCCGCCGAGGCAGAAGCCGTGGATGACCGCGACCGTCGGCAGCCTCAAGGCTTCCAGGTGGTCGACCACCGCATGCGCAGCGCGGATGCGCGTCTCGACCATGGCAGGATCTGACGCGCCGCGGAATTCGTTGACGTCGGCTCCGGCGATGAAGCCTGAAGGTTTGGCCGAGCGGATCACGAGGCCGGCCGGACGCTCGGTCTCGATCGCCGCGAGCACGGCGTCGAACTCCTCCATCACGTCGGAGGACAGGGTGTTGGCGCTTGCATCAGTGCGGTCGAACAGCAGCCAGGCGACACCATCGGCGTCACGCGTCAGCTTGAAATGCCTGTATGGACTGTCCGCCGCGGGCGGGGGCCCAAGCGTGAGGAGGCGGTCGCCCAGCGCGGTCATGATCTTCGAATCCATGGTCACACCGCCTCGATCAGCATGGCGCCGCCGAGCCCGCCGCCGATGCATTCGGTGGCAACGCCACGTCGGGTGCCGAGCCGCCTCATCGCGTTGACGAGATGCAGCACGATGCGGTTGCCGGAGGTGCCGACGGGATGGCCGAGCGAGATCGCGCCGCCGTCGACGTTGAGCCTGTCGCGATCGATCTCGCCGGCGGGGCCGTCCAGCCCAAGGATCTCGCGGCAGAATTTGTCGTCGTTCCAGGCGGCGAGGCAACCGAGCACCTGCGTCGCAAAGGCCTCGTTCAGCTCCCAGGTCTCGACGTCCTTGATCGTGAGATTGTTGCGCGTGAGCAGCGGCGTCGCCGACATCACGGGCCCGAGCCCCATGATGCTGGGATCGAGCGCGGCCCAATGGCTGTCGACGATGACGGCCTTCGGCGTCAGCCTGTGTTTTGCGACCGCGGCGTCGGACGCCAGGATCACCCAGGAGGCACCGTCGGTGATCTGCGAGGAATTGCCTGCGGTGACCTGTCCCCAGGGGCGCTCGAACACCGGCCGTAGCTTTGCGAGTGACTCGACCGTGGAATCCGGCCTCACGCCGTCGTCGTGGTCGAAGAACTTGCCGTCGCGGGAGAACGCGGTCTCGACCTCACCCTTCAGGAATCCCGCGCCTCGCGCATGCGCAAGGCGGCGATGGCTTTCGGCGGCGTAAGCATCGGACTGTGCGCGCGTGATGCCGAAGAGATGGCCGACCACTTCCGCGGTCTGGCCCATGTTCAGCTCGGTGATGGGATCGGTCAACCCGCGCTCGAGGCCGATGATTGGCTTGAGATAGCGCGGCCGCAGCTTGAACGCCGCAGCGAGCTTCGCGGCAACGCCCTTGGCGGTGGCAAGGCCGGCAAACCAGCGCACGCCGGAATTCGGCCAGACCAGCGGCGCGTGGCTCAGCGCCTCGGTGCCGCCGGCAAGGATCATGTCGGCATGGCCTTCACGGATGTAGCGGTAGGCGGTGTCGATCGACTGCATGCCGGAGCCGCAATTGATCTGCACGGTGAAGGCGACCATGTCCTCGCCCATGCCGAGCCGGAGCGCGGCGACACGTGCCGGGTTCATCTCGTCCGCGATCACGTTGACGCAACCGAGGATGACCTGATCGAAGCTGTCAGGCGCGAACGGCTGGCGCGCCAGCAGCGGCCGGCCGCACTGCACGGCGAGATCGACCGGCGTGAACGGACCGGGCCCCGAACGCGCCTTCAGAAACGGCGTCCGGCTGCCGTCGACGATGAATACCGGTCGTGCCATCAGCTCGCCGCCCTCTGCTCACCGAGTTCCTGGAAGAACTGATGCACATTGACGGTTTTCTTGTAAATCGGCGACAGCGCCTCCGGCGCAAAATCGTCGACCTCTATCACTTTTGTGACGGCTTCGCGGGCCGCGGCGAGCTGCTCGCCCTCAGCCTGCGTGATCACGCCCTTGGCGACCGCTTCCTTCCAGTCGCGAATATGCGCGGCGCGCAGGCGCCTGGCGATGGCGTCCGTGCTGGCGACCAGCTCGAACGCGCGCTCCAGCCGGGCAAAACCGCCGTCGTCGTCGACCCGGGCCAGATCCGGCGTGAGGCGCTCGCGTGCCGCCGACGGCTCCAGGGCCAGACTCGCGCATCGGTGCACGACGCGGTCGGAGGGGCCGAGCATGCGCGCGCCGAACGGCTGGACCACGAGCCTGAGGAAGCCCGCGACGAAGCGGTTGGGCAGATTGGCGAGGATCTCGGCGAGCCGGTTCTCGATGGTCCGGAAGCCCGTCGCCATGCACCATTCCAGCGCGGCAAAATCCTCCTTCTGCCGGCCCTCGTCCTGCCAACGCTTCAGCGCGGCCGAGAGCAGATAGAGCTCGGACAGGATGTCGCCGAAGCGGGCCGACAGCATCTCCTTGCGCTTGAGCGCGCCGCCGAGCGTCAGCAGCGCCATGTCGGCGCAGAGCGCAAAGGCCGCGGAGTAGCGCGAGAGCTGACTATAGAATGGCGTGGCATCGCCCGCATCGGGCGCCGGTGCGAATGCGCCAAAGGTCCAGCTGCGGCCGAAGGCGCGGAACAATGTCCGGAAACTATGGCCGACATGCTTCCAGAACGCCTTGTCGAAGGCGCTGAGGCCGCGCTCGCGGTCGGAATCGGCGAGCGCATTCATCTCGTCGAGCAGATAGGGGTGCGCGCGGATGGCACCTTGCCCGAACACGATGAGGTTGCGGGTCAGGATGTTGGCGCCCTCCACCGTGATGCCGACCGGCACGGCGCGGTGCAGATTGCCGAGATAGTTTTGCGGACCGTCGATCACGGCCTTGCCGCCATGAATGTCCATGGCGTCATCGATCGCGGTGCGCATCCGCTCGGTCGCATGCAGCTTCATGATGCCGGAAATGACGGCGGGATGAATGCCGGCATTCAGCGCCGCGCAGGTCAGCCGTCGCGCCGCATCTAACTGGTAGGCGGTGGCATTGATGCGCGCGAGCGGCTCCTCGACGCCTTCGAACTTGGAGATGGAGATGCCGAACTGCTCGCGGATGCGGGCATAGGCTCCGGTGGTGCGCGCCGCATAGGCGGCGCCCGCGGCAGAGAGCGACGGCAGCGAGATGCCGCGTCCGGCGGCAAGGGCCGTCATCAGCATCTTCCAGCCCTGGCCCAGCCGCTCCTTGCCGCCGATGACGTAGTCGAGCGGAATGAAGACGTCGCGTCCCCAATTCGGGCCGTTCTGGAACACCTGCATCGATGGCAAATGGCGCTGGCCGATCTCGACACCGGGCAGGTTGGTCGGGATCAGTGCCACGGTGATGCCGAGCTCTTCTCGATCGCCGACCAGACGATCCGGGTCGTAAGCCTTGAAGGCAAGGCCCAGCAGCGTCGCGACGGGGCCGAGCGTGATGTATCGCTTGTGCCAGTTGAGCCTGAGGCCGACGGTCTCGCGGCCCTCGAACTCGCCCTTGCAGATGATGCCGGTGTCGACCATCGAGGCCGCATCGGACCCGGCCTCCGGGCTGGTGAGCCCGAAGCAGGGAATGTCGCGGCCATCGGCGAGGCGTGGCAGCCAGCGTTCCTGCTGCTCCCTGGTGCCGAAGCGCATCAGGAGCTCGCCCGGGCCGAGCGAGTTCGGTACCATCACGGTGACCGCCGCCGCGATCGAGCGGGTCGAGATCTTGCGCACCACTTCCGAATGGGCGTAAGGCGAGAAGCCGAGGCCGCCGAACTCCTTCGGGATGATCATGCCGAAGAACTTCTCGCGCTTGACGAAATGCCAGACATCCTGCGGCAGGTCGCGCCATTCCCAGAAGATCTTCCACTCGTCGAGCATGGTGCAGAGTTCGCCGACGGGACCGTCCAGAAAGGCCCGTTCCTCTTCGGTCAGCCTCGCCTGCGGCACCTTCAGCAGCTTCGACCAATCAGGGTTGCCGGTGAAGAGATCGGCATCCCACCAGACGTCACCCGCCTCCAGGGCCTCGCGCTCGGTGTCGGACATCGCCGGCAGCACGCCGCGCGCCCAGGAAAAGATCGGCTTTGTGATGGTGTCGCGGCGGAAGCTCATGGCAGACCTCATGCATCGGCGCGGTGATCAGGCATTTTAGCGGAAAGTGGCGGGCGGAAGAGAACACTTCGCGAGCAAAAAGACGCGAATTGACGCGGCCGGGCGGCCGCCCCGGGGCCATAACGGCCGGGGCGTGGGGGCAGTTCCGGGATCGGGGTTGGGGCTGAATGCCTCTCCACGTCATTCCGGGGCACGCGAAGCGTGAGCCCGGAATCCATAACCACGATCGGGAGTATGGATTCCGGGCTCGACGCTACGCGTCGCCCCGGAATGACGGCGTGGAGAGAGCGGTGGGCGCCGGCCTAATCCGGCCGGATCATCTCGAACATGTTTTCCGGCTTGATCTCGAAATAGTCGCCGCGGCGGCCGGCGCGGACGATCGGGCGGGCGGCGGCGGTCTGGTAGACGCCGTCCTTGATCAAGGTCTTGTCGATGTGGACGGCGACGACCTCCCCTAACGTCAGCCAGGCGTCGGCCTCCTTGCCGTCGGCGCCCTTGAGGCGGACGATGTCGGACACCTTGCACTCGAAGGCGACGGGGCTCTCACCCACCCTCGGCACGTTGACGAGCTTGCCGGGCACGGCGGTGAGCCCCGCAAGCTTGAACTCGTCGACCTCCGGCGCGACATGCGCCGCGGTCGCGTTCATGTGCTTAGCCAGATCCATCGTGGCCAGATTCCAGACGAACTCGCCGGTCTGCTGCATGTTCTCGACGGTGTCCTTCCAGTTGGTGGAGGAGAAGCCGATGATCGGCGGCACGTAACAGAACGCGTTGAAGAAGCTGTAGGGCGCGAGGTTGACGTGGCCCTTGGTATCGCGGGAGGAGATCCAGCCGATCGGCCGCGGCGCGATGATGGCGTTGAAGGGATCGTGCTTGAGGCCGTGGCCCTTGGAGGGCTCATAGAAGTACAGGTCTTTGTCGGTCACGCGGGTGCTTCTCCAATGCCCGTCATTCCGGGGCGATGCGAAGCATCGAACCCGGAATCTCGAGATTCCGGGTTCGGTCCTACGGACCGCCCCGGAATGACGGCAAGGACGTTATAGGAGAAACTTCCCGCCCGTCAGTGGCGCGGCGACAGACCGGCGATGACGAAATCGATCATCTGGTCGATGGCCGGGCCAGGCTTGGTGGCACACTGGGCGATCATCTGGGGGTGGAAGAAGCGCATCATCGCAGTGCAGGCACACAGCGCGGCCAGCTGCAGGTCCGGCGCCTCGAACTCGCCGGCGGCGACGCCTTGCGCGATCATCTGGCCGACATATCCGGCGATGCACTCCATATGGTTGACGCAGACCTGCCAGTCCTCCTGCATCGCGATCTCGACCATCTCGTGCAACTTGTTGTCGCCGACATAGCGCTCGGTATTCATGCGGTGGATGGTGGTGAGCAGCTCGCGGAAGCGCTCCCTGACCGGACCGGGCTTTGCGACGATCCGCTGGGCCTCGAGCTCGACCTCGCCCATCAGCGAGCGGGCCACCGCCTGATGGATCGCCTTCTTTGATTCAAAGAAGCGATAGACGTTGGCGGGGCTCATCCGGAGCTCCTTGGCGATATCCCCAACCGTGGTCTTCTGGTAGCCGATCTGGCGGAACAGCCGCTCAGCCACCTCGAGAATACGATCCCGGGTGTCGCCTTCGATATGTTCCGCAACCAGTGTCATTTGTCAGGACTCATCCGTCAGCACTTCATCTCACTTATTCAGCCGCCTCAGCAAGCGGAATTGCGGAATGCTCATCGCTCCCATGCTGCGGCGCCGCAGGCTGTTCCGGGGTACCTGCCTCATCCAGGCTCTTCCTGAACCACAGGGCGTAGAGGCCCGGCAGATACAGGAGTGTGAGGAAGGTCGCGACGAACAGGCCGCCCATGATGGTGATGGCCATCGGGCCCCAGAAGGCCGAGCGTGACAGCGGGATCATGGCGAGGATGGCGGCGAGCGCCGTCAACACCACTGGCCGGGCGCGGCGGACGGTGGCTTCCACGATCGCCTCGCGCCGAGGCAGGCCGTGCGAGACGTCGGTCTCTATCTGATCGACCAGGATGACCGTGTTGCGCATGATCATGCCGGCGAGCGCGATCAGGCCAAGCAGCGCCACGAAGCCGAACGGGGCATTGGCGACGTTGAGGCCGAGCGAGGCGCCGACGATGCCGAGCGGGGCGGTCAGGAATACCAGGATCAGGCGCGAGAAGCTCTGAAGCTGGATCATCAGCAGCGTCAGCATCACCATGACCATCACCGGGAAGAGGATGAAAATCGAGGCGTTGCCCTTGGCGGATTCCTCGAACGCCCCGCCCGGCTCGATCCGGTAGGCCGGCTCGAGGTGATCCTTGATCGCCTTCAGCTTAGGCGTGATCTGGTTGGTGACGTCGGGTGCCTGCACGCCGTCGACGACGTCGGAGCGCACGGTGATCGCCATGTCGCGGTTGCGCCGCCACATGATCGGTTCCTCATGGGCATATTCGATCTTGGCGATCTGCTGCAGCGGCACGGCAACGCCATTGCGCGAGGTGATGGTGAGATCACCGACGCCGCCGAGGTCGAGGCGTTCGGATGGAACCGCGCGGGCGACCACGCCGACCTTCTCGATCCCGTCGCGCACGGTCGTGACCTGCGAGCCCGAGATCAGCATCGCCAGCGCCTGCGAGACGTCCTGCGGGGTCAGGCCCATGGCACGGGCGCGATCCTGATCGACGACGAGCTTGAGGTAAGGCGACTGCTCGTTCCAGTCGAGCTGGACGTCCTTGACGCTCTTGTTCTGCCGCATCACGTCGCGGACCTGGTAGGCGATCTCGCGCACCTTGTTGGCGTCGGGGCCGATCACGCGGAACTGGACGGGGAAGCCGACCGGTGGACCGAAGTTGAAACGATCGACGCGCACGCGCGCCTCGGTCAGGAAGCCTTCGGCAGCTGCGTTCTCGATCTTGGCCTTGATGCGCTCGCGCTCCTCGACGCCCTTGGCGACGATGACGATCTCGGCGAAGGCCTCGTTCGGAAGCTGCGGATTGAGGCCGAGCCAGAAGCGCGGCGAGCCCTGGCCGACATAGGAGGTATAGGTCTCGATGTCCTTGTCGTCCTTCAGCAGCGTTTCGGCCTTCTTCACCGCCTTCTCGGTGACGTTGAAGGCGGTGCCCTCGGGCAGGCGCAACTGGAGGAACAGCTCGGGCCGCTCCGACAGCGGGAAGAACTGCTGCTGCACATGGCCGAAGCCGATGATCGAGGCGACGAAGACGCCGACGGTGGCAACCACCACGGTGATGCGATGATTGACGCACCATTGCACGATGGCGCGCAGGCCACGGTACATGCGGGTCTCGTAGACCGCGTGCGGATCGTGGTTGTGGTGCGCCTTCATGTCGGGGAGCAGCTTGACGCCGATATAGGGCGTGAAGATCACCGCCACGAACCAGGAGGCGACCAGCGCGATCGCCACGATCCAGAAGATGCTGCCGGCATATTCGCCGACCGCGGAATTGGCAAAGCCGATGGGGAGGAAGCCGGCGGCCGTGACCAGCGTTCCCGTGAGCATCGGGAACGCAGTCGATTCCCAGGCAAAGGACGCCGCGCGCACGCGGTCCCAGCCCTGCTCCATCTTCACCACCATCATCTCGACCGCGATGATGGCGTCGTCGACGAGCAGGCCGAGCGCGATGATCAGCGCGCCGAGCGTGATGCGGTGCAGGTCGAGCGACATCGTGTTCATGACGATGAAGACGATGCCGAGCACCAGCGGCACCGACAAGGCGACCACGATGCCGGTGCGCCAGCCGAGTGCCAGGAACGAGACGAACAGCACGATGACGAGCGCCTCCATGAAGGAATGCACGAACTCGCCGACGGCGTGCTCGACCACCTTGGGCTGGTCGGCGATCAGCTTGACGTCGATGCCCTGCGGCACGGCCTTCATGAACTCGTTGGTTGCCTTCTCGACCTCTTTGCCGAGCTCGAGAATGTTGGCGCCCTTGGCGGTGACGACGCCGATGCCGATCGCGGGCTTGCCTTCCTGGCGCACGACGAAGCTCGGTGGATCGACATAGCCATGGGTGACGGCGGCAATGTCGCCGAGACGGAACACGCGGCCGTTGCTCTCGACCGGCGTTTCGGCGACGGCCTTGGCACCGTCGAGCGCGCCGGTGACGCGCAGCGGCACGCGCTGCGACGAGGTTTCGACCGTGCCGGCCGGCGTCACGTTGTTCTGCTTGGCGAGCGAATCGAACAGCGCCTGCGGCGTGATGCCGAGGGTGGCGAGCTTGGCGTGGGAGAACTCGACGAAGATGCGCTCGTCCTGATTGCCGTAGACGTCGACCTTGGTCACGCCGGGCACCTTCAGGAGGCGCTGACGAAAACCTTCCGAGACCTTCTTCAGCTGGGCATAGTCGGCGCCGTCGCCGGTCATCATGTACAGGATGGAATCGACGTCGGAGAACTCGTCGTTGACGACGGGCCCGAGGATGCCGGATGGCAGCTGGCCCTGCACGTCGACCAGCTTCTTGCGCAAGAGGTAGAAGAGATAAGGCACGTCCTTCGGCGGCGTGTTGTCGCGGAACGTGACCTGGAGCGCGGTGAAGGCGGGCTTGGAATAGGTCTGCACCTTCTCGAAATAGGGCAGCTCCTGGATCTTCTTCTCGATGGGATCGGCGACCTGGGTCTGCATCTCCTGCGCGGTCGCGCCCGGCCACATCACGGAGACGTTGACCACCTTCACCGTGAAGAACGGGTCCTCGGCGCGGCCGAGCTTCTCATAGGAGAAGAAGCCGGCGACGCCGAGCACGATCATCAGGAAGAGAACCAGCGTCGGATGGCTGACGGCCCAGGCCGAAAGGTTGAAGCGCTTCATCGCTCTCTCCGAAAAGAAGATCCAGTTGCAAATATGACAGCCGCTCTATTCAACCCGTCGTCGCGAGGCAGCGAAGCAATCCAGGGGGCTGGGCAGGTTCTGGATCGCTTCGCCGCTTCAGCCTTCGCATTAGCGCTCGGGCCGAAACTCCGCCTTGCAACGACGAACTCGACTTCTCGTGTCATTCCGGGATGGTCCGAAGAACCAGACCCGGAATCTCGAGATTCCAGGTTCGGTGCTTCGCACCGCCCCGGAATGACAGCAATTAGAAAGAAAGCGACGACACGATCCGCACCCGCTGGCCCGGATCGAGCTTCTGCACGCCGAGGGCGACGATCTTGGCGCCCTCCTCGACTCCGCCCGTGATGACGACGTCCTTGCTCTCGTAAGACTTCACCGTCACCGGCTTCAGCGCGACCGAGCCGTTGTCGTCGACGACATAGAAGGACGGCTTGCCGCCTTCGTTGAACAGCGCCGACAGCGGCAGCCGGGCGACGCGTTCGGTCGCGGCGTCAGACAGCGTCAGCGTCGCCGTCATGCCGAGCGCGACCTTGTCGTCGGCCTCAGGCAGCGAGAACTTTGCCAGATAAGTGCGCGTGGCCGGGTCGGCCGCCGGCGCGATCTCGCGCAGCTTGGCCGCATACTTCTTGTTCGGCTCGGACCAAAGAGTGACGCTGGCGACGCCCGACTTGGCGCGTCCGACCAGCGTCTCAGGGATCGCGACGACCGCTTCCTTTTCGGCAAAGCGGGCGACACGGATCGAGGCCTGGCCCGCGGCAACCACCTGGCCGGGCTCGATCAGCGTTGCGGTGACGACGCCTCGGGCGTCGGCGTTGAGCGTCGCGTAGGAAAGGGAATTCTTGGTCAGTTCGACCGAGCGCTCGGCCCGGTTCAGGCGCGCACGGGCCTCGTCGGCGGCGGCGCGACTCGAATCCAGTTGCGCATCGGTGGTCCAGCCCTTGGCCTTCAGGTCCTTGGCGCGCTGCTCGGCGGCGGCGGCCTGGGCCAGCACACCGGTCGCGGCAGTCTGCTCGGCGACGGCCTGCTCGGCCTGGAGCTTCAGGTCGACCTCGTCGAGGGTGGCCAGCGGCTGGCCGATTTCGACAGTCTGGCCGACCTCGACCAGGCGCTTGGCAACCTTGCCGGCGACGCGGAAGCCGAGATCGCTCTCTATCCGCGGCCTGATGGTGCCGACGAAGCTCCGCTCCGGCGTCTCGGCACTATAATGGGCGGTCGCAACCAAAACCGGCCGCGGCGGCTCGGCCTTCTCGGCAACAGTATCATTGCACCCGGCCAGGGCAGCGGCCATCAGGGCCAACGACACACCCGCCAAGAGCTTGGAATAGCTGGACAAAACCGACCGGACGAACATCGAAGGACACTCCTGTATCTCGATTTGAGGAATGTCGACTAATCACTGACGAAAGTCAATAATCGTCAGTCATCAGGAAAGCGTGATCGTTAAGGGGTGGTAAGGATTGGGATGGCCGAGTTGCGAAGGTGCGATTGTAGAGTTGGGCAGGAGGACTGTCCGCGCAGCCCAGACGGCGAAGGCGGAAGCGTGCCACGCGTCAGCCCGGGAGGCACGGAGCGCGAAGTGCGCACCGTTGCCCAGCCTGCGAAGCCCTTACCGCCCCTGCTCGGCGAACTCGTGCTTGCTGTCGTGGCCGCCGACGAAGACCAAAATGCCGGCGATCAGGGGCAGCACGGCGAGGACGAGCAAACCGGTCGAGGTCTGGCCTGTGGCTTCCTTGACCCAGCCGATCAAATAGGGCCCGCCGAAGCCGGCGAGGTTGCCGATCGAGTTGATCAGGGCGATCGCGCCGGCCGCCGCCGTGCCGGACAGCCAGGCGGTCGGCAACGTCCAGAACACGCCGAAGCAGCAGAACACGCCGATCGCGGCGACCGTCAGCGCCACCATCGTCAGGGTGGGATCGGTAAGAAAGGAGGAGATGCCGAGAGCGACAGCTGTGAGCAGCAACGGCGCGCCGACATGCATGACGCGCTCGCGACTCGCATCCGAATGCCGCGCCCACAGGACCATGGCGATGGTGCCGAACAGATAGGGAATCGCGGTCACGAAGCCGGTCTGCGCGTTGGTGAGGCCGAACGCCTTGACGATCTGCGGCAGCCAGAACTGCATGCCATAGAGCGCACCGACGAAGCCGAAATAGATCAGGCTGAGCGCGATCACCTTCGGCGAGGACAGGGCTTCGCCCAGCGAGGGATGCTTCGCGGCCTGTTTGATGGCGATCTCGGAATCAAGCTTCGCCTTCAGCCACGCCTTCTGCTCGGCCGAGAGCCAGTCCGCCTTCTCCGGTCTGTCGGTGAGATAGAACCAGGTGACGACGCCGAGCAGCACGGAAGGAATGCCCTCGATGATGAACAGCCACTGCCAGCCCTTCAGCCCCATCATGCCGTCGAGCCCGAGCAGCAGGCCCGAGATCGGCGCGCCGATCACGGTCGAGACCGGAACGGCGATGGCGAAGGCCGCGAGGAAGCGGGCGCGATATTGGGCCGGATACCAGTAGGTGAGATAGAGGATGATGCCGGGGAAGAAGCCGGCTTCGGCGACGCCGAGCAGGAAGCGCAGGACGTAGAAGCTCGTCACGCCGCTGACCATCGCCATCAGTGCCGAGATGATGCCCCAGGTCACCATGATGCGGGCGATCCAGCGGCTCGCGCCGAATTTTTCCAGCGCGAGGTTGCTCGGCACCTCGAAGATGAAATAGCCGATGAAGAAGATGCCGGCGCCCCATGAGAAGATCAGCGGGGTGAACTTCAGCTCCGCATTCATGGTCAGCGCGGCAAAGCCGAGATTGACGCGGTCGAGATAGGAGAAGAAGTAGGCCAGCACCAGGAACGGAATCAGCCGCCAGGAGATGGCGCGGATGGTCGAGGTCTCGATGTCGCTCTTGCTGGCGCTCTTGGCTCCGCCGGCAGAACCGGCATAGGTGGTCTGGCTCATGGCTTCCCCCCGGGTTGTTGCTTTTCTAGGGCTGGGTGGCGGTTTTGAGCATCGCGGGCAAAGAGTCAATGGAGCGAGCAATGCGCGGGGCGCAGCCGGATCAACCTGTTGCGCCGCTCCTGACATCGCTGATCCGCGCCGCCCTCGCCGCGATGGTGATCGTCTGCGGGCTGTGCCTGCGCTGGTACGGCTTTCCGCTCGGGCTTCCGGCCTTCGTGGTGAAATATGGCGGCTCGCTCTTGTGGGCCACGATGGTGTTCTTGCTGGTCGGGGTTGTGCTGCCGAGGCTGTCGCGGATGCAGATTGCGGCCATCGCGGTGGCGATTGCGGTCATCGTGGAATTCTCCCGCCTGGTGCACACGCCATGGCTCGATGCGTTCCGGCTGACAACGGCCGGCGCGCTGCTGCTCGGTCGCATATTCTCGCTGTGGAATCTGGCCGCTTACGCGGTCGGGATTGCCTTCGGTGTTTGGATCGATCGGCTCGTCCAACTGCGTAGGGAAGGTCGGCGCGCGGCTGCGCAGAGCGCTGACCGCTCGGCGTAACCCGCCAATGTCTGTCTCCGCGGGATACTAGAAGCGGTGGATTATGCTTAGCTAATCCATCCTATGAAGACTTCACTCCGCCAATTGAAACCGCTCGAATCGGTCGAGCTCTTCTTCGATCACACGCTTGAGCTCCCGTCGTCCCGCCGCCTTCTTGCCCCGCCCGACCCAGGTCCATTTCTGCATCAAGAGCTTCTTCGCCTGCCGGTCGGTCTTGAGATCGAGCGCGGCGACGATCTCGTCGCCGACCAGCACGGGCAGCGCGAAGTAGCCGAGCTTGCGCTTGGCCTTTGGCACGTAGGCTTCGAACAGATGGTTGTAGCCGAAGATGAGATTGGTACGCTTGCGCTGGATGATCAGGGGATCGAACGGCGAAAGAATGTGGACGAGATCGGGCGGCGGCCCTTCGCCGCCCGCCTCCAGCGCTGCGGGCGAGACCCAATGCTCCTGCTTGCCGGCGCCCTCGAGCGTAACAGGCACGAGCTCGCCGCGGCCGACGCGCGAGGCGATCAGGCGTGCGACCGGCTTCTTGCTCGGCGCGTCGAGATGGCAGATCGAATCGAGACTGACCACGCCCTGCGAGCGCAGCGCGCGGTCGAGCAGATAGGCCGTGGTCTCCCTTGCCGATGCCGGCCTCGGCAGCTTGTCCCAGCCGAAATGACGGTTCATCAGCTCATAGGTCTTGAGCATGCCCAGGCGCTCGCTGATGGTGACGGCGCCGGTATAGAAGGCGAGTTGCAACGCGCGCTTCGACGGCTTGCGGCTCTGCCACAGGTGCTCCTTTTCGACGAGCACGTCATCCTCGATGTCGCGGATCGTCAGCGGGCCGGCGCGCAGCAGTCGCATCACCTTGCGCGTGTCAGCCGGCTTCACCGATGCAAACCATCTGTGTCCCTCGCGCCGGTGCTCGCGCATCGCCGGCAGGAAGAACCGGAAGTCGGCGGCCGGCACGTAGGACAGCGCATGGGTCCAGTATTCGAACACGCTCTTGTCGACGCTGTGGGCCTGGCGAAGATCGGCGCGACGGTAGGACGGGATCCTGCTGAACAGGATGTGGTGATGGCAGCGCTCGATGACGTTGATGGTGTCGATCTGCACATAGCCGAGATGAGCAGTCGCGTCGGCAACGGCCTGCGCGCCCTCCCCGAATGGAGTGCGCACATCGAGCCGCTGGGCATGCAGCCAGATCTGCCGGGCCTGTGTGGTCGAGAGCGGAAGTGGTTTCGGGGCGCGGGGCATTGCGGAACGCAATGTAGCCGGATTCGCCGCGAGGCAAAGAAGCAGGGGCACGAAAAAGCCGCGCTGCCATCTGCTGCCAGCGCGGCCATGACGTCCGGGATCGCGGGAGCCTACTTCATCGCCATCGCCTTCTCGGCGCTCATGTAATGCTTGCAGGCGCCGCGCATGTTGCCTTTGCTCATGTCGGAATTGGCCGCGGCCATCGACTTCCTCGCTGCGATCTTGCCCGGCGTGTCTTCGCCGCCCATCCCGGCAACGAGCTTGGCCATGTTTGCACTGGTGCACGCCATCTTGGCGGCGGATGCGGGGGACAGAGCAAGCGCCACGAATGCCGTCGCGAGCAACAGGGTCTTCATCAAACTTCTCCTCCAGAAAAGGCAGCCGGCCTGATGCCGGCCACCACAACTGCCATTCTTCAACGGCAAGTTTTTCAGGCAGAAGACATTTCGTTGCTGCACTGCCGAATCAGCCCGCTCTCAGCGTGCGGCTTTTGGGCGCTCCCCGACGTTCCCGGTCGAGACAGTCAGAATCTCCGCGGGGCAATTTCGAATGTGAGGAAGATCACATTGAGGCCTTTGAACCTGCCCTAGGCTCGCGGCATCAAATCGCCATCAGGCGTAGCAGCGAGGATATGACAATGACCCGTTTTGATAAGTTTTTTGGACTGAAGGCGATCACTCTTTCGGCAGCCCTGTCGATGACGGCGGGCCTGGCTCTGGCCGGCGACAACAATGTCTCCACCGACAAAATCCTGGATGCACTGAAGCCCAAGCCGGCAACCCGCGGCCTGTCCGTCGGTCCGCAGGCCGACACGACCGCGCAAGCCAAGGAAGCGACCTTCCTGAACACGGTGCGCAACCGCCCGACCCGGTCGCTCTCGACGGGCGAGCGCGAGCAGATCGCCGAGCTCGCCGCGACCAAGCCGAAGATCGATCTGGAGATCCAGTTCGACTACAACTCGGCCGACATCGCCAAGACGTCGGTGGCATCGGTGCAGGCGCTCGGCAAGGCGCTGTCCGATCCGGCGCTGAAGGGCTCGACCTTCGTGGTCGCCGGCCACACCGACGCGACCGGCGGCGAAGCATACAATCAAGGGCTCTCCGAACGGCGCGCCGACACCATCAAGACATACCTGGTGCAGAACTACGGCCTCAACGGCACCGATCTCGTCACCGTCGGCTACGGCGAGACCAAGCTGAAGGATGCCGCCAACGGCGCCGACGCGATCAACCGCCGCGTCCAGGTCGTGAACATGGACACCAAGACCGCAGCGAAGTAGACGCGCGGCCGTCGCGCACGACACGCCGCCTGCCGCGGCCCGGCAGGCGGCGATGTCATATCCAGCTTTGGAACAGCATCAGGCGGCCGAAGATTCGCATGGACGTGCCGATGAAGGCTGCGGAAATCGGCAGCATGACCGCAAAGCCGGCCGCAGCGAGGCCGACATAGGCCCACAGCAGCCAGCGCGGCAGCCCCTCCCGGCGCAGCACATAGACCAGCGCCAGCGACGCCGCGGTCGCCGCCGGCAGATAGTAGTAGATGAAACCAAGCGTGCGCGGCAGTAATGCCCAGGCGAGCCAGGGACCGAAATAGAATGCCGCGATCAGGAATGCATCCCACCGCCGCGCCGCGATGAAATCGCGCAACACCACGACGAGCGCGAGCAGCGCCGGCCATAGCACCAGCGGATTGCCAAGAAAGACGATCGCAGCAACGTTGTCATCTCCCGTCTTGTCGAACAGGAACCACACCGGGCGCGCGAGCAACGGCCAGGACGGCCATGCGCTCATATAGGTGTGGCCGGCGATGGCCGTCGTGGTGTTGTCGGCGAAGATCCGCCGCTGCGCCTCGATCAAATCCGGCAGCGACACGCCATGGAGCGGGACGAAAGCGGCAAGGTAGGCCACCATTGGCAAGACGACGAAGCAGAGCGCGACATGATGCAGCCTCAAGCCGGGCCACAGCTCCGGCCGATACCAGTCCTCCGGCCTCGCGTCGGCGAACAGCGTACGCCAGCCCTGCATCAGGCGGATCACCGTAACGATGACGATGCAGACGCCAAGCGGAAATAGGCCGCTCCATTTGCAGGCCGCAGCAAGTCCGAACAGAGCTCCTGCCGCGGCAAACAAGGCGTGCGGCCGCTCTCTGCGAAAGCCATGCATGAAGGCGGCGGTCGCAAGCAGGCCGAAGCCGAGCGCAAAGATGTCGAGCATCGCGATGCGCGCCTGCACGTACAGCATCTGGTTGAACGCTGCAATCAGCGCCGCGGCGATCGCGGGCCCTTGCGCGGAAAACAGCGCGAGCCCGCACAGATAGATTGCGACGATCGCCAACGCGCCGAACAACGTCGCGGGGTAACGCCAGCCAAGCGCGTTGTCGCCGAAGGTCGCGATCGATGCCGCGATCAGCTCCTTGGCCAGCGGCGGATGCATCGGATTGAGCATCGGCTGCGACATCACGGGCGCCAGCATCTGCCGCGCCGCCGGCACGTAATGCACCTCGTCGAAGACAAATTTCTCCGGCGTGGTGAGACCGATCAGCAGCGCCAGATGGGCAATCAGGAAAATCGCGACAGCAAGCACTGCGCTCCGCGACAGTTTTGGAACTGCGAAACCCTCGAGGGGCTGCTGTTGAGATATCTTGCGTGGCAAATTTGCGTCACCGCGGACAAAAACAAGGATCGTCGTTTTCATTGAACGCATTCTGCCGCAACTGTCACTAAGCATAGCGCACGTCCCGCGCCGCTTGTGATAATTACGCCACATCGCAAGCGAGCGCGATCCGGTACGATCAGGGACACATCGATCGGTTGCGAAATGAATTTGCGTTTTTGGCTTTTCTCCATCCTCTCGTCGGCCGCATTGTGCGCCGGCTCTAGCGCGCAGGCGCAGACTCGCGTCGGCGAAGCCGTCGTGATCCAGAACGAGGTTGTGCGCGTGGCCGCGTCCACGACGCCGATCAATGTCGGCGACAGCATGCTGCGCGACGAGACCGTGCGGACCGGCGCCGACAGCGCGGCGCGTTTCGTGATGGCCGACAGCACCAATCTGTCGCTCGGCCCCAGCGCCACGCTGAAGCTCGACCGCACCGTCTTCAACGACGAGCGCAGCTATCGCGACGTCGCGATCCGCATGACCACGGGCGCATTCCGCTTCGTCACCGGGCGTTCCGAGAAGGCCGCTTACAAGATCACGACGCCGCTTGCGACCATCGGTGTGCGCGGCACCACGCTCGACATTCTCTCGCAGCGCGGGCGCTCCGTGGTCGTGCTTCAGGACGGCGCGGCCAGCGTCTGCACCAAGAGCTCCCAGTGCGTGCAGCTCACCCAGCCAGGCGACACCGCGATCATCACCTCGACCGGCGGCAAAGTGAGCATCACCAAGTCCAATACGCCGCCCTGGACGTTTGCCGCCAATTGCGCCGCCAGTGCCGGACTGTGCGCGGTCAACCAATACGCCGGCGCCTCGCCGACCATCACGCCCGCCGTCCAGGACGACGGCATGCTGTGCGGGCGCTGACGATGACGAAATACCGCTTCCAGCGCCTCATCCTCATCGGCGTGCTGACCGCATTGGCCGCGTTTGCGCTTGTCGCCTCGGGGGCCCGCCCGGCGGCTGCGCAGGCGTCGGAGTGCGGGTCCGAGTGCGGCGAGCCGACGCCTTATCCGTCGCCGACCTACTCGCCCTCGCCAGCGCCCTCACCGAGTCCTACGCCCTCACCAAGCCCCGCGCCCTCACCGTCGCCGAGCCCGTATCCTTCCCCCAGCCCATATCCGTCGCCGAGCCCGACACCGACCGGCGCGGCTTCCAGCGGCAATTCGATCGGCGGCCTCGCCAACCAGCGCTTCAACCAGATGATCACCAACCGGGTGCTCGGCACGGTGCTGCTCGGCGTCAACGAGCAGATCAATTGCGGCGACTGCATCAGCGCATTCGGCTCGGCCGGCTCGTTCTCGGCCGGCATCCACGGCCGCAAGGCGCTGACCAACAATCTGTCGTTGCTCGCCGGCATCGCTTACACGCATTACGACGAGGGCGGCTACAAGATCACGAGCGCACCGATCGGCGCTTTTGCGTTGCGCTATGACTTTACCGATTGGGGCTCGTCGCGGCCGTTCTTCGACGTCGGCACGATCCTGACGCCATGGGAGAAGGCGCGCTACACGCGCAGCTACGATACCAGTCTCGGCCCGGTGAGCGTGACCAGCTCGACCAACGCCTCGAACTACGCCGTCTACGGTCGCGCCGGCTGGATAAGTCGCCTCTCGCCACGCGACGAGGTCGCGGCCTCGATCGAGGTCTGGCAGCTCTGGCAGCGCGTCTCCGGCTATAGCGACAGTACGGTGGCGTTCAATCCATTCGACGCCAGCATCGCTGATGGCACCGACCGCACCGGCCTCGTCAAGATCGGCGGCCAGTGGACGCATCTCTTCGGCAGCAACATCGAGACAAACATCAATGGCGGCTGGGTGCAGTCGTTTGCGAGTCACAGCGGCATTGTCGCCACCGTGACCGGCAACGGCGTGGTGGTGCCGACCATGGGCAACCAGGGCTGGTTCGAATATGGCGGCCGCCTCGGCTTCCGCGTGCAAAAGGGCTGGATCGTGGATCTCTTTGCCAACGGCACGTTGGGCCCGCAGCCGGTCGGGAACACGATCCACGGCGGCGTCGGGCTGCGGATAAATTATTAGGACGGAGACCTCGCTCCAAATTCCGCTGTCATGTCCCGCGAAGGCGGGACATCCAGTACGCCGCGGCTTCTCCGTATCTCACGCCGCCGGCTTGCCCTCGAAGGCCTGACGCAGGACGGCCACGTCGAGCTTGACCATCTTCATCATGGCCTGCACCGCGCGCGCCGCCGCTGCCTTGTCCGGACTCGACAGGAACTCGAACATCACTTTCGGCACCACCTGCCAGGCCACGCCCCAGCGATCCCTGAGCCAACCGCACTGTTCCTCCTTGCCGCCGTGGGCGAGGAACGCGTTCCAGACGCTGTCGACCTGGGCCTGGTCGTCGCAATGGATCATCAGCGAGATCGCGTGGGTGTATTCCATCTTCATGCCCCCATTGAGCGCGACCAGCGGCTGCCCGGCCACCGTGAACTCGACGACGAGCACGGAGCCTTCCTTGCCGGAGGGGCCGTCCGAAACGTTGCGCTGGACGTGCGTGATCGCCGAATTCGGAACGAGCGAGACGTAGAATTTTGCGGCGTCCTCGGCATCGCCGTTGAACCACATGCAGGGCACAAGCTTGGACATCGTGAATGCTCCTCTTCAGATCTTCCGGGCTCGGATCAGGCGTTCGCCATCTCGGGCTGCAGCGGGGCAGCCGCGAGATCCATCCAGTTCACACCCCACATATGGCCGTCGGGATCCTCGAAGCTGCGGCCGTACATGAAGCTGTATTCGTCCTTCGGGCTGGGATCGACCACGCCGCCCGCCGCCGCAGCCTTGCCGACGATATCGTCGACGTCGCTGCGACTGTCCGCGGACAGGCAGAGCAACACCTGGTTCGAGGTCCTGGCGTCCGCGATCGGCTTCGGCGTGAACTGGCGGAATTTGTCGTGGGTCAGCAGCATGGCGAAAATGGTCTCGGAAAAGACCATGCAGCTCGCGGTTTCGTCGCTGAATTGCGCATTCTTGACCGCACCGACCGCCTCATAAAAGGCGGTCGCGCGCTTGAGGTCGGTCACCGGCAGGTTGACGAAGATCATCTTGGGCATCGGAAGCTCCTCGGGTGGGGTTCTGCCCAAGGACGGACGGCCAGGCCGCCATCCGACACCGCTTCCGACTAATCTTTCGGACCCCGATCTGCGGGGCTCTGTCGCACCGCCCCCCGCGCGCCGAGCAGCCTTACTTCTTCTCGTTAGGATCGCGGTGCACCGGGTCGATCCAGAGCACGGTCTCGGGTTTCTCCACCGGCTCGATGTCGAGGTTGATCGCCACCGCCTCGCCGTCGCTGCGCACCAGCACGCATTCCAGCACCTCGTCCGGGCTGGCGTTGATCTCCTGGTGCGGCACGTAGGGCGGGACGAATATGAAGTCGCCGGGGCCGGCTTCCGCGGTGAATTGCAGGCTCTCGCCCCAGCGCATCCGCGCCTTCCCCTTCACCACATAGATGACGCTTTCGAGATGGCCGTGATGATGCGCGCCGGTCTTGGCATCCGGCTTGATGCTGACCGTGCCCGCCCACAATTTCTGCGCGCCGACGCGTGCGAAATTGATGGCGGCCGCGCGGTCCATGCCGGCCGTCGAGGGCACGTTCGTGTCGAGCTGGTTGCCCGGAATGACGCGCACGCCGTCATGTTTCCAGCGATCGTCGTGATCGTGTGCATGATGCGAGTGCGAGTGATCATGGCCGGTCATGGGTACTTGCTTTCTGTTGGTTCGTGCGCGGCAAACTAACCCAAAGCCGCAGCCGCAAGCCATACTAAAATTGGAACCCTCGTAGCCGCTCAGTGTTGTCATTGCGAGCAAACCGAGAGGAGAATTTCATGGGCAGCACCACTGACAAGATCAAGGGCACCGCGAACGAGGCGATCGGCAAGGCCAAGCAGGGCATCGGCGAAGCCACCGGGTCCGATCGCATGAAGGGCGAAGGCGTGGTCCAGGAAGTGAAGGGCAAGGGCCAGCAGGCCATGGGCGACGCCAAGGATGCCGCGAAGGAAGCGATGGATCGCGCCGCCGCCGCTGCAAAGCGCGCGACGGAGTGACGCGCTTAGAGCTGAAAGCGAAAAGACCGGCCGAAAGGCCGGTCTTCTTATTTGTCCAGTCATTCCGGGGCGGCGCGAAGTGCCGAACCCGGAATCTCGAGATTCCGGGTTCGATGCTGCGCATCGCCCCGGAATGACGGCTACGCCGTCACTTCACCGCGAGCAATTCCACGTCGAACATCAGGGTCGCGTTCGGCGGGATCACGCCGCCGGCGCCGCGCGCGCCATAGCCGAGCTGCGGCGGGATGATCAGCGTGCGCTTGCCGCCGACCTTCATCGAGGCAACGCCCTCGTCCCAGCCGGCGATGACGCGGCCCTTGCCGATCGGGAATTCGAACGGCTCCTTGCGATCGACAGAGGAGTCGAATTTCTTGCCCTTCTGGCCGTTCTCATAGAGCCACCCGGTATAGTGCATCACGCAGATCTGACCGGGCTGCGGCGAGGCACCGGTGCCGACGGTGGAGTCGATGATCTGCAAGCCTGAAGCTGTAGTCATGGTCTTTCCTGCGGTCTGGGCCGAGGCCGTGGTGGAAACGAAATCGGACACGCCACCGATCACGGTGATCGCGAGTGCCGACACGATAGCGAGGAGCATGCGCTGAAAACGCTGCATAGGGCACCTTCCATTTGAGGCGGGAGGTGTCTAACCCAACGCGGTCGCCGTTTCCACCCCTCAGACCTCGATATTTTCCAGCCGCACCGGCAGCTTGCGGATGCGCTGGCCGGTGGCGTGATAGATCGCGTTGCAGATCGCGGCATTGGTGCCGACATTGGCAAGCTCGCCGAGGCCCTTTGCGCCCACCGGGTTGATGTAATCGTCCTGCTCGGAGAGCATGATGACCTCGACGCTGGGCACATCGGCATTCACGGGCACGAGGTAGTCGGCAAGATTGTCGTTGACGTAGCGCGCATTGCGCTCGTCGATCTCGGTGGCCTCCAGCAGCGCCGAGGACATGCCCCAGATCAGGCCGCCCATCAGCTGGCTGCGCGCGGTGCGCGGATTCATGATCCTGCCTGCAGCGAACGCGCCGACCAACCGGGGGCAACGGATTCGTGCGTGAAGCGGTTGACGCGGATCTCGACGAACTCGGCGCCGAAGGCGTAGGCGATCTTGTCCTTCATTTGATGGCCGCCGACGAACCGAGGCTGCCCGGCATGCATGGCCCTGAGCGAGTCCGGCGGTGCGCCCTCCGGCTTCCATTCGCCATATTCCTCGACCACGCCGACATCGGAACCATCGCACTTCCGGCAGCACCGGCCAAGAAGGCGCGGCGATTGAATTAACTTGGAGCAATGAGTGCAGTTCCGAACGAGAAAGGGCGGCGCAGCAAATGCCGCGCCGCCCTTCGTCAACTTTTCCTGATCTTGCGCGCGGAACCCCGCGCGAGCTCAATAGCCGAGGGCGCAGCCGTCCTTGCGCGGATCGGAGCCACCGGTGAGCGTGCCCTTGTCCCAGTCGATCCAGATCGCCTGGGCGCCGCCGAGCGGGCCGACCACGCTGGTGGTCTTGTGGCCAATCTTCTTCAAGCCTTCGACGATCGCAGCCGGCACGCTGTCCTCGAGCTGATATTGGCCCTCGTAATGCAGGCCGCGCGGCATGTCGATCGCCTCCTGCACGTCGCAGCCGTAATCGAGGATGTTGGTCAAGACATGAGTCTGGCCGGTCGGCTGATACTGTCCGCCCATCACGGCGAACGACATTGTCGAACGGCCGCCCTTGGTGAGCAGGCCCGGCATGATCGTGTGCAGCGGGCGCTTGCCGCCTTCGATGCAGTTGGGATGGCCGGGCTGGATGCGGAAGCCGCCGGCACGGTTCTGGAACAGTACACCGGTCTTGTTGGAGACGATGGCCGAACCGAAGGAATGCGCGACCGAATTGATGAACGAGCAGACGTTGCGGTCCTTGTCCACCACCGTGATGTAGATGGTCGAGGGGTTCATCGGCGGCGCAACGTTCGGCAGGTCAAGCATGCCGTCCATGCGGATCTTGCTGATGTACTCGTCGGCAAAGCCCCTCTCGAGCATCTCGGCGACATTGATCCTCATATGCTCGGGCGAGGCGACATGCATCTCGCGGTTCATGTAGGCGATGCGCGCGGCTTCCGCCTCGAGATGGAAGCGCTCGACGCTAACGGGCGCGTACTTGGTCAGATCGAAACGCGACAGGATGTTGAGCATCAAGAGCGCGGTGACGCCCGGGCCGTTCGGCGGGCACTGCCAGAAATCATAGCCCTTGTACATGGTGCCGATCGGCGTAGTCACTTCCGTCGTGTGCGCGGCGAAATCGTCGAGCGTGTGCAGGCCGCCGATTCCCCTGAGGGTCTCGACCATGTCTTCCGCGATCGGCCCCTTGTAGAAGGCGTCGCGGCCGTCCTTGGCGATCGCGCGCAGGGTCTTGCCGAGCTCGACCTGGCGAATGACATCGCCGGCCACCGGCGGCTTGCCGCCCGGCAACAGGTAGCGCACGGTGTTGGTACCATTCTTCAGCTTCTCGAACTGGTTCTTCCAGTCGAAGGCGATGCGGGGGGCGACGACGTAGCCTTCCTCGGCCGCCTTGATCGCGGGCTGAAGCAGCCGGTCGAAACCGAACTTGCCGTGGTCGCGCAGAACCGTCGCGAAGGCATCGATCACGCCTGGGATCGAGACCGCATGCGCCGAGGTCAGCGGCACGGAGTTGATCTTGCGCTCGAGATACCAGTCGGCGTTCGCCGCCCTGGGCGCGCGGCCGGAGCCGTTATAGGCGATGATCTTGCCCTCGCCGCGCGGCTGGATCAGCGCAAAACAGTCCCCGCCGATGCCGGTCGACTGCGGCTCGATCACGCCGAGCAGGGCAGAGGCGGCAACGGCCGCGTCCACCGCCGTGCCGCCATCGCGCAGCACCTCGATCGCCGCGAGCGAGGCTTGCGGATGCGAGGTCGCAACCATTGCGTTGGTAGCGTGGACCGTGGACCTGCCGGGGAAATGGAAGTTTCTCATCGAATTTCTTGCTCTCTTGGCCGTCGGCGCGAGTGGCGCGCCATCTCGAAAACCGCGTCTACATGACACATTCCGGCCCGGCGGGGCAATGCTGGCATACCAGGAAAATGGCTGCCATCTGCTGGGCGTATGGAGTTCTCGACGCTGGCGCCCATACGGGTTTTCCGGATGGCTGCCGCCTGCTAAACGAGCCGCCATGTCTGATCCGATTTCGGCCACCAAGGTCGCGGCCTTCTATCAATTCGTCGCCCTCCCCGATTACCGCGAGTTGCGCGAGCCGTTGCGCGCCTTCTGCGCTGGTCTCGCGCTGAAGGGCAGCGTGCTGCTGGCGCAGGAGGGCATCAACGGCACGATCGCCGGTGCGCCGGAGGCGATCGATGCCTTCGCCCACGAACTCGCACACGGCGACATGTTCGGCGCCAGGCTCAACAATCTCGAATTGAAATTCTCGACCGCGGAAGCGATGCCGTTCGGGCGGCTCAAGGTGCGGCTGAAGAAGGAGATCGTCACGCTCGGTGACGAGACTGCCGATCCGAGCCGCCAGGTCGGCACCTATGTCGATGCCACCGAGTGGAATGCGCTCATTGCGAAGCCCGACACGCTGCTGCTCGACACCCGCAACGCCTTCGAAGTGGCCATGGGGACGTTCGAGGGCGCGGTCGACCCCGGCATCAAGAGCTTTGGCCAGTTCAAGGACTTTGCCGCGATTGAGCTTGATCCGGCCAAACGCCGCAGGATTGCGATGTTCTGCACCGGCGGCATTCGCTGCGAGAAGGCGAGCGCGCATCTGCTCGCGCGCGGCTTTACAGAGGTCTATCACCTCAAAGGCGGCATCCTCAAATATCTCGAGGAGGTGCCCGAGGCGGAGAGCCGCTGGCGCGGCGAATGCTTCGTGTTCGACGAGCGCGTGGCGCTCGGCCACGGTTTGCGAGAACTTGGCTTGCGCGAACGGGAGAAGGGGCACGGCCGTGACGAATGAGATCAAGACGCTGAGCGAGCGCATCGACACGCTGGAGACGCGCCTTGCCTACCAGGACGACACGATCGAGACGTTGAACCAGACCATCACCGCACAGTGGAAACAGATCGACTCGCTGACGCGGCAGATCGCGCAGCTCAACGAGCGGCTCCAGGAGGCCGAGGCAAATGCACCGGGGCCCGGCAACGAGCGTCCGCCGCATTATTGATCGGTCTTACTGTCCGGACGCCTTGGGCAGCAGGTTCATGACCTCGCCGGACATCACCAGGCAGTCGCGGCCTGCGTCCTTGGCGGCGTAGAGCGCCCGGTCGGCAGCTTCGACCAGCGAGGCCACTCCCGCTGTGCGCTCCAGCGCCGGCCGGCAGGTCGCGCCGCCGACCGAGGCGGTGACGCATCCAGCCGCCAGATTGGTGCTATGAACGAGGCCGGCCCCGTGAATGGCACTGCGGATCCGCTCGCCGATCCGGGCGCAGCCGGCGGTGTCGATGTTCAGCAGCAGCACGGCGAACTCCTCGCCGCCATAGCGCGCCGCCAGATCACCGGCGCGCTGCGTCTCGGCCGCGATGATCTTTGCGACCAGACGCAGGCAGGCATCGCCGGCGGGATGGCCGTATTCATCGTTGTAGGCCTTGAAGTGGTCGACGTCGATCATCAGCAAAGCGAGGCTGGAGCGGTCGCGATAGGCGCGCGCCCACTCCTCCTTCAACCGCTCGTCGAAGCGGCGACGATTGGCAAGGCCGGTGAGGCTGTCCTCGATCGCAAGCGTCTCCAGCCTGGTCTCCAGCCTCTTCTGCTCGGTGATGTCGCGCGAGATCGCGACCACGCCATCGACGATGCCGTTGCCCTTGCGTGTCACCCGCATGGTCGATTCGAGCCAGACTTCGCCGTTCTGCCGGTGCGCGTTGCGGTAGGTGAAACGCGCCTCCTCCTTCTCGCCGCGCTTGATGGCGTCGACGATCGCCTGGACCTCCGGCAGATCCTCCGGATTGATACCCGCAAGAGCCGGCGTGCCGATCAGCTGATTGGGGCGCCAGCCGACGATGCGGACCGACGAGGGCGAGACATAGCGCAGCCGCTCGTCGAGCCCGACGCGCGTTACCATGTCGCTGGAGCCTTCGGCGAGCAGGCGGAAATGCGCCTCCTTCTCGGCCAGCGCAACGGCCATGCGCTGGCCCCGGTGCAACTGCCGCACCAGCACGCCGCCGATGACCGCGATCAGCATCACCAGCGCGAGCACGTAGAGCATGCGGGAGATTGCCGCGGCGCGCCAGGGCGCGAGCAACTCGTCCCTGTCGACCGTGGCAACCAGGAGGAGCGGGAAACGGCTGCTGCGATTGAAGAAGCTGACGCGTTCGGCACCGTCCAGCGGCGACTTGAAGTGATAGGCGCCGCTCGGCCGTTGCAGGCTCGGCTCGCGGAAAAAAGGCGTGTCGGCGAAGCTGCGTCCGACGAACTTGTCGTTGCCGGGATCACGCGCGAGGATCATGCCGCCGCCATGCGTCAGTGTCACGGAGCTGTTGCGGCCGATCTCGAACTGCTCGTAGAAATGCGAAAGATATCTGGAGCTGATGGTCGCCAGCACCACGCCGCCGAAAGAGCCGTCCTGCTTGTTGAAGCGGCGTGACAGCGGGACGACCCATTCGCCATCAAGCAGGCTCTTCACGGGACTGCCGACATGGGCCTCGCGCTTCGGCGAGAGCTGGTGATACCGGAAGAACGCATCATCGCTGAGGGTCGAGCCGATCGTGCCGGGCGAGGTCAGCCAGTTGCCCTGATCGTCGATGATGTCGAGGCTGTGGATGCGCGTGATCGCCTTCTTGCGCGCGTCCAGGAGAGTTCCAAGCTTGGCGACCGTGGCTGGTGCAGTGCCATCGATCTCCAGACGGCTGACCACGCCGACGACGCCGGAATCCAGGAGATCGAGGCTGTCCTCGGCATGCTGGGTCAGCGAACGGGCGACGTTCGCCATCTCGGTCTCAGCGCCCTTGAGCACTGCCTCGCGTGCCGCCCACTCGCGCCAACCGCTGACGCCGAGGATGGTCGCGCAGGTCAGCACGACGAAAGCCGCCGCGCGCAGCGGCAGGCGACTCCATCCAGCTCGTTGGGTAACGGCGCTCACGCGGCAGGGTCCTCCGGTCGACCGGAAACTCTGCCGCTTCTGTTATCGAATGCTGAAATCGCTACCGGAATACGTGGCGATCGACCCGCTTCCAGTAGTCCTACGGACGCAACGATCAGCGCATTGCTAACAATGCATTAGCAACCCTGCCGGAATCCGGCGCGCCCGACGCTGCTAGCTGAAGATGGCCTTAACCTTGTCCCAGAGCGAGGGATGTTCGGCATCCGCGTCGGCCTTCGAGGGCGTCGGCTGCGCGGCGCTCACGGGATCGGAAGCAGGGAACGTACCCTTCAGCCCGGCGTCGAGCTTGGCGTTGCGGTCGGCAGCGAGCGCTTCGTGCGGGTCTTCGGCGTGCTTGTCGTGCGGCGCGGGATTGAATGTCTCAGCCATGATCTCCTCCATGGGCTGATCAACGCGGGCCGATCGCGCTGGTTCCCCTGTTCCGCTGAGGGCTGGGGGTGTATCAGGAACCATAACCTTCTGCAGGATCATTTGTGCCCCAGTCTCCGACGAAACCTTTCATCGACGTGCTCTCCGGCCAGCGGCAGACCATCCCGCCTTTGTGGATGATGCGCCAGGCCGGGCGCTACCTTCCGGAATATCGCGAGGTGCGCGCCAAGGCAGGCGGCTTCCTCGATCTCTGCTTCAACCCGGAGCTTGCCGCCGAGGTGACGCTGCAACCGATCCGCAGGTTCGGCTTCGATGCGGCGATCATCTTCTCCGACATTCTGGTGATCCCCTATGCGCTCGGACGCTCGGTGCGGTTCGAGGTCGGCGAGGGCCCGCGGCTCGAGCCGCTGGACGATCCAGCCAAGGTCGCGACGCTGGCGCCGCGCGTCGATCTGGGCAAGCTCGCGCCGGTGTTCGAGGCGCTGAAGATCGTGCGCGGCGCGCTGGACCCGAAGACCGCGCTGATCGGCTTCTGCGGCGCACCGTGGACGGTCGCGACCTATATGGTCGCCGGCCACGGCACACCGGACCAGGCGCCGGCGCGGATGATGGCCTACCGTCATCCCGAAGCTTTCTCAGAGATCATCGACGTGCTGGTCGACAGCTCGATCGAATATCTGTTGGCACAGCTCGCAGCCGGTGCCGACGCGCTACAGATCTTCGACACCTGGGCCGGTGTGCTGCCGCCGGCCGAGTTCGCGCGCTGGTCGACCGAGCCGACGCGGCGCATCGTGGAGGGCGTGAGGGCCAAGGTGCCGGATGCGAAGATCATCGGCTTTCCCCGCGGCGCCGGTGCGTTGCTGCCCGGCTATGTCGAGGCAACCGGCGTCAATGCGGTCAGCATCGACTGGACCGCGGAGCCGGCCTTCATCCGCGAGCGCGTGCAAAGCAGGGTCGCCGTGCAGGGCAATCTCGATCCGCTGGTGCTGATCACAGGCGGGGCCGCGCTCGACCGCGCGGTCGACGATGTGCTGGTCAATTTTGCGCAAGGGCGGCTGATCTTCAATCTCGGCCACGGCATCCAGCCGGAAACGCCGATCGCCCATGTCGAGCAGATGATCAAGCGCGTGCGGGGCTGAACGGCGGGCGGACTCTCCGCAACGTCATGGCCGGGCTTGTCCCGGCCATCCACGCCTAACCAACCGGTGCCAAGAACGTGGATGGCCGGGACAAGCCCGGGCATGACGACCTCACGTGATCGCGGTCCAACAAAAACTGCGAAAACAACCCCATGCACAGTAGACAAGTCATTGAAAACTCTAGGCCTGCATGATTCACCCCGCGCGTTCGACACGTCGGGCGAGACAGGCGCAGAACTGCGTGATCGCCGATTGTGATCTTGGCTGGGCTCAGCGCGGCCGGCTGCGCTCGATGATCTCCGCCGCCCCCTTTGACAGCAGGTCCAATCCCACCGCACGGCCGAGTTCGCGCGGGCGGTTGGCGGGGCCGGTGCGCGAGGCCTCGATGATGGTGTTGCCGGAGAGGTCGAGCACGGAGGCGGCGAGCGACATCTGATCGCCGGCGATGGTCGAGAAGCCCGCAACCGGCGAATTGCAGTGGCCGTTGAGCACCCACAGCACCTCACGCTCGGCATCCGCGCACAAATGCGCGGCGGGATCGTCGATCGATGACAGGATCTGTCGCGTCTGCCAGTCCTGCGCCGCGCATTCGACGGCGACAATGCCCTGCCCCGCCGCCGGCAGCATCTCAGCCGCGGTAAACTCATAGGCGATGCGGTTCGCCAAACCAACGCGATCGAGGCCGGAACGCGCCATGATCAGCGCATCGGCAGGCCCCACCGCGCCACCATCCGGCAGGCGCTGCTTCTCGCCATTGTCGAGCTTGCGTACGCGCGTGTCGGCGGCGCCGCGGAAGTGGATCACTTCCACGTCCGGAAACAGGCGGCGCGCATAGGCCGCGCGGCGCACCGCGTTGGTGCCGATCTTGAAACCCTTGCCGCGGGACTGACGCAGCGCCTCCAGGGTCACGCCGTCGCGCAGCACCAGCGCATCGCTCGGCGGATCGCGCGACAGCGTGGCGCCGATGACGAGGCCGGGCGTATCCTCGTTGCCCGGCATGTCCTTCAGCGAATGCATCGCTGCCTGGAGCTCGCCCGACAGCACGGCAGCGCGGATCTGCGCCACGAAGGCGCCGCCCTTGCCGCCATGCGGCAAGAGCTTGCTGGTCTGGTCGAGATCGCCCGTGGTGTCGAACTTGACGATCTCGACATCGAGACCGGGCACGGCAGCGGTCAGACGGCGCGCGATTTCTTCCGTCTGTGCCAGCGCCATCGCGCTCTTGCGGGTGCCGATCCTGAGTCGTGTAGCCAAGTCGTTCTCCATCCGGGGCGCGTGCTCAGCGCGCGTCCTCCAATATCATGTCGGAGGCCTTTTCGGCGATCATGATGATCGGCGCGTTGGTGTTCCCCGAGACGAGATCGGGCATGATCGAGCCGTCGACGACGCGAAGGCCGTCGAGCCCCCTCACCTTCAGCCGCTGATCGACCACCGCGAGCGCGTCATTGCCCATACGACAGGTCGAGGTCGGATGGTAGATGGTGCTGCCGCGCTCGCGGCAATAATCGAGCAACTCGGCGTCCGTGGCTACCTTCGCCCCGGGATCGTACTCGCTGACCACGAACGGCTTCAGCGCCGGCGCATTCAGGATCTTGCGCAGGATCTTCAGACCCTCGACGTTGGTGGTGCGGTCGGTCTCGGTCGACATGTAGTTGATGCGGATCTCCGGCGGCACGGTCGGATCGGCGCTTTTGATGCGCAGGCTGCCGCGGCTCTCGGGCCGGAGCTGGCACACTGACGCCGTGAAGCCGGAGAAATCGTGCAACTTCTCGCCCATCTTGTCGGTCGAGAACGGCAGGAAGTGGACCTGGATGTCGGGCGAGGCCAGCCGCGGGCTGGTCTTGAAGAACGCGCCCGCCGTGCCGGCCGCAATCGTCAGCCAGCCCTTGCGGAACAGCGCGTAGCGTGCGCCGGCCATGGTGCGGCGGAGCGGATGATTGACGGTGTCGTTCAGCGTGATCTTCTGCGAGCAGCGCATCACGATGCGCACCTGCATGTGGTCCTGGAGGTCGTGACCCACGCCCGGCGCGTCCAGCACGATGCCGATGCCATGCTTGCGCAGGAGATCGGCAGGACCGACGCCGGAGAGCTGGAGCAGCTGCGGCGAGTTGTAGGCGCCGCTCGACAGCACGACCTCCTTCCGCGCCCGCACGCGTCGCAACGCCGCGCCTTGCCGGTATTCGACGCCGACCGCGCGGCGCCCTTCGAACAGGATACGATGGCCGAGCGCGGACGTCTCGATCTTCAGATTGCTGCGCGTCCTGGCGGGTCCGAGATAGGCCACCGCCGTCGAGGCACGCCGGCCGTTGCGCGTCGTGGTCTGGAACAGGCCGACGCCTTCCTGCGTGGCGCCGTTGAAGTCGGGATTGTAGGGCAGACCGGTCTCGACCGCGGCGTCGATGAAGGCTTTCGACAGCGGATCGGTGACGATCATGTTGGACACCGGCAGCGGACCGCCCGTGCCGTGATACTGATCCGCGCCGCGCGACTGGTTCTCGGCCTTCTTGAAATAGGGCAGCACATCGTCGTAACCCCAGCCGGTGTTGCCGAGCTGGCGCCAGCGGTCGTAGTCCTCGTGCTGGCCGCGGACATAGAGCAGGCCGTTGATCGAGCTCGACCCGCCCAGCGTCTTGCCGCGCGGCTGGAACACCTGGCGCCCCTTCAGTTCGGGCTCCGGCTCGGTCTGGTACATCCAGTTGACCGTCTTCTCCTTGAACAGCTTACCGTAGCCGAGCGGGACGTGGATCCAGATGTTGGAATCCTTCGGGCCGGCTTCGAGCAACAGCACGCTGTGCTTGCCGTTCGCCGAGAGCCTGTTGGCGAGCACGCAGCCGGCGGAGCCGGCGCCGACGATGACGTAGTCGAATTCGGGATCGGACGGCGCGAGGGAGGAATTTGCGTTCATGCGCTACTGTTCTTCTTGTTGGTGTGGGCGTTTCCGTCGTTCACTTAGCACAATCATTCGCGCACGCGCAGCGCCTCGACCAGCGACTTGAACGCACGGGCGTATTCCGCGCCTGCCCTTGCGATGTCAGCGCGTCCGGCGCAGGCGACCGCGGCTTCCGTGACTGCGCCGAGCAGCAGCCGAGCCAGCGGCTCGACGGGCTGGCGGGCGATCAGGCCGGCTTCCATGGCAGCGGCAATCGCGCGCGGCAGCTTGCCGCTAAAATGCTTGGCGTCGATCTCGCGCCAACGCTCCCAGCCGAGCACGGCGGGACCGTCGCGCAAAATGATCTGGCCGGTCGGGCCCTTCGCCGTCGCGGCAAAGTAATGCTGGGTGCCCGCGACCATGGCGGCGAGCACGTCCTTCTCGGCACGCGCGGCGCCGTCGATCTCGATCACGAGATCGCGCGAGACCTGGTCGAACACGGCTTCGAACACCGCCTCCTTGGTCTTGAAGTGATGATAGACCGCGCCCTTGGCGATGCCCGCAGCGTCCGCGATCTCGTCCATGGTCGTGGCGGCGAAGCCTTGCGCTCCGAACAGGCGGCGCGCCGCCGTCAGGATCGCCTCGGTTGTTGCTGCGCGCCGCTCCGCCTGTTTCGCCATGGGCCCTCGTCTAATTCAATCATACGCCGGCCGCCAGTTGACTTTTCGACCGCCGGTCGGTATTTACCGACTGTCAGTCGGTTTATCCCCGAGGTGCATCATGCTGAGCCGTGAGATCGTCGAAGCTTTCGCAAGGAGGCTGGAGGATGGCGACTTCGTCGGAGCGATCCTCGACTATTACACGCCGGATGCCGCGACCCACGAGAATCTCGCCGCGCCGGTGGTCGGGCGCGACAAGCTCGCGGACAAGGAGCGTCGCGTGCTGGCGGCGTTCAAGGAGGTCACTGCCGTGCGCATCGGTCCAAGCCTGATCGATGGCGATATCGTCGCCAGCCGCTGGAAATTCTCCTTCACCAACGCTGAAGGCGTCACGCGGACGCTGGAGGAGATTGCCTGGCAGACCTGGCGAGGCAACGAGATCATCGAGGAGCGGTTCTTCTACGATCCGAAGCAGCTCGGACGCTGACATTTCCGCTGATTGCCATCATCGGTACAGCATGACCACGGCCATGCCGCTGAGGGGCGCAAGAAACCGGACGGCCTGCCACCGAGAGCCGTCGATCGACCAGCGTCCATAGACGATGGTGCCGTCGTTTGGGGATGACGGCCTGGGTTGATCCCGAAATGCCTTCCATCGCGCCTCGGCAGGCCCGAGAAAATCTTCCGGCTTGACCGTCATGTCGGAGCTGTTCAGCACCACCTGCATCATCTCGCCTTTCGGCTGGAACATCGCTTCGGCCCCGGGTGGCGAGAAGAAGCTGCGTTTCGGGGCGATATGCTGCTCATAGAAATCCTGACCGACCGTGACGGCCGCAGCGTAGGGACTGACGTACGGCACCCCCGAGATGCCGGGAACGACGAGGTGGCCTACCCCGCGCACCTCCTGCCAGGGAATGAAGAGACCCTTGAGCCATGGCCTGTGAAACCGGATGCCCGCGGCAGACATGGAGACGACCGCCCGATCCGCATAGAAGTGCCGGTAAGCTGAAAACGCGATCCATCCGAAACCCAGATAGAGCAACATCCAGCCGAAAACATTCAGCGATGGATTTACGAGATGGCTCCAATAGAGACTGCGTATGGCGCCGACATAGCTGGAGCGGCCGCTTGGCCCGCCGACCAACACGCTGATCACACCGATCACGCCGGAGACGATGATCAGGACCAGGAGGCCGATGAACAATTCGAGAAGCAAGGGCAGCCCGGACCGTCCGATCAGGCTCGTCAGTGCATAGCCTGCGAACGCCAGCCCCAGGAGACCCAGGTAGACAGCGGCCAAGGCCGCTCCATTCTGGCCCCGGCTCTCGGCGTGAAGCGCGACCGCGAGGCCGGCGACGCAAGCCCACATGGCCCATGGAATGCGGTCCATCCGCCATTTATCCATCGTGTATTCGACCGTTGCCGAAACATCGGCTGAAGGCTCGCTCATGGACAGGCCCTCGGGATTTCAAACGCATCCAGTGCCGACGCGGCGACGGTGGCCTGTCGGTCCGACGAACGTATCATGCGATGGAGCGAGGCGTCTCGATCCCCTCAGGGGTGGTAGAAAGCGGATCGAGGAGCCGCTCTTCCCGGCGCGGGAGCCGCTCAGGCCTTAATGCAAGACGCTGAAGCACCTGAGGCCTGACCTGGCGCGACTCCCATTTGGAAGGGCTGACGATCCATCCGGAGCGAGCGCAAGTCCCGTGCGTCGCTTGCCATTTAAGGACTGATCGGTCTATATATATCGGCATGAGGCACACAACCCCAGCGCAGCCGCCCCGTGGCCGGCCGCGAAGTTTCGATACGGAAATCGCCGTCGAGCGCGCGATGGAGGTGTTCTGGTCGCGTGGCTATCATGCCACGGCGTTGCCCGACCTCCTTCGTGCGACGAGATTGTCGCGGGGCAGCCTCTACGCCGCTTTCGGTGACAAGCATTCGCTGTTCTTGCGCGCGCTTGATCGCTACATCGCGGATGCCTTGAGGCGTATGGAAGGGGAATTCGATCCTCGCAACGATCCGGTGGTAGGCTTGCGGGCCTACCTTGCCGGCTACGTCGAGCGCACCAGTGGGAGCAACGGACGGCGCGGATGCCTCTTGGTAGCCACAGCCATGGAATTGGCCGGCCAGGATGCCGAAGTGGGTCGCCGCGTTGCGGGCTTCTTCAAGGCCATGGAAGCCAAGGTGACGGATGCACTCTCGCGCGCGAAAGCGGCCGGCAAGTTGGCCGACGGTGTCGAGCCCGCGATCGCCGCCAGCATTCTCGTCTGTTTCGTCGAAGGATTGCGTGTCGTCGGCAAGACGGCTCCGGCCCGGATCGCGTCGCAAGCCGCCGCCGACGCTCTCGTCGGCCGCTTCGTGAAGTAATTCGATGGATGCCTCGGCATACTGGCGCATCCACATATGGACTGATCGGTCCTGAAAGGTGCGCCATGTCTGGCATCCAGATCGTTTGCGCCATCGCCGTTCCCATGATCTGGGGATATCAGTTCGTGGCCATCAAGGTGGGCGTCGCGGAGTTTCCGCCACTGTTCTTCCTCGCACTACGCTTTCTGGCTATCGCAGTGCTGCTCGTTCCCTTCGTCGCGAGGCCCACGCGTCGACAACTAGGTCCTGTTGCGACCATCTCGCTGTTCCTGGGCGGACTGAATTTCGGGCTGTTCTATGTCGGGCTTGGACTCGGCTCGGGAAGCATGTCGGCCGTCGCGTACCAGCTCGCCACGCCCTTCACCATCCTGTTGTCCTGGCCCATTCTGGCGGAGAGGCCGTCTCTCGCCACCTCTGCCGGAGTCGTGCTTGCATTCGTCGGCGTGACCGTGCTCGCGGCGGAGCCGGGCCTGTCGACCAACCTGATTCCGCTGCTGCTTGTGGTTGGTGCCGCTCTTGCCTTCGCGGTGTCCAACGTCTTGACGAAGCGTTACGGGCCCTTTGATCCCTTGATGTTGATGGGGTGGTCCTCGCTGCTTACGGTCCCGCAGGTCATGTTGATGTCGCTGCTCCTTGAATATGGACAAGCGGCGAGCCTTGTGACGGCGGGCGAACTTGGCTGGCTGGCGCTCGCCTACACGATCTTCGTGGGGGGAATTGTCGGGTTTGGCCTCTGGTTCTGGCTGATCGCCCGTTGCTCGATGGTGCGCGTCGCGCCCTTTGGTCTGCTGCTTCCGGTGTTTGCCTTGCTTTCGAGCGTCCTGTTTCTCGGCGACCGACTCACGCCAAAGCTGATCGTCGGCGGACTGCTCGCGATGTCCGGGGTCGCCATCACGCAGCTGAGACCGCGCCCTCGCCCCATTTGATGTCCGGCCTGTCAGGCATTTGTATCGATTTGTTATCGATACTGCGTGACGAACACGCAGAAGTGGTCGCGGTCACCGCGGCAAACGAGGATAATTCATAGTTCGTCAAAGGTTTGCAACGAATTCTCCTGATCGAGCCGGACAACGGCCGGTGCTGCTAGGCTATCGCATGCGGACTCAAACGACCAACTATGTCGCACGGCTGTTCGCCGGCGATCTGTCGGCCTTTGGCGGTCCCGCAACCGACGAGGCCGTGGCCGGGCATATCCGGGCCGAACAGATGTCGCTGGTGCTCGGCTATTCGGTCGGCATCATGCTCGCCAATGCCTGCAACGCCATCGTGCTCGCCATCGCACTGTGGCAGTCGCCGGACGGGACCCTCGCCCTGATCTGGGCGGTCACCGTCGCCGGCGGCGCGATCGCTTTCGGGCTGCAATCCCACGCTGCGCGCCGCATCACCAAGCCGCAATTCGTCTCGCGTCGCGCGATGCACCGGCTGGTGCGCAACGCCTTCATCCTTGGCACCGCCTGGGGCATCGTCCCGGTCGCCTTCTTCGCCGACGCCTCGACCGGGGGCCAGCTCGTCATCACCTGCCTGTGCTCGGGCATGCTGGCCGGCGGCGCGCTGGCCTTCGCTACCATCCCGATCGCGGCCATCGCCTTCACGGCCCCCATCTTCGTCGGGATCGCGATCTGCCTCGGCAGGAACGGCGATCTGGCCTTCCTGCTGATCGCCTTTCTCGTCGTGGTCTATGGCAGCGTCCTGCTGCGCGGCGTGTTCGTCAACTCGTTCTCGTTCGCGCGGCGCGTGATGCGGCAGATCGAGGCCGAGCGCACGGTGCGGCTGGATCCCCTGACACATCTGCCCAACCGCGTCGCCTTCAACGAGACGCTCGATGCGGCGCTCAAACGGCTGGCGTTGTCGAGTGAGGACTTCGCGGTGCTGCTGCTCGATCTCGACCGCTTCAAGGACGTCAACGACCAGTTCGGTCATCCCGCCGGGGACGAATTCCTGGTCCAGGTTGCAAGCCGCCTGCAACGCTGCACGCGCGCGGCCGAGCACGTCGCACGCATCGGCGGCGACGAGTTTGCGCTGGTCATGGCCAATCTGGCGCGGCCGGAGGATGCGCTCGAAATCGCCGAGCGCTTCGTCGCGGCCTTCACCGAACCGTTCCAGATCGAGGGCCGCCAGATCGCCGGCGCGACCAGCGTCGGCATCGTGCTGGCGCCACGCGATGGCAACACCGCGCTCGACATCATGAAGAACGCCGACACGGCGCTCTACCGCGCCAAGAAGGCAGGGCCGGGCACGGTGTGCTTCTTCGAACAAGCCGACGACAGGCTGTCCCGCGACCGCAAGGCGCTGCAATCAGACCTTGAAGGTGCGATCGCGCGAAACGAGCTATTCCTGGTCTTTCAGCCATTCCTCGATCTCGGCACCAACCGGATCACCGGCCTGGAGGCGCTGCTGCGCTGGCAGCATCCTTCGCGCGGGCTGGTGCCGCCAAGCGAATTCATCCCGATCGCGGAGGAGACCGGGCTGATCCACGAGATCGGCGAATGGGTCATCCGCCGCGCCTGCGCAAGTGTTGCCGAGTGGCCGGAAGACATCAGGGTCGCCGTCAACTTCTCGGCAGCGCAATTTCACAACACAGGCATCCTCCAGATCATCGTGCAGGCGCTCGCCGATGCCAAGATCGCTCCGCACCGGCTCGAGATCGAGATCACGGAATCGATGCTGCTGTCGAAATACGGCTCGGCCGCGACGGTCCTTAACGCGCTGCTGGAGCTCGGCGTCACGGTGGCGCTGGACGATTTCGGGACCGGCTTTTCCTCGCTGACCTACCTGCGCAAGCTGCCGTTCAGCCGCATCAAGATCGACCAGTCCTTCATTCGCGACATGCTGGTGCAGCCGGACTGCGCCGCCATCGTCAAATCGGTGATCGGGCTCGCGCGCGATTTGCAGATCGGCGTGGTGGCGGAGGGTGTCGAGACCGCCGACCAGCTCGAATGTCTGCGCCAGATCAGTTGCGACGAGGTGCAGGGGTATCTGATCAGCCGGCCGGTGTCGGCCAATGGCGTGCTGGCGTTGCTGGATACGAGGAAGTATCGGGCGACTTACGCGGCGTAGGCTGCAAAGCCTCCACGGCGTCATGGCCGGGCTTGTCCCGGCCATCCACGCCTAACCACACGGCTCGAGGAACGTGGATGCCCGGGACAAGCCCGGGCATGACGACCTCAGCTCAAATCGCGTCCGCCCGCAGCAGCGTGTCCACGGTGATGGTGCCGCGGGCGCGGGAGACGCAGGCACAGATCTTCTGGTTGCCGTGCTTCTGGTGGTCGCTGAAGAAGACGTCGCGATGGTCGATCTCGCCGTCGACCTCGACCACGTCGATGGCGCACAGGCCGCATTCGCCGCGCCTGCAGTCGAACATCACGTCATGGCCGCTGGCGTTGAGCACGTCCAGCATCGAGCGCTCGCGCGGGATTTCCAGCTCGATGTTCGAGTCCTTCAATCGCACGCGAAACGTTTCGGTCGGCAGCGTGCCGCTGGAGCCGAAGGTCTCGTAGCGGAGATCGGGGAGCGCATGGCCGGCGCCGATCCAGGCATGGCGCGCGGCGTCCAGCAGCCGCATCGGGCCGCAGAACAGGGCCAGCGTTGCTTGCGGCAGTGAAGCGAACAGCGCGTCGAGATCGAGCCGCCTGCCTTCGTCGCTCGCGTGGACGACGAGGCGATCGCCAAGCATCGCGGCGAGCTCGTCGAGATAGGCGGCCTCGCGGCGCGAGCGCACCGCATAGTGCAGCACGACATCCGGCCGGCGGCGCGCCAGCGCCTGCGCCGCGCCGAGGATCGGGGTGATGCCGATGCCGCCGGCGATCAGGCAATAGTTCTGCCGCGTCCAGTCCACGGCGAGCAGCGAGGCGGGCTGGGTGATGTCGAGCCGCGCGCCCGGCTGCAAGGACCACATGTAGCGCGAACCGCCGCGGGAATCCTCGGCGCGGCGCACCGCAATCCTGAAGCCGTGCGAAGAGGCCTCGCCGACCAGCGAATAGGACCGCGTCTCCGGCTGACCGTCGATGGTCACGCTGACATTGATGTGGCTGCCGACCGGATAGGCCGTGACGTCGAGCTGATCCGGCCTGATCAGGAATTCGCGGATGCCGGGCGCAAGGTCGCGGGTCGAGACGAGCGTTGCAGGAATCCAGGTTTCGATGAAGCGCATGGTGACTGCCCTCAATCGGTTGCGGTCTTGATCAGCGCGAGCGCCGGCAAGAGGTCGAGATGGGTCCGGTTGCGCAGCGCGAGCCGCAGGTTTCGCACCGCGAGCCGGGCATGCTCGCGCATGATGGCCTCGGCGCGCGCGCCTTCGCGGTTCTCGATGGCGTCGATCACGACGCGATGGTGCTCCTGCCCGATGATCAGGATCTGCTGCGCCTCCGGCAGCGCCGACTGCGCCATCACGAAGCCGCTCGGGGACGCAAACGGCAGCGCCGAGGCGCGGTCGATCTGGCGGATCAGCGGCGGACTGCGCGACAGTTCCGTGAGCACGGCGTGGAAGCGCGCGTTCAGCGTGACATAGGACGAGAAGGCATCGACCGAGATCGGCACCTGGCGGAGCAATTCGTCGATCGCCGCAAGACATTCCTTCAGCGGCTCCAACTCGCGCGCGGAGACGCCGCGTTCGGCCGCGAAGCGCGCAGCCAAGCCTTCCAGCGTGCCGCGCAGCTCGATGGAGTCGGAAATGTCGCGCTCCGAAAACGCCTTCACCATGAAGCCGCCGGAAGGGATCGCCTCGAGCAGGCCCTCCTCCTCCAGCCGCACCAGTGCCATGCGCACCGGCGTGCGCGAGGCGCCGGTGGTCTCTACCGCCTGAAGCTCGGAGATGCGCTCGCCCGGGCGCAACGCCCCCGACAGGATCTGGTCGCGCAGCGCCAGCTGCGCCTTCACGGTCTGCGAGACGGAGCGGTCGACTTCACGCTCGGCCATAGTCTACTCCGCGGCCTGAAGGTGTTGCGGCGCATTCTCCCTGGCAATCATCTTGTCGATCAGCTTGCGCGACCACATCGCGCCGGCGTCGATGTTGAGGTTGTAGAAGATGCGATCGGGGTTCTCGTCCATCGCCCGCTGCTGCGCTTCCAGGATCAGCTCGTCCTCGCGGAAGATGCCGGAGACGCCCTCGCGGATCTCGGTGGTGATGCGCTGCTCGCCGAGACGGTAGTTGCGGACGAACGCCCAGAAATAATGGCAGGTCTTCTCGGTCTCCGGCGTGATGGTGTTGAGCACGAAGCCATTGACGCCCTGCGAGCGGTCGCCTTCGGGCGCGCCGCTGCCGGCCGGCGCCACGCCGACGTCGATCGCGATGGTGCACGGGGCCTCGAAACGGATGATCTGCCATCGGTCGACGAGTCCGGGCTTGCCGAGTTGTTTGGCCCAGAACGGCGGCGGCTCGATGTTCCGCATCCAGCGCGTCACCGTCACCGTCTTCTCGCCATGGGTGACGTCGAACGGCGCTTCGGCGACCGCCTCGTTGCCGATCGAGGAGCCGTGCACGAAGGTCTCGTGGGTGAGGTCCATGAGATTGTCGAGCACGAGCCGATAGTCGCAATTGACGTGAATGGTCTTGCCGTCGCCCGCCCAGGCCGGATCGTGATTCCAGTGCATGTCCGGCACCAGCGTGGGATCGGCCAGCGCGGGATCGCCCATCCAGAGCCAGATGTAGCGGTGACGCTCGACCACGGGATAGGCGCGCACGCAGGCCGACGGATTGATGGTCTCCTGCGAAGGCATGAAGGTGCAGCGCCCCTGCGCATTGAACTTCAGGCCGTGATAGCCGCAGACGACGGTGTCGCCCTCGAGGCGGCCCTTGGACAGCGGCACCAGGCGATGCCAGCAGGCATCCTCCAGCGCGGCCACCGCGCCATCGGCCTTCCGATACATCACGACATGCTTGCCGCAGATCGTCCGCGGCAGCAGCGCCGCCTTCACCTCGGCGTCCCAGGCGGCGGCGTACCAGGCGTTCATGGGGAAGGGCTTTGTCATCGGTCTCGCTCCCACGGCTTATGTATGCGTTATGTATACAGTAACTGAGGAAAGAGATCATTCAAGATAAAAAATGTGATTACTATGATACCTGTTTCGAATTGAATGTATACAGAACTGACGTAGAGGATAGAGGCCCCGTCATGGCCGGGCTTGTCCCGGCCATCCACGCGCTGCCGCTCGGCACGTAGAACGTGGATGCCCGGGACAAGCCCGGGCATGACGACCTATAGAGACGTGATTGTCCGCAGCTCCGGGCGCCCTACGCCCCGAACACCTTCTTCAGCCCGGCCTGGGCCTCTTCCTGAATCTTCTTCAGATGCTCGGTGCTGCGGAAGCTTTCGGCGTAGATCTTGTAGACGTCCTCCGTCCCCGACGGCCGAGCGGCGAACCAGCCATAGTCGGTCTCCACCTTGATGCCGCCGAACGGCTGGCCGTTGCCGGGTGCCTTGCTCAGTGTCGCGCGAACCGGATCGCCGGCGAGATCCTTCAGGCCGAGTTGCTCTGGCGTGACGGACTTCAGGATGTTCTTCTGCGGCCCGGTCGCGGCGACGTCGATGCGCGCGTAATGGGGCATGCCGAACTCGGCAGTGAGGTCGCCAAAGATCTGGCTGGGATCGCGACCGGTCTTCGCCATGATCTCGGCAGCTAACAGGCCGAGGATGATGCCGTCCTTGTCGGTGGTCCAGACCGCGCCGTCGCGGCGCAGGAACGAGGCGCCTGCACTCTCCTCGCCGCCGAAGCCGAAGCCGCCGGTGAGGAGCCCGTCGACGAACCATTTGAAGCCGACCGGCGTCTCCACCAGCTTGCGGCCGAGCTTCCTGGCGACGCGATCGATGATCGAGCTCGACACCACCGTCTTGCCGATCGCGGCATCCTTGCCCCAGTGTGGGCGGTGCGCGAACAGATAGGAGATCGCGGTCGCCAGGTAATGGTTCGGATTCATCAGGCCGCCGGTGCGCGTGACGATGCCGTGACGATCGGCATCGGTGTCGTTGGCAAACGCGACGTCGAAGCGGTCGCGCATCGCGATCAGGCTCGCCATCGCGTAAGGCGAGGAGCAATCCATGCGGATCTTGCCGTCCCAGTCCACCGTCATGAAGCGGAAGGTGGGGTCGATCGCCTCGTTCACCACCGTGGCCTTCAGGCCGTAGCGCTCGATGATCGGATGCCAGTAATGCACTGCGGCACCGCCGAGCGGATCGATGCCGATGCTGACGCCGGCGGATTTGACGAGGTCGAGATCGACGACATTGCCGAGATCGGCGACGTAAGGGGTGATGAAGTCGTAGGCGTGGACGTTCGCGGACTTGCGCGCCTTGGCATAGTCGATGCGCTTCACGCCCTTCAGGCCGTCGGCCAGGTACGCGTTGGCGCGCTTCTCGACCACGCCCGTGACGTCGGTATCAGCGGGGCCGCCATGCGGCGGATTGTATTTGTAGCCGCCGTCCTCCGGCGGATTGTGCGAGGGGGTGATGACGATGCCGTCGGCGAGGCCGCTGGCGCGGCCCTTGTTGTAGGTGAGGATGGCGTGCGAGATGACGGGCGTCGGCGTGTAGCCGCCGTCCTTGTCGATCATGACGTCGACGCCGTTGGCGGCGAACACCTCTATCGCGCTGACGAGCGCCGGCTCGGCCAGCGCGTGGGTGTCGATGCCGATGAAGAGCGGACCCGTCAGCCCCTTTTCTCGTCTGTAATCACAAATGGCCTGCGTGGTCGCGAGGATGTGTCCCTCGTTGAACGTGTTCTTGAACGAGGTGCCGCGATGGCCCGACGTGCCGAACGCCACGCGCTGCGCCGGATCCGATGCATCGGGCTTGCCTGCGAAGTAGGCCGTCACCAGCCGCGGAATATTGGTGAGCGCGTCCGGCGAGGCCTGCTTGCCCGCCGCGGGATGAACATCAGCCACTGAAATATCCTCGTCCTGTCGTCACGGAAATAGCGGGACACCATAGCATCGGCCGCGCTCCCGCCAAGGCCACAACACGCGCAATGGGGAAGGCGTTCCTTGGGACGTGACGGCGGCGGACGTCCCGTCACGGATCAGAGCGCCCGCGCGCGGCAGTGACCGCGCGCCAATGGCCGGTTTGTTAACTCCAGAGCTCTATGACAAACCCATGCTGCGGGATCAGGCACACTTCAGTCTGGGCGCGACGTGGAGACACGTGGCGGTCGTGCTGCTGTTGTCGGCCCCGATCGGCGCACATGCGAGCGACGGCGATATCGACGGGCCGCACACGACGTCGACCATCTCCAGCGCCGGGACCGAGCTCGGCGCCGGCGAAACGCCGTCATCCCGGACCATGATCCGGAAGATCATCGAGAGAGAAACCGCAAAGACCAATTTGCCGGCCGATATCGCCGAAGCGGTCGTCTTCGTCGAAAGCGGCTATAATCCGGCGGTCGTCGGCAGCGTTGGCGAAATCGGCGTGATGCAGGTGCGGCCCGAGACGGCGGCGATGCTGGGATTCCGCGGAAGCAATGCGGAACTCGCAGAATTGGATGTCAATATCCATTACGGGGTGCTTTATCTCAGCCGTGCCTGGCACCTGGCGGGCGGGGACCTCTGCCGCGCCCTGATCAAGTACCGGGCAGGTCATGGCGAAGAAGAGATGACCGCGCGGTCGCAGGTCTATTGCAATCGAGCCCGCAACCGTCTCCTCGCCATGAACGCGATGCCGGCAGGGACCGCAGCTGCGACTGCTCCGGATCCTGTGCCCCCCGTCGCTGCTGCGGCTCCGGCAAAACCGGCGAGCCGCCCGAAGATGCCGGTGCAGCCCAAAACGGTCTATGCCCGCTATCGTCAGGGCACCGCGGCCGCCAGCCGCGCCTATTGGGCCGCGCACGAGGCCCGGATCAGCCAAATCAAGGCGCGCATCGGATCCAGATGGAAGCGCGTCGCATCGCGCTGACGGCGAGCCGGCTTGCCCCGCCGCGAGCTCCCCATCTACTGTGTGTCGCAAGAGTCCGCACCTGGGAGGTGGCGCCATGGAGGTCGTACTGCTGGGCACCGGTGGCCCGCGCCCGGACCCGCGCCGGATGGCGACGACCACGCTGATCAGGCTCGGCGACGAGAACATCCTGTTCGACGCAGGCCGCGGCGTCGTGGTGCAGCTCAGCAAGGCCGGCGTGCCGCTCGGCGCCATCAACACGGTCTTTCTCACGCACCATCACTTCGACCACATCGGCGACCTCTATGATGTGATGCTCAATTCATGGATGCACGGGCGCAAGGACGAGCTCCGCATCTATGGACCGCCGGATACCGAGCGGCTCGTCAGCACGCTGATCACGCAGGTTTACGACAAGGACATCACATGGAGGGATAAGGGCGAGCCCACCTTCGGCGGCTGGAAGCCTGTCGTCGCAACGGACATCGTACCGGGTCCTGTTCTCGACACCGGTCGATGGAAGATCAGTGCCGAGCCGGTCTCGCACGGTGACGGCCTCGACATGCCGCCGGCCTTCCTCGCGCGCTGGATGTGTCTCGGCTACCGCTTCGAAGCGGAGGGCAAGGTCGTTGCGATTTCCGGCGACACCGTCCCCTGCCCCGGGCTCGAGCGACTGGCTGAGGGAGCCGACCTGCTCGTCCAGTGCTGCTTCCTCGCAACGCCCGAGATCAACAACGAGCACCTCCGCCGGCTTGCCAAATACACGATCGCCTGCGGCGACACGGTCGGCAAGATCGCGGCCAAGGCCGGCGTCAGGAAGCTGGCGCTGACCCATCACCGGCCGCGCACCGACGACACCATGCTGAAGGCGCTGCTTGACGATGTGCGGCAGGACTATTCGGGTCCCGTCGTGCTCGGCGAGGATCTCACGCGCATCGAGGTCTGAGGCCCGTCGATCAGCCCGCCCTCCGGCCTCAGGACGATCCGACCTCGATCCGGAACGACAGTTGCTCTTGCGCCTCCGGCGCAATGTGCATCAGGCCCGGCTTGTCGGCGAACTCGCCGTCGAAGCCGGCGGGACTGGCATGGCCGCGCCACGGCTCGATGCAGAGGAACGGCGCACCTGACGGTTTCGACCAGACGCCGAGCTCGCGGAAGCCGCGCCAAGACATTTCCAACCACGGCCCGGTCGATGCACCCTGCCCCGCGGCATAGCGGACCGACGTGCTCTCGATCCGGTCGAAGATGATGGCGTCGTCGGTGAACAGGGAGTCGGACAGAGGAAGCGAGTTGCCCTTGACCGGGCTCGGCTCCGCTGCAAGCCGCAGCAGTCCACCATCGAGACGACGGACGGGGGACGACTCCGCGCGCGCGAAAGTCAGCGCATAACTCTCCTTTGCCAGGCCGGGCCGGAGCGGCCAATTGAAGGCGGGATGACCACCGAGCGACGCCGGCAATGTTTCCTTGCCGGTGTTGGCAATCGTGAGCGTCAGGTCGAGGCCGGTGTCATCGATGGCATAGGCGGCCGCGAGCCGGAACGCGAACGGATAGAGCGCGCGCGTCGCCTCGCTGTCATCGAGCACCAGGGTGCAGCGGCTCTCGCGGCGTTCCGCCCATGCAAAGCGGCTGTCGCGGGCAAAGCCGTGCTGGGTCATCCGATACGTCTTGCCCCGGTGCCGCAATTCGTCGTTGGCGAGGCGCCCGACGATCGGAAACAGCAGCGGCGCGTGACGCGGCCATTCCAGCCCCGCCTGCCAAACGAATTCGATGCCGCTGTCGTCCCTCAGCGAGCACAGCTCGGCACCGTGCGCCTTGATGGTTGCCGTGAGGGAGCCGCTGCGGAGAGAGTAGGTATCGTCACTCATGCCTGACGTCTACACCCCCAACCCACCCGCAGCAAGGCAGCGCCGATCATGCAACTCGAACGTTTTGGCGCCGATCGAGCGCTACGTCATATTTCCGTACCCAACGATTGCTCTGTTGGCTCAATCACCGTCTGTCTCCCCGAGGCCGATCCGACCTGAAGCCGATGAAATCCCGTGGTAGCCAATTGAAGTTCTTCATCAACGGCCGCTTTCTGTCGCAAAAGCTCACCGGCGTTCAGCGTTATGCCGCTGAAATGGTCAAGGCGATCGACGTGCTCCTGGCGTCGGAGCAGACTCCTGCCTCGCTGCGCAACGCCGAGTGGCAGTTGCTGACACCAGCGGATGCAAGCGAGACCCTTCATCTCGATCGGATCAAGATTCGCGCGGTCGGCCGGTTGCATGGGCACGCTTGGGATCAGATCGATCTCGCTCGCGCCGCGGCCGGAGGCCGCTTGATCAGTCTGGCCAATTCCGGCCCCGTCTTCCATCGCGACCACATCGTCGTGCTCCACGACGCCCAGGTCTTTCGCAGACCCGACTTCTTCAACTGGCGCTACTTGACCGTTCATCGCACGATGGGGCGGCTGCTCGCCCGCCACGCAGCCATCGCGACGGTGTCGGCATTTTCCCGCAGAGAACTTGCCGAGGTGCTGAATCTATCGGCACCGAACATTCCCATCTTCCCCAACAGCGCCGAACACTTCGCCGCTACGAAGCCCGACCCCGGCATCCTTGCGCGACTGGGCATTCAACCGCAGAAATTCTTCCTGTTCGTGGGCTCGAAGACCAAGAACAAGAATCTCGCCGTTGCGATCCGCGCCGTCCAATTGCTCGACCGGGCCGACGTTCCACTGGTCATCGTCGGAGGCGATAACAGCAAGGTCTTTCAAGACAATTCGGGCGAAGGGGTTTCCGGCCTGCTGCTTGCAGGGCGTCTGACGGACAGCGAGATTGCAGCTCTCTATGCGCATGCATCGGCATTCGTGTTTCCCTCGCTCTACGAGGGGTTCGGCGTGCCGCCGCTCGAAGCCATGATCTTCGGCTGTCCGGTCATCGCCTCGATGGCTGACGCCGTCGTGGAGACATGCGGTGACGCGGCTGCGTATTTTCGCGCCACCGATGCCGACGCGCTGAAGCAGCTGATGCTCGAAAGACTGGCAATCGGCGCGATCTCGGACCAGGAACGCATGCGGCAGCAGGATCGCCTTGCGTTCTATTCGTGGAAGAAGTCGGCGAAGGCGCTGCTCGATCACCTCGAACGACCGGCGCACATCGCCAGCGCTGCTTGAAGCTCGGCGCAACTCGCCTATTGCGCGCAATGGTTCTTGCACAAACCGTTTGCAACTCGCGGCTCCTTGCATGGTTCCATGAGAAACTTTTTTCGCTCTTGCAGCGATCGCGGCGCAACAACACCACATCGCTGCCCCAATATCGCTACGGATTCGAGGAACTGTTCCGCCAGCAGTGAAGCTCAGAACGAGGATGCACGATGTCCGGCTCTCCGACGCAGCCTTGTGCAAGACAGACGATGAAAGTGCTGCACGTCGCTGAGACGATTCGTGGCGGGATTGCAAGCTACCTGAATGAGTTACATCCACAGCAACAGGCGAGCTTCGGCGCCGAGAACGTGCACTATGTCGTTCCCTCGGATCATCGTCGCGATCTCGCCGCCGTCGATGACAACCAGATTACGACGTTCGAGCGATCCGGCCGCAGCATCGCCGGGCTATTGCAGATGCTGCGCGCAAGCATGCAGGCGCTGGATGCCTTCAGACCGGACGTGGTGCACCTGCATTCCTCGTTTGCGGGCCTCGTGCTCCGGCCCGCGCTGGCGGCCCGCTCGGGCGGACCGCGCGTCGTCTATTGTCCGCACGGCTGGGCGTTCTCGCGCGAGACCGGCCGCCTCAGTCACGTGGTGACAAAGGCGGCGGAGAACCTTCTCGCGCGCACGTCGGACCGAATCATCTGCATCTCCGGCGACGAGTTCAACGAGGCGGTCCGCGCGGGAATTCCCGCCGACCGCCTCACCGTCGTCCACAATGGCATCTCGAAGAGCCGCACGCTGCAGCCCGTTGCGGCGGAATGGACTTCCAAGAAGGTCAAGGTCCTCTTCATCGGTCGTCTGGACCGGCAGAAGGGCTTTGATCTCCTGATCGAAGCGGCTCGCTCGCTCGAGGATGTCCTCGACGTCCGCATGATCGGCGCCTCCGTCGTCAACAAATACGAAGGCCCGGCCGTCCCCTCCAACGTGTCCCTGCTGGGCTGGCTGGACCGCCCAACCATCGAGACCCAGCTTGAGGCCGCCGACCTCGTCGTGATCCCGTCACGATGGGAAGCTTTTGGCCTCGTTGCCCTGGAGGCGATGCGCGCGGCCAAGCCCATTCTGGCGTTCCGCAGCGGCGCATTGCCCGAGATCGTCGTCGATGGCGTCACCGGCGTGCTGTGCGAGCCCGTCGCCGTTCAGCCGCTCGTCGACGGTTTCCGGCGGGCACTGGATCTCGATCTCAAGGTGCTGGGGCAGCGCGGCTACGACCGGTTCAAGCAGCTGTATGACGTTCAGAAGACGCATGGACAATTGCAGCAGGTCTATGTCGAGCTCCTTCAGGACGACCGGACGCCGACCGCAGCGAAGGCGGGGCTGCAATCGGATCTCTCAAAGTGACGATCAACATGCACGCTTGCCCTCGCAGATGCCGGAGATCGCGATGGCGATCCACCAAGCCGGGTTTGGTGTCACCGCCGGTGTATCGCGCGTGAGCATGACCTAGACCATGACACGCCCACGCACCTTGATTCGCGACAGTGTCCGCCTCGCGGCCTTCATCTCGTCCATTCTCCTGTCGGTCCCGGCCTGCGCTCAGCACGCTCAACCGCTCGATGCCCGATTCCTGCTGGGTGTCGGCACCCATCAGGGGCTGGGCGGGCCGGTGAGCGCGCGCGGGTACGTGCCTGCAGAGAACATCGCCCAGATCAAGCAACTCGGCCTCAACTCCTTCCGCGACGACTTCCCCTGGTCCGATTTCGAAACGGCAGGACGGCGGATGGGCTTCACGCCCAGACTCGGCAGGCTGGAGGCGCAGGTCAGATCCGGCGTCGCGCGCCCGCTCCTGATCCTTGCGTTCGGCCATCATCTCGTTCCGAATTCCTCACCACCGACAACCGATGAAGCCCGGCAGCGGTTTGCCGATTATGCTGCGGCCGCGGCGCAATCGGTTGTGGCGCAACACCCGCTCTTCGAGCTCTGGAACGAATGGAACCTGGCGGCAAAGAAAGATGCCGCGTTCTCACCGGAAAACTATCTGGCGCTCGCGGAGATCGCACGCCCGGCGGTCAAGCGGGTTGCGCCGAATGCGCCCTTCCTGGTCGGGGCGCTCGGCGATGATCCGGGCTGGACATGGACCGAGAAGATGCTGCGAACCGGCATTCTTCAGTACGCGGACGGGGCTTCGATCCATCTCTACAATTTCTGCATGGGCCCAAGCAAACGCACCTCCGCCGAGATCATCGATCGGCTCACCGCGTTCCATCGGCTCGTCGGTCAGGCGAGCGGAAACGCTGACTTCCCGATCTACGTCACCGAGACCGGGTGGACCACGGCCACCAACAAATGCGGCGTCAGCGAACAGGCCCAGGCCGACAATACGGCACAGCTCATCCTGTGGGCGTCGACCGCGGCACGCTGGCTCAAGGGCATGTGGCTCTATGAGCTCAAGGACAGCGGAAGGAATCCATCGGAGCTGGAGGACAATTTCGGCCTCTACCGTTTCGACAATACGCCAAAGCCCGTCGCCTGTGCGGCCCAGGGCGCCTGGGCTTTCATTCGCTCCAGCCTGAGTGCCGAGCGACGAGAACTCGCCAGCGGCGTCGTGTCGATCAATGCGTCAACGGCGTCTGGCGGCAGAATTGCAGTCTGGTCCGAGGCCCCGGACCGACGTTACGAAATCCGGCTCAAGGACGATCAGGAAGGAGCAACTTTTGCGATGCCGTGCGATTCGGCGGCAAGACCGGCGTCCAGGGCCTGGATTCCGGTTTCGAGCACACCGGTTCTTATTGCAGTCAACAATGGTGCCATTCCCGCCCTGGAGATACGGCCGGCGCGGTAGGCGTGAATTTGCAAACACGAGGTTACGCGATGAAAGTTCTTTTGACGTCCACACTTTATCCGACACCTCAGGCACCAAAGATCGTTGGCGGTGCGGAGATCTTCGCGCGGCGTTTCGCCGAAGGCCTGGTGCAGCGCGGAGACGAGGTCGAGGTGATACGGGCCGCACCGGCGCCCCAGCAGGCTCGCGAATCCTGCAACGGCATCAACATCTATTCCGCGCCGGTGCAGAACATCTATCTGCCTTTCACCGAACAGAAAAACGTCGCGCTGCGCAGCATCTGGCACGCGGTCGACGACTGGCAGATGCAGGCGCCCCTGATCGCGGAACGAGTCCGGGCCTTCAAGCCGGACGTACTGCACTCCAACAATCTGTCGGGTCTCACCACCGCGATCTGGCGCGTTGCCGCCCAGCTCGGCGTCCCGGTGCTCCATACGCTTCACGACTATTATCTGACCTGTCCGCGCTGCTCGCGTTTCGACAAGGGGCGGTCTTGCGAGCGCACTTGCACGAGCTGCGGAATTTTGAGCTATCATCGCAAGCGCGCCACGCATTGGCTCAGTGCCGTGGTCGGCGTGAGCGAGCGCGTCCTGTCCATTCATACGGACATGGGCATGTTCACCGAGACGCCGATCCGTACCGTGATCCGCAACGCCTCGACCGAGCCGCCACGTGAGCCCTATCCTCGTCCGATCTGCACCACTGAAGTGACGTTCGGCTTCATAGGCCGCCTCACGGAGGAAAAGGGCATCGACAACCTCATGCGCGCTCTTGCTCTGCTGCCCCGCGATCGCATCCGCATGATGATCGCCGGTCGGGTCAGCGACGAGGAGCAAGGACGCCTCCGGAGCCTCTCGGGGGATGCACGAATAGAGTTCATGGGCTTCGTGGCGCCGGACGATTTCTACAGGCAGGTCGATGTGGTGGTCGCGCCATCCATCTGGCACGACCCCGGTCCACTCGTCGTCGCAGACGCCAAGGCGGCTGGCAGGCCGCTGCTCGGAACGCCCTTTGGCGGCATGCCCGAGGTCATCGAGCACGGCGTGACGGGCTGGCTGACCGAAGCCGATCCGCAATCCCTGGCCGACAGCATGCTCGCAATCGCGGCGGATCCGCACAAGATCGACGAGATCAGCCGGCGCCTCATCGCGGATACCAACAAATGGGTATTTGCCGACGTGCTGTCTTCATACAAGAACCTGTATGAGCAATTGCGCGAGCAGCGGATGTCGCGCTTGCACGCAGCAACGGCCGACGCGCCGCTGGGACGGGCCGTCGGCAAGGAGCGCCTCATTCCGAGATGACACGCCTCCTGGCGATGGCGGGCTACGTCTATCAAAGCGCCGCGGCGATCATCCTGATCTTCGCGATCAGTCATCTGTTGCCCGCCGCCGACTACACCAATTTTTCCCTGGCACTGGCCTCGAGCCAATTGCTCTGCGTCCTGATGTTCGAGTGGCTGCAGCTCGCCGGACTGCGCTTTCTGGCGGCAGCGAAGGAGAACGAAGCGGCTCGGTTGAGGTGGTCGCTCCTTGCGGCGGGCCTGTCGAGTGCGGGCGCGCTTGTCGTTGTCGGGAGCTGCGCATCCCTGGCCAGCGTGCTCCCGACAGGGATCGTCGCCCTGGGCCTCGGCATATCCGTGCTTCAGGGCTTGACGGATCTCTATTTCCTGTCGGTCCGTTTGTCTGATCGGTTGGGCATCGCGTCCTTTCTTCTTGCGTTTCGTGCCACCGCCCTTCTGACCGCGGCCGCCGCCGGCGCGGCGATCTTAGGAACGGCCGAAGCGGCGCTGCTCGGCGTTGCCGCCGGCCACACGCTGGGCCTCCTCGCCGGGCTGGTGGCCTATCGCACCCCCCTGGAGCGCGCTTCGCTGCGAACGATGCTCGCCGACTGGAAGGATTTCTCCCGCTACGGCATGCTCGCCGCGGGCGCGTCGGTCATCCATTTGTCTGTGCCGGTGCTGCTCCGTGTCATCGTCATCGGCCGGCTGGGTGCGACGGGGGCTGGCGCCGGATTTTCGATCGCGCTCGACCTGCTGCAACGTCCCTTCTGGGTCCTCAATGCGGCGATCCACACCGTGAGCTATCCCGAAGTGGTCAACGATTTCGAGCACGGGACCGGCACAAAATCAGTGCAATCTGCACGCCGCATGTTCGAGTTCATGATCTGCACGACCCTCGTGCTGCTCGGCGGATTGGTCGGCTTCATTCCAGACGCCGCGCGTATCCTGGTGCCCCGCGAGAGCCTGGATGGATTCCTGGAGACGGCGCCGGCGATTGCCGCCTTTTACTTCCTGCATACCCATTTGCAGGCGACGATAGCCGTTGTCCCCCACCTCGAGAAGCTGGCGACCAGGCTGGTCCTGGTCGCCACCGGGCAGCTCGCCCTCGTTGTCGCCCTCTCCCTGGTCGCAGTGTCGGCCGGCCTGTCGCCGCGAGCGGCGGTGGGCTGTGCTTCGCTGGCCACCCTCGCAACGATTCTGGTCGCACTCGGTCCTACGCTGCGGTTTGAGGCATTCCCGCGCTGGTCTTTGGTCATGCAGGCGCTGGTGGCCGCAATCCTGATCGGATCGCTCGGTTCGATGCCGACGGAGCCTGCGGCATGGCTCGCCGGCAAGATCATGATCGCCGCGCTCGCAACGGCGATCATCGCATGGCGCGGGGACTTTCTCATGCTGGCTCGCCGCGGCTGATCCGCCGCACGCGCAAGTCTGCCAAATCAGATCCGATTTCCGAGACGGAACCGGCCTCCCCGCCAGCTGCCGCAGCGGATGTGCGCCATCACCGAGCCATCACAACCCTCCCGAGCATTTCACATACTTTAATCGCCCATAGAAACGGCATCTGCAAACGTTCTGTGCAGGGGGGGTGCACGAAAGAGCGGATGACACTCCGTAGGATTGCGGACGCGGCACAGCCCCTTGCCGACATCACGCACTGCAAGCGTGCAGCGTCGCTCCGTTCCCGACCCGTCGAATGGATTCAATCGGCAGCCTGCGCACACATTCAGCAGTTGAGATCGACAAAATTCTTGAAAGCGCCTTTCTCACGCCATCCTGCTCCGGCATCGCAATCAACGTTATGCTGCAACAGAGCGAATCTGTTCCTGCACAAGGAACCCGTTTCGCTAGCTATTGCAGCTTTGTTTTTATCTGAAATTCACACTCGACAGAGAAGCTTGAACGCAAATCCCTGCGAGCAATTTGGTTCGCGCTGAAATCGAGTGTGCAATGTCTGAGCAAACAATCCTCTCCGCCAGCGGCTTCATCAACTCCATCGGCGTCAACACACATGCCGGCTTCGGGTGGACCGGCTACAACAATCTCGCGCTGATGGTCGACGATTTGGAATATCTCGGCGTCACCCATCTCCGCGACGCGATGGGAACCAGCCCGGCTGCGCAACCGGTGGTCGAGGGGCTCGCCGCTGCCGGTTACAAGTTCGACTTCCTCGTATCGTCCGCCCTGCCCCAGATGGGTACGACCGGGCTTCAGAAGTATATCGCGTCGCTCGAGAAGTTCGTGGCGAGCCATCCGGGCAGCATCAGCGCCATCGAGGGTCTCAACGAGGCCAATCACCAGCCCTTCAGCTACAACGGCAGCTCCAGCCTCACCGCCGCGGCCCAGTTCCAGAGCGCGCTCTATCAGGCCGTCAATGCCAACGCCGCGCTCGGCAGCATCCCCGTCTACAATCTGTCACTGGCCTACAACGATCCCCAGGGCTACAGCCAGCTCGGCGACATGTCGGGCTCGGTCGACTTCGCCAATGCGCATGCCTATGTCAGCACCAGCCTGACCACCAGCAGCTCAATCTCGGCAACGCTGAGCGCCGTCATGACCGCGGCGCCGGGAAAGCCGGTCGTCATCACGGAAACTGGCTACACCACGCAGACCAACACTCAATATCTCGGCGTCAACGAGACGGTGCAGGCCAAATCGATCCTGAACACGCTGGTCGATGCCTACAAGGCAGGTGTCAGCGCGACCTATCTCTACGAGCTGTTCGACCGCGACTCGTCCGCGGGCAACACCAATCCCGAAGCCAACTTCGGATTGTTCAACTCCGACGGAACGCCCAAGCTCGCCGCGACGGCGATTCACAACCTGACGACCATCCTGGCCGACGACGGCAAGGGCGGCCTGCAGCCGACTGATCCATTGAACTACACCCTGAGCAACATGCCGGCCACAGGCAACAGCATGGTGCTCGGCAAGAGCAATGGCGCCTACGAGCTCGTCGTCTGGGCCGAGCCGAAGCTCTGGAACGACGCTACCGACACCGAGGTAACCAACAGCGCCCAGACGGTCACGGTGAATCTCGGCGGCGTGCATCATACGGTGAAGGTCTACGACACGCTGACGGGAACCACGGCGATCGCCAGCTACACCGACGTCAGCACCATCACGATTCCGGTCAGCGATCACCCGTTGATCATCGAGATCGACGCGCCTCCGACCACGCCGACTCCGCCTGACACCCGGACCAGCGTCAGCGGCACGGCTGCCGAGATCGTGCCGCAACTGTCCGACCTGAGCGAGTCGACGGCGCTGCAGACCATCACGTTGACGGATTCGCACGTCCTGCCGGTCGCCTCGAAAGCGACGATGGACTACATCATTGCCCATTACGGCAGCGCGCTGTCCAAGATCCAGGGCGGATATTCGTTCTCCGTGACGAATACGGCCGCGACCTGGACCAACACGAAGACTTACGACGCGAGCGGAAAGCAGCTGTCGACGTCCGACACCGGCCTCAATTCAAGCGGACAGCCGACCTCGACCACCGTCGTCTACAGCGACGGTTCCCAGGACCTGATCAGCTACACCAATGGTGTGAAGACGAAGTTCGTTCATGTCGGGACCGACGCAACCCGGACCACCGACACCTACAACACGGCCGGAACCCTTCTGAGCGAGATCGTGCAGAAGTCGGACGGCTACTACTCCACCACGCTCTACACGAACGGCGTGAAGACCGCCGCCTACGTCAAGAACGCCGATGGTTCGCAGGACAATTATTCCTACAACGTCATCGGAAAGAGCTTTACCACACAGGTTCAGCACCTTGACGCCTCGGGGAAGGTCACCTCGGTCACTCGCAGCCATGCCGACGGCTCTTTGGATTCGACCCAGGTCTACAACAGCGACGGCAGCAGCGTGATCACGTTGTACAGCGCCACGGGCGTCAAGCTGGTCGCGACCAGCTATCATGCCGACAAGAGCAAGGATGTCTGGACCTACAACATCAAGGGCCAGACCTATACGACCGAGCACGACGTCTACGATGCGACCGGATTCCTCACGACCCTGACTCGCCTGCATGCCGATGGCAGCCTGGCCTTCAAGCTGATGCAGACCGCGGACGGCACCAAGACGACCAATTGGTACAATGCCGCCGGCAGCCTCACCAGCGAGGTGGTTCAAAAGGCCGACGGTTTCACCTCGACGACCCTCTACAGCAACGGCATCAAGACCAAGGCCTATATCAAGAACGCCGACGGCAGTCAGGACAATTACGCCTATGGCATCACCGGCCAGAGCTACGCCACGCTGATCCAGCACGTCGATCCCTCCGGCAACGTCACGGCCGTGACCCGCAAGCATGCCGACGGCACGCTCGACTATACCCAGGTCATCAATGCCGACGGCAGCAGCGTCGTCACCAACTACGACGCCGCAGGCGTGCGAACCAAACAGACCGACTATCACGCCGACGGCAGCAAGGACGTCTTTCTCTTCAACATCACCGGTCAGAACTACACGACCGAGCACGACGTCTACGATGAGACCGGCTTCCTCACCACGCTGATCCGCAAGCACGCCGACGGCAGCATGGCGTTCAAGCTGGTGCAGAGCAAGGACGGGATCAAGACAACTGACTGGTACGATGCCAAAGGCGTTCTCACCAGCGAAGTGCTCGAGAAGCCGAGCGGCTACAGCTCGACCACGGTCTACGCCAATGGCGTGAAGAGCGCGGCTTACATCATCAACGCCGACCTGAGCCACGACAACTACAGCTACAACATCGTGGGCCAGAGCTATACCACGCAGCACCAGCACATCGATCCGGCCGGCCGGACGACCGGGGTAACCCGTTGGCATGCCGACGGCTCGCTCGACTATACCGAGGTCGTCGGCAACGACGGCAGCAGAGTAGTGACCAACTACGACGCCTCCGGCATCAAGAAGACAGAGACCGACTATCACGCCGACGGCTCGAGAGATGTCCATCTCTTCAACGTCGTCGGTCAGAACTACACGACGGAGCACGACACTTACGATTCCACCGGCTTCCTCACCCACATCGTGCGCACACACGCCGACAACAGCCTGGCATTCACGTTGACGCAGAGCGCCGACGGCACCAAGACCTCCGATTGGTACGACGCGAAGGGTGTCATCACCAGCGAGGTGACGACCAAGAGCGATGGCTACAACTCCACGACCGTCTATACCGCCGGCGTGAAGACCGCGGCCTATATCAAGAACGCCGACGGGACGTCGGACAATTGGAACTACAACGTCACCGGGCAGTCTTACACAACCCAGCACCAGCACTTCGATGCCTCGGGCAAGCTGGTCGAGCTCACCCGGACCCATGCCGACGGCACGCTGGACTATACCCAAGTCATCCACGACGACGGCAGCAAGCTGACCGACATCTATAACAGCGCCGGCGTCAAGACTCAGGAGATCGCCAACAACGCCGACGGTTCGAAGGACGTCTTCCTGTTCAACTTCAACGGACAGACCGGTACGACGCAGCACGAGAGCTACAACAGCGCCAACACGCTGCAGTTCTTCGACCAGACCAAGACCGACGGCACCCACAACGTCACGGCCGTCGCTGCCGGCGTGACGATCCAGGGCGGAGCCGGCAACGACGTGTTCTCGGCCGCGCCGAATTCGACCACCATCGCCTACGATCACGGCCAGGACCAGATCCTCAACTTCCAGGCCGGCGACGGCACAACTCACGACGTGATCCAGATCTCGAAGCTGCTGGCGGCGGACTACAGTCACCTGCAGATGACGCAGTCCGGCACGAATGCGCTCATCACGTTCTCGGCCGAAGACTCGATCCTTCTCAAGAACATCTATGTCAGCAGCCTGACGAGCCACGACTTCGTATTCGTCTAAAGTCGCGGCAGATTGGCATCTATCGAGGCAGCGTGGGATGGGGGAATCCCCGTCCCACGCACAGCAAGCGGCCGATGCGCCTACAATAGGCAAGGACCGCCTTCGGCCTACTCACCTGATACAGCCGCACCGACCCCGGCTCGTTCAAGCCCATCAGCACTGCACATGATTGGCGGTGGTTGCGAACTTGCGTCACAATTGCTGTCTAGAAGAGACCTTCTTGTTGCTGCAGGGATATCGACGCCGACATGGAAGTCCGCGAACCAAAGCGATTCGTTCTTCTTGACTTCTACCGGTTCATCGCCGCGCTAGGCGTCTTCATCTTTCATCTGAAGAACATCGACAAAGGCATCTCGCCGGCCTGGAACGGCTCTTACGGCTTGTTTGTCGACATGTTCTTCATCCTGTCCGGCTTCGTAATCTCCTATTCCTATCCCGCGACCTCGACAGGTCTGCGCTCCTATGTGCGCTTCCTCGTCAGGCGGATCGCGCGAATCTACCCCTTGCATCTGCTCACATTATTGATATTCGCGGTCCTTGCTCTCGTGGGCATATCCGGGCCGACCTCGCGCGCGAGCTGGCTGGATTTCCTTCACAACCTCCTCCTCGTGCAGGCGTGGGGCGTCACAGATCACCTCAGCTTCAACTCGCCGGCCTGGTCCATCAGCGCCGAGCTGTTCTGTTACGTTCTATTCCCACTGTTCATGCTGCTGGCCGGCAGGGTCTCGCCGCTGATGCTCGCGATCATCGTCGCGCTCTGTTACGGAATCCTCGCCCACGCTCACCTGCCGATCTGGCAGGAGCGCTCGCAGATGTACGGGGCAACCTTCGATTTCGGGATGTTGCGGGCCCTTCCGAGCTTCCTGAACGGGATTCTCCTGACCGTCCTGTTCAGGCTCTCGAGCGACTATCGCAGAAAGCCCGTCGCATTCGCCGGAATAGCGCTGTTCGCCGGCTCGGTCCTCATCCTCAACCTCTATGCCAAGCCCGACCTTGCAATCATATTGTTCTCTCTCGCGATTCTCGTCACAGCCACCGGAGAGAGCGCCTTCGCCCGGTTTCCCGGCTCTGACTGGCTTGGCCGCCTCGGCAACACATCATACGCGATCTACATGGTTCACGAAGTGCTGCTGATCCTGCTTTTCAAGCCGGCGTGGCACTATTTCGGACTTCAACCAAGCATGTTTCCAGTGTTTGCGTTGGTCTGCTGCATCATTCTGACAGTCGTCGCCGACGTGACGTATCACTATGTCGAGAATCCCGCTCGAAAATTGATCAACCGGCTTGCGCCGGGCGATGCAAGGTCGGCCCGCATCCCGAAGGCCGAGCCGCTCGATCTTTCGGAGACCCGACAAGCGGCCAACGCGAGCTAGGTGTCTGCAGGGCGGATCTTGCAGCTAGGTTCTCGACGATCGCCGCACACGGCCCAGGACTTCCTGGCATATCCGCACCACGGCCGGCCGGGCGATCGCGACAACAACGACGAGATATACCGAAGAACCGAGCAGCACGAGCGCGGCGAGACGCAGCCATGGCGACATGGCCGGCATCGCAACGGAGGCACCAGCCACCGCGCATGCCATCACCGCGGAGCCCGCAAGTGCGGGCATCAGCGCCGCGGCATAGGGCCTGATACCGAGCGACAGGATCCGCATCGAGGCTCCGGCGGATAGCGGATATAGCAACAAGGCGCGAGCGACGTAGCCGACAGCAATCGCGATAAGGCCAAACGGCGCAGCGAGGATGAAGATTGCTATATTCGAAACCGCGTAGATCAGCGTCAGCCAAGTTTGCCAGTGCGGTTTGCCGAACGCCAGGATAACGGAGTGATTGTAGAGGCCGATCGTGGTCAGGAATCCGGTGACCGACATGATCGCGAGCAGAGGGGCGGCCTCGCCCCACTTGGACCCGAAGAAACCAGTGATCAGATCCGGCGCCAGAACCGCTATGCCAGCGAAGATCGGAGCCGTCAGCAGCGACGTGTACATGACGAAGGCAACCAGCGTCGAACGCGATGCTTCCCGGTCATGCTGGAGGCCAGCGATGGTCGCAAAGAACACCCGGTTCAACGCATTTCCAATCACGGTACTCACGGCATTGACCAGGCGCTTGGCCAGGCTGTACAAGCCCGCGCCGGCGGCGCCGGTATACCAGGTAACAAAAATCAGATCGGAATTGGCATTGGCGAAGTTCGTGATTCCCGTCAGCGCCACGTAGCGCGCATAGCTCAGGAGTTCGACAACAGCCTGCCGGCTGACCCGGAGCCGAGGGCGCCAGGGCGTCAGGATCCAAAGGCTGACCAGCGAGATCAACGACGTCGAAACGAGCTGTCCGACCAGCGCAACGACCCCGTACCCCTGGATCGCCAGCCCGATCCCAACGGCCCCGCCAACCGAGATTGAAGAAAGCGAGCGGATGGCGAGGGATCGAAACAGTTGATTGCGCATCAACCAGGCTTCGTGCGTCCGCGACAGGCCCTGTACGGCCACCACGATGCAGAATCCCTTGAGAACGATGGCAATGTCCGAAAGACCCGAAAATCGTTCGATCGCGCCGCTCGAGGCGAACAGTGCGAGCGCTGCAAACAAGGAGAGGCCCGCGATGAGCCAGAACGAGGCAGTGTAATCCTCGTCCTTCGGCTCGGCACGCGCTTGGACCGCTATCGCGATGCTCTCGATCAGGACTGCCCGGCAGAATTCGAGCGCCAGCGCCCCCGTTGCCACGATGCCGAGAATCTGCGGCGACAGCAGCCGCGCCATGATCATGTAGATTGCGAGCGTGAGAGCCTGCCCGACTGCGGAATCGAGTGCGGACCAAATGACGCCCGAAACGATCGAGCGCGGCTTGATATTCTCGTGGCGCAATTGGAGGCCTGTCACAATTTCCGGTTAGGCCGACTTTCGTCGTTGAGCCATTGGCTGCAATGGTCCAATAGTCGCCTTGTTTACGAGGACACTACGGCAAGAAAGCAGCTACAATCCGAGGCAGCATGAATTTTCGGACCAATCTACGACGGTTGATGAACGAGGTCGGTTGCGACTTTATTCATCAGCTGCCGTATCCGCACGTGGACTTGTTCTTCTGGCGTCCCGACGACGGAACGATAAATTTCGGCGACTATCTTTCGGTCGTCGTCGTTGACCATCTCTTGCGGCATTTCGGCTATACGCTCGCCGACGAGGTGCCGCGGCAAACGCGCTTGTTCGCGATCGGCTCCGTGCTGCATTACGCGCGAAATGGCGATGTGATCTGGGGAAGCGGCGTGAATGGGCGCCCCGGTCAGGACGACCTCAATCACCGCGTGCAGAACTTGGACGTGCGAGCGGTGCGCGGCCCTCGTACACGGGAGATTCTGCAGCGCCGGGGCATCGCGGTACCCGAAGTGTTCGGAGACCCTGCGTTGCTGCTTCCTCAGCTGTTTCCAAATCGCTTTCACCCTACTGCCAAAAAGCCGTGGGTGTTTGTTCCGAATTTGCACGATTTGAGTCTCATGGACCGTGCCGCCGATACAGTGGTCTCACCGCTGGGATCCTGGAATCGACGAATTGACGCCATTCTCGAAGCTGAACTGGTTCTGGCAAGCTCGCTCCACGGCATCATTGTCGCCGAGGCATTCGGGATACCGGCTCGATACGTGCGTCTGAGCAGCGGAGAGTCCGAATTCAAGTATCGTGACTACTATGAGGGTACCGGCCGGTTTGCCGTCGAGTTTGCCTCGAGCATTGACGAAGGTCGCGAGATGGGTGGGGCTGCGCGCCTCAACTTCGACCATCGTGCCTTGATGAGTGCATTCCCGATCGACCTCTGGAGCGGAAACAGCTGATATGGCCAAGCGCCTCCGCGTCGCCATCTACGCACCGCATTTTGCGGAATATTCCTACCGTCTCGCATCGGGATTGGCCCGCCACGGCGATGTCCGGCTGGTGCTCAACCGCAAGGATGCCAATCAGCAATGGGAACTGGCCGATATTGCCGTGACGGCTCCGTTCGAGACGAGAATTCGCGACCTGAGCCTGCGCCGCGGCGGTGCCATCGGCATCCCGGCCTCGTTCCTCGACATAATTTCGTTTCGCCCCGACGTGATTCATTGTCACGAAGTTCCGGAGATCTACACGTCCAGGCTGATCCAGCTTCTTCGTCCGCTCGGCATTCCGCTGGTGTTGACCGTTCACGATGCGATCCCGCATTCGGAAGGCGGCTCCGGTACGTCGCCGCGTGAAGATGCATGGCGCGGGCGCATGCGCGCAGCCGCGTCGGTCGTCACCACGCATGGCGAGAGCTGCATCGCCGATTTTCGCCGTGCCTCGCCTGACTTCAAAGGGGAAGCGATCTCCAGCATGCACGGCGTGCTCATGGTTCCGCCGGCTGGGGGCGCGGTCACCGCGCCGGAGGCCGCGCGCATCCTGTTTTTTGGACGGATGTGGGCCTACAAGGGCCTCGACGTCTTCATCGATGCGATCGACATGTTGGCCCGGCGCGGTGTGGCCCATGAAGCGATCGTTGCCGGCCGCGGCCCCGAGATGACACGGCTCGGAGCGCGCATGGAGGCGATGCCGACGGTCAAGACCATCAACGCCTATATTGCGCCTGCCGAGACCGGACGACTGTTTCAATCCGCAACCGTGGTTGCCCTGCCCTATAAGGATGCAACGCAGAGCGGCGTGCTTGCATCCGCCTATGGGAATTCCCGCCCCGTGGTCGCCAGTGCCACCGGCGGCATTCCCGACGTCGTCACAGACGGGGTCAACGGGCTCCTGGTTCCTCCCGGCGATGCCACTGCGCTGGCCGATGCGCTCGAGCACGTGCTGACGTCGAAGCCTCTCGCCGCAACGTTGACCGAGGGCGCACGGCAGACCGCCGCCGGCATCCTCAACTGGGATCGCATCGCTGAAGGACTGCTGGGGTCCTATCACAAGCTCACCGGTCGCACCGTGAGCTGAGCGCGGCCGGCGCCCTCAAACCGATTGCTCGATCTGCGGCCGGGAGAACATGCTGCGGATCGCGCCGTCCAGCAATCGCCTTAGCCTGACCTCGATCAGCTCATAGCTGATCGCGCTTGCAACCAGCGACATCACCAGCCCAAGCCCGATGAAGGCGGTCCACAGCAGCCAGCGGTCGACGCCAGCGGCGACCAGCTTCAGGCCGATCACCTGCAGGGGGAACAGCACGAAGGGGTGCACCAGATAGAGGCTGTAGCTGATCTTGCCGACATATTGCAGCGCCGGTAGGCTCAGAGCCCTGCCGAGGCCCGAGTCCGGAGCGAGCACCATGCCGAACAGCAGAAATCCGGGAATGAGCCCCACGAACGGGTGAAACAGCACCAGGCTCGCGTACAGCGCCGCCCCGCAAACGAGGCCTGCGAGAAGACCGAGCCGTCCGGGAATGGAAATGCGGAATCCCGTGGCGCTGAACAGCATGCCGATGCAGAAGAAGGCGGTGATCGGCCAGTGCATCAGGCAGGCGATGCCAAGCAGGATCAGGGGCGCCGCCAGCAATCTGCCACCGGTGCGCCATACCGAGAACGTCAGCGCAAACCAGATGTAGAACGCCCATTCATAGGTCAATGTCCAGGCATTCTGCTGAGCAATGGGCAGACCGAGCGCGTCCTGCACGAAGAACAGATTGGCCGCGAAGATTGTGAGATAGCTGGTCAGATCGATCCCGCGGAAGAACTTGTAGGCCACGATCGGACCGATCACGAACAGCGCAAGATGCAGGACCACGAACACCGGCATGATGCGCAGGACGCGGTCGAAGAAGAACCGCGACAGCGACCCGTGCCGCACCAGACTTGCCGGGATCAGGAATCCGCTGATCATGAAGAACAGCTCGACGCCGTGCCCGCCGACATTGATCACCGATTGCAGCCAGGACCAGAGCGGCGGCAGAAAGCCGGGATCCGGGATGTCGTACATGCCCCCCTTTGGCATGTCGTAGAAATGATCCATCAGCACGCTCAGCGCAGCGATCGCGCGAAGGCCCTGGACCGACGGAACGAACGATCCGTCATAGGCAGCGCCCGGCTGGTGGGGTGTTTTGATCACTCTGCGGCACCCTGGGTGCTGAGGGCCGGCTCGAGAATGACAGGTTTTCTCCGCGCCGAGCGGAACCTCTGCCCGAAGGAAATGCTGGGCTTCTCGATGAAGGCAAATGTCATCCAGCTGACCAGGATCGACAACGCAAGGATCACGGCCAGGAAGATCGACCATCCCAGCGGCCCGTCGCCGAACCAGAACAGGCGGTGGACGACCACGATCACGAACGGCGACATCAGGTAGACCGAATAGCTGATCACACCGACGAACGCCATCGGACGCCACGCCATTCGCTCGCCGAACACGGCAAAGGCGATGAAGACCAGCGCCGCGCAGACATAGGCCGATCCGATCGAATAGCTGTAGAAGAAATTCTCGTGATAGACGCCTCCGAAACGCCGATCAGACAGGGCGGCGGCGAAGATCGCATACAGCAGCGTGCAGACAGCCACATGGGTCCATCGCAGCTTGCCGCCAATGACGGTGTCGCGGATGATCTTGCCCAGGAACATCGCCGACAGGTTCAACCCGACCTCCATCACGGAGGATACGGTTCTGTTCTCGATCAGAAGCGCAGCGGTGGTTCCGACCAGCGCGGCCGCGACGACGATCGTCACCGCCGTGAAGCGCTGGTTCAGCAGTCCCATCGCAAAGAGGATCGTGCATCCGACGTAGAACAAGAGCTCGATCGCCAGCGTCCAGTAGAACACCCAGAGGTTCGGGACGTTCACGAAGGTCTGCAGCATCGTCACGTTGGCGGCGACCTGCCCCAGCGGATAGACTTTCGAATTGAGCAGCTGCATCGTCACGAGCCCGACGACGAGCGAGGTCCAGTAGGCCGGATAGAGCCGGAAGAAGCGGCTGATCGTAAAGTCCCGCACGGGCGTGGCGCTGTCCGGGAAGCTGAACGGAATGACGAAGCCGCTGACGAAGAAGAACAAGACGACGCCGAACCGGCCGAAGTTCATGTAGTAGCCGAACACGTCATGGATGGGCCAGTAATAGGCGCCCGTCGGGTGCTGCTCGACGATCACCTCGAATACGTGCTGGACAAGTACCGACAGCACGGCAATGCCGCGCAGCGTGTCGATGAATGCGAGCCGTCTATGCATGATCCGTTCTCACCTGCTCCCGCTCGCCGCCGGTAGATCCGGGCGGAAGCCTTCCAACGGCTGCATCGGCTGCCGCATGACGATCGGCACGGCATCGACGCCTCGTGCGGAGGTCGCACGCCGCGAGAAAACTTCGCTGAAGCTCAATGCGATGATCAGCAGGCCGGATGCCGGGCCGTAGTTGAGCACCGTGATCGTGAACAGATTGACGACGAACAGCAGCGTCAGCTTGTACACGTCGGTCGCACCGAACGTCGCCCGGAACACCATCACCATGAATGCGACGAAGGGAAGACCGAACATCAGGTAGGTCCCGATGTAGAAATTGTCGACCGGCACCCAGTAAGGCGCAAGCGGCGAGAACAGCTTCTGCGGATAGTTGAAGCAGCCCGCGCCGCAGCCCGTCACGAGGCCTATCGGCATGAGCTGGCTCATATAGACGAAGGGTAACTGCCAGCTGTTGTTGATGCGATCGAGAATGCTGAACAAGGTCGAGTGCGGTATGGCGGCGGTGCCGGAGGCGACCACGATCATGAAGAACGGCACGAAGATCGCGGCGAAAGACCACTGCGCAATGGTCCGGATCGCGGGGAAGCGCGACCTTTCCGGCAGCATACGCACGAACACCAGCAAGAGCAAATAGAGCACGAGCACGATCATGGTCGTCTTGCTCGTGGTCAGCTTGATGGCATAGATCGCGATGGAGCCGAACAGGAGGCACCACGTCGTGCTCATGCGAATGGAGGTGATCGCGAACGACACCAGGATGAAGAAGGCCGCCATGGTATTGTCGGCTGCAAAGCCCATGAGGCGCTGGTCGTCGCCGCCATAGGCCCACCACAACCGGCCGGCCTCGCGTACGGCGCCGAAGGCCTCGTATTTGTAGCCCACCCAAGGCATCAGATAGAACTTCGTCAGGAAAACGCCGATCACGGACAGGTAGAAAGTCACGGCGATGACCGACAGCAGCTTTCGGTATGAGCCCAGGCTCGAATCGCAGAAGCAGAATCCGACGAAGACTGGCAGCATCATCTTGAACGACGAGATCGCTGCGTTCATCGTCCCCATCATGAAGTAGCCCAGCACGAGCGACAGCATGATCTGCACGAGCACCAGCAGAGCCAGCGTGCTGCGACTGCGCAGGACACAATGGACGAAGAACTGGGCGAGGCACAGGAGCGCAACGCCGTCGGGCACATACCACAGCGCATCCATGTGATAGATGCTGGTATAGTAGCGCATCACGCCGCCGAAGGCGTCGCGGATCAGATAGGCGCCGAGCGCGATCGCCTCGATGTTGAGGCTGATCAGCGTGACTTTCGGCCGGTTCAGCGCGAGGATGGTCATGTCCGGCTCAGTTCGTCGGCCGCGCCGATGGCGCCGGAGAGGCGGAGAAATCGGTCCGGCTCCCGAGAGCGTTCCGCATCCACCTGCCGCCGGGAATCTCGACGTAGCGATAAGTGAAGTGCGAAACCACGAGCACCGCGGCCAGCGAGACGACCAGGTTCAGCGTGGCCGGCAGACCCGCCCAGACCGAATCGAGAGCTGCGATGCGCCCCGCCCCGAGCGCCCGCACGAAATATTCGGCCAGCAGCACCACGAGCGCGTGCACCATATAGATGGAGTAGGAACGGCGACCGAGCCAGACCAGCGGCTTGGCCACCAGCATCCGCGGCACCAGCAGCGCATCCGGAAAGGCCAGCAGACTGCCAAGGAAGATCGCGAACGTCACCGGCGCGAGGAAAGTTGCCGCCGGATTGGTCTCCGCCAGGGACACCAGGACGATGCTGGCGATCATGGCGACGAATTGCAGCATGCCCTGCACGGCAGGACCCGGCTTCGCCGGCAGGCGATCGACGATCCTGACCGTCAGCACGCCCAGGAAGAAGCTCACGAAGCAGCGCAGGATCCCGAAATCGGTCTGAAGCCCGAGACTCCTCTTGTCGAGCACGAAGATGATGAAGACCAGGCTGCCGACGGCAAGCGCCCCGCACAGGACGTAGAACCACAACAAGGAACGCATGCGCTGGGCCAGCAGCACGATCAGACCGAACACCAGATAGGTGTAGAACTCGACGCTGATGCTCCAACTCGGCGCGTTCCAGCTGAGATAGTCGATGAACCCCATGGAGTGCAGCAGCAGGACGTTGAGAACGAAGGAATAGGCGTTATTCACCTCGAAGGCCGCCGGCGCGGCCACCACGACGCCGGCCATGACCAGGCTGATGCGCAGGAGGCGAAACAACAGATTTGCCAACAGCATGACGATGTGCAGCGGATAGACCCTCGCCAGGCGCCGCAGCATGAATTCGCGCAGCGAGAAGCGCCCGAAGTCGCTCTCGACATAGCTGAGCGACATAACGATCCCGCTGAGAACAAAGAACAAATCGACCAACAGCCAGGCGCTCCTGAAGAACGAGCAGTTGATCCACGCATTGTGCGGGAACGCCGCGAGGAAAGTCGGCATCAGCAGCAGGTGGTGAATCACCACCGAAGTCGCGGCGATCCCCCGAATGCTGTCGAGCGGCAGGACATGCGTCTTCTCACGATGAACCGACTCCGTCACATCAACATTCCATAGCTATTGCACCGCAGCAGTGTGTATCAGGTCTCGCGCATGTTCAATCTTCGCGATCGCGGACTCGCGCTCGATGCATGACGATCGACGATACTTTCAATGCTCGCAGATCATTCCGACATGCGAGCGCCAACTTCACGCCACTTTTTGTTCGAGGCGCGCATGCTTCGGGCGCAAATTTCATGAGCCGCGATGATTGCGAGTATTTGCGTGGAAAGTGTGCGCGAAATTCGGCGCTGTTGCGGTAGGGCGCAGCGACATTGATTCCGGATCTCTTCGCATGAAGATGTCGTCGCACATGTCGCGCGGATATTTTTTCGGCAGGAAGGGAACAATGTCCGCGCATGGCGCTTGTGTCGGTTTTGCGACGCGTGTTTGCGGCGCTTTGACGGGCGAACGCCTCATTTGTTTTCATGTTGCAACATTCCTGGGCGCAAGCATGCCGATCTCGCAGGCATTGCATCTCCCGCTCTTGCAACCGATCGGAAGCAGCAAACGCATTCGTTGTGGACGATCGGTGTATCGAGCTTTTGCGCCGCACAAAAATTGACACAGTTGACTGGCAAGTTTCGCGTGTTCTCCTACTGCAACAGGGACGAAGGGACACGGATGGGCTGCGGAGCAACACGTCGTCACATGAAGCTGCGATGGCTCCCGATCGCCTTCGCAGGCTCTGCCCTGATTCTCATCAGCGTCGATGCTTGCCATGCGCAGTGCGTCGAATTCTCGGACCGCGCCTCGCAGCTCGAACTCGACACCTTCGTCAAGTCGCCCTCCTCGCTGCTGGAGCGGCTGCGCAATGACAAGGAGAAGTTGCGATATCGGCTCTCTGCCTATCTCGTGACGGATCCATCAGTGTTGCCGTCCGTGCAGACGCTCATCTCCGCATCGGCTTCAGCCGATCGGTCAGCCATCGGCGCCGCGCTGCGGATAGCCGAAGGCCGGTGCACGTCGACGAAGCCTGACGCGGCGCGCAAGATCAGGGATTTTGCACAGCGGATCGGAGATCTCAACGTGCAAGCAGGCTATTCCGCAGCGGGAGAGGACAACTCCGGCGCCCAATCGCAAGGCAAGGGACTTGCGCAGCCGCCCCGAGGCGGAGCTCTGCTCGACGGCGAATGGAGGACCAAGCTGGCCGACCCATTCAAACCCGTCCCCCTTCCGAATTGATCAGCGATCGTCAAAGGCAGCGAATTCACAGATGTATCAGCCTAGAGAGCACTTTCAGTCGGGCCACCGCTTCGGCATCGAGTTCGGCGGAGCGGTCCTCAGCTTCGAGCGCGTGACCGATGTGCTGCGCCGCCAGTGGCCGATCATCGCGGTGTGCGTCGGAGTTTCGCTGGCCCTGGTGATCGTGTACCTGGCCACGACGCAACCGATGTATACGGCGAATGCCCGCATCATGATGGATACGCGTCAGGCGCAGGTGCTGGACAAGGACAGCAACGCCAGCAGCGCTCTGATCGATACCGGCTATGTCGACAGCCAGGTCGAAATCATCAACTCGGACGACCTGATTCTGTCCGTTGTCCGTCGCCTGAAGCTGACGGAGGATCCGGAGTTCAATGGTTCGAGTCCAGGCCTCCTCTCCCTCATCATCGGCAAGGCCACGTCGCTATTCGGCTCCCGCGAGCCCGCGTCCCAGGAACGAATCGAACATGCCGTGGTCGAGCAGGTTCAGAAGAGCCTGCGAACGGAGCGCGTCCTCACCACATATGTCCTGTCGCTGAGCTATCGCTCGCGCAGCCCCGACAAGGCCGCCAAGATCGCCAACGCCATCGCCAATGCATACCTTGTCGGCGCCCTCGAAGCCAAATACCAGTCCACCAAGCGGGCAACCGAGTGGCTTCAGCAGCGCAGCCTCGAGCTGAGCGAGCAGGCGACGGCCAGCGACCGCGCCGTGCAGACCTTCAAGGCCGAGCACAACATCGTCGGTACCAGCCGCGGCCTGATGTCCGAGCAGCAATTGTCGGATCTGAATACGCAGCTGGTTCAAGCGAGGGCTTCGACCGCCGAGGCCAAGGCCCGGCTCGACCGGATCGACGCGATCTCCGATCAGGATCTCGCCCAGCCGACGGTGACGGACGCTCTCAACAACGCGGTCATTACCCGCCTCCGCGCCCAATATCTCGACCTCCAGGCCCAATATGCCGACTGGTCCAGGCGCTACGGCAAGACTCACCTTGCAGCGGTCAATCTGGCCAACAAGATGGAGGAGCTGCGCAAGAACATCGCCGATGAGCTGCGTCGGATCGGCGACGCTTATCGCAGCGACTACGAGATCGCAAAGAGCCGCGAGGCCTCGCTCGAGAAGAACGTGAAGGAGCTCGTTGCCCAGGCGGGTCACACCGGCCAGGCCGAAGTCAAGCTGCGCGATCTCGAAAGCGCCGCCGACACCTATCGCAATCTCTACAACAACTTCCTCGAGAAACTGCAAAGCGCGACGCAGAACCAGAGCTTTCCGCTCAGCGAGGCGCGTCTCATCAGCACCGCCACCAAGCCGGATCGCAAGAGCTCGCCGCGCACGGTCCTGGCGCTGGTGGGAGGCTTGGTGGGCGGTCTCTGTCTCGGCTTCGGCGTCGCATTTGCGCGGGAACTGCTGAGCGACGTGTTGCGGACCCCCGGCGAGGTCGAGGACGAGCTCGGCGTGAAGTGCCTCGGCGTCCTGCCCGATATTCGTCCACCCTCGAAGGCCGGCCCATCCGATCTGTCTCGCTACGTCGTCGATCATCCATTCTCGCGGTTTGCCGAGACGTTGCGCAACATCAAGGTGTCGATCGACGTCGCCCGCCTGACCCGCGAGATCAAGGTGATCGGCATCGTCTCTTCCCTTCCCAAGGAAGGAAAAACGACTGTCGCCGCCAATTTCGCGCAGTTGGTCGCTCTGACGGGGCACCGCACGGTTCTGATCGACGGCGATCTGCACACGCGCTCGCTGACGCGAGAGCTCGCGCCCAATGCCAAGAGCGGACTTGTGGAGGCGCTGAACGATCCCGCGAGCCTCGGCTACCACGTGCAGCGGAGCAAGGAAACGGGACTGGATTTCCTCCCCTCCGTCGTGGCTTCCCGCATGGTGAATTCGGCCGACGTCATCGGATCGAAGGCGATGGCCGAACTGCTCAAGGTGCTGAGAGACCACTATGAGTACATCGTGATCGATCTCGCCCCGGTGATGCCGGTGGCGGATTCGAAGGCCGTCAGCTTCCTGATCGATGCCATGGTCTACGTCATCGAATGGGGGCAGACGACACGAAGCGCGCTTCAGGAGTCAGTTTCCGGCTCGGAAGTCCTCCAGAAGAAGCTGCTCGGCGCCGTGCTCAACCGCGCCAACCCGAAGATGCTCAAGCGCATCGAGGCCTACAAGGGCAAGCACCACAACAGCTACTACGTCGAGCATGCCTGACGCGTAGGCGCGGCGACTGGCTTTAGGTTGAATCGATTGCCGCGGGTCGGTCACCTCTCCCGCTTGCGGGAGAGGCGTAGGCCGCCTCCGGCGGCCGTCATCTCAAAAGACGCCGAGGCAAAGCCTCGGCTATGGCGAAGCGCCGGGTGAGGGCTTTCTCCTCTTGGGGATTGTCCCATTGCGGAAGCACCTCTCCCCAACCCTCTCCCGCAAGCGGGAGAGGGGGCGGCCCACTACCGTCGTCGCAGCGATCAATCCTCATTTCATCGCGCTTTAGCCGAACTGGACAACCCCGGGGCCCGCTGCCGCTTGGCAGCGGGCCTTATTCGTGCTTAGCGGAATTGCCGTGCGAAGGCCATCGAGTGCGTCTTCGCGCACGAGACAGCTCGAGCCCGTCGGGCGATCGGAGATCGTGCCAGGCACGCCCGGGCTGCTCGGGCCTCCGTATTCGTCCGGAATCCACAACTTGCAGTTATTGCTCTAGCCAAGCGCAAGGATTGACGACAAGATGGTGGCTCAGACTGTACCGCCATTGGCGACCATCCGTCGAAAAGACGAGACAATCCTGGCCTTGATGCCTCAAAATGCTGAAACTATAGGCATCTTTCTTTCTCGGTACCCTGAGGCTAATCTCGCCTCATATTCGCAGTTCCTTTCCGGTGGCTCGGATGCTGATCGTTCTTACGATTCTGACGATTTGGGTTCTGCTCAACATTCTATTCGTGTTGATCGTAGTTCCCCCGCGCAAGCCGCTTCGGCAGCCTATGACGACGACGCTCTCACCGGCGCCCATCGACCCAAGCCGGCGCGAGATCGAGCATGACGAACCTTTCTCGATCCGCCACGTCATCGTCTCCATTGCAATGGGGGCCTTCTTCGTGCTCGTGCCGCCGTTGCTCGCCCTGCGCGATGCAATCATGCGGCTCTTCGGCAGGCCGCCGCGCGACGAAACCTGAGGCCTCGGGCCGGAGGTTCCGGCAACTCAGAAATTGACCGACTAATAGGCTTCCTGGAACATCACTGCCGACGCAGTGCGGGCCATGATCTTCAGGTCGAGCCAGATGCTCCAGTTGCTGACGTACCAGACATCATACTCGACACGTTTCTCCATCAGGTCGATCGTCGGCGTTTCTCCCCTGAATCCGTTCACCTGGGCCCAGCCCGTCAGGCCCGGCTTCATGTGATGGCGGTAGACGTACTTGCTGATGAGCTCGTCGTAGTAATTATCATGGGCGAGCGCGTGCGGGCGCGGGCCAACCAGTGACATGTCCCCACGCAGCACGTTCCAGAGCTGCGGCAGCTCGTCGATGCTCGTCATACGCAGGAAGCGCCCGATCTTGGTGACCCGAGCATCCCTCTTGGTCGCCTGGGCAATCGTTTCGCCGTTCTCGCTAACGGTCATGGTTCGAAACTTCCAGATCTCGAACGGCCTGCCGTTGAAGCCGCGCCGCGACTGCCGGAATATGACGGTTCCCGGGGAATCCAGCTTGATCAGCACGGCAACGGTCAGCAACAGCGGCGTCAGCATCACAAGCGCGAACAGAGCGATGCCGATGTCGAGACAGCGCTTCTGCAGCCGCTCGAGGATAGTGAGCGGGGGCCGCTGGATCTCGACCGCTACGGTTCCGCTGACCGGCAGAAAGGGACGGGTCACCAGGTCAGCGAGCGGGTCGTCCGGCAGCAGGCGAATGGGCTGCGGAACGGCGCGCAAATATGGCCCGAGCTTGCGCAGCATCGGCAATTCGTTCCAGTCGATTGCAAGCAGATATTCATCGACATCGGCCGAACGCGACTGGCGGATGACGTCGCGGATCTGTCGCTCCCAGTGCCCATCATCCCGGTCGGTTCCGAGCACGAAATGGCGCATGACGTCGAAGCCATTCCTCCGCAGATCCTTGAAGCGGTTCGAGGTGAAGTCGAGCGGCTTCAGGCTGAGCAGGATCACCTTGCGGTCGACCAACCGGCTTCTGGCAAAGCTCGTGCCGAACACGGCCTGCCAGCCGAAGCGGAGGCTGATCAAGCCAAGGCCGCCGATCAAGGCGAACACGATGACGGTGCCACGCGATAGATTATCGGTCGATTTCAGCAAGAAGGCCGCAACGGCAAGGATCGTGAGCGACGTCAGCCAGATGAACACCGCCATTCGAAGCTGCCATACGAGATTGAGCAGGCGGTGCGTGGAATAGACGTCCCGGAAATAGGCTATCCCCACGAACACCACGCCGACAAACAATCCGGCTCCCACCGAAGCGCCGTCGGGAGGCGAAGCGACGGCCATACCATACAGCGAAGCACCCGCCGCGTAGCTCAGCAGGATCAACAGAAAGTCAGCACCGATGACGACGATCTGAAAGGGCCTCTGAAGAGCGCTGCCACGCGCGGATGACAGCGCATGAGCATTCTCAGAACCATAAGTTGCAACAGCCATTCGAACCTCTGCTTATCGAGAGAGCGCCTGACGCTCATCGTGATGCTGAAGACTCGTCACTTCCCCGCAACGGAAAGTGTTGATTGATCGCAGCGACATTGTGGCGCTGCACGCAAAACTTTTGCGGCGCACGGATGATGCGTCGTGTTGAAATGCGCAGCGAAATTCGACGCGCTGAAAATGTCGTCACAGTGCTGACATATGAGCGATCGGACTGCCCTATTTTGAATCAAGTTCCGCGTCCAATGCGATGCATCAGCGCTGCTTCGCTCAACTTTGAGGCGGTGCGTTGCTCCCGCCGAAAGCAAAGCCGAGGTCGACTCGAGAATTTCCTCGGGCTTCAATCTGTGGATGCATGCAAAGATTTCTGCCGAGTCATGCAGACTTGCCGCAAGCTTCGGCGTAGCGATGCAATTCCCGCGGATCGCTCCTGTTCCTGCACCCCTGCTGTCCTGCGCACCCCGAAACAAGGCCGGCAAAAAATGCCGCGCCCTTCTTTTGGCGTGATCAAGTCGGAGAACAAGACGCGGCCTCACCGAATTCACGTTGTTCGTGTTGGATGGAAGCTCTCCGGTGCCGACGACTTGGGGACATTTTTTCGACCACCCGATCGATTGAGCGCCATGAAATCCCTCGTGCGACCACGCCCGCCCACTCCCAAACCGCAATTGCCGGACGGAGTGCGCATCTATGCGATCTCGGATATTCACGGCTGCGCGCATTTGCTCCAGCCCATGCTGCGGGTGATCGACGCCGACGTCGCGCGCAGCCGGCCGCGCTATGCTGTCGAAGTCTTCATGGGCGATTACATCGATCGCGGCCCGGATACGCGCTCCACCCTCGACATCCTGGTCGAGCGGAGCCGCCGAGGAAATGCGGTCTTCCTCAAGGGCAACCACGAGGCCTTTCTAGTGAGGGTGTTCGAAGACCCTTCACTATTCGAGGACTGGATTGCCGTCGGGGGGACCCAGACATTGATGTCCTACGGGCTTGCCCCGCCAAATCTCAAGCGCGACGAGCCGGCATCGATCCTGCGCGACTTGATTCGCGCGATGCCGACCGAGCATCTGGAATTCCTGGACAATCTGCGGTTGAGCTTCAGTTGCGGAGACTTCTTTTTCGTCCACGCAGGCGTTCGCCCGGGCGTCCCATTGGCCGAGCAGACGGAGCGCGACCTGCTCTGGATTCGCGAAGAATTCCTCCGGAGCGAGGAGCAGTTCGGCAAATATATCGTCCATGGTCACACGCCGGTCCGCAGCGCGGAATTCCTGACCAACCGCGTCAACATCGACACCGGCGCCTATGCGACCGGCAACCTCACGCTGATGAGCATTCAGGGAAGCCGCATGCTCGCCGTGTGATACGGACGCGGCGTGCCCGCCATGGCGAAACGCTTCGCCTAGTTGAGCAGGCGGGGCTTCTCTACCCGGGCACGGGTTTCGGCCATCCAATCGTTCCAGGCCCGCTCATGTTTGACGTAGAGCTCGAGCCAACGCTCGTTCTCGCCCTCGCGAACACAACGCTCCTCGCCAGCCAAACCAGCGCTCAAGCGGGCATCCGGATTGTCCAGGGTTTCGAATTCAATCGTCTCCGAGATCGTCAACCCAACAAGCACACGCTGTCCGGCGCCATCGACGATGTAGCGCCGAGGCGCGTCCTTCTTGGGTTCACTCATACCTCATGCCCCATTCTTTTCAGTGAACCCCGGATGCCTGCGCGCCAATCGGACCTTACCTAAAAGGCTCGCCGGGCATGGCCGAATGTCGAGGTGGGAGTCGGCTGGACCGCTCGACGCGAGGTACCGCGGGATGAATTCGCATCTCCTCGCTGGACGCGCCAGGCGCGCAGTACGTATCCCAAGATGAGGCCCGTGCCGAAAATGGAAGCGGAGACAAGTGCAGAAGCCATAGGAGTCGTCCCGGATAGTGCAGGACTTATCAAGGCCAAGCAGTGTGTCGACATCATGGTTCTCGACGACTCCTGGCGCCGAAAGATTGTTCAGGCGTGACCGTGCGCATGCAGCGCTTGTGCTTGCCCTGCGGGCCTTCCGTGCATCTCATCTCGGCCGCAACGTTCGAGATATCTCTGCAAGGGCCACTCTCTCTATATATAGAGCAAGGGCCACTCTCTCTATATATAGAGAGAGTGCTCTTGGCCTTCGTATCCTGTTGCGGTCGAGCAGACGCCTCTTCCTCGCGCATGAAATTTAGGACAACGGGCCCGCCCATGCCCTTGCAACCATCTGGAACCCGTCGCATTATTTCGCATCTCATTCACGAGGGATTCAATCCAATGCACTTCCGCGCCCTTATTCCATCCATTGCCCTGTCTGCCCTCGGCCTCAGCTTGACGGTATCCGTGGCTCCAGCCGCCGAGCTCGCCCTTGCTCCGGCACATCAGCGGGCGGCCCACGTTCAAGGCGGAGTTGTGCTATGGGATGACGTCTACCCGCCTGCAATTTACGGCCCCCAGCTTCGCCCGGTCGAGGAAGTCGCAGCCATGAAGGCGCAGGCGCGCCCGGTGTCCCAGCGCTGGTGGGGGTATTGGTACGTCCGGTAGGAGACCGAAGCGGATTGACTTGAGCGACTTTGCGCTAAACACCAAAGGCCCTGGATTGACCGGGGAATGGTCGTCTGATTTGAGCGAGCGCATTGTCCAAGGCTGCTTCTCGTCAGTTTGGCTCAGGCAAGTATCGCCCACATACCTCGCGAGTGCGAGCAGGCTGGCTTGCAACCCGAAGGCATCGACTGACGGATCGTAGCTGAGATGGGTCATCCGCAATACGTCACGGCGCGCGCGACTTCACCGCCGTGGCCCCGGGTCGGCTCTGGCTCACAGATATCACCTGCACCCCGACTGAAAAGGCTAGCCGTATCCGGCTGCCGTCATGGACCATCTCAAGATCGTACGCTTGCGCGACCACATGCGCTCGACCCCGCATCATCCGCACTGACGATCGCGATCCGTCAGCAGCGGTCCGCTGCCGGATTGATCAATCATTCCGATTGCGGCGCCGCGTGCCTCCCAAGAACATCGCTCACGGCAAAGCAATCAAAAGGCGAATGCGGGTAAGATCGTAACGGGGGCATTCTTGAAGCAGGACCAGGGAGAGCTGCCATGTCTCCCTTGCGGATTGCAGCATCCACAACCGTCGGTTCTACAGATTCAGCTGGCGGCGCAAAGCTTCACGCTCGTCGAGAAGCTCTCGTAGTCGTCGAGCATTGTCAGATTGCGTCTCCTGCCACTCGATGCGGTCCTCGGCAGTCCACAGGTAAGACTCGCGATTTAACCGAGCTTTCTCTGCCCTATCAAACTCGGTGAAGAGTTTGATGTCCCGCTCAACCCGGTCCAGCTGTTCCTGGAGAGTTCTTGGCATCAGCCGTTCCCTCGGCTCTGCCTCTAGCCCATTTCGATTTTCCGAGTATTCGGCGTAGCGATCAATAGGCATTCACTCGCCTCGGGCGCATGGATCGTCGCTCAGACATCACCGCAGGTTGCATTTCTAGGTCTAGATATCCTTATTTCCCGATTGAGGTCAAACGAGGACGACCGCGACGCAACTTCTGATCTGGAACGGCCGAGAGCTATGGGTCGCCCGATCCGGACCACGAGTCCCGACCATGAGAGGGCAACAAGATTGCTGCAGATTTCTCGACTTGAGAACAGCTCCCAAGAGCCGCATACACATATGTAACTTCAGATTGAATTCCGAATTGACTGCAGCTCAGACCTGATCCGGTCCGTGAACGCTCTGGAATTGAAGGCGTCGCGCGGCATCCGTCTGGTCGTCGATTCGCCGCGACCGAAGCGCCGAAAACCGCGACGAGCCGCTACTGCTCATATGGACCTCTGCGATAAAGTCGGCCTAGACGCCCGAGCTTATTGATCGCATCGCCAAACCGAGCAATCGCTCCATGGTTGGCACATCAACGCCTTTGGTCAGCCAGGTTGTGCTGGATCTGCATCATGATCTGCACGTGTCCACCGGAAGACGACGCAGGACCAGGAATCCGAGGTCCGCGGCTCGAGCCAATCAGCGGCGCGGATCGGATTGCTCCGAGATTGCATTGCAGGACTTGTCCCCACCGGACGCGAGGCGATCGCGCACGACCCGCGCGGGCTCGCCAATGGCCACGACCTCGGGAGGAACGTCCTTGAGTACGGTGCTCCGCGCACCGACGACGGCGCCTCTGCCCACCTTCACGCCCGGCGCAACAAACACGTCGCTGGCGATCCAAACCTGATCGCCGACCGTGATCGGGGCGGTGATGTAGCTGAACGCGAGGTCGGCCATGTCATGCGATCCCGTGCAGAGATAGGATCGCTGCGAAATTACCGAATGAGAGCCGATTGAAATGCAATCCAGGCTGTACAGCTCGACGTGATCACCAACCCAGGAATGGTCCCCTATCTCAGTCTTCCAGGGGTAGGTCACGCGCACCGTGGGGCGCAGCAGCACCTTACGACCGATCTTTGCTCCGAACAGGCGCAACAGAAAGCGCCGCCATGCAAAAAAGGGTTGAGGCGAAAGTGCAAAGAGTGTCGATTGAACGACCTGCCAAAGCACCACGACGACCGCTCCCCGTCCGCGAAACCCCGGCGGTACACGAAACTGATCCAGCTTCTGAAACTCGCGCATTCTGGTAAGTTCGGCCGACAGAGGGAGGACTATGTTTCACCGGTCGTCTATGGTGGATGCCTGGGTCGTCAGGTAGGCCTCATAGGCGCGCCGCATCCCGGCCTCCAACGGAGTCTTGGCCTGCCACCCGAGTGTTGAGAGACGACTGACATCAAGCAGCTTGCGCGGCGTTCCGTCAGGACGTGTCGGGTCGAAGACGATATCCCCTCGATAGTCGACGATACCGGCGATCATACGGGCGAGCTCAGCGATGGTAATGTCGCTGCCAGTCCCGATGTTGATCGGCCTCTCGTCGGAATAGTTCTTCATCAGGTGAATACAAGCGTCCGCCATGTCGTCAACGAAGAGAAACTCGCGACGCGGCGAACCGCTCCCCCAGACGACGACGCTCTTGCTTCCGCTGACCTTGGCTTCGTGAAAGCGTCGGATCAGGGCCGCTGCGACATGGCTATATTCCGGGTGATAGTTGTCCCCGGGGCCGTAGAGATTGCTCGGCATCACGCTAATGAAGTCAGAGCCATATTGGCGCCGATAAGCCTCTGCCATCTTGATGCCGGCGATCTTGGCGATCGCATAGGACTCGTTGGTCGGCTCAAGTAGACCGGTCAAGATCGAGTCTTCGCGCAACGGCTGAGGCGCAAATTTTGGATAGATGCAGGATGAACCGAGAAACATCAGCTTCTCGGCACCGCTTGTATGCGCAGCGTGGATGACGTTAGCCGCGATTGCGATGTTCTGGTAGATGAACTCGGCGCGAAGCTTGTCGTTCGCGGAAATTCCTCCCACCTTGGCCGCTGCGACGAACACGACCTGCGGCCGCATCCTTGCGAACCAATCGAACACCTGGGCTTGGTTGATCAGGTCGATTTCGGTTCGCTTCGCGGTGAGCAACCGGACGTCTTCTTGCGCGAGCCTGCGCACGAGCGCAGCGCCGACCATCCCCCGATGCCCGGCGACGTAGACGCTCTTGCCATTCAGATCAAACTTTGTGGCTGGCACTCGATAGCTCCCGCCTTGCATCCTTCAGATCGCTTGCCACCATCTCGTGCACGAGCTGGCCGAACGTCCGCTTCGGCTTCCAACCCAGCATCCTGTTCGCCTTGCTCGCATCGCCAACCAGAATGTCCACCTCGGTCGGGCGGAAATAGGTCGGGTCGATTCGAACCACCGTCTTGCCGGTGCTTCTGTCGATGCCAGTCTCATCAACGCCCTTGCCGCGCCATTCGATCTCGCGTCCCACCTCCCTGAAGGAGAGTTCAACCATCTCGCGCACGGAGCGGGTCTCGCCAGTGGCAAGCACGAAATCGTCCGGTCTGTCCGCCTGCATGATCAAGTGCATCCCTTCGACATAGTCCTTGGCATGCCCCCAGTCTCGTTTCGCCTCGAGATTGCCCAGGTAAAGCGTATCCTCGATCCCGACCTCGATGCGGGCCACGGCGCGCGTGATCTTGCGGGTTACGAACGTTTCACCGCGGATGGGACTCTCGTGGTTGAACAGGATGCCGTTGCTGGCAAACATCCCGTAGGCCTCGCGGTAGTTGACCGTGATCCAGTATCCGTAGAGCTTCGCGACACCATAGGGCGAGCGCGGATAGAACGGCGTTGTCTCCCTCTGCGGGATCTCCTGCACCAGCCCATACAGTTCGGACGTGGATGCCTGATAGAACCGCGTCTCCTTCTCCATGCCCAGGATGCGGATCGCCTCCAGAAGCCTCAGTACCCCGATTGCGTCGGCGTTAGCGGTGTATTCGGGACTCTCGAAACTGACGCCGACATGGCTCTGCGCCGCGAGATTGTAGATCTCCGTCGGCTTGATCTGCTGCACGAGCCTGATCAGATTGGTGGAATCCGTCATGTCGCCGTAGTGCATCAGGAACGGCACATCACCAATGTGCGGATCGCGATATAAATGATCGACACGGGCAGTATTGAAGGAAGACGAACGCCGCTTGATGCCATGAACGACATAACCGAGCGATATAAGGTGCTCGGCGAGATACGCACCGTCTTGTCCAGTGACGCCCGTAATTAGCGCAACACGCCCACTCATATGCGAAAACCTGCCGTTGACCGCCGGGATTGGAAACAAATACGATAACGATGGAACGGCTCAACCACCGCAGTCATGTAGAAGCGACCTTCCATGCAGGTCAATCGTAGCAGGGACTGATCATTAACGCCGGAGACATTCTGACGTGTCACGTCAGGACAGACGAAGAGCGTCATTGATCGATGTCGTCGCCTTCTCGGAAACCACACCCGTCCCGTGTTCAGATCTGCCCGGCAGACCGCAAATCGAACTCATGCTCTCGATCCATCGACGCACGATGGTACGGCGGTCCCAACGTTCGATGGAACGCTTTCGTCCCTCTGCGCCAAGCCTCTCGCGAAGAGAAGGATCTTCGCTTAACTGAAGAATGGCATCTGCAAGCGATCCAACGTCTCCCGGCGGAACGAGCAAACCGGCACCCTGCACTTCGGCAGCAAGCCCCGTGCCCCGTTCTGCCATCGCGACGACGGGACGCGCGGACGCAAACATCGCCCCCAACTTGGATGGCAATACGAGATCGGCCGCCTCCGCCCTCTGCGGGACTACGTGAAGGTCAGCCGTTGCCAACAATTCGTTGAAACTTTCGTTCGGCTGGAGTCCCAGGAAATGAACTCTCGGATTCTCGGAGGCCATGTCCACCAGTCTTGCCTTGTGCGGCCCTTCACCAGCCAGAATGAAATGCAGTCGCGGATTGTGCCGAAGAAGAGCTGCGGCTTCGACGAGGAGATCGAGTCCCTGCTTGGCCGACATGGTCCCGGAGTAGAGAGCAACGACGTCATCTTCGTCGATATTCAGGGATGTGCGATATTTGGTCTGCTTCGGACGGGGAAATATCACATCCGTGTCGATCCAGTTTCGGATCTCGGTCGCTCTATGCGGATCGACGGCCTTGTCCCACAAACGCTCCACCATTTGCGGACAGATGCTGGAAACGCGATCAAACGATCTGAGGACCGCCGCCTCCGCCTTGAGCATCACCTTCCGCAGGGAAGCATTCCGGAGCAGTCCTAGACCGTATGCGGCATCAATTTCGAAGTCTTGCACATGAAGCCACGACTTGGCACCGATGCGACGAGCAACGAAGGAAGCAAATCGGGCCGACATCAACGACGGCGCGACGGAAATTACGATGTCTGGCCTCCAGGAATATGCATCGATCAGCACCGGCACCAGGCTCGTCAGTGCAAAGGACAGGTGATGAATCAGACGCTTTGCACCAGTCGGCTGCTTGGGAACGTAGATCGGCGCTCGCATGACGCCCACGCCCTCCATCATCGAGCGCCTGAAATAGGAGGCATTCAAACCGGCGGGGATGCTCCAGGCCGGATAGTAGGGAGGCGCCGTAACGACCCTCACCTCATGGCCCTCGGCAACAAGGCTTTCGCAAAGCTCCGTATTGTATTTGGCCACGCCGATCAGATCGGGAGCATAATTGATGCCGACCAACAGAATACGCATTCAATCCAAATCCTGAACGATAACTCGTATCCAAAAACTCGAAACAGCCAAGGATCACCGCATTGGCTTCGCAGCCTCCGCTGAACGATCGCTGCCGCGGCGGCTAATCGCCGCTTGAACTCCGGTGCGAAATCAAGGGGACTACGCTCGATACAGGCCCGCCAATCATCGGAAAGAAAAACTTCGCTCCGCATCGACACGCCACGCTTCTGCCGATCTTGACAGCCCGATCGAACCCAGCCCCGCAGTCCGTGAACCTTCGGGCCAGTACATGCGCTTGCGCAAGGCACCAGCCTGTCGTTCCCCCGCACTTTCGCTTGCGAGGTGGTGGCAGCTCTCATTAACGGAGTAAAGAAAGGATCATTTTAATGATGAACGCGTACCGTCAAGATCCGTCAAGCAACCGGAGCTTTCCGAGAAACGTCCCGCCTAGTAAGCCCGGCGAAGGATCGGGCTGGTCTCCGCTATACAGACCCGATCCCAATACCAGCCGTAGGGAGTTTCCACGCGGACTTGAGGGCAACGCCGCCGCGGCACATAGCGGTAAGGATATGATTGAGCCCAGAAGGTAACCGGGAATACGTGTTCGGCCGGCGTCGAAACGACGGGTGCCGGCAACTGCATCGCAGCGATTGCCTGCGGCCCGGCCAACAAGACCATTGCCGATACCAACAACCCCAAACGCCGGATAGTCTGCTTTGCCATCACCTTCCCCTGCGCGTCGCCAACCGGCGACGAAATGCGCCAAATCAGAATATTTCAAAATTCAGCCGGATATCGAGCAGATTGTTTATCAACGGGATCGGAAAAAGGCAACGGACCATCGCGTACCCATCCACCAGCCCGGGATGTCGAATCGGGGCCGCTAGAAGGCGCCGGCTCCCTCTTTTTCCGGCGCTCGCCGGTACTCGCCCCTGATGAATTGTGTGCTGACAGCCTGAAACAGCGGGGCGTTCTCCCTGCCAAGACCCGCGAAGACCAGGATATCGCGCAGGGTTCGCCACCGACTTTCGTCGTATTCGCCTATTCGGGCGCCAACAGGCAGCACCAGCGACCGCTGCTGCTCCATTTCGAACTTGACGCGCTCGGGAGAGAGGTCCGACCGGTCAAAATCGACAATGATCGGAATCGCCCGGCTATAATCGGCATAGGCAAATTGCCAACCCCGAACCAAGCCGTGCAACAGATCGGCAATTGCGGACGGTCGCTCTCGAATCAGATCGTTGCTGGCGAAATAAACCTGCCCAGGCACGTGGATTGCGTAGTCCTGAGGTTTCATAACGCTCAATGGGACGTAGTCCGCGCTGGTCGGGCTAGGCTGCTGATCGATCGGGACAACGATCGCGTCCACATCCCCAGCTCTTAGTGCCTGGAAGTTGGCCCGGTCGGAAACCTTGACGATCTGGCTACGCGGCAATCGAAGCCTGGCCATCATGGCGTCAAAGACCACCTCTGCCTCACTCCCCTCGCGGCAACCGATGCGCTTTCCGATGAGGTCGTCCGGACGATGCAAGCCCGACCGCTCCAGCGCGAAAATCGCCACCGAGGTGTCAAGGAAGCTGGCTGCAAAGGCAGTGACAGGAGCCCCTCGCCAAACGGCAAGCAAGAACTTCTGGCCCGTCGTCACCCCGATTGCATTCTCCCTCGCAACCGTTTCGACGAAATTCGGATCGTCTGGAAGGGCTCTCATTGCGACGCCTCGCTTGAAATAGCCCTCCTTGGCAGCAATCATCTCCCCGGCGAAGCGAGCGGAGTAGCGCCCATCCAGGAAGAAGCTGGCGTGAAACGAGGAATCGGCGGGAGTGTGGACGGGCGTAACATCAGGAACCAAGGCGAAGACAACAAGGCCGGTTGCGGACAGCGCCGCGAGACCGATCGCCACCCGGCGCGTCACCGTTGATCCCGATCGCCGCCGTCGGTGACGCATGAACGTATCCCCTTCCGACCTTCGAATTTTGTGTTCCAAATGGCAGAATTAGGATAATGAGAGCACAAGAAGTAAGGTTATTTTTTCATTCGTCTTGTTTCGGCTACGGCCTCTCCTGATAGCACCCAACCCGATCTTCCTTGTCCTGAGTTGATATTATGACAATTGCATCGGCTCGCCCGACCTCCGCCGCGGACAGTCCGGTAGAGATTCACGTTCTCGATGAGGCGAATCCGGCACGCGCAAGTTTAGTCGTGAGATGGTGGCGACCCAACATTGTTGAACTGCTGGCTCTTGTGGCCGACGCTATCATCATCGTGGCAAGCGGCGTTGGCTGTGCTGCCGGGTACCAGATCTATGCACGGCCGGAGCACGACCAACTTGACGTCTACACCGCGCTCAGCCTCCTCGTTGCGCTCAACTTCGTACTTCTGATCAAGGTTCAGCACGGCTACGCTCTCAAAAACTTTACTGACCTGCCGCGGCTATTCAAGAAGACACTGGCAACGTGGACCGCCTTGTTCGGCGCGCTGATCGTTATCACCTTCGCCATGAAGGCCAGCAATCAAATCTCGCGCGGCACGATAATCTCGTTCTACCTGGTCGCTCCAGTTCTGCTTCTGCTGGCGAAGGCAGCCATTGCGCGATTTGTCACGACGGCGTTGCGGAACGGTGGTGCCTTCGCCAGGCGCCGCGCCGTGGCGATCGCCGAGCGCGGGTTGGTGTCATCAGAGGCAATGGCAGAGCTCACACAGCATGGCTACCGGATCACGCGGATCATGGAGCTCCGCCCGGAGTGCCTGACTTCGCCGTCGCTGATTCCGTCGATCGGACCGCGCCTCGACGACTTCATCGCCTACGCGCGGGAGAACCAGATCGAACAGGTGTTCCTGCTGCTCAGGTGGGATCATTGGCACGCGATCGACATGATCGCGGACGCGCTGAGAATCCTTCCGATACCGGTCAATCTCGTCTCCGATCCGGATGTCTCGAGGTTCTTGCGCTACCCGGTCACGACTGCCGGAAGCAGCATGATTGCAGAGATACGGCGTGCACCAATTTCGCGACAAGAACAGGCTCTCAAACGCGCGTTCGACCTGATCGGCGCCAGCCTCGGCCTGCTGGTGTTCGCACCGGTCATGCTGATGACCGCGATCCTGATCAAATGCACATCGACCGGCCCGGTGCTCTTTCGGCAGACCCGGAACGGCTTCAACGGTCGCGCCTTCAAGATCTACAAGTTTCGGACGATGCGCGTGCTGGAAGATGGACCGATCATTCTGCAGGCGCGCAGGAACGATCCTCGCGTAACCCCGGTCGGCAGATGGCTACGTAAGACCTCGATCGACGAACTGCCGCAGCTCCTCAATGTCCTGCTGGGCGACATGTCGCTGGTCGGCCCCCGCCCCCACGCGGCTGCGCACAACTCGGAGTATGAGCAGGTCATCAGCAACTACGCGTTTCGCCAACACGTCAAACCAGGCATCACCGGCTGGGCCCAGGTCAACGGTTACCGCGGCGAAACGCTGACCGTTAACATGATGAAATCCAGGGTCGACCTGGACTTGTGGTACATCAACAACTGGAGCATCTGGCTCGACGCGAAGATCATCTTGCGCACGGTGGTACAAGTGACTCGCGATCCCGTGGCGTACTGATGTCTTGCCCCGCCCCATCCGGTAGAGGCAGTCCATTCATTTAGCGATGCCGCCAATCGTATGGGCACGCGCCTGATCGTGGATTCGTTCGCCCAGGATGAGAATCAGGCAATTAACTTTGTCCTCAAACAAGCTCGCATCGGGGCTCCGCATCATCCTATAACGTTGCGCAAACAGGGCACCACCGCTAAGGCCCTAGCGCCCGCTAGCAGCAATCCAATTTCAGGAAGATGAAAACCTACCTCATCAAATATTTCGTTCTGGGCAGCGAGCAGGTCATCTTCAGCTTCTCCAATTTCTTCTACCTGGCGGTAGTCGCGCGCCGGCTGCCGCTGGCCGAATTCGCCGAGCTGAGCCTTGGATATACCTGCTATCTCATTCTCATCGGCGCTCATCACGCGGTCATCTGCGATCCCATCATCGCGACCGGAATCAGCGCACAGGACAGTCAACGATCATTGTTACGGCGCCTGTGGACGATCAATGTATCCTTTTGCTGCCTGGCGCTGGCCGCAGGATGCGCACTCGTCTTGAGCAGCAGCACTCACGAGATGCAAACGCTCACAGTTGTGGCTCTAGCCTGCCTGTTCTTCAGCTTTGCCGGTCCGGTCCAGTTCGTTCGGCGAATTATGCACATTCAGGGACACGTGCAGGCATCCGCCGTCGCAGCAGCGGCTTACGCAACGGTCCTGATCGTGTCAGCCTGGATGCTGCCCCACGTCAATCTGGAATCGCACTTTGCATATACCGTACCCTTCATCCTCGGCAATCTGGTCTTCCTTGTCTCGGCTTGGCGAAACATCCCACGCAAGCTCAACGACAACCAGAACATCTCCCTGAAGTCCCATTTCCGGGCGGGATACTCGTTCCTGATCAACAACCTCCTCGGCCTGGCGACGACAAATATCTATCCGTTCGTGTTCGTGTTTCTGAACTCGCCTGAAGCCGTTGCAAGCTATCGGCTGATGTTCGCCGTGATAGCCCCATTCGCTCAGTTGCTTGGCGGGCTCTCAGGATTCATCACGCCGCGCATTGCAGTCGCGAGGATCAGCCAGATTGAAACGCCCCACCTGCTCATCCTGGCTCTGATCGTCTTCGCTCCGCTTCCGTTGGCCGTCATGGCAATTTGGTTCGGCAGCGACGCGGCCTCTCTCATCTTCGGAACCAAGTATGTCGCGCTCGGAGGATCCATCCCCGTTGCATTGATCTCGACGAGCTTCGCCCTCGCACTCGCTACTGTGAGCATGTGGCTGAGGGCCAATCACCGGCTGGGCCTGATGCAGGCCGGCAGCTTGATCTCGGCGGCGATAACCGCCGTCATCGCGATTCCCAGTTGCTTGGCTTTTGGAGTTACCGGTGCGTTCGTGTCGCTAGCGATTGCCAATGGTGCCGCGGCGCTTTGGGTAGTGGTCAAGGGAGCCTCGGGCCGTATCCGAACGCAGCCCGGTTAGCCGCTCACTTCTGCGACGTCTCCGGCATTGACACGCGGCGAATTGACGGGCGTGCAGGAATATAGACGGTCCGTTTGGTGATGAGGAGCATGGCCGCCGAAGCCACGACGGTAGAGCTATGGATTGCCCATTCCGACCACCCCACTTGAAACGGGCCGCGAAGCAAGATCATGCAAAGCATCGGCGAAAGACAGAGAATGAAGTACAGCGGCGACAGCCTTTGGGCAGCGAAGCCGCGACGTTCTACCCGATCGAGAACATAGACGATCGCGACAGACATCAGCATCGCCCCAACAATCCCGAAGCTGAAATAGCCCTCGATCGGCGGCGGAGCCGAAACGTTATCGGTGCCGAAGCCTTTCAGGATGAAGATGTAGTCATGCATGATCTCGCCGACCGTTCTTCCCTTCCCTGCCCAAAGGTCTCGGGGAACGAAGAACAGCAGTGCTCCCATGATGTTCGATCCCCATTCCAAGCCCTTCATTTCGACCCACATGATGGCATAGCAGAACAGATCGAGGCCTGAGAAGTCAGGATGAACAAAGAACTGCGAGAATGGCCGCTGATCGAGAGAGACGTTTGCGTACCGGAAAATGGATCCGAATATGGGCGAGGCCAGCAATCCGGCGAAATAGGTGACAAGAAACAGACGAACGCTTCTTGGACCAAATATCGCAAGCACGCAGAATACAATCAATGTCGAGGAGCGAAAACGTGCGGAAATGAGCGGGTTGTTGATGAAGAGACCCGCCAGAAGCAGAACTGCAAAGCACGTCACCCAGCCCGTGTTCCGGCGAGCCAAAGCGACACTCGCACCGATAACAGGAGCAACCAGGGTGAATGGCCGGAAGAATGCCGTGACCAGAATGTTGATCATCTTGCTTTCGCCGACCACCGAACCGAAGGCCTCGCGATTCACCTGAAGCAATGACGAGCCAAGATAACCAACCAATCCCAGCGATACGACCATCGAGGCAGCTGCCAGAAGGGTGTAGTTCGGATTTGGCTCGGCGGCGAGGCTTCTGTCCAGAAACCGGTTATGGCGAGGTTCGGGAGCTCGAAAGGGACGATAGATGACGAAGCAGAGGCCCACGATCGTCATGAATGCGCAAAGGACGCTGGCCGGCACAACGAGACTTACATCAGCCAGAATTGGATCGAAGTCGTTCCCGATCTGCTGAAGCGGCGCCACGGCCAGAAACAGGAGGTTGAAGACGAAGAAGACAACGAACAGCAGGTAAGATCTGGCCAGAGCGATCTTCAGTCCGAACAAGGAAACGATCCCGTTCACCCCGAGTATCATGGCAGCGATCAACGATGCACGCGGGCTGGACCAGGCCTGGGTGAACGAGAGGAGCAAGTAGGCGCCGGCTGAGCCGATCACGACATAGTCGAAGACGCTCTTCGGCGTCACATAGAACTGGGAAGCGGCTGCACTACGCGAGAACTGGTTCATGACTTGAAGACATTAGAGTTCGCCAAGCTCCACGTTGCGGCGCTGGCTCTGGAAATAGCACATCCCACCGCAGTTCAGCCTCGGTGCAGATCGTACAATACATATCTCGGTCGCGTTAACGCTTCGAACTCGCTCACCTTGCGGCCAAATCTCAGGTGAGATATCCTTGTAATATATAGAAGATATCAACGGAATACTTACTTGAATGTCCTTTTCCCCGGCCCGGATCAACGACGACCTCAAGCTGCACGCACGTATGGACCGACGTCGGCTTCTTTCCGCCGGAATCCTCCTCGCGGGAGCATCTTCACTGCCGGCCTCGGTGGCGGCCGCGACGAGTTCAGGAGCGAAAGCGAAGAAAGTTTACGCTCATTGGCATTGGTTTCCGACCTCGTTTGATAACTGGCCGGCGGACAAAGATCAGTATGCCGATTATCTGTCGCCAGACGGGACCCAAGGTAAACTTCGGGCCGAAGGTGGCTTCGTTCGCGAACGGCCCCTGCCTCGACCTCCGCGCCCAGAGGCAAACTGGGCTGTGCTTGACATGCTCGATGAGATCAAAGCCGCGCATCACATCGGGCTGGATGGCTTCCTTTTCAACATGGGAGGTATAGACGACGGCTCCCCGTACATGATCCATCTGCGCAACATGCTCGAGGCCGCCCAACAGGGCCCGCCGGGATTTGAAGTCATACTATCGATCGATACCGTAATTCTGGTGAAGACGCCGGTCGATGCGATTGCCGACGCCGTCCTTAAGCTGGCGCGGAACGCCCACGTTGCGCGCCACTCCGACGGCCGACTGATCCTGGGGGCCTTTTCGCCCGAGCAGTGGGACGTTGGCCGATGGAAGGAACTGTTGCAGCGACTGACGGCCGGCGGAGAGAAGGTTTTCTTCTATCCTACATTTCTCGATGTGCGCAGAACGATCGATTTCATGGATCTGATCGACGGCGCATCGATGTGGGGGGTCGACAAATTGAGCGACATCCCTCTTCTCAAGAAAGTAGGAAAGTTGGCCAAACAGGCTGGGAAGGTCTGGGCATCGGTGGTGTGGCCCCAGGACTTCCGGCCGCACAATCGCTGGTTCTCGGAATGCCACAACAGTGAATTGTTCCGGGCTTCATGGGCCGCGGCATTGGAAATCGGCTCCGACGCGGTCAACATCGCCACCTGGAACGACTATTCCGAAGGATCCGAAATTCGACCGTCCACCAGCATTCAATATGCTTTTTATGATCTCGCTGCGTTCTATATCGCCTGGTTCAAGAACGGCACGATGCCGCCGATCACTGAAGACGTGCTCTACTATTTTCACCGTATCGAGTCCACCGAGGCGGCCGGGACCGGCTCTGCTCAACCGTTTAGGTTCGCGACGAATCTGGTCAGCCGCTTTGCCGATCCGCCTCAGAATGACATTGAGCTGCTTGCGTTCTTGAAGGAGCCGGGCGAGCTCACGATAGCGACCGCGAAGGGCTCGAAGAGCCTGAAGGCGAAAGCTGGAATCACGTCGTTTCGAATTCCGCTGGTGCCGGGCAAAGTGAGTTTTCGGCTCAGCCGCGGGGACGCCAGCGTCATAGACCTGCCGAGCGCGTTCGAAATTCGTGAGACCTCGGCCTATCAGGATTTGCTGTATCACGGCGGATCGTCGTCCCGTCCACCGGTCTAGAATATTCCGGTCGTGGTTCAGACGAGGACTGCCTGGGTATTTGGCCGTCATTTCTCTTGAGCGCACCAGCGTCAGTGAGTCCCATGCATTCAACTTTCTTCCCGGAATTAGCTGCTGGCGGATTTTCTAGAATCGACGGTACGATTGCGTTTTACCAACGCGTGAATGCCCTCGTGACGCCGAGCACCAGAATGATCGATTTCGGCGCAGGCCGCGGCGCGATCCATGAAGACGCCAGCTCGGAGTACCGGCGCAATCTCTGCAATTTCAAGGGACGCGTTGCCCAAGTCATCGGACTGGACGTCGACGAAGCCGTCTTCACCAATCCGTCGCTCGACGAGGCGATGCTCCTGGATCCGACGGGACGTGCGCCACTGCCTGCCAATTGCGCCGACATCATCCTGTCGGATTGCACATTCGAGCACATTCCGGATCCGGCCCAAAGCACCGCCGAGATGGACAGGCTTTTGAAGCCCGGCGGCTGGATCTGCGCGCGAACCCCAAACAGGTACGGCTACATCGCATTGGCCAACCGCCTGATCCCGAGCGGAATTGGCCGCACCATACTCAGCTCGGCACAACCCGAGCGCAAGGATGAGGACATCTTTCCGGCGGTCTATCGTTTGAATACGCCGGCTACGCTACGGAGGTATTTCCCACCCGCGCGGTTTGACCATTTTGTATATGCTTGGGATGCGGAGCCAGCCTACCACGCCAACAACCGCGGCATCTACCGTGCGTTCCAGCTCGTTCAGTCGCTCACGCCTCACGCCTTCAAGACGGTCTTGATGGTCTTCATCCGGAAGAAGCTCGACTGTCCGGCGGAAGCCGCCTAGCTGGTGCGTTGGTGAGTTCGCGTCCTCGAGGCGATACACTATCGAAATAAACCTTAAAGCCGAGATCTTGACCAAACCGCAGCACTTTCGGTTATTTTGGGTGGGCGCGAGGAACGACTATGCTGAAGATTGTTATTCAAGTTTTATTCCTTTTCTTCCCCTGGAGAGTCCGTCGGCTGGTCCTCAACGCGATCCCTGGTTTTTCCATCCATCGCGACGCGCGGATCGGTCTGTCCTTGATCCTCGCCGACGAATGCGTCCTGGAAGCGAAGACTTACATCGGTCATCTCAACTATATCGGCCGGCTTGATCGGTTGCAGATGGATGAAGATGCGGTCATCGGCAATCTGAACTGGATCGGTGGACTGTCAACTCGCCTGAATTCGCCAGCCTTCCGAAACAGGACGAAGCGACGTTCGGATCTCATCATGCGCAAAGCGAGTCTGGTGATGAGCCAGCATTACATTGATTGCACCGACCGGATCGAGTTTCGTCAATTTTGCGGTCTCGCCGGATTCCGCAGCCAGCTGTTGACCCACGGCGTCAATCCAATGTCTGCCCGGCAGACATGCTCTCCAATCACGATAGGAGCCTACACGATGATCGGCACCGGCGTGATCATTCTGCAGGGCGTCACCATCCCGGACTATTGCGTAGTGGCTTCGGGCGCCGTCGTGACCCACGTCGCGCCCCAGGAATACTCGATGATCGGCGGCAATCCCGCGGTTCACCAGCGAGACATCCCCAAGACCGCAAAGATCTTTCACCGAACCGCCTTCACAGTCACTTAGTGTTCAAACGCGGCTCGTAGCCGTATCCCGGGTACGGCCCATGTGTCGCACACAGTGACCTGGCCTCCACGGTCCGTGGGCGACATTGGGGATCCGCGGCGCTGTCTTGCCAAAATACTGCGCTCGCCATCGATTATTCATTGGCTGACATGCTGAAGGACCGACGACCTCGTGCCCGGTAAAATGATCATTGTGGCGGGTCCCCTTCCTCCGCCGGTTCATGGCGCAGCTCTCGTCACCAAGCGGGCGGCCGACACTCTGCGCGCTGCCGGATATCAACTCGCGTTCGGCGACACCTCGCCGGGCGATGCTCCCAATCGGTGGCGGCATCATTTCAATCGCGCACGCGCATACGTCCGATGCGGACGAACTGTCCTTCGCCACCCGAAGGCCTCGATACTCTACCTTTCTCTGTCCGGCGGATATGGACTGCTCTATGACCTCCTGGTCGTCATCCTTGCGCGGTGGCTAGGGAAGACGATCGCTTTTCATCATCACAGCTTCGCCTACCTGACGAAGCGTAGCGCCATCTTGGCGTCCATTGTTCGCATGGCCGGCGCCAACCAATTTCATATTGCGCTCTGTCCCGGGATGGCGACGACACTTTCGGAGCTGTATGGCAAGCATCTAAGGACGGTCGTCATTTCCAACCTGGCGTTTATCGATTTGCCCGCGGTCGAACCGCGGAGCTGTGAGCGGACGTTCAGCGCGATTGGCTATCTATCGAACATCTCGCTCGAAAAAGGCATCGACCGCTTTCTCGACCTGATGGCTCGACTACGAGAGAGCGGATCCGGCCTGACGGCACGAATCGCCGGTCCCTGCGCCGATCTCGAGATCGAGCACTACATCAAGCGCCGCGCGAACGAGATCGGTGGAATTGAGTATGTGGGGCCCGTATATGACGACGCCAAGGTCCACTTTCTCTCCTCGATCGACGTTCTGGTGTTTCCGACCAGATACGTCAACGAGGCGCAGCCCGTGGTGATCTATGAGGCGCAGATGGCAGGCATCATCGTCGCTGCCTCCAGCCGCGGATGCATCGCCAACATGGTGCCGGAAGAATTGCTGCTCGATCCGAGCGCGTCAGATCTCGACGGGATCGCGGAACAAATCCTCGTGTGGGAAAAGTCGGTCGCTGACTTTCAAGCCGCCTTGAACGAGGCCAAGCGCAATCGCGCAGCGCTGCTCGTTCAGCGCGAAGATGACGCAAGAAAGTTCATGGACCTTTTCGAGGCACCTGCGACGAGATGAGCAGGGCGCGCGGCGAGTTCATTTTTGAGATAGTGAATATCGAAACGTCGACATCTTCATCGTTCCCAGAATCGTGTCGACGCGCTGATAGCCGTAGACGGTCGCATCCTTGCAGTGATCACTATGGTAATAGCAGATCTTGACCCTGATCATTCGAGAGCAGTTGTTCTTGACGCTCACGATATGATCCATCAGCTCTCCGTTCTGGACATGCCCTTTGGCAGCCGCCTCAACATTGAGGCAGGGCCGATTGGCACCGTCACGGATGACGGGCGATTCCGATGTGTCGGCGGCGCCTTGCATCGTGAATTTTGATTTAGTGCTTTGTGCGTGAGCCGACGGAATGTTCTGGATCAATGTCCAGGCCGGAGCCATGCAGATCAGCAGGGCAAGCCGAAAGAGCGATCGAACCATTACCGCCACATCCTTTCAGGCAAATCGACTCCCGGCACGGTAGCCTTCACCCCTTCATACGCCAGCCGCTTCGCAAAGGCTTCACGGGCGACCAGGCGAACGCCCCCAAGGCTCGCCAGCAATCTATCCTTCTGAGGCCAACCGACTCCCGTCAGAATGCGTGCCGCATCATCGGTGAACTCGCTTTCGACCATGCCAGCGAACTCGGCAACGACCCGTTGCTGCAGCTGTTCGCCGAGCAATGGAAATATCGCAAGCGCCAACCTGTTGCGGCGGAGCGCGATCCAGCCTTCGTATGGTCCAGCCGCGTACGACTGCTCAAGATAGCGAATATTTCCCGCGTCGAAACCGTCTCGCTCGTTCTTCACCCAATACAGCAACAGCCAAAGAAAAGCGTCGGCCGGATCGAGCATCAAGGACGACTTCAGCTTGTTCTCCGCGGTCGACAATTTTCGCTCCAGGTCCTGGGAACCCTTTCCCAGCAGGCCCTCCTCGGCAGAGCGAAGTGCAATCAGCGCTCGGGCTCGCACCAGACTTGGGTAGGGAAGGCTCGATGGCGAGTCGGCGTCCATACGCACCGCGATCGACTCCACGGTCCCCGGCTTGAGCTGTTCACCGACCAGAATGTGCGTGGCGACGGAGCTGACCTGCAGATCGGTCCAGAACGACGGCAACACCACCAGTGACCAGGCTACTCCAGCGATACCCGTCAGAAGCAATACGCCCCTGCAACATTTCCGCCAGATCTCGCCCATGCTAGTCGACGTAGCCGTAACGGGCATAGTTCTTCTTATAATAGTAGCGGCTGTGATACGACTCGTAGCGAGCAAGGCGCTTCGTATCTGCCTTGTTGAGAACGACGCCAAGCAGCTTGTCTTGGATTTCCTGAGAACCACGCAGGTTGTGCCTGACGACATCCATCAGGGTCTTGCCCCACTCGACGACGAATATGTAGGAGTCGACGAAAGTCGATGTCACGCGCACGTCCACTACAGGCGCCATGGGCGGCATGTCGAGCACGATGTAATCGAACTTGTCCCTCAGCTCGCCAATCAGGCCATGCATCATCTTGGATGCCAATATCTCGTTGGTATGAAGAAGCTTGGAGGTCGTACCTGCAGCCAGGATCGAGAGCCCCGTTTGCGTATCAACCGTCAACGCTTGCTCCAATTTCGCCTTGTGCGCAAGGATCTCGACCAAACCAGACTCCGCGTCGGGCGTCAGCGCGCGAGACAGCGAGGGGTTGCGGAGATCGCAATCGATCAGGAGGACGCGCGCACCGCCATGGGCCATCAATTGCGCCAGGTTAGCAGACAGCGTGCTCTTGCCCTCATTCGGAAGAGTCGACGTAACCGCCAGCACGCGGTTCTCTCGAACAATCGAGTTTAGATCGACTGCCACCTTCGTCGAGCGCACCGCTTCGGAGAAGCGCGAGAGAGGATGATCAACGACATAACGCAGCAATTTCGGCCTTGCGTCCTTGGTCGCAGCTGCGTTCACTGTCGGCAGCAGCGCTATACAACTCGCGCCGAGCACCTCTTCGACCTGCTGAGTCGTCCTGAACACCCGGTCCATCATTTCACGCACGATCGCCAGGACGAAGCTCAGCACCAAACCGCCAAAAAGAGCCACGCCCAGCACGATAAGAGTCTTTGGATAGCTCTTGACCAGCGGTGTCGTTGCTGCACTGATCACGCGCGCTTCACTGATCGGGAACGATTGCTGCTGGACCGATTCCATGTAGCGCTGCAGGAAATTGTCGTACATCGCCTGATACGACTGCGCATTGCTATCGAGCTCGCGTAGCCGAACCTGCGCCTGATTGGTCAGCTGGGACTCCGAGACCACAGTAGCCAAACTAGCCTTGATGCTCTCCTCGCGCGTGACGGCGATATCGTAGTCGCTCTTGTAGGACTCCTGAATGCGCTTGAGCTCGTCGATGATGTTCCGCTTGATCTCGTCCATTTGGCGACGCAGGTTCACCGCGGCAAGATGATCGTGGCCATACTTGGCGGCCCAGATCGCTTCCTTGGCGGCCATGTCGACATACTGGCCTCGCAGCTTGACGATGGTCTCGTTGCGAAGAGCATCCGCCACTGCCGCGTCCGGGATTTCGCGCTTCAGAATATCGTTGATGCGGTCCAGCCGCGCCCTGGCCTCGGCCGTCGAGGCATGGGCCCCAACCAGCTGGCTGTTCACTTCGGCGAGCTGTTGCTCGTTCATCAAGCGCCCGCCGGTATCGACAATGTTATTGGCCGTCTTGAAATCGACAACCGCCTTCTGTGCCGCGGATGCTTGAGCGCGCAACTCCTTGATGCGATCCTGCAACCAGACGCTGGCGCGGCGCGTCGATTGGTACTTGGCTTCCAGCTGGTCAACGATGTAGGCGTCAGCGATCGCATTGGCGATCTGCGCCGCTTTCGCTGGATCGCGCGACGTGAAGCCGATCTCCATGACGTAGGTGAGACCGAGACGCTTGATGGTACGATTGCTCTCAAAGCGTTGCAGAGCCTTGCGCTGCAATCTGAACTCGGAACCGGCACGGCCACTGGAAAACAGATCGGAAAAGAAATTGCCGATCGACCCGATCAAGCTTCCGCCGTTGCCGAGGAACTCCGGATCTTCCGTCAGGTGCAGGTCACGAATGACCGCCAAGCTGATGTTCTCGGACTTGAGAATTTCGACCTGCGTTTCCACCGACGCGGAGTCAGGGGCCACGTCACCGAGCATCGATTGCTGCTGAAACAATTGTACTTTTCGAGTGTCGATGACTATCGACGCCGTAGAGGTGAATTGCGGAGCTTCAGTAAAGAGATAGAGAAGCGCCAGGATCACGGAGGCGGATATGATGGCGACGATCGTTGGGAACTGATGCCGGATGACATCCAGATGCAAAGTCAGCGATTGAAACGGTGAGCCTTGAGTCTCGGCGAATTCGCGATTGATCTCTGAGGTGGACTTGTTCAGCTGCAACATCCGGTAATTCCTGAAATCAATCAATGCCCGTACTTGGGCCGACAAGCGCGCGGCGACGTGATTTCACGTATCCGCAAATCACGCATAGCCATCGAAGCATGGACGCACCACGTGCTTCACGGGCAGTATTATATCGTGCGAGTCATCGCGGAAGATCAAAGGCAGCGCGTGACACGCTGCCTTGGTTTATTTTCTCTAAGGGATGCCGGCGCAAGAGGCCTGGACGTTATTGCGTCGGACTGACCGCGGGATAGGCGGTCGAGGGATTCACTGAACCCGTATAAGTCGTCACACTGTTCGGGTAGTGCAGGCCACCAAAGTTCTGGACACCGGAGCCGCTGCCACCAAAGGCAAATCCGAAGCCGGTCGTCGGGCCCCCGCCACCGGAGCCACCACCCCCAGCACCGCCCGCCGCGGCGATTGCAACATCACCGGTTGCGGCCTGATAGGCGGCAATCACGTCCGGATTGTTCGTTCCGGCGACGGCGGCCTGAATTTCGTTGGCAAACGCCTGATCGGTCTGTGCCGCCATGCGGGCGACCTGGGCAAGTCCAGCGACGATCGCGCGCAACTGATCCTTGGTCGTCGCTGGGTTCTTCAACAATTCGATCAGACCCGGCACTGTTGTCGGATCCGACGCTCCAAGGTCTCGGACGCGCGAAATCAACTGCGGACCGCCATCAGGATATTGCTGCAAAAGCGTTGCAGGAGATCCCTTGAAATCGGAGATGATCTGAGCCTGCAGTTGCCGGCTGGGCGGATAAACAGCCGCGCTGGCGGCGGAGGATATCGAGCTTGCGACCGCAATCACCACAGCGGCTCGAACCGTAAACCTGATAAGGTTCATAATTTCCTCAACAACTAGTTTGCCTTTATGGCCCGAACGAAACGATTGGAAAGTAGTCGAAAGAGGCAGTGCTGTCCACCAATTCTAAAGGAATAGTTAAGGCCCAAGTACCTGGAAAGAGGACTGTTTTGGCGATCCCGAAGTGCGAGCACCGGTCGACAGCGCATTTGCCGCAGCCCCTTTCGGCTCGACGCTCCCCTCGCCGGAGTGAAAGGATTGCGCTAGGCCGACCCCGAAAAGCGCAAAGAAGGGGATGCTGTAACCCGGTATCTGCAACGTGAAATCGAGGCCGGAATGGAGCAACGCCAGCAGTGCAATGCCGATGGCCGCCAGGGGAATCGAAGCGTCACGCTTGCGGCTGAACACCCCGCGCGCAAGCACTGTGAACATGACCGCCCAACCGGCCGCCAGGAGCAGCGTCATCGGAATTCCAGTCTCCAAAGCGACCTCCAGAGGGGTCGAATGGGCTGCATTCCAGGTGCCGCGCATAGAAATATTCGGGCTGCGGAAGGCTGGAAACGCCGACTGGAAAGTCCCCATCCCAGTGCCGAACCAGGGATTATCGGCGATGATGAGCAGCGAGGACTTCCACCCCTCCAGCCGGCCACTATCGGTCAGCCCCTGGCTATCGAAGCGGCCCACGACACGACCACCGAGCAATTCCAAGAGAACGAGAGCGACCAAGGCCGCGGCCGCCAAGGCCATCCAGACGCCGGTGCGCGGCGGAAGGTCCTTCCGGAGAAAGACGACAAAGACGAAGATCATGGAGAGGAGCGAAACAGCCACGCCCGCCCGCGAGCCAGTCATGAACATCGCCATGACGCAGATCAGGAGTGCGGCGAATTTCAGAGCTATCGAAGCCTGCGGAATTTTAGTCAGATCGCGGGAGAGACTGCTCCATCTGAAGCGTCCCCCGGGAAGGTGGCGGCGCACGTCCGTAAGAAGCAGAAGTATCCAGATGACCGCACATGAGCCGAAATAGGCAGCGGCGGTATTGCGGTTGATGAACGTGCCGGTGACGCTACTGAGATAGGCGGTCTTGTCGCGCCACAGAATCATGGTCGGTTCGATGAGGAACGAGAGGACGCCATATGCAGCGTAGAAGCTGCCTGAGAGCGCAATCACCAGCATTATCTGGCGTGCACGCCTCGCGTCGGCTCCAATGACGAGCCCCGCCAGAATAGCCAAAATGTTTGCAAGTGGCGCCCCCAGAGCGAAGAAAGCTTCGTGCCTGACAATCGAGGCCGATGGCGCAACGGCTGAATCGACCAGCGAGCCGAGCTGCTTCCAGATCGGATGATATGGCGCAATCCACGGGCTGTCAGACAGCTGTTCGTGCAGCGCGATCCCGTAAGCCGCGACAACGATGAAGATGCCGGCGATGATCCAGAGATGGGGACGACGCAGGGCCTTCACTGGCGCAAATATCAAGGCAATTCCCAGACAAGCGCACCAGAAGGCAATGGCCAGATTGTTGGTCGACCCAAACGGGAACGGCGCGCTCGCTACAACAAAGAACAGCACACAGCTGGCTACGAGATCAGCCGACCAGCGAATGTTCATCGAAACACGGCCCATCGCTTTCGTCTGACGCCCCCCAGTGGAGAATACATTAGAGCGGATGATCCCGCAGGCGTCCAGCAAGTGCCGCACTCGGAAGAGACGGCGATGGATGATCCATTCTGAACCGTACCCCGCCTACAGAGGTTAATTTCCGGCGTCAACTCATCCGGGAGCACAGTGAAGAGAGAGAGCGTACTGCCGGCCTGCTCCGCAATGCGTCCCGATCCTGGCAGCCTCGAGTTTGTTAACAATACGGTTCGCCCCAAGCGCGGATCTCATCCGATGAAGGGGCTGGACGGTCCCAATTTCAATCATCTACGCTGGATTTTCGCAACGTGGTCCGGTAGTGCTTCGCCCGCACCGCATCTCCAGGCTTGCGAAAGCTCACGTCGCCAATTGCCGGCGGACTGTTTCCGGGAGAATTTCTGCTTCCGATCGAACGTTTCCACGAAGTTCTTATGTCAAACGACCAGCGTTGCTGGCCGTCGCTCTGCGAGGGTAAATTGAATATCGACGTCATCTTAGCGACACGCGGCAGACCGGCAGACGTTCAAGTTCTTCTAGACCAGCTTCGACTTCAAGAACGAGCGCCTGACAACGTCGTGCTCGTGGGCGCTGAACCCGAGGATTTGCCCAAGGATTTGCCCGGTGCTGCCGCCGTCCCGAATGATCCGAGCGTGCACCGACTGGTTTCTCCTCGGCCGGGACTGACGTCGCAGAGAAACCACGGCGTGCAGACGGCCAAGAGGATAAGCACTCCCGAGGCCTGGCTTGCGAAGATCATTGTCTTCTTCGACGATGACTTCAGGCCCGCAGCCGATTGGCTGCAGAAGTGCGAAGCGCTGTTTGCTGCAAGTCCACAGGTCCTCGCCGTTACAGGAGCGGTGATCATGGACGGGGCAAGAGGCAGCATCGCAATCACCGAAGAGCAGGCTTCGGATGCGCTGGCGCTGCCTCGGGCGAGCGATCAGATCGGACACAGCAAGTGGAAGGAAGGCCTGTACGGATGCAATATGGCCTTCAGGGCGACAGTCTTCGACCAATGTGCATTCGACGAGAATCTTCCGCTCTATGGCTGGCTGGAGGATACGGATTTTTCCGGACAGATCAGGGAATTCTCGGACATCTATCGAGCTTCAAACTTGATCGGTGTGCATCTCGGGTCGAAGTCTGGACGGGTCAGTGGCTACAAATATGGCTACTCGCAGCTCGCTAATCCGCTCTACCTTGCGCGCAAAGGAACAATTACCCTCGGAAAATGCGCATATTTTTGGACGCGAGCGCTCGCGTCCAACGCGCTGCGTTCGCTTCGCGAGCATCCGATGATCGATTATCGAGGCAGGCTTGCCGGAAACATGGCTGCAGTGACGGATTTGATTGCCGGATCAATTCATCCAACCAACATCTTGTCTTTCCACCGCTAGAAACGCATTGCGCACGACGCTCATCACGACCTGGACACGAGTACGAAAACCATGATTGACGAAAACCTCATTTACGATCTCGGCGCCCATAAGGGTGAAGACACCGGGTTCTATCTCAAAAAGGGATTCAAGGTCGTTGCCATCGAAGCTGTACCGGAATTCTGTACCGCACTTGGCCAGCAGTTTTCCCAGCAGGTTGCCACAGGGCAACTGAAGATCCTCAACCTGGCCGTCGCCAAGACGCCGGGGAATATCGACTTCTATGTCAACACCGAGCACTCGGTCTGGGGAACGGCAAATCTCGAGTGGGTCAAGCGAAACCAGATGCTGGGCGCAGCGAGCGTGCAAAAGATAACGGTTAAAGCCGAGCGGCTGGCCGATATCATGCGCGACCACGGCATTCCCAGATATTGCAAGATCGACATCGAAGGGAACGATCTTGACGCATTGTCATCACTCGAGAACATTTCCGACCCCCCGCGATTTGTGTCGATCGAGTCCGAGAAGAAGAATTGGAATGATCTCGTAAGGGAGTTCGAACTGCTCAGGAGCTTGGGCTATTCCAAATACAAGATCGTGGATCAAAGCCTCGTCTCCCTGCAGGAGCCGCCTCAGCCGGCGACCGAAGGCTGTTTCCAGCCGCACAGATTCGAACAAGGCAGCAGCGGGCTGTTCGGCAACGAATTGCCCGGGCGGTGGATGGACATGTTCGAAGCGCTCGAGGTCTACAAGGGGATTTTCCGCGGCTATGCGCTGGCGGGAGACGCAGGCATCTTCCAGGGGCGAAAGAGCGTATTCCGCATGCTTGGCGGGATTCAGGCCGCGCTGGTGCGCGCGGCCGGGCGAAAGGACTACCGCTTCCCGGACTTTCCTCCAGCGGGTTGGTACGACACGCACGCCGCGCGATAGCGCATCGGAAGCAGATCAGATCGGGAGGCACCAGCCCATTTGCCGGAGCTGATCGCTCCTTGCCCGAACTAGAGAGGGCAATCGATCGAGTAGATCCTAAGATCCACATTCAGGCGGCTGTTCCGGGTCTGCGCCCGGAAGGCATAGAATGCCCCGAGGCTATCGCTCCCGGGATCGAGTTTTATTCCGGGCGTTAGTTCGTCGGGCGGGACCAGAAGGCCGATGTGCCGGTTGAGGGCGGATATCTCGATCCGCCCCTCGCCGTCCGCAAAATGCCCGCCGAGCTGGGTCACGGTGACCTTCGGCAGGCCGCGGCGCTGATGGCAGACCTCCTCCTCCCAGAGCTTGGTCTGTTGCACCAGCGGTTTGCCGGCGCCATCGGGAACGACGATATCGGGAAAAGACGGGCGCAGCATGCCGAAGAACTTGCTCTCCTTGGAGTTCGCCGAGAGACGAACGGTCAAGGACAGCTCGCCCTTGGCCCCCCTCAGGCGCGACAGGATCGGAGCATCGGGCTCGGCGGAGACCATCACGTCGATCCGATGGCGGACGCCCAGCTCCGCGGCAGCCCCGAGAGCCTTTCCGATCGGTGCAAGCCCGAAGGCGAGAGGAACGAGCGCCGGAAGACGCCAGAATGCTCGAAACCGCATGAAGCCCCTTGCAACACTGCGGGGTGGACCGATGACCGGCACGCCGTGTTCAGTGGCACCTTGATCCAAATCCCGAACTCGCAGCCCCGGCAGAACCGCTTCGATTGCTAAACGAAAATGGCACCGGGACAAAGGCCCGGTGCCATCGGTCTTGGTCGATCAAGTTGGCGTCTTACGGCGCCAGCTTGATGTTGTTGCGGAAGATCAAGGCATCGTTGGAGAGGTTCACGGCATCGCTGCCGGTCGCCATGATCACACGCAGATAGGTCAGGAACTTGGCGACTTCGACGTTGCGCGAGTTCGAGACGTAGATGATGTCCTGGTTCTTCATCATGACCTTGGTGGCGAGGAAGAAGCCGCCCGGATCGCGGAAGTTCACGTTGAAGATGACCGGGATCGTCTCTGACGTGTACTTGCTCACGTCGATGCCGAGCTGGGCAGCGACCTCGCGCGGCTCGCGGCGATAGAGATACACCGCAGCCGGATCGGCCTGGCCATCCAGCAGACCGCCGGCCTTGCCGACCGCTTCGCCGAGGTTGATGCGCCAGGCATCGAAGTTGAACTCGCCGCTCTGTCCGCTGGCGCCGAACGCCAGGAACTTTTGCTGCTCGCGATAGACATAAATGCTGTCGTCGGGACGAACATAGACGTTGTTCTCGGGCGCCATCACGAGATTTTCGAACGGCACGGTCGCCCGCTTGCCGCCGCGCTCCAGCATGACCCAGGTCTCGAAGCCCTGGCCCTTGATGCCGCCGGCGCGGGTGATCGCGTCGAGCACGCGATCCTTCGCACCCGCCGCGCTCGCCGGATAACGCGCCGGCGAATTGACCTCGCCGAGCACGCTGATGAGCTGGGTGCGCTGCGAAGACATCGCAACGACCGCCTGCGGCTCGATGGCGCGGTTGCCGATCTTCTCGATGATCGAGCGCTGGATCTGGACCGCTGTAAGGCCCGCGGCCTTGATCTGGCCGGCATAGGGCACGGTGATGAAGCCGTCATTGTCCACCGCCTGGTCCGGGATGGTCACGAAGTTACCCGGACGGACGCCGGCTTCAGCCGGGATGAACAGACCGCCTGCCGCGGCTTCGAAGATGGTGACGCTGACCACGTCGCCGATGCCGAACACGATGCTGGCGGGCGGACGGCGATCGGTGAACACGCCGGCGAGCCCCTTGGGCTCATGGGTGTGCAGGATCTTCACCGTAGCCGGATTGAGCGGCACCAGCTCGTAGGCCGGCGCGTTCTCGGTCTGGATCTTGTTGTTGACGTCGTCCGTCAGTGGACCCGAGCCGGGATTGGTCGAACAGGCCCCGAGCGCTAAAGCGACCGCCAGAAACGCAGGCTTCAAAACATAGGTCTTGGCAATAGATGACATGAATCGCGCCCGATAGTCCCAATTGACGTAAGTTGGTACGGCCTAGGGGGTGGGTGCGACAAGCGTTCCCAGCGGTTAACGGAGCGATCCGTCGGCCACTGTTGCTTACAAGCCACTCTTGGAGGCTTGGTTTAACCCTTTGTGACCATTTGTTGTATTTCGTGTGCCCGGCTGGCGGGCAAAATGCGCAACTTGAGGCCTCAGCATGTCGGGCGGGGGCGTCGCCGCCCTTTGCTAAAGCTGGGTCCATTCAGGATAGGACTCCCCCGTGTCTGGCCTCCTTCTGATCTCGCTGTTGGCAGGTTCCCTCCTCGGCGCCGCTAGTCGGCCGTGGAACCCTGCCGCCCCCTGCCCTGGCAGCGCAGAATCCTCGTGTCACGAAGCGCCACGTGTTGCGGTTGCCCAACCGGACCCCTCCTCCGTCTGGAAATTCACCCGGACCCAGGGGGCCAAGGACGGCGAGAGCTTCGCCGCCATCATGAAGACCGCGGATACGGCCCAGTCGGACCCGGACTTTGCCGGCCTGATCGTCCGCTGTGCGCCACAGGGCAAGATCGACGTGCTGGTGGCCTTGATCCGGCCCTTCCCGCCGCGGAGCCGCCCTAAGGTCACGATCGCCGCGAACGGCGGCGGCACCTTGACCTTCGACGCCCGCATGGCGGCCGCAGGCGCTACCGTGCTGCTACCCGACGAGGTCTCTGCCTTTGCCGCCGGCAAGTGGCAGACAGCGGCCTCGCTGTCCGTGGCGGTCAGCGAAGGCGACAGCGAGATAAAGGGCGTAGTGGCCCTGAACGGGCTGCGAGAGGCCTATCATTCGCTGCTGGCAAATTGCAGCCAATAGGCCAAATTTAGCCATACAACTTAAGGGTCCTTTTAGGGAGGGGAACCTAGGGTCCGAAGCACGGAGAGGTGTTTCGGATGACGGCGCTTTTGATTTTCAGCTTTCTCGTCGGTGCCGTGCTGGGGCAGCGCTTTCGCGTCCTGGTGCTCCTGCCGTTGATCTTCGTCATGTTGCTCGCCGCCGTCCCGGTCGGCTTGATGGTCGATCTCACGGTGGTCGAGAGCCTGAAAGGCATGGTGTTCGCAGCCATTGCCCTGCAGAGCGGCTATCTCTTCGGGTCAGGGGCCCGCTTTGGCCTTGCTGCCGCGCGCGCCGGGCGCGTATTTGCCCGCCCGGTCAAGTCTGTGCGCTGATGACGCCGGGCTGAGGCTGCCACCAGCCCCCTCGTGGGGCGCGCGAAAGCCAGGCTGGTTGCCTGCGAAGACCTCTGCTTGAAAACCCACCGCTCGCTTGTATGGTGACCTGATCGTTTCAGGATTCCCCTCGAGCGCCGTTTGTCCTTCGCTTATTTTGCCCTCATCGTTTCCATCGTTTCCGCTTCCGCTCTCGAAATCGCCGGCGTCAAGTTCGGGGCACAGCTCGCGACGATGGCCGCAGCACTGAGCTTGCTGGCGGCCGCCTCGAGCACGCGCAAGGCCGGCTACGATCACTATGTTCGCGCGACCTCGTGGGGCCGGCGGATCCTGACCGCCATTCCGCTGTGCATCGCCGCCCAACTCGTCCCTCTTCCGCTGAGTTGGGCGCATCCGATCTGGGCGAGCGCTCACGAGGTCCTCGGCGGCCTGCCGTTCGGGCCGATCACAGCCGATATCGGCTTGACCGTGAACGCGCTGCTGCTGGCGCTTGCGGCGATCTCGTTGCTCGGCGTCACCATCCTAGTCGTGCGCAACCGCAGCCGGGCCCAGCTGATCCTCCTTGTGCTGAGCGGCGTAGCCGCGGTCTCAGCCTTGATTCTCGACTTGCATAGGCTGTTGCCGGCGCTTGCTGCAGACGTTCCCCATGACCTCACGACGACCTTGGCGGGCCTTGGCCTCATGCTCAATCTGGCGGTCATGCAGCTCGCCGCTGAACGGGCCGAAACGCATCACTCGGTGCTTCGCTCGGTCGCGATCGGCCTTTGCGGCCTGGTCGGAGCTTTGGTCAGCGCCGCCGCGATCTTTTGGTTTTCCGGAACGAACAGCGCAATCGCGGCGGCTTTTGGCGTTGTGCTGATGCTGCTGATCCTCGTCATCCGCAGATTGGACCTGTCACCATTGGCCGCGAGCGCATTGTCCGTGGCAGCCCTGATCGGCGCGGCGATCGTGCTCACCTTCCTCTTCGAGAAGCACTCCGGGCCGGTCCTGATGCGGCTCGTCCCGGAGATGGGAGCCGAGACCAAGGCCGCCCTCGAGCGCATGTTGGCCGACACGCGCTGGTTCGGCGCTGGTGCCGGGACCTTTGCTGCGGTGGGCAGGATCTATCAGAGCGATGCCGGAGCTGTCTTGACCGCGCCCTCTGCGGCCATGGCCGTCTTTGCGGGGATGGGATGGATTGGCTTGGCTGCCATGATAGCCGTGAGCCTGATCGCTTTGGTCCGCCTGTTCTTCGGCGCTCTGCAGCGCGGACGCGATTCGTTCTTTCCCGCGGCAGCCGCGGCCTGCGTTCTCTTTGCGCTGGTCCAGAGCTTCGCAGGTCCCGGATTGCTGCGCCCGGCAGCAATCCTGTGTCTCTCGGTGATCGTGGGGCTGGGGCTGTCGCAGAGCGTCAGCCAATCCTCGCGATGAAGCCCGGCTGCTCTCAGACGGAGCGATCGCCGAGTGAGGCCCAGTAGTTCGGGTTCTTGGGCGATTGAATGCGGACCCAGCGATAGGGCTTCTTCGACCAGGGCATGATGTGGCCGGAGAGATTGTCCAGCACGAGATCGCCTGAGAAGGTCCGCACCACGACCACGAGATGATGCTCGCCCCAGGAGGTCACGACTTCGCTGAGCAGCACCGAACGCGCCGGGAAGCCCTTGGCGATCAGATCGTGGCGCTTTGTCACAGCGTAGTCGTTGCAGTCGCCGCTCGCGGGATGCAGCAACCACTTTTCGCCGCGCAGCCCTTCCAAGTTGGGTTCGGGACGGATCGCGCTGTTGACCCGCTGGTTGACCTCTTGCATCTGCGCCAGGCGTTGGGCCGTGAGCTTCAGGCGTCCGCCACGGAAGACGATCTGTTGCGGCCGCGGTTTGCACTCGTCCTTGTACTTCAGGCAAAAGATGGTGAATGCCATCGGCGCCAGCGTCGGCTGCTCGAACTTGATGTACTGGATGGCACCGCGCAGCCCCATGGGCGCGCCGACGAAGGCGGCTTCCGCATTCTGCTGCACCCCCGCAGCAACGACGATTGCGGCCACAGCCGCCAGGAATTTCACGACTTTGCGCATGTTGCGCTCCCCGTTCTTGTTGGGGAGACGCTACGCGAGACGCCTTGAAATACGGCTCAATCGCCGCGCAATCCTTTAATCAAAATGCGGGCTAAGCGGTCGGAAATAATTAAGAATACCGATGCGTGACTTGTTCTGCTAAGAGCGGTCGCGATGATCCGCTCGTGACGCCAGAAGCGATTCGACCGACCTGATGGGCTTTTCCAGCCATTTTCGAAAGAAGACCAAGCCTCGGCTTCCCGACGGCGTTCGCGTCTATGCGATCGGCGACGTGCACGGCCGTGCCGACTTGCTTCAATCGCTGTTAACCGTGATCGACGTCGATCTTGCCCGCTCGGCCCCCGAACGCGCCATTCAGGTCTTTCTCGGTGACTATGTCGATCGCGGCCCGGACTCACGCGCCGTTCTTGATCTCCTGATCGAACGCTCGAAATCGCACGAGACGGTTTGCCTGAAGGGCAACCACGAGGTCTTCCTGCTCGAGGTCCTCAAGAACCCGGCCCGCCTGCAGGAGTGGCGCCACTATGGCGGCCTGCTGACGCTGGTCTCCTACGGCATCACGCCGACCATGAATCCGTCCGCGGAACAGCAGGTCGAACTGATCGAGGGACTGAAACGCGCGCTGCCGACCGAACACTTGGCCTTCCTCCAGCAATTGCCCTCCTCCTTCACGTGCGGCGACTTCTTTTTCGTCCATGCCGGCGTCAAGCCGGGCGTCGCGCTCGATCGTCAGAAGGATGAGGATCTGCTCTGGATCCGCGAGGAATTCCTGGCCTCCGAGGAGCGCTTCGGCAAATATGTCGTTCACGGTCATACGCCAGTCAGCGCGCCCGATATCCGCCCGAACCGCATCAACATCGACACCGGAGCCTACGCGACCGGAAACTTGACGCTGCTGACCATCCAGGGCGATAGTCTGCTGGCAATTTAAAGGGTGCTGGCTGGACCTCGGTCCCGTCGTCGGGCCCGCCCGCACAGGCCTCGTCAATTCCTCCATGAACCGCATGATCCTGCTTCGCGTCGTCGGCATCTGCACCGCAATCGTGCTGGCGCTTCACGCCGGCATGGCGTTCTACGGCGATCTGACAAGGCCGAACTTTCGTGCCGTCGATTTGTTCTCGGGCGAGCCTCCGCCCGACAAGGCGAAGCTGGCAGCCGCCGCTGGCTTGGCCGCGTTTTCATGGGATGGCGACCTGCTTGCGAACTACGCGGCAGCGACGGCCGCTGACGTTCTTCGACCTCCGTCGACCGAGGCGGGCGGCAGGGCCAGCGAGAACAAGGCAGCCCAGGCCGCCGTCTTGGCTGCCTTGAAAGTCTCACCGATCCGGCCCGCGCTGTGGCTCACGCTCGGCACGCTACAGGCCCAATCCGGCGAAGCGGTCACGCCGGCGGTGAAGATGTCCTACTTGACCGGATCGGTGCCGATCGACGTTGCCTTCGCTCGCGTCCGGACCGTAACGTCGAGCGCGGCGGCGACCGATGAGGAGATCAAGCTTCTGGCGCAATCCGACATCCGGTCGGCGCTGGCCAATCGCTCGCGTTACGAGCCTCTGCTGATCGCGGCCTATGTGCAGGCAACGCCGCAAGGCAAATCGCTGCTGCTGGAGACGACGAAGATCACCGATCCCAAATTCAACGAGATCTTGCGGCGATACTGAGCCCGCTTCAGCCTTGTGGCTATCGCTTCCGGGGCTGCAGCGAATTCCTCAGCGTACCGATTTCGGATTGACCGGCACAAAGTCCTCATCGCGGCGCGGCTGATCGGACCGCCCCTTGTAGACGAACATGCCCTTCTTGGTCGCGACGATGTCGCCTCGCTGCAGGCTTTCATCGTTGAGCAGGCTCTCGGTCGCGACAAGGTCCGGATCTACCGGAATGGGCTTGGAGAGCTCGGGATGCTCCCGCCGCTCGTGCAAGACGTCCTTGGCGCGGCGCCGTGCGTCCTCGACCCGCTGGCGCCATTCGTCGCGCGTGACTTCCGGCTCGCTGGATGGAAGATAGTCGTTGAGCGAGGGCGCCAGCTCGGTCTGGGCGAGACCCAAGGCCGGACAGGCGAGACCAAGGCCGAGTACACCGGCAACGGTTGCGACCGTCCGAGACAGCGTCCCAAACCGCATTTCACAGTGACCACGTCGACCCGTTCGCACGCTGGTGACTCCCTGACAGAGCGACAAGGACGGCCATTGGGCAACGTCCTCATCTTCCACACCTCAGCCTACACCTTTGTCAGTGGCAGGAAAGCCAGTTCGCGGACCAGCTTCCCTGGGGCCTTCCCGCAAAAAATCGAAAAACAACCCCATGCACAGTAGCCGGAGCCAGTCGGATCAATGGGTTACAGTTTTCCGAAATGGAATTGACCGTCGGGCAAAACAGGGGCAGAATGGCATGGTCCGGAGAGAGGTCGACCGGATGACCGAAGAACCTGAGATCCGCGTCACGTGATCGGCTCAAGGGCAAACTCTGCTCTAAGACCTCATTAGGTCATTGCTGCTAACTTTCGGCATTCGCCCTGTGGAGTTGCTGAGAATGCGTGCAAGTCCGGTATTGCTGGCAGGTGTTGCCGTTGCGGCTTCCGTCATATCGGGCCCCGCGGCGCAGGCCAGCCCCCTCTGCATCAAGGAACGGACGCCGTTCGCCTTATCGCAGGATACGGTGAGATGGACGATGTCGATCGAACCCGGAGCCGACTGCATCCAGGGGCTACGTTGGTCGTACATGCAGATCTTCAACGTCTCGGTCGTGAGCGGACCATCGCGAGGGCAATTGGCGGTGGTCGGGTCCGGCTTCCGCTATTCGGCCGAAAGCACGACGCGCGGTGCCGACAAGTTCACGCTGCTGATCTCGGGCAAGAACCGGCACGACCCCGGCACCTCGACCCTGGAGGTCGAGGTCAACCCACAATAGCCTGTCTCACAGCCCGTCAGGCGGCTAATAGCGGCTCGACCCGCTCCCCCGGGTTCTGTTCCCGTGATAGGGCCGGGCGCGTCCGCCGCTCGTGACCGGCGGCTCGATCCGGCTCGGAATATTCCGCGTGGCGTTGGGAGGCGAGGGCTGCGAGGGGTTGACGATGACCACGTTGCGATTGGGCGTCGAGGGGTCATTGACGCCCTGGGCCCAAGCGCCGGCAGGCACGGCAAACGCGAGTATGATCAAGACTAATCGTTTCATGCGACATCTCCCGATCAAGAACGTCAGGGAGCCGGACACCGTTCCTTCACGGCTGCTTGACGGTTCGTTGCGGGCCCTCACCTGGGCACGGCAACCAGCTTGCCATCCCTCCAAACGCCTTGGGCGGCCCTTCCGGCAGGAAGGCTCCCCGTCACGTTCCGGACAGCGGTCGGCCGGGACGCTGCTTGGGTGGTCTGCGCTTTTTTCGTCGGTGTCGTGATGATGCTGGAGCTGGTGGTGTTGGCCTGATCCTTGGTCCCTTGCGCAGAAGCAGACTGAACCAGGAAGGCCAAAAACATGGTTGCTGTCAAAACGCCGCGCATGGTCAAACACCGGAATGAGGAGCCGGACGAAATGTCACAGGTTTCTGCCCAAAAGCAAGCGCCTCGAGACGATCGTGCAGGACCTTTGCAGGGGCGGCCATAGAGCGGCCCACCCGCCCGAGGGGAGCCGGGGTGAAAAGCCTAGCGAAACAGCATTATCCGGGCTAGTTGATCGGCCTTGATGACCGAGACCGGCGACACAGCAGCCAACGCCTCGAAGGCGCAAGAGATCAAGGCCGGACTCGTCCGCCTGCTGTCGGGGCGGATCCGCGAGATCTCCGACGACCCGCGGCAGATGCGGGATGTCGTCTACGAGTTGGCCCGCGTCAAGCTCCTGGAACAATTCACCCCCGCCAGTGCGTGGGAAGCACGAGAGCTCCAGCAAGTCCTCGAACGCGCCATTCGGGAGGTCGAACGGTCCTTTGAGCGAGGCGGAACTTCCTCATCGGCAAAGGCGAGTGCCACCGTCGCGTCGAATTCTCCGCAAGTCGATGCCCCTCCTCACGCGCGGGTTACTCCCCCGCCCATTCCAACGTCGCCTGCTTTGGCTTCCCCGACCCCTTCCATGGCCGCGGAAACGCCACGTCGTCCTGTCGCATCGCCGAGATCGCCCGACCGTCCCAAACAGAGGGCGGCCTTCAATTCCCTCATTCGATTGACCGCCATCCCCCTGCTCATTGCGGGCGCCGGGACCGCGATCGTCTCTTGGCCACGGCTGAGGACACAACTGACCGCATTGTCGCAGGTGGCGCCGCCGTCCGAGCGCGCGAAGACTTCGGATCCTCAACCGACCACCATTCCGAGTCCCTCGCTGGGCGAGACCGTGGAAAGAACGTCGGAGAACCCAAAGGAGCCGGCGCCAGTTGCGCAACCCTCGATGCCTTTGCCGACGACGTTCGGCGTCTACGCCTTGAGCGAGGGCCAACTCCATGAGCTCAAGCCGGTGCCCGGAAAGATTCCGGACCGGCGCGTCGCGATCTCGGCAGCGATCAACGCACCGAGCGTGACCACACTGACGGATGGCGATGTCAAATTCATCGTGTTCAGACCCGATGGGGGCGTTGACGCAAGCGGCACCGAAGTTCGGGTCGTCGCGAAAGTTTCCCGGGCGTTGGGCGTCGATGCCAGCGGGAAAGCCGCCATGGTCAACGCCGGCGATTCCTGGGTCATCCGCAGCATGTCCTACCCCTACAAGGTAGGTCCGATCGAACAGCAGTCGCGAATGCTATTGCTCCAGCCGGAGCAGGACGGCTTCACGCTCGCTCCCGGCCGCTACATCGTCGTGGTCAAGGGGATGGGCTACGACTTCACGGTCGCCGGAACGGTCACCGATCCCAATCAATGCGTCGAACGCATCAATGCGGCGAACGGCGCGTTCTACTCGCCCTGTCCGCCGCCACGACGCTAGCCACGGCGTCCCCGTTTCTTATTTTGAAGGCCTGTTGTCCTTTGGCGCATCCGCCGGCATGTCATCGACCTTGCCGTTATTGGCGACGCATTTCTGGAAGTATTCGCGCTGATCCTTGCCCGTTCCCTTGGCGCTGCCGGCCGCGGGATTGCCGATTTGTCTGGGTGGAAAGGCCCTGGCGACCGCAGCATCGCATGCGCGCGCCACTTCGGCGGTGATGGCCGAAGCCGTCGCCGGCGCAGCCAGAGTCAAAACACCTGCCAATCCAACCAATGTCTGTAGATTTTTGACCGGCACCTCTGCTCTCCTTCAAATCCGTCAATGCTTGCCGGAACCATAGCAAAAAGGATCGCAGCACCAAACCGCAAAGCGATACCGAATTGTCACGCGGTCTGCGCTGGGTGCCGCATACGACTCCTGGCGGCATCCTGAGTGCACGCCTCCTCCTTCGAGACGGCGCTTACGCGCCTCCTCAGGACGAGGCTATTCGGCGTCCGTGGCCGTTGAAGCTGTTGTCGCGCACTCCGTCCCTCCCGAGGAGCCCGCCTGATGCGCGCGTCTCGAGGGATGGCTGCAGAGCGCTAGCTGTCGAGCTGCGGCGGCTTGAAATCCGGAAAACGCGTGAGCATTGCGGTCTTGACGAACTTCAAGTGAGCAATGGTGCTTGCCAATTCCTTGAGCCGTCGCTGGCCGTTCGAGATGTCGGCCGCGAAGAGATCCTGATGATAATTGTCGAGCGGCTCCCGCTCGAGATATTCGTCGGTCCCGTTTCCGAAGGTGACGGATGCACGCGCCAGGGCATCGTCAACGCGCCGGTTGAGCCCGGCCTGCTCCCTCTCCGCCTCCTGCAATGCCGTTTCGATCGCCGCCAGGACGGCACCGATCCGCACGCGGTCGGTCTCCGCATCGCGCTCGACGGAGCGGGCCTTGAAACCCTTGTCCTCGCGGCGGGAGCCGAGAAGATTGTGCGCGCGCGCTCTCAGGAACAGCTGAAACATTTGGGCCATCCCACATTCGAGATTCAGGCGGCTTACCATCGGTCAGACATAGTTAACAAAGCTTAAAGCTTGCTCCCGTCCCAGCCGGCTTTGTGCGATCCAGACCAGCCAAGGATATAGTCAAAATGAGGCCGAATCCCGTGTTCATCCGGCAAGCAGCCACGAAGCGGCAAGCGCACGGTGGACGAGCACGTCTGCGCTTCGCATTGATGAAGACGGTTTCGGCGGATTTCGAATGCGGCCGCTGGCGGTTGCAGACGACATTGACGAAACATCCGCGCTTATACGGAGCGCCATGCACCAACTTCTTCTCGGTAAGGTTGAGAGGTTAGCTTAATCCGCGTTGTTTGTTGCGAACTTTCACGAACCGCTTATCCATCTCTCGCACCGGGCTCCCCCAAAGCCCGGCCCCGCCCAAGCAAAGCCGTCGAGCGAATATGGGTCCGCTTGGCGGCTTTGTCGTTGTGTCGACGAGAGGATCGTTTCGTGATGGCGCGCAGGCCCTGGTCGTTCAAGGAAGACCGCCGGCTCATGGAGTTGGCGAAGTCTTCAGCCTCGCTGGAGCAAGCGGCGAAAATTCTCGGGCGCTCGCCCGATGCGATCAAGCGCATGGCGTTACGGCTTGGCCTTTCGTTGAAGTCGAAGACGGGCAAGAAGACCTGACTTCGGCGCGGCTCACGCCGCACACCTCACTCCGCACAGTCCGTCGCGGCGCCTGCAACGTCGAACCGCCCGAACGTATCACCTTGAAAGCAGGCATGTGCGAGCGGCGACGGCGGCAGACGCCTTTAACGATACTTTCGGCTTTCGAACCTGACGAACAACCAACCCTGTATGTTGGCGTCATGCGCAGGAACCACATCATAGCAGCTGCGAGCATCTGTCTTGCGCTCATCGTCTATGCCACCCTGGCGAGGCTGGCGGGCAGACCCGCACTCATGGGGCATCACGAGGCCTATTGGGTCGTCGTGATCGAGCGCTTCAGCGCCTACGGGCTGCTCGGCTTCCTGCTTTCCTTCCTGCTGCCCGGACGGTTCGGTCTGGCCTGCTCTCTCGTCATCGCGGTCGCTATGGGGCTGGAGCTGCTGCAGGCGTTCATACCCGACCGCGATCCGGGCTTCCTCGACGTGCTGCAGAAGGCGGCGGGAGGCACCGTGGGCGTCATGCTCGCCCAGATGATCCTGGCTTTCTTGCCCAGACCACCTTCCTAAGGCGGCCGGCTCAAGCCACCCGACGGCTGTTGCGGGGCTCGGAGGGAGCCAGCAGTTCGGCCATCTGCCGATGGGTGTTCTGCAGCGCTTCAATGGCGAAATCGAGATCGAAATCCGTCTCGCGAACGGATGCAAAGAATTTGACCGTCAGTGCCAGATCGAGTTTGACGCGTGTCATCCCATCGCGGCTCTTGCGACGATCGAGCGACAAATGGATGGCGCGGTCCCGGGCCTCCATTGCGCCGCAGCCGCAAAGCGCACCGAGTTCGTCGTATGTCATCCAGATTTGAGGCATGTTCTTCCACCACGCTTGACCGGCCACAATACTAGCTCTCGCTTCTAAAGGCGGCATTGCTTCAGCGCGGCCGCGGCGTGACTTCGAGACAACAATGTCAATGCAATGCTAATCAGGGCGGCAGGTGCAGGCTTCTCGTGAAGCTACGCGGAGCGTCGTCGATCTGGCTCTTACTTGGGCGAGCCAGCCGTGAACGGATGCCGCCTGCGGGAACGGCCGTCGAGCCCCTTGGGCAGCTTATCGGCCTTGAGCTTCACGACCGCGCTGCGGGCGTCGGCAGCCGGAGCGTCTTCCTGGCTGTAGATCAGCGTCACCTCGAACTTCACGTCAGGCGCTTCCCGGGCCGTTCCCGAACAGGTCGCCATCGCACCGGTATATACGCCCGAGAGATCGACCTCGACCTCGTCGAGCCCGAACACGGTCGGCGGCCCGTCGGCATGTCGCCGCGTGGTTAGAACGGCCGTGAAACGCTGGTCGTCATGGAACTGATAGGAGCCGCCATAGGTGAAGAAGCTGTCGCTGCCGGAAATCCGCCCCTGGGCCAGATGCACGATACCGGTGCCTTGCGCTTGCGCGGTTCTGAACCACGCCGCGTATTTGCCTTCTTTCAGCATGGAGACACCCGTCGTGATTTCCACGCGTATTTGCAACGAACCGTAGGGCGCGACAATGACCGGCGCGGTGAGCATTCCGCCACGGTTAACGCCGTGCAAAGTCAATCCGTCAAATTTCCGCCGGCGCAGGAGGCGGCGCCCGCGGCAAGATCAGAACAATTCTATGCCGTCGTCCGCGGTCTCGACTGCCTCGACCCGGCGCACGGCGGCGATCGACGCCAGCCCGAACGTTTGCAGGAACGCCCGATGCACGTCCCGCTCGCGTTCCATCGTGTAGCGCGCAAAGAGCTGGTCGAGCACCGCTTCGTCCTGCGCTTGCGGCCGCGGCTGCTGCGCGGCTGCGCTCGCGGCCTCGAGCCGCGCCGCGACCGCGGGCAATGCCGCAGAACCTTCGCCGAGCGTGGTCATCAGGCCTTGCGCCGAATTCATCAGGCCCTCGAATTCCGCACCTTCATCGACGAGCCGGCTCATCAGCTTGCCGAGCCGTTCATTGCCGGCCTCGACCTCGCGCAGCGCCTGGAGGATCTGCGGTTCGAGCTTGGCGAGCTGCGTGGGATCGCCCTGCACGCGGAGCTCCTTCAGCTCGCCGGCCGACCGCTCGATGCCGTCGAGCACGGGCCTCAAACGCCCCGCTCCCACCGAGACCTGGTCGGCCGTTGCCTTGAGCTCGTTGGCAATGACGACGAAAGCGCTGCCGCGGCTGCCGAGATGGCTGGCCTTGAGGCCCGCATTCATTCCGATCAGCGTGATGTCGATTGTCGCCTCGGCCAGCCCGGCGATCGCCTGGCGAAATTTCGTCAGCGTATCCTCGACGATCGCGAGCGCCTCGTCGACCGATCGGCCCGCACCCTCGCAGGTGGCGATCAGCGCCGATGCGTGCGCCAGCGTCTGCTTGATGCGTGTCAGGAACGACGACGAGCCGCCATCCTCCCCGCCGAACAACGTGCGGCCGTGCCCGACAACGCTGCTCGCATCGTGCAGGATGGCGGTCAGCGCGCGGACGATCTGGCCGATGTCGCCGCCGAACTCGCGCTGGGCATCCCTGAGCTGGGCCGCCTGCAACTGGCAGATCGCACGCGCCCCGTCATCGCTCGCGATCGGTTCGGGAACGAGGCCCGGGGCGGCTCCAGACACAAGGGCGAGGCCGTGGGAGACGTGCTCGAGACGCTGACGCGTGCTGTCGCCCGCCTGCAGGGAAACGATCGCGCTGCCGACCGCCTCGGCGATCTTCCTGGTGCTGGAGCTTGCGCGGTCGGCCAGATGGCTGCTGTTGCGGCGCTGATCATGCAATCCGGAATAGGCGGAGCCGAGTTCGACGCTCTCCGCCGCCAGTTGATTCCGGTAGCGGCTCTCGAACTCCTTCTGCCGGCCGAATGCGGTGGCGACCGCCTCCGAGAGGCGCTGCTGATCCCGCGCACAGCCCTCGATCGCGCCCTGCACGGCCTTGCCGAGATCATAGGCTTCCTGCGTGAAGGCGAGAAAGCCCTCGCGATCGCCGTCGAGCGCGGCTGCCTCGATCCGCGCGCTGCGGGCGATGATGGTGATCATCTGGATGTGCTTGAACAACGGCTTGAGCAAGGCAGACGCCTCCGCCGTGCTCTTGCCGATCGTCTCGAGCAGGGCGCTCTCGGCCGGCAGCGCCTGCGCCAGGTCGCTGAGCCGCGCTGCGATTTCCTGTAGCGCGGTCGCGGCGCCTTCGATCTCGGCACCGGAGAGCTCCGAGGACAGCGTTGCGAGGCCCTGGTTCAGCTCCTTGAAGATGAGATGTCCGCGTCCGAGCTCGTGACCGACGCGCGCGAACACGTCCTCAATACGCGAGGAGACATCTTCGATCGCGGCGATCGCCTCGGTAAGCGTGTCGGCGGGAATGACGGACATTGCGCTCAACCTGCCACCGCAACGTGCCCGGTCTGATACCAGAGCATGATTTCGCGCGGGATATGGTTCAGCGATACGACCTTCTCGACGCCGCCATGGGCGATGGCTTCCTTGGGCATGCCGAACACCACGCAACTCTCTTCATCCTGAGCCCGCGTCGAGGCGCCGAGCTTGCGCATCTCCAGCATTCCGCGCGCGCCGTCATCGCCCATGCCGGTCATGATCACGCCGAGCGCGTTGGCGCCGGCATGTTGGGCCGCCGAACGGAACAACACGTCGACGGACGGGCGATGCCGCGACACCGGCGGCCCGTCCTTGATCGCGATCTGGTAGCGCAGCCCGATGCGCTGGAGCAGCATGTGGCGGGCTCCCGGCGCGATATAGGCGCAACCCGGCAGCACCGGTTCGCCGTCCTCGGCCTCCTTGACCCGGATCTGGCAGACGCCGTCGAGACGCCTGGCAAAGGCTGCGGTGAAGCCTGCCGGCATGTGCTGGACGATGACGATGGGCGGACAGTGCAGCGGCAGCACCTCGAGGACGTCATTGAGCGCTTCGGTGCCGCCCGTCGAGGCACCGATGCACACGATGCGTTCCGTGGTCGGCCGGACCTTGCCCTGCACCGGCGGCGGGATGATGGCATCGGCGGTCAGCTTCTTCTCGATTGCGCGACGCTCCGCGCGCGGGCGCACCCGGGCGCGGGCGGCCGACCTCACGGCCTCACGCAGCCGCGTGGAGCATTCGAGCAGCGCCTGCCGTGTGTCGATCTTCGGCTTCGGCACGATGTCGACTGCACCCGCCTCGAACGCCTCGAACATCACGTTCGAACCCTCTTCGGTCAGCGAGGAGCAGATGATCACCGGTATCGGACGTTGCGCCATGATCTTGCGCAGGAAGGTCATGCCGTCCATGCGCGGCATTTCGAGGTCGAGGATGATGACGTCAGGCAGCTCCTTCTCGAGCCGCTTGGCCGCCACGAACGGATCGGACGCGGTCGCCATCACCTCGATCTCGGGATCTTCACTCAGGATCGTCAGCAGGATTTGGCGCACCGACGCCGAATCGTCCACGATCAGCACGCGAACTTTCTCCCTCGGCATTCTGGTTGCGCTCCGGCTAGACCTGGAAGATGGTTGGCTGAACCTGCTTCAGCCCTGGCACTGCACTGTGAATCATCGATTCCGAATGCCCGACCAGCAGATAGCCGCCCGGGCGCAGATGGCTGCACAATTGCTCCACCACCTTGCGCTGGGTCTCGCGCTCGAAATAGATCAGGACGTTGCGGCAGAAGATGATATCGACGTCGCGATCGACGGGATAAGACTTGTCCATGAGGTTCATCCTCATGAAGTGCGTCATGCGCCGCAGCTCAGGTACGATCCGCACTTCGCCGCGCGACCTGTCCCGGGACGACGAAAAATATCGTTTCACGAACTGCTCCGGCACGGGCGCGAGCACGTCGCGGTTGTAGATCGCCGTCCTGGCGAGGCGCAGCACCGCGGTCGAGATGTCGGTCCCGAGGATGCGGTACTGGAAGCGCGAGCCGCTCCGCGTCATGTCGTCCAGCACCATCGCGGTCGTGTAGGCTTCCATGCCGGTCGAGCTCGCCGAGCTCCAGATCTTCAGATTCGCGTTTCTCCGTCCATGCGCTTTGAGCAGGGCGGGAACCGCGACTTCGCGCAAGAAAGTGAAGTGCTGCGGCTCGCGGAAAAAGTCGGTCTTGTTGGTCGTCACCACATCGATGAGATGAGTGAGCTCGGTGTCGAAATGGTCCGCCTCGAACAGGTTCTCGACGTATTCGTTGAGGTCGGAGAAGTTCAGCGCGCGCACGCGCTTGTGCAGCCGTCCCTCCAGCATCAGCCGCTTGCCCTGCGGCAGCTTGATGCCGACCTGGCCCTCGATCAATTCGGCGATGGTGCGGAAATGGCGGTCCGAAAGATGCACGGCCGTGTCCTGCATGGCAGGCATCATGGCTGCTTGCCCCGACCCGGGACGGCCACCTGCATTGCATAACGGGCCATACGGAGCATCTGGAATCCTACACTTTAGCTAAAATTGCCGAAGACGGACCGGCCCGCCAATGGCGGGCCGACGCGTCAGAATCTTAGCGCTGGAAATCGGCGTCCCGATCGTCCTCGCCGTCGTTCATGTCGAAGGCGAAACCGCCGCCACCGGCAGCCTTCACGGCACGCGCCGGCTTGGCCAGCGGCTTCTTGGCCGGACGCTCGACCGCCGCCATGGTGGCCGCCTTGGCGCGCAGCTGATTCACCGCCCGGTCGATCGGCGCGGCGGCGTGGCCCTTTCCGCCCTGCTCGATGCGGAAGTAGGCGATGGTTGACTGGAGCTGTTCGGCCTGCGAGGCGAGCTCCTCCGAGGTCGAGGACACCTGCTCGGAGGCGCTGGCGTTCTGCTGGCCGACCTTGTCGAGCTGCTGGATCGCCTGGTTGATCTGCGCCGAACCGACGTCCTGTTCGCGGCAGGCCGCGGTGATCTCCTCGACGAGCTCAGCGGTCTTCTTGATGTCGGGAACGAGCTTGGACAGCATGGCGCCGGCCTCCTGCGCCACCTTGACGGTGTCGGTCGAGAGCGTGCCGATCTCGGCCGCGGCCGCCTGGCTGCGTTCGGCGAGCTTGCGCACCTCGGAGGCGACCACCGCAAAGCCCTTGCCGTGCTCGCCGGCGCGCGCGGCTTCCACTGCGGCGTTGAGCGCGAGCAGATCGGTCTGGCGCGCGATCTCCTGCACGATCGTGATCTTCTCGGCGATGGTCTGCATCGCGCTGACGGCACGGCCGACGGCTGCGCCCGAAGCTTCCGCATCCTTGGCCGACTGCGCGGCGATCTTCTCGGTCTGGTTGGCGTTGTCCGCGTTCTGCTTCACGTTGGAGGCCATCTCCTCCATCGAGGACGAGGCTTCCTCGGCGGAGGAGGCCTGCTCGGTCGCGCCCTGCGACAGCTGCTCGGCGCTTGCGGAGAGCTCCTGGCTGCCGGCCGAGACGTTCTGCGCGGCGGTGAGGGCTTCTGCGACGATCTGCCGAAGCTTCTCCACCATGCGTTCGAGTGCCAGGCCCAGCGTATCCTTGTCCGACAGCGGCTTGGCTTCGACCATGAGGTTGCCCTGCGCGATCTCATTGGCGACCGCGGCGGTCTGATTGAGATTGACGGTCATCGCATTCAGCGACTTGATGAGGTCGCCGATTTCATCATTGCTGGATGAATCGATCTTTTGGCTGAGATCGCCGATCGCCACCGCATCGGCAAGGCCGACCGCGCTGGAAAGCGAACGGCTGATATTCAGAGCCATCCAGGTCGCGGCAGCGATGGCGATGACGAGCGAGGCGAGGATCAGGGAAACGAGAATCAGGGTGGCGTGGCTTCCGTCGACTTTGGCCTGCTCGCTCTCCGCGGCCATCTGCTTCTTCACATAATTGATGTAGTCGCTCGCCGCCGTGAGTGCCGGCGTGGAGGCCTTCAGGCCCTCGGTCATCGACCGCTCGGTCGCCCTGGCCTTGTCCTGTTTGGCGAGCGCAAGCGTCTGATCCTGTACCGCGTTGGAGTTCGCGTAGGCAACGGCAAAAGTATCGATCAATTTCCTGCCGGTCTCGCTTGCGCTGGAATAGACCTCGTCCTTCACCTTCATCGCGCGTTCGCGCAGTTGGGCGATCTGGCCGATGAACTTGTCCTGGTCGGCTTCCGCCGCGAGGATAGTGTTCTTCTCGGCCCGCACCTGAAGCAGGACGGCCTCCTGAAGTTCGCCAACCTTTGCCAGCCGGCCGGCACGGGCAGACAGGTGCTCGGCCGTCGCGACCATGTCGTTCAACTTCAGATACGCGACGCCGCCGGCGATCATGGACAGCAGGATGACGACGCCGAAGGCGCTGGCAAGCTTGGCTTTGACGGTGAATCTCATGTCAGTCTCGTTGGTTCGAATTGGGGTGTTTACGCGTGATCACGCTTGACTCTTGCAACTCAGGCGGCGCGAGGTGCGTCCGCGCCGGCATCGCGCCCTTCCGGGATCTTGTCGTTCGCCATCAGCTTGGCGAGGTCGAAGATCACGACGAACTTCTCGCCCTTGCGACCGATGCCGACGGCATAGTCGGATTGCCATTTCCCGCCGACCTCGGGGATGGGCTCGATCGCCTGCTCGTCGATGTCGGTGACCTCGAACACGCAGTCGGCGACGAAGCCGACGCCGACCAGGCGGTCCTTCATCGGCACGTCTAGGATGATGATGCGGGTGGCTTCGGTGGACGGCACGCTCGGCAGGCCGAGCTTGGTCCGGAGGTCGACGATCGGATAGCCGCTGCCGCGCACGTCGATCATGCCGAGCAGGAAGTTCGGGGCGTGCGGAAGCCGCGAGATCGGCCGCATGTCGAGGATCTCACGGACATTGCGGATGCTGATGCCGAACGTCTCGCCGGCGAGCCCGAGCGTCAGATATTGCGAGGTTGCGGCCATGATGCAGTCCAAGAATCCGGAGGTTGGCAAATGAATGCGGCCCGGCACAACGGCCGGACCGGCTGATCAACGCTGGAACTCGGCGTCGCGGTCGTCTTCGCCGTCATGCATGTCGAAGGCGAAGCCACCACCACCGGCGACTTTCATCGCGCGCGCCGGCTTGCGAACGGGGGCCGGCTTCTTGGTGTCGCGATCCACAGCCGCCATGTGCGCAGCCTTGGCCCGGAGCTGACCGACGGCGCGGTCGATCGGCTCGGCCGCGGCATTCTCCTTGCGTGCCGCGTGCTCGATCCGGAAGAACGAGATGGTGGACTGGAGTTGCTCGGCCTGCGAAGCGAGCTCCTCCGAGGTCGAGGACACCTGCTCGGACGCGCTGGCGTTCTGCTGGCCGACCTTGTCGAGCTGCTGGATCGCCTGGTTGATCTGGGCCGAACCGACGTCCTGCTCGCGGCAGGCCGCGGTGATCTCCTGCACCAGCTCCGCGGTCTTCTTGATGTCGGGCACGAGCTTGGACAGCATTTGGCCCGCCTCTTGCGCGACCTTGACGCTCTCGGTCGAGAGCGTGCCGATGTCCGCCGCGGCCGCCTGGCTGCGCTCGGCGAGCTTGCGCACCTCGGAGGCGACCACCGCAAAGCCCTTGCCGTGCTCGCCTGCGCGCGCCGCTTCCACTGCGGCGTTGAGCGCGAGCAGGTCGGTCTGGCGCGCGATCTCCTGCACGATCGTGATCTTCTCGGCGATGGTCTGCATCGCCTCGACGGCACGACCGACGGCGACACCGCTGGCCTCGGCGTCCTTGGCCGATTGCGCCGCAATCTTCTCGGTCTGGTTGGCGTTGTCGGCGTTCTGCTTCACGTTGGAGGCCATCTCCTCCATCGAGGAGGAGGCTTCCTCGGCCGACGAAGCCTGCTCGGTCGCGCCCTGCGAGAGCTGCTCGGCGCTGGCGGACAGCTCCTGGCTGCCGGCCGAGACGTTCTGCGCCGCCGTGATCGCCTCGGTGACGATCTGCCGAAGCTTCTCGACCATCACGTTCAGCGACCTGACGAGATCTCCGATCTCATCGTTGCTCGCCGAGGGGATGGTCCGGCTGAGATCGCCCTCCGCGACCGCGCCCGCAAGGCCAACAGCCCTTCCGAGCGAACGGCTGATAGAGATGGAGATCCAGAGCGCGGCCCCGATAGCAACCGCCAGCGAGATGCCGATCAACGTCATCAGCAGGAATTGGGCCTGGTGCCCCTCTGCCTTGGACTGGACCGCCTGCTCGGCCATCTGCTTCTTCGTGTTGACGACGTAGGCGCCCATGGCTTCCATCGCGTCCGCGACGACCTTGCGGCCGTCACCCATCGAGCGCTCCATGGCCTTGGGCTTGTCAGTCTTCGCAAGCCGAAACGTCTCTTCCTGGTACGTATTCATCTTCGCGTAGGTGGCTGCAAAGCTGTCGAGCAGCTTCCGGCCCCCCTCGCTCGCCAGCGTGTAGACCTCATCCCTGGTCTTCGTCGCTTGCTCGCGAAGCCTCGCGGCCTCAGCGGCAAACTGCTCGGCTTGAGCTTCCGTTCCAAGAACTGCGTTCTTTTCGGCGCGCAGCTGAAGCAGAATATCCTTTTCGATCTGCGTCGCCTTCTCCATGCGGTTTGCACGCAGGACCATGCTGTCGGCAGTGGCCATCATGTCGCCGAGCTTCATGTAGGCCACGCCGCCCGCGAGCCCGGACAGGACGATGACCAAGCCAAACGCGGTGGCAAGCTTTGCCTTGACGGTAAATCTCATTTCCAGCCCCTACAGATCTCGCCCCCGAGACCTCATTTCAATTCAGAATGCGTTCCATGTTGGGAACGATGACGAACTCTTCACGCCACTTCGCGATGAAGCGAATGAACTCCGGCTTCCAGTGCATGCCGACACGTGGCGTCTGCTGCACGTCGGTCTGCGCGATTTCCGTGACTTCGTAGACCTTGTCGGCGGTGAGGCCGACCAGGACGGGCTCGCCGTCGAGCTCGAGCTCGATGACCACGATGCGCGTGTCGGCCGAGTTGTCGAGCTGCGGCATGCCGAAGCGGATGCGCAGGTCCGCGAGCGGAATGACGTTGCCGCGCACGTTGATCACGCTGGGAACGAAGGCGCGCGCACCCGCAACTTTGGTCACGGGAACGGGATCGATGATCTCGCGGACGAGACCCGCGTCGAGCGCAAACTTCTCCTCGCCGAGGCCGATCATCACGACCTGCATTGCGACGGACTGATCCTCGCCCGCCAAATTCCCGTTCATCACGCCGCCTCGCTGATATGCTGCTTCTCGACCTTCGACTGCGCCAGCGAGACCAGCTGCGCGACGTCGAGGATCAGAGCCGCCGTGCCGTCACCGAGGATCGTCGCGCCGGAGAAGATCGTGACGTCGGAGTGCAGCTTGGAGAGCGACTTGATCACGGTCTGGTGGTTGCCGATGATCTGGTCGGCGACGAGGCCGACGCGGGTCTCGCCCGTGGAGATGATGATCGTCTTCTGGTGCTTGTCGGGCGAACCCGACGAAGACATGATCTCGCGCAGCCGCAAGAACGGGACGAGGTTGCCGCGCACATTGAGGAAGTTGCGGCCGCGCGAACGCTCGTCCTCGGCCGTCAGCTCGACGCACTCCTCCACCGCCGACAGCGGAATGATGTAGCGACCCTCGCCGACGCGGATCAGGAGGCCCTCGATGATCGCGAGCGTCAAAGGCAGGCGCAGCGTCACGGTGGTGCCTTGTCCCGGCCTGGTCGACAAATCGATCGTGCCGCGCATGTTCTCGATGGTACGCTTGACCACGTCCATGCCGACGCCGCGGCCCGACAGCGCCGAGATGGTCTGGGCGGTCGAGAAGCCCGGGTGGAACAGGAATTGGTGGATCTCGTGATCGGTCAGCACGGCGCCGGCCGCGATCAGCCCCTGCTCCTCCGCCTTCGCGCGGATGCGCGCGGTGTTGAGGCCGCCGCCATTGTCCTTCACGGTGACCAGCACCTGCGCGCCGGAGTGGACGGCGGCGAGCTCGATCCGGCCCTGCTCGGTCTTGCCATTGGCAGCGCGCGTGGCGGTGTCTTCGATGCCGTGGTCGATGGCATTGCGGATCAGGTGCACCAGCGGGTCGGCCAGGCACTCGATCATGGTCTTGTCGAGCTCGGTATCCTCGCCTGTGGTGACGAATTCGACCGGCTTGGACAGATCCCGCGACAGATCGTGCACGAGGCGGCGGAAGCGGCCGAACAAGGAGCCGATCGGCACCATGCGGGCACCCATGGTGGTGTCGCGCAAGGAGGAAGCGAGGCGCTCGATCTCCTCGGCGATCATCTTGATCGAGAGGTCGGAGCCGGACGATGCGAGCTGGGTCAGCCGCGCCTGGGCGATGACGAGCTCGCCGACGCGGTCCATCAGTTCGTCGAGGCGTTCGGCCTGGACGCGGACGGTGGCAATGCCGCGCTCTTCGCGCTTGGCTTCGGGCTTCGGCTCCGGCCTCGGTTCAGATTTGGGCTCGGTCTTGGCGACGGGCTGCTCGGCGACCGGCGCGGCGGGAAGCTCGACCGGGGGCGCAGGCATCTCGGCCATGGGCGCCGGCTCCTCGTCGATAAGCTGAAAGAGCGGTGCAGGCGCGGGCGCTTCGACATGCTCGAGCGGCGAGAGGGTGAGCTTCAACTCGTCCTGGACGAACATGAAGACGTCGTCGATCGCGTCCTTGTCGCAGGCCGCGTGCAGCTTGACGTCCCACTTCAGATAGCAGTCTTCCGGCTCCATCTCGTCGAGGAACGGGATGCCGTCGGTGACAGGCACGACGAAGCAAGGTCCGAGCTTGCAGAGATCTTCCAACAGGTCGAGCGGATTCGAGCCGTTGCGCAGGATGTGGGATTCGAACTCCAGATAGAGGTGCCAGCCGGCCTGCTTGCTCCCGCCAGGCGCCAGCGGCGGCGCCTCGGCGATCTCGACGACCGGAGCGCCAGGCCTGTCGGCCGAGACGAAGCGCTTGAGATCATCGAGAATGGCTTCGCCGATAATGTCGTCGGTCGACTGCGGATCCTCGATCAACGCACGGATATAGTCCTTGGCGGCGAGCGCGACCGAGATCAGCTCCTGCGTCGGCTTGATCTCGCCCTTGCGGACACGGTCGAAGGCGGTCTCGAACTCGTGGGTGAAGGAGGCGACCTTGTCGAAGCCGAACATGGCGCCCGAGCCCTTGATCGTATGCAGGGCGCGGAAGGCGGAATCGACCAGTTCGCGGTCGTCGGGACGCTGGCCGAGATCGAGCAAGGCCCCTTCGAGAACTTCAAAGAGCTCACTGGCTTCCTGACGAAAGACCTCGGTCGGGTCCATTGCGCTCATGTGCGCACCAACTTGCCGACCACGGCGAGCAACTGCTCAGGCTTGAAGGGCTTGGTGATCCAGCCGGTGGCGCCGGCGCTCTTAGCCTCCTGCTTCACCGTCTCGTTGGATTCGGTGGTCAGGAACACGATGGGCATGCCGATCGCGCTCGGGAGCTTGCGCAGTGCGCGGATCAGCTCCAGCCCGTTCATGACGGGCATGTTGAGGTCGGTGATGACGAGGTCGAGCTTGCCGGCCTGGGCCTTGGCGAGTCCTTGCGCACCATCGCCGGCCTCGATCACGTTGTGACCGGCCGGCTCGAGCACGACCTTGATCATCTGCCGGATGCTGGGGGAATCGTCGACGGTAAGAATCGTGGCCATCAGGTGCCATCTTTCTTTTGCGGGAAGTGCTGATCGATCATCGCCTCGCTGGCGAAGCCGGCGCGGCGAAGGGTGTTGCGCAGAGACTGAGAGAATGATGTGAGCACCACCGGGCGGCCTTGGGCCTCGCCCGTCTTGGCGGTCGACAGCAGAAGCTGGATCGAAGTCACGTCGGCCTTGTCGACGCTCGAACAGTCGATCTCGAGCCGCTCCTGGCGGCCGAACGCCTCGCGAATGAGCTCATAGACGTTGCGAATGGCCGCGATGCTGCAATCGGCGGGCAACCGCAACGACCACTTCGGCTCCGTGGGATTGAGCGCCATCGCTGCACCCGCCTTTGCTAGAATTCCGACACTCGTTTGACGCGAATCGAGTGAGCAAACCCCTAACACGGGCATCCGTACAACTACGGGTGACACTCGTTCGGAATTCGCGCAACTGTACGCAGGCGTGCACAACCTGCTGAGATGTCATCGAGACGTGCACATCCGTGCGGCCGTTTGCTTCGCGTTAAATTCGCTTGGGCTATGGCTGGGGTTCGTGTCTTTGCCAGTGAAGAGAGCCCCGGCCACCAATGCTGACCCAAGCGCTCCTGGTTGATGACAGCCGCTCCGTCCTCAACTTCCTGAAACGTCACATCGAGGCTGAAGGTCTGGTCGAGGCCACCACCTTCCTCGATCCCGTGGAGGCGCTGGCCTGCGCGCAGGAGCGCGCCTTCGATCTGGTGCTGGTCGACTACGAGATGCCGCATATGGACGGCATCGGCTTCATCCGCGCCTTTCGCGGGCTTCCCGGCTGCACCGACATCCCGATCGCGATGATCACCTCGCGTCAGACCGATGACGTCAAGATGAAAGCGCTGCAGGCCGGTGCAACCGATTTTCTACCCAAGCAGCCACAAAGCCTCGAGATGACGGTGCGCCTGCGGAATTTAGTTCAGCTTGGTGCAGCCGTGCGCAAGCTCAACGACCGCGCCGCGCATCTGGCCAGCGACGTCGCAGCAGCGACACGAAAGCTCGGCGAGCGCGAGGAGGAGATCATCCTGCGGCTCGCGCTCGCGGTCGAATACCGCGACAACGACACCGGCGAGCACACGCTGCGGGTCGCCAAATACAGCCGTATCATCGCCGACCAGCTCGGGCTGCCGGCCCGGCTCTGCCGCGACATCTATCTGGCCGCCCCCCTGCACGACGTCGGCAAGGTCGCCATTCCCGACAACATTCTGCTTAAGCCGGGCAAGCTCACCGACGAGGAGATGGCGGTGATCCGGACGCATGCGACGATCGGCGAGCGGATCCTGGCCGATTCCAGCTGCGAGCTGATCCGGCTCGGTGCGCAAATTGCCGCAGGACATCACGAGCGCTGGGACGGCGCAGGCTATCCGAACGGCCTCAAGGCGGATGAAATTCCAATCGCCGCACGCGTGGTCGCAGTCGCCGATGTCTTCGATGCCCTGACGACGCGGCGGCCGTATAAGGAGCCGATGCCGCTCGAGGCGGCGCGCAATTACCTGGTCGAGAACGCGGGCCGGCAGTTCGATCCGACCTGCGTCGAGGCCTTCCTGTCGCGCTGGGACGAGGTGGTCGAGATCGCCGCCGGTCGGCGGACGACTCCTTTTCAGAGGACCGACGCCCCTCTCGCTCCGTCGTAGTGAATGCGGCGGAGAGCGGTTCGATCCAGGGCCATTCGGCCGGGGCCGTCCCGACCGCCTTGGCAATCCGCCAACATCTTGCCGCGGCTTCATTTTTCTCCGGTCGCCGGTTTGAACCTGTTCCTGCTAGAGTGGCACCAATAACCAAGAGTGATTCTGGTCACACTTGCCCGGACGCCCTGCTGCTAGGCATTGAACCGGGACGGGGCGGCAGAGCATCGTCGAATTGGATGAGAATTCCCATGAAAAGCCTGATTGGCGCCTGTGTCGGCGCGTTCTTCCTTGCGGCCCCCGCTTTAGCGCAGACTCCTGCCGCGATCGTCGAGGACGTCCAGGGCAAGGTCGACGGTATCGCGTTCATGGACTATGTGGCGCCGGGCAAGATCATCAAGCTCGGGCCCAAGGCCAGCATCACGCTCAGCTACCTCAAATCCTGCGAGCGCGAGACGATCAGCGAAGGCGTCGTTCTGGTCGGCACCGAGCAGAGCACCGTGCAGCTGGGCGAGGTCAAGCGGGAGAAGGTGCCCTGCGATACCAATGCGGCAAAACTGTCGGAGCGCCAGGCGAACCAGAGCGCCGCAACGACCTTCCGCACCGTGCGGTCGGACGCGAAGAGCGCCCCGTCCAAGCTGCCGACGCTCTACGGGGTCGCTCCGCTGGTGCAGGCCAGGAGCGGGAGCACGCTGGTGATCGAGCGCACCGACGGCAAGGAGCCCACGATCACCGTGCCACTCAGAAACGAGACCATGGTCGGCGGCAAGTTCTATGACTTCGCCAAAGCCGGGAAGTCGCTGACGCCCGGCGGCAGCTATCTCGCCATTCTCGGCGCCAAGCGCTACGCCTTCCAGATCGACGCCAGCGCGACGTCATCGCCGACGCCGATCGTCGGCCGCCTGCTGCGGCTCGAATAGGCGGCTCCGCGAAGGCGCGATGCGGCGGATCGGCAGGCGGGACATCGTTGCGACGATCCTGATTGCGCTCCTTGCGGGCGCGATCTTCACGTCACCGCCGCTTCAGACGCTGCAAGGTCTCTCCCTCGACATCCTCACGGCGCTGCGCGGCAAGGTCATTGGCGATCGCCGTGATCCCGCCACGTCGCCCGTCGTCGTGGTGGCGATCGACGGAGAGACCTACGACACCCCGCCCTTCAAGGGATCGCCGACCCAGACCTGGACGCGCGAGATCGGCCGGGTGCTCGGGAGCATCGCCGAGGGCGGCGCCAAGGTGATCGGCTTCGACGTCATCTTTCCGAGCTCGATCGAGCAATCCGAGATTTCCTTCGGCGACGCGCCGCTCGGCACGCGCATGAAGGGCTTTGACCGGGACTATCTGATAGCCCTGCGGCAGATCTCCGACACCGGCAAGCTGGTGCTCGGCGAAATCCTGAGCAACGACCATCCGGAGAGGCCCTACCGCGCGCAGCAGCTGGCGGTGAAGAACAATATCCGCGCTCTCAACGTCCATACCGACCCCGACGACGTGATCCGACGGATGCCGCTCACCTTCTCCATCGGTGACAAGCCGGTGCCCGCGATGGCGGTCGAACTCGCCGCGCGGGCACTCGGCGCCAAACCCGAGATCGGGCCATCCGGCGTGATGGAGCTGTCCGGCTACGCGATTCCGAGCGCGGAGCCCAATACGCTGACGCTCAACTTTCGTGGCCTGGGCCGCGACGTCCCGACCTATTCTTTCGCCGACCTGCGCGCCTGCGCCGAGAAGGGCGACCGCGATTTCTTCCGCCGCGGCTTCGACGGCAAGGTCGTATTGCTCGGCACCATCCTCAACTTCGAGGACCGCAAGCTGACCTCGATGCGATTGTCGGGCGGCTATGACGGCTCGCCCGCGCCACGATGCGCCCTGCCCGCTCGCGCCGGCACCGCGCAGAAGGCCCGTAGCGACATCGCAGGTGTGTTCGTGCATGCCACTGCGATCCGAAATCTGATCGAGCAAGACGCGGTGACCGAGCTCGGCTTTGCCGCGCGGACCGTTCTCACGATTGCGCTCGCGGCGATCATCGCCTGCGCGGCCTGCATGCTCGCACCTGTCGGCGCGGTGACCGCCTGGCTCGCCGTCGTCGCCGTTTACGCAGCCCTCGCCGTCGCTGCGTTCGTGCATGCGCTGGCGCTGCCTCTTGTTGAACCGGCCCTGGCGAGCCTCGCCGCGCTGGCGATGATGATCGGCTACCGATTCGTGCTGGCCGATCGCGACGAGCGCTTCCTCCGCAAGAGCTTCGCCTATTATCTCGCGCCCGAGGTCATCGATACCATGGTGGCGTCCGGCAAGATGCCGGCGCTCGGCGGCGAGATGCGCAACGTCACCATGTTCTTCTCCGATCTCAGCGGCTTCTCCTCGATCGCGGAGACCATCACGCCGGTGGAGCTGGTCACGCTGATGAACGAATATCTCTCCGCCATGACCGACATCATCGAAAGCCATGGCGGCTACGTCGACAAATATATCGGCGATTCCATCGTCGCCATGTTCGGCGCGCCGGCCGACGATCCCGCGCACGCGCGCAACGCGGTTCGTGCCGCGCTGAAGTGCCACGAGAAGCTGGCGGAGCTCAATGCCGGCCATCCGGCCTTCGCCGGTCACGGCCTGTCGCATCGCATCGGACTCAACAGCGGCGAAGCCGTGGTCGGCAATATCGGCTCGCGGCGCCGCTTCAATTACACCGTGATGAGCGACACCGTGAACGTCGCCTCGCGGCTCGAGGGCGCCAACAAATATTACGGCACCGCGATCATGGCGTCGGAAACCACGATGGCGCAGACCGGCAACACCTTCGCCTGGCGCGAACTCGATGCGATCAGGGTGATGGGGCGCGGCGAGGCCATCAGGGTGTTCGAGCCGCTGGCGGAGAAGGACGCCGAGAGCGACGAGCAGACGAGGGTGGCCGCGGCGTATGCGGAGGGGCTGGTATGCTGGCGCACACGGGAGTTCGCGAAGGCCGCTGACGCGTTCGATCAGGTCGCGAAGATCGATCCAGCGTCGGCGCTGTTTGCCGAACGCGCGCGAGCGCTCATCTCAGATCCACCACCGCCGGACTGGACACCAGTCAACACGCTGGAAGGGAAGTAGCGGCCCTTACCTTCCCCTGGAGGGTGAAAGAGAGATCGTCGCCTCTAAAACGGCAGCCCCACGTAGTTCTCCGCGAGCAGGCGCTGCGCCGTTTCGGACGAGAGCAGATAGTCCAGCTCCGTTTGCTGCAGCCGATCCTCATATTCGAGCCGGTCGGGAAAACGGTGCAGCAGCATCGTCATCCACCAAGAGAAGCGTTGTGCCTTCCAGATACGCGCGAGCGCCTTGGCGGAATAGCCTTTGAGACCGGAATCGTCGCCGCTCTGATAATGCGCGAGCAAGGCGTGGTAGAGATAGTAGATGTCGGAAGCGGCGCTGTTCAGTCCGCGTGCGCCGGTTGGCGGCACGATGTGGGCCGCATCGCCGGCGAGGAACAGCCGGCCATAGCTCATCGGCTCGGCGACGAAGCTGCGCAACGGCGCGATGCTCTTCTCGATCGACGGCCCCGTGATCAGGCGCCCGGCGACCTGCTCCGGCAGGCGGCGCTTCAGCTCGGCCCAGAACGCATCGTCGCTCCAGTCCTCCACCTTGTCGGTCAAAGGCACCTGGATGTAGTAGCGGCTGAGCACCTGCGAGCGCAGGGAGCAGAGCGCAAAGCCGCGCTCGTGCTTCACATAGATCAGCTCGGGCGACACCGGTTTCGTGCGCGACAGCACCCCCAACCAGCCGAACGGATAGACCTTCTCATATTCACGCAGAACGTCCTTCGGGATCGACCTGCGGCTGACGCCGTGGAAACCATCAGCGCCGACGATGTAGTCGCAATCGATGCGGATCGTTTCACCGTTCGAGCGATAGGTCACGTAGGGCCGGTCCGACGTCAGATCGTGCGGCGTCACGTCCTCGGCATTGTGCACGACCTTGCCGCCGAGCCGGTCGCGCGCCTCGTAGAGGTCGCGCGTCAACTCGGTCTGGCCGTAGACCAGCACCGAATTGCCGCCGGAATGCTTGTGCAGGTCGATCTTGGAGAGCACGCCGTCATGGGCAATCTCGAACCCGCGGTGAATCTCCCCCTCCCGGTCCATCCGCTCGCCGCACTGGGCCTCGCGCATCAGCTTGGCAAAGCCGTGCTCGAGCACGCCGGCACGGATGCGGGCGAGCACGTGATCGCGGCTGTATTTCTCCAGCACGATCGTGTCCATGCCCTTCAGGTGCAGAAGCTGCGACAGCAACAACCCGGACGGCCCACCGCCGATGATACAGACCTGAACTTTCATTTTTGCATCCTCCCGTCGGCACTTTTTTGCAGATTCAGCGCTGCGAACCGATGGAGGGTTTTGCCATTGTCTTGTACTATTCGAACATGAGAAGCTCAGCCCCCGGCCCGGCGATCCGGGTCTACAATCTGTTCGGCGAGTCCGGCGATCTGCCCGACGTCGTGCATTGCGAGACGATCGCGTCGCGCTCGGTGCTGCACGACTGGACGCTGGCCGTGCATCGCCATGCCCGGCTGCACCAGGTGCTGCTGATCGAGCGCGGCGGCGGCGAGGCGACGCTCGACGGACGCGTGGTGCCCTTGAGGCCGATGCAGATCGTCAACGTGCCTGTCGGCCACGTCCACGGCTTCCGCTTCGTGCCTGATACCCAGGGCTGGGTGCTGACCATCGCGGCGGAGATTCTGGATGAGGCGCTGCTCGCCGCCGAGGGTCTGCGCGGCCCGCTGTCGCGATCGGCCGTGGTGCGCGGCACGCCGCAGATCCGCGCCACCATGAAGCAGATCTTCGCCGAGCACGCCGCTCGCGATTTCGGCCGCGCGCACGTGCTCCGCGCCTTGTCGTCGGCCATGATCGGGCTTGTGGCCCGCGCGCTTGCGGGAGAGAGCGGCGGCAACGGCACGGCGGAAAGCGGACTATTCCGGCGCTTCGAGGCGCTGCTCGAGCAGCACCATCTCGAGCGCTGGAGCGTTGCGGACTACGCAGGCGCGCTGTCGATCACGCCGACCCATCTCAACCGGATCACGCGGGCGGCGACCGGCGACACCGCCTCGCATTTGATCCTCAACCGGCTGATCCGCGAGGCGCGGCGCAACCTCGTCTACACCAACCTGCCGGTCTCGACGATCGCCTACGCCCTCGGCTTCGAGGACCCCGCCTATTTCAGCCGGGTCTATGCCGCCGCCACGGGACTATCGCCGCGCGCGTTTCGCGCGCAGCTGCATGACCGCGAAGGCTGAACCACCGGACGAAAGACCACGCGCGCTGATGGTCGGAGGCCACGCCGCAGTCGCGTTGGTTGCCGGCGCGCCCCACTTACCTTCGTATAAGGGGTGCTATCCTTTGGATAGAGGCCCTTTACCTCCGTACAATTGAGCGGCGAATGCGCGCGCCTTAGCGTGACTGCATTCAGCGCCCTGGCGCTGGTGGCATGGAACCTCCCTAACCTCGGCGCAAGGCGGCCGCCCCTGTCCGGTCGTCTGCGCCGCCTTTTCAGCAAGCCATCGGCGCCTTCAGTATTTTCCGGCCGACACATCGCGCCATTTCGGCTGGATCCGTCAGCTTTCGTGTTGAACTCGGGATTTGTGCATAATGTCTTCGTTTGGGAAGATCGCGCTCTTTATCGATGGCTCCAATCTCTATGCCACCTCCAAGGCGCTCGGCTTCGACATCGATTACAGGCGGTTGCTCAGCGAGTTTCAAGGCCGGGGTACGCTGCTGCGCGCCTTTTACTACACGACCGTCATCGAGGATCAGGAGTTTTCGTCAATCCGCCCGCTGATCGATTGGCTCGACTACAACGGATACACCGTCGTCACCAAGCTCACCAAGGAGTTCGTCGACGCCACCACCGGCCGCCGCAAGGTGAGGGGCAGCATGGATGTCGACCTTGCCGTGAGTGCGATGGAGCTCGCCGAACACGTCGATCAGATCGTGCTGTTCTCGGGCGATGGGGACTTTCGGTCGCTGGTCGAGGCACTGCAACGCCGCGGTGTCCGCGTGACGGTCGTCTCCACACTCTCCACTCAGCCGCCCATGGTCGCCGACGACCTGCGCCGGCAGGCGGACGTGTTCATCGACCTGGCAGACCTGAAACTGAAAGTGGCGCGCGATCCGGTCGACCGGCCGGGATCGCGCGAGGTGCGGCAGCCACCGCAATTCCTCGCGCGCGGATCCATCAATCGGAGCGACCGGGTGGAATGAACCGGGGACGGCCGCTGGCACCTCAGACGTCGAAGAACACCGTTTCCTCCGGCCCCTGCAAATTGATCGTGAAGGAGTACACGACCTTGCCGGCACGCTCGCTGCGCGTTGCGATCAGCGTCGATCGACGGGTCGGCTGCTCGATCAGGTTGAGCACGGGATCGGCGGCATTGGCCGCCTCTTCGTCCGAGAAGTAGAGCCGCGTGTTGAGGCCGATATTGATGCCGCGCGCGACGACCCAGACATTGATGTGCGGTGCGCATTTGCGGCCCGCCTTGTCGGTGATCGCGCCCGGCTTGATGGTCTCGAAGGTGACGAGGCCGCTCTCGAAGTCGGAACCAGCCCGGCCCCAGCCGCGAAACTCCGGCTCCAGCGCGCCCGCCGAGCGATCGGCCGGATGGTTGTAGCGCCCAGCCGCATTGGCCTGCCAGATCTCCAGCAGCACGTCGCGCAGCGGCGTGCCGGTGCCATCGAGCACCTTGCCTTCCAGCGTAATGCGTTCACCTGCGGTGTTCGGCGTCACCAGCACGTTGGAGAAGTTCTTCTCGAAGATGTCGAAGCCGGCCATCGCCGGGATCAAGCCGATATGGACGTAGGGCCCGGCCGTCTGCGAGGCGGTTTCCTTGAGATAGTTGAGCGGCTGCGGCATGGCTCAGTTCCCCTCGGTACGATTTTCGAAATAGGTGGAGCGCTGGCCGCGCAGGACGATGTCGAAGCGGTAGGCGAGCGAGTCGAAGGGCGACGAGGCGTTGAGGTCGAGCGGCGCGACGAGGCGGTCGAGCGCATCCTTGTCCGGGATCGTCGTCAGGATCGGGCAGACCGGGATCAGGGGATCGCCCTCGAAATACATCTGCGTGATCAGCCGCTGCGCGAAGCCCGAGCCGAACACCGAGAAGTGGATGTGGGCCGGGCGCCAGCTGTTGACGTAGTTGCGCCAGGGATAAGGACCCGGCTTCACGGTGCGGAAATAGTAGTAACCGGTCTCGTCGGTCAGCGCGCGGCCGCAGCCACCGAAGTTCGGGTCGATCGGCGCCAGATACGTGTCCTTCTTGTGCCGGTAGCGGCCGCCGGCATTGGCCTGCCAGAACTCGACCAGCGTGTTCGCAACGCCGCGGCCGGTCTCGTCCAGCACGCGACCGTGGACGATGATGCGTTCGCCGATCGGATCGCCGTCCTTGGCGTAGTTGCGGATCAGATCGTTGTCGAGCGGGCCGAGATCATTGTGCCCGAACACCGGCCCCGTGATCTCCGAGACCGAGTTCTCGAGCGACAACAGCGCCTGGCGCGGCGAGCGCAGCACCGAGGATTTGTACCCCGGCGCATGCGCCGGTGGATGGATGGAACGGTCACGCTGGAAGAAGCCGCCGTCGCCGAGCGGCGGCGTAAAGGGCTCGGGACGATTGAGGCGGGGATCCCGCAAGGCTGGCGCCTGGGCATTCATCGGCGTTGTCTCTCCCTGTGGCGCCCCGGTCCGGGCGCGCGGCTTGTCGGGAGATCATGGAACGGTCTATTCTTAAGATAAATAGATCAATCATAATGAATTCCATGAAGGAAATCGATCATTTGGCCCTCGACGGCCACTCTCTTGAGCTGTTCCTCGCCGTGCTGGAGGAAGGTTCGGTGACGGCGGCGGCAACACGGCTCGGCCTGACGCAGTCGGCGGTCAGCCACGGGCTGAACAAGCTGCGGCGGATTGCCGGCGATCCGCTGTTCGCCAAATCTGGCCGCGGCATCGTCGCCACGGCGCACGCCCAGGCCCTCGCCGCGAAGGCGCGCGCGTTGATCGACGAGATGCGCAGCTTTGCCGGCGGCGTCAGCTTCGCGCCGGCGCAGGCCCAGCTGTCGCTGACGATCGCCGCCAACGACTTCCAGCGCGACCTTCTGCTGCCCCGCTTCTTCAGCCATGTCGCCGAGCGGGTGAAGAGCCTGAACCTGCGCGTGATCCCCTCGCAATCGCCTTCGCCTGCGATGCTGCGCGAAAATCGCTGCGATCTCCTGATCACGCCGCTGCCTCCGTCGGGCGTCGACATCGTGCAGAAGCGGCTGCTGAGGGATCACTACGTCTGCTATTACGATGCAAAGGCGCGTGCTGCGCCTGCCAGCCGCAACGCCTATCTCGCGGCACGTCACATCACCGTGGTCTACACCGACAACGAGCGGCTGGACTTCGACCGCAGGCTCGCTGCGAACGGGCTTCACCGCGACATCGCGATCTCCGTGCCGAGCTTCTCCGGCGTGCCGTCCTTCCTGCGCGGCTCGCAGATGCTTGCGAGCATGCCGAGCCTGCTCGCGCCCGGCGTGATGCGCGATTTCGCGCAAACGCGAATACCATTGGCCTCCCGCACGCGAACGCTGGCCGAGCTGCCGATGTTCATGGTCTGGCACCAGCGCTATCAGAAAGACCCGGCCCATCGTTGGATCAGGAGCCAGCTCGAGACTGTCGCGGCGACGGCCGCCGCCTGAACGACCGGCCCTCCGCCGCAAAACCTGATTCCCGCCAAACCCACTGGTTGCGCAAGGGCAGCCACGCTAAAATCCCCCCATGACAGTGACCGACATTGCGAGCCGGACCTACAATCACAGCTGGCGGCTGGATCCCATCATCCGCAGCCTGCTGGATACCGACTTCTACAAGCTATTGATGTTGCAAATGATTCGGGAAGATTACCCGGATCAGCAGGTGACCTTCTCGGTCATCAACCGCTCGCGCCATGTGCGGCTCGCCGAGATCATCGACGAGGGCGAGCTGCGCGCCCAGCTCGATCACGCCCGCACCATCCGCTTCAGCAAGAAAGAGCTGATCTGGCTTGCCGGTAATACCTTCTACGGCAAGACCCACATGTTCTCGGCCGACTTCATCCGCTGGCTGGCGGAATTCCGCCTGCCCGAATACGAGCTGCGGAAGGTCGACGGCCAGTACGAGCTGCATTTCCACGGCCCCTGGACCCACACCACGATGTGGGAAATTCCGGCGCTGGCCATCCTCAACGAGCTGCGCTCGCGCGCGGCGATGAAAGGCCGCGGCCGTTTCGAGCTCGACGTGCTCTACGCCCGCGCCAAGGCCAAGCTGTGGACCAAGGTGGAACGGCTGCGCAAGCTCGAGAACCTGCGGCTCTCCGACTTCGGCACCCGCCGCCGTCACGGCTTCCTCTGGCAGCGCTGGTGCGTGGAGGCGGTGAAGGAAGGCCTGGGCTCCTCCTTCATCGGCACGTCCAACGTGCTGCTCGCGATGGACAACGATCTCGAAGCGATCGGCACCAACGCGCATGAGCTGCCGATGGTCGCGGCCGCGCTCGCCAGGGACGACGAGGAATTGCGCTGGGCGCCCTACCGCATTCTCGACCAGTGGCGCCAGACCTATGGCGGCAATCTCCTGATCGCACTGCCCGACGCCTTCGGCACCAAGGCCTTCCTGCGCGATGCGCCGGAATGGGTCGCCGACTGGACCGGCTTCCGCCCCGACAGCGCGCCGCCGATCCAGGCCGGCGAGGAGATCATCGCCTGGTGGGACAAGAAGGGCCGCAACCCCAGGGACAAGCTGCTCGTCTTTTCCGACGCGATGGACGTCGGCTCGATCGAGGAGACCTATCACCACTTCACCGGGCGCGTGCGACTCTCCTTCGGCTGGGGCACCAACCTCACCAACGACTTCGTCGGCTGCACGCCGGACGGCTCGTTCAACCTCGATCCGATCTCGCTGGTCTGCAAGGTCTCGTCGGTCGACGGTCATCCGGCCGTCAAGCTCTCCGACAATCCGGAGAAGGCGACCGGCCTTCCCTCGGAGATCGAGCGTTACCTGCGCGTGTTCGGCGACGCGGGCCGCGTGCGCAAGCCGGTGCTGGTCTAGCCGAACCGCCCCCTCGATCAGGTGAACCGCGCACGACGAATGCACTGCATTGGCTCGCCGATGCCGCGCCGGTCCCGGTTCGCCAGCATTTGAAGCGATTTGCGGGCAACTGCTTCACGACGGCTTCACCCTGCGACGGAGTCCTCCGCACCATTCAGGTCGAGTTAAGCAACCATCCCGTCTACTTGGCGTTGCAGGCGCAACGCTCCGTTGGGATCGTTGATCGACTTGGGGAATAAGGTGTTTCGCAGAACAGCGACGTCGGCGGAGGGACACTGCTTCCTTCACGTCATCAAGCTCGTTTCGCCTTTCGTGATGGTCGTCGTGCTCCAGGCGGCGATCGCGGGATTCAGCCTCGAGGTGATGTCGTCGGTCCGCGCCTATGTCGCGGGCGAAGCGCTATGGTCGCGCTCGCAGAAGAATGCCGTCTACTTCCTCAATCGCTACCTGCATTCGGGCGACGCCAGCCAGTTCGCGCAGTACCAGGCCGCGCTCGCCGTTCCCATCGGGGACGAGTTTGCGCGCTGGGCGCTCGAACGCGATCCGGTCGACGTCGAGGCCGCCCGTATCGGCTTCCTGCAGGGCGGCAACCATCCCGATGACGTGGCGGGACTGATCTGGCTGTTTCGCTACTTCAACCGCGTCAGCTTCCTCCAGGACGCGATCCGGGAATGGGAGGCCACAGATCCCATGCTGCTGGAGCTGAGCGTGTTCGGCGAGTTGATCCGCTCCGAGCTGGAGAACGGTCCCATTCAAGACGGCCGCCTGCAATTCCTGTCGTCGCGGCTCTCGGAGCTCAATACCCAGTTCACGGTGCATGCCAAGCGGTTCTCCACCGTCCTCGGCGAAGGCTCCCGCGCCATCAAGGTGACGCTGACTTGCATCAACATCGCCACCGCCGCGGCGCTGATCCTGCTTCTGATCTGGCATACGCGGCGGCTGGTGCTGCAACGACAGGCGTTCGAAAACGCCCTGCATGCCGAGACACAGCGCCTGGCCTGGCAGGCCTCGCACGACTGGCTGACCGGCCTGTCGAACCGTCGCGCCTTCGAGGCGCGCCTGCAAAGCGAGCTGGACAATGCCGCGGCGGGTGCGCTCGGCCTGATCCTGCTCGACCTCGATCAGTTCAAGAGCGTCAACGATAGCTGTGGCCACCTTGCCGGCGACCGGCTGCTCCGCGAGGTCTCGCGCCTCCTGCAACAGGGCCGGCACGCGCGTGATCTGGTGGCCCGGCTCGGCGGTGACGAATTCGGGCTGATCCTGCCGCAATGCTCGCCCTTCGATGCCGTCGACATCGCCGAGCGTCTGCGCAGGTCGCTCGAACTGCTCAGTTTCGCCTGGGACGATCGTTGCTTTGCGGTGACCGCCAGCATCGGAGTGACCTGCATTGCCGACCGCAACATCACGCTCGAGGATGCGATGCGGCGCGCGGATGCTGCCTGCTATCGCGCCAAGGAAAAGGGACGCAACCGCGTTCAGGTCGAGAGCGGAAGTCCGGGCGCCGTCGCCGTCGCAACCCGCCCGCGCGAAGCTGCGCGCGCCTGACGCGGCTCGCCGCTGTCAGCGCTGGGGCAGAATCCCGAGCCCTCTGAGATGCACGTCGAGGAATTGTTCGATCTGCTGGCGCAGCATCTGCGGCGGCACGGCCACCATGCGCTCCTCGAGGCCGAGCGAGATGATGCCATGCACGGCGGAAAACAGCGTGCGAGACAGCAGCGCGATCTTCACGTCATCCGCATCCGGCAATAGCCGCACCAGGGGTGGATGCATCAGCGCAAAGGCATCCATCACCATCTGAAGGATGTCGTCCGGATAAGGTCGATCGTCCTCCATCCGATGCTCGAACAAGGAACGCAGCAGATTGGCGTGTCCCGCAAAGAAATCGAGATAGGTCTCGGCAAGCCCATAGAGCTGGCGAACCGGATCCTCGGCGGGAACACCCCGCAGCCGCGCCGTGAGCGCCTGAACCGTCTCCCGATTGACGGTCAGGATGACCCCGTCGAAGTCGCCGAACTCGTTATAGACGCTGCCAACCGAACAGCCGACAGCCTCGGCAACGTCCCGAACCTTCAATGATCTCAGCCCTTTAGCTGCGATAATGCCGCGGGCGATCTCCAGGATCTGGCGCCGCCGCCGGCTTTTTTTCTGGTCGCGCAGCGATTCATCTTGAACATTGTTCATTTTCAAGCTACTCATATGAACATTGTTCAATTTAACTCGGAGACCTGCGAAATGCAAACTCTCGCTGTTGATATCGCCGCCACCTTCCTCGATGACGCCACGGCTCTCGTGACCGGCCTCGGCCGAGCCGCCCTCAAGGTCGTGATGTCGCCGATCGATCGCATCGCCAATGCCTGCGACATTGCCGGCGTGCTTGCCGAGCGCCGCGCGACCTTCCGGATGTGGCGGGCGAACCGCGTGCGAGCCCGCCGCGAGCGACGCCGGTTCAGCCTGCTCGGCCGCTTGTCGCCGTTTCGGCACCTCGCCCATCTCACCTGAGACGCGCAGCCGGCACCTTCCGATCGGTTCGAATGAAGAGCCGGTTACAATGTCGGACTCACCATGCCCCGATATTCGCGCCGGATGGCGCGGCCCTCGGCGATGCGGTTCAGGTTTTCCTCATCGCCCGGCGCAATATCCGTGGAGCTGCGGCCCTCCTGCCGGAGCCTGATACGCCGCCTCCAAAGTCATTTGCGAACCTAACGACGCCAATCGGAGACCAACAGGATCGGAAGGAGCGACGGCGCAAAGCGAGCCGGGACGATCGTCCTCACCTCGCAATTTGCCCATCGCATATCTCTGGTCCCGACGCCCCACCGACAGCGTAACAACCCCAAGATGCGTTTCCAAAACAGGACTGGTCATGATCAGGGATTTGATGTCGTCACGCCGCTTCGCGCCGCTGTTCTGGGCGCAATTCTTCTCGGCGCTCAATGACAACGTGCTCAAGAATGCACTCGTCATCATTCTGCTTTACAGCGCAGCGACCGGCCACGGCGATGCCCTGGTGACGGTCGCGGGCGCCGTCTTCATCTTCCCCTACTTCATCCTGTCAGGCCTCGGCGGCCAGCTCGCCGACAAGTACGTCAAATCCGTCGTCGCAAGGCGGCTCAAATTCGCCGAGATCTTCGCCGCCGGCTTTGCCGCCGCCGGCTTCTTCCTGCATTCGGTGCCGCTGCTGTTCGCAGCGCTGGCGCTGTTCGGCGTCATCGCCGCCCTGTTCGGCCCGGTGAAGTACGCCATGCTGCCGGACCAGCTCGAGCTCGGCGAGCTCGCGACCGGCAACGCGCTGGTCGAAGGCGCAACATTCATGGCCATCCTGCTCGGCACAGTCGCCGGCGGCCAGTTCGTGGCCGGCTCCGCGCATATGGGCTGGGTCGCCTCGGCCGTGGTCGTGCTGGCTGTGTTGTCCTGGGTGTTCGCGTCCCGCATTCCGCAGACGACGCCCTCCGCGCCCGATCTGCCCGTCGATGCCAATCCCTGGACCTCGACGCTGAGCCTGCTCAGGACGTTGCACGCCGATCACCGGCTGTGGGACGGCACCGTGATCGTCTCCTGGTTCTGGCTGGTCGGCGCCATCGTGCTGTCGCTGCTGCCGGCACTGATCAAGGAGGTGGTCGGCGGCACCGAGGGCGTGGTGACGCTGTGCCTTGCGATCTTCGCGATCGGCATCGCCATCGGCTCGCTGTTCGCCGCAAGCCTCAGCCATGTTCGTCCCAATCTCGCGCTGGTGCCGATCGGCGCCATCATCATGGGATGTGCCGGCCTCGATCTCGCCTGGGCCATCGGCGTCACCGCCAAGGCTCAGGACCTCACCGCGGCCGGTTTCGCGACCTCGTTCGCGGGCCTGCGCATGCTGGTCGACTTCGCCGCCTTCGCCTTCGGCGGCGGCCTGTTCGTCGTGCCGTCCTTCGCCGCCGTCCAGGCCTGGTCGGCGCCGTCCGAGCGCGCCCGCATCATCGCCGCCGGCAACGTGCTGCAGGCCGCCTTCATGGTGGTCGGCTCGCTGTTCGTCGCACTGCTGCAGGCGGCCGGCCTCCATATCGGCTGGATCTTCTTCGGCCTCGGCGTCGCCAGCTTCGGCGCGGTTTGGTTCGTGCTCGCGAAGTGGGGCAAGGAGGGCGTGCGCGACTTCGGTGGGCTGCTTTTCCGTGCGCTGTTCCGCACCGAGGTCCGCGGTCTCGAAAACCTGCCGCCATCAGGCACGCGCATGCTGATCGCGCCGAACCATGTCAGCCTGATCGACGGCCCGCTGCTGCACGCCGTGCTGCCGATCGACGCGAGCTTCGCGGTAGATACCGGCATCGCCAACGCCTGGTGGGCCAAGCCGTTCCTGCGCGTCGTCAAGCACTACACCATGGATCCGACCAAGCCGCTGGCCGCACGCGACCTGATCAAGCTCGTCGCCGCCGGCGAGCCGGTGGTGATCTTCCCGGAAGGACGCATCACCGTCTCCGGCTCGCTGATGAAGGTCTATGACGGCACCGCGATGATCGCGGACAAGGCCGACGCCGTGGTCGTGCCGGTTCGCATCGAAGGCGCGCAGCGTTCATATCTCAGCTATCTCAACAGCAGCCAGATCAAGCGGTCGTGGTTTCCGCGCGTGACGGTCACCATCCTTCCACCAGTCAAGCTCCCGGTCGACGAAACGCTCAAGGGCAAGGCGCGCCGCAATGCCGCCGGCGCCGCACTGCAGGACGTCATGATCGACGCGCTCGTGAAGAACGCCATGCTCGATCACACGCTGTTCGAAGCACTCGGACACGCCTATCGCGACCGCGACACCGGCAAGGTCATCATCGAGGACGCGCTCGGCACCAGGCTGACCTATCGCAAACTGATCCTCGGTGCGCAGGTCCTGAGCCGCAAGCTGGAGAGCGGCACCGCCGTCGGCGAGAATGTCGGCGTGCTGTTGCCGAACTCGGCGGGCGTTGCCGCCGTCTTCATGGCGTTACAGAACATCGGCCGGGTGCCGGCGATGCTCAACTTCTCGGCCGGCCCGGTCAACGTCCTCGCCGCCATGAAGGCCGCGCAGGTCAACACCGTGCTGACGTCGAAGGCCTTCATCGAGAAGGGCAAGCTCGACAAGCTGATGACTGCGATCTCCGCCGAGGCGCGAGTCGTCTATCTCGAAGACGTCCGCGCCTCGATCGGGGCCGTCGACAAGATCAAGGGCCTGCTCGTCGGCACCGCGCCACGCGTGTCCCGCCAGGCCAGCGATCCGGCCGTCGTGCTGTTCACCTCGGGTTCGGAAGGCACGCCCAAGGGAGTCGTGCTGTCCCACCGCAACATCCTCGCCAACGCGGCGCAGGCGCTGGCGCGGGTTGACGCCAATGCCAATGACAAGGTGTTCAACGTGCTGCCTGTGTTCCACTCCTTCGGGTTGACCGGCGGAATGATGATGCCGATGCTGGCGGGCATCCCGATCTACATGTACCCTTCGCCGCTGCACTACCGGATCGTGCCCGAGCTGATCTACCAGACCGGCGCGACGATCCTGTTCGGCACCGACACGTTCCTCACCGGCTATGCCCGCTCGGCGCACCCTTACGATTTCCGGACCCTGCGCCTCGTGATCGCCGGCGCCGAGGCGGTCAAGGAACGCACGCGGCAGGTGTTCATGGAGCGCTACGGCATCCGCATTCTCGAAGGCTACGGCGTCACCGAGACGGCGCCGGTGCTGGCGATGAACACGCCGATGGCCAACCGTCCCGGCACCGTCGGCCGCCTGTCGCCACTGATGGAAAGCCGCCTCGATCCGGTCCCCGGCATCGAGGAAGGTGGACGCCTCTCGGTGCGCGGGCCGAACGTGATGCTCGGCTACTTGCGGGCGGAGAATCCCGGCGTGCTCGAAGTGCTGGCCGAGGGTTGGCACGACACCGGCGACATCGTGGCGATCGACGCCGCCGGCTTCATCACCATCAAGGGCCGTGCCAAGCGCTTTGCCAAGATCGCGGGCGAAATGGTCTCACTGTCGGCGGTCGAAGCCATCGCGACCGCGCTGTGGCCGCGGGCGGCCTCTGTCGCAGTGTCGATCCCGGACCAGCGCAAGGGCGAACGCATCGTCTTGCTGACGACGGAGAAGAACGCCGAGCGCAGCGCGATGCAGGCTCAGGCCAAGGCGATCGGCGCCTCCGAGCTGACCGTGCCCGCTGCGATCATGGTGGTCGACAAGGTGCCGCTGCTCGGCACCGGCAAGACCGACTATGTCACGGCAACGGCGATGGCGCGCGAGCAGGCGTCGGCGCCGGAGCGTGAGGTGGCGTAAGAGATTCCGGGACGGACGGTGCGCGGGTCACGCCGCCGTCCGCCGCTCCTGCGCGTAGCGTACCAGCGCGGCAAAGCGATAAATGCCGTGCACGAACTTTCCGTAGGGCATGGTGATGAACAGCGCAAACACCGCGCCGAGATGCAGCGCGAGCAGCGGTCCCATCGCGGCAGTCTCGCGCAGGACCAGCAGCAGCATTCCGGTGAGGCCGGTCAGGAACAGCATGGCGATGAAGCCGACATCCATGCCGTAGCTGTCCTCGTCGAGCATTGCCGGATCGCGTCGCATCTTGGCCATGAACAGGCCGACCGGCCCGACAATCAGGCCGATGCCGCCGAGCGAGCCCAGCACCACGGGCAGGTCCCACCACGGATATGGCGCCTCGCGCCCGAGCAGATAGTGATAGAGCGTTGCCACCGATGTCGCGGCAAAGCAGAGCAGGAAGCCGTAGAAGGTCAGGTGGTGATAGAACTTGCGCCGGTCGGTGGGCTTGTCGTCCTCGTTGTAGCAGCCGACGCCGCCGCCATGGAGATAGCGCAGCTCGCCGGCGTCGCGGATCGCCTGAAGGATCGAGCCTCCGTCGGCACGGCCACCAATGGGTGCGCCGATGTCGCGCCAGAAGGCGCGCACGCTCATGACAAGGGCCAGGATCGCATAGAGGAAGGCGGCGCCGAACAACGCGGCCATGGTGTTGTGTGGCATCAGCTTGTAGAAGGCGCCTGGCCCGGTGTGCACGCCGAACAGCACGTTGCGGTCGTTCAGCGCGGCGAAGCCGAGGATGAAGGCGGCCATGCTGAGCGCGGCGATCATGCTGATGACGAGGCCATTGCGCGCGAACGCACCGGACAGGGCCTGCGGCCAGGCATAGGCCGCATAGGATTCCGCGCGCGCGACCGCCAGCGTCTTGGGGACGTTGACATTGAACTCGTGCGGCGGCGAGAACTGGCAGTCGACGTAGCAGGCGCCGCAGGAATGGCAGAGATTGGCGAGATAGTTGAGATCGCCGTCCGAGAAGGCGCGGCGCATTTCCATGGCCGGAAACACCGCGCACAGGCCTTCGCAGTAACGGCAGGAATTGCAGACCGTCATCAGACGGTCGGCTTCGTCGAGAATCCTAGTTCCGTGCATGTTTCGCCGCTTCCTGTCCCGCAATCCGCCCGAACACGCTGCCGATGGTCATGCCCATGCCCGCGGCATAGCCCTTGCCGAGCACGTTGCCGGCCATGATCTCGCCGGCCGCGAACATGTTGGCCGACGGCTTGCCGCCCTTCATCAGCATCCGCGCCTCCTTGTTCACGCGCGTGCCGAGATAGGTGAAGGTGATGCCGGGCCGCACCGGATAGGCGAGATAAGGTGGCGTCTCGATCCGGCGCGCCCAGTGCGTCTTCGGCGGCGTGATGCCTTCGGTGCGGCAGTCGTCCAGGATGGTATGGTCGAAGGTGCCGGGCCGCACCGCGGCGTTGAACTCGGTGATGGTCTTCTCCAGCGCGGCCGGATCGAGCTCCAGCTTGCCGGCGAGCTCCACCACCGTCTGCCCGGCGATCGGCGGGAATAGCGTCGGCATGAAGCTCGTGACCACCGTCGAATCGAAGATGATGTAGGCGATCTGGTCGGGCTGCGCGGCAACCAGCCGGCCCCAGATCGCATAGCGCTTCGGCCAGATGTCTTCGCCCTCGTCGTAGAAGCGCTGCGCGTGCTTGTTGACGACGATACCGAACACGACCGAGTCGTGCCGCGTGATGATGCCGCCGTCGAATTTCGGCGCGCGGGCGTCGATCGCGACCGCATGGCACTGGGTGGGATCGCCGACCTCCTGCACGCCCTTGTCGAGCAGCATCTTCAGGATCGAGCCGCGATTATAGGGCGTGCCGCGGATCAGGAAGTTGTCGGCGGCCTCGCCCCAATATTGCTTGAGCCATTCGATGTTGGCCTCGAAGCCGCCGGCGGCGGCGACCAGCGAGGTCGCGCGGATCTCGGTCTCGCCCTTGATCGGCCGCTTGAGGCGGGCAGCGAGGAACATGCCGTCCTCGATCACGAGGTCGGTGACCTCGGCATCGTATTCGACCTCCACACCGAGCCGTTCGGCGGTGAGATAGAGCGCGTTGAGCATCGCGCGGCCGCCGCCGAGGAAGAAGGAGTTGGTGCGGCCGAGGCTCAGCGTGCCGCCGAGCGAAGGCTGCCAGCGCACACCCTGCTCCACGATCCAGTTCAGGATGTCCTTGGATTCGCGGATCATGTGGCGCGCCAGCATCTCGTCGGTCTGTCCGCCGGTGACGCGCAGCAGATCCTCCCAGAACTCTTCTTCCGTGTAGGGACCGGTCAGGATTTCGGTCGCCGCGTCATGGGCGCAACGCATGTTACGGGTGTGGCGGGTGTTGCCGCCGCGATAGAATTTTGGCGCCCCCTCGAGCACCAGCACCGAGGCGCCGCCGCGCCTGGCGCTGATCGCCGCGCACAGCGCCGCATTGCCGCCGCCGATCACCAGCACGTCGTATTTGCTGCTCATGCCGTCTGCCTGATGCGACAAAGGTTGGAGACATTCTGCCAGCGGGCGGTCTCGATGGAGCCGATCCGACCATTGCACACCTTTGTATACAAAGATATACAGAAGCCACGCAAGCGGCATCTCTGCATGGGCAGGATGCGCATCGAGGGATCATGGCCAGACGCCCGGCAAGGACAGGCGGATCGGTGTCGCGCGGCGCCGGCGTGGCGCTGGGAGAAGCCGTGTTCCGCTCGCTGTGCGAGGCGCTCCAGGCCGGCAGCTACCGCGCCGGCGACCGCCTGCGCGAGGAGGAAGTCGCCCAGCGGCTGAAGGTCAGCCGCACGCCGGTGCGGGAAGCGCTGGGCCGGCTCGCCGCGCGCGGCTTCGTCGAGCCCGCCGGCGGCCGCGGGCTGATCGTCCGCAACCTCGACATTTCCGAGGTGCTCGAGCTCTACGCCATGCGCGAGATCATGGAAGGCGCCGCCGCGCGCCTCGCCGCCGAGCACGCCTCAACGACGGAAATCGACGCGCTCCGAGACATCGAGCAGGCTTTTGTCGAGGCGCCGCAGACCGACGCCGCCGAGATGGCGCGGCTCAACCGCGCCTTCCACGAGGCGATCTGCCGCGCCGCGCGCAACCGCTATCTCGACAACGCTTCGCGGGAATTGCAGGACTGGATCGCCCTGCTCGGCCCGACCACCTTCACCGTATCGGGGCGCCCCTCGACCAGTCATAGCGAGCATCAGGCCATTATCGAGGCCATTGCCGCGCGCGATGGCGACAAGGCGGAAAAGCTGGCGCGCGCGCATATCCGGGAAGCGCTGCGCTGCCGGCTGAAATTGTTGCAGAAGCAATAAGCCGCCTACCGCCTCACCTTGCGCGCGGGACGCGCGTCTTCAGCCGAGGCCGGCAAGGCATTGTCAAGCAGTTCGGTCGGGCCGCCCAGCGTGCGCGTCAGGCGGATGGCAGCCTTCAGCAACAGAGACGTCATCGCCTTGATATTGTCCCGCGTGAAGCGCAGCTTCGGCCCCGAGAGCGACAAGGCGCCAACGCATTTTCCAGCGGGGCCGAACACCGGGCAGGCAAGTCCGGCGCAATCCGGATCACGCTCGCCAAAGGACACTGCGATGCAGCCCTCGCGAATCTCATCATAGCCCTCCCCCTTCTCACCGTCGAAGGCAAGGATAACCCGGCCCGCCGCGCCGCGATCGAGCGGGAGCAGCATGCCGGCCTCGACGCGGTCGAGCGTCGAATGCTGGGAATCGACGCGGAAGACGCAGAGCCTGCGCTTGGCATCATGCCGCACGTGATACGACGGACTTTCCGTGCCATCGGCCACGAGCTGCCGCAACAGCGGCACCACCCGATCATGCAGATTGTTGCTGCGCTGGTAGACCGCACCGAGCCGGAACGGCGTCGGGCCGAGATGATAGCGACCGTCGGCGAACTGCACGAGATAGCCGAATTCCTGAAGCGACGTCATCAGCCGCAACAGCGTGCTCTTGTACATTTTGGTGCGTCGGGCGAGCTCGGCCAGAGTCATCGGCTCCGGCGCATCCTCGAAGGCCGCAAGGATGCTCAGGGCGCGGTCGACGGCGGCGACACCGGACGAAGGCATGCGGTCTCCTAGTCAGGGAATCCGGAGGGATCGATCAGCTTTGCGATGACGGGAAAATACGCATCGCCCATGCCCTTGTCGATCGTCTCCTGGAAGATCGTGCGCATCAGCGCTGCGCCGCGCAGATTTAGCCCGGCCTGGGCACCCAACTCCAGCGCGTAAGAGAGATCCTTCATTGCATACTCGGTCGAGAACGCGCGCAGCGGAAACTCCCTGGCGACGATCGCCTTCATGCCATGGTTACGCAGCGCGAAGCTATCCGCCGACCCCTTGGACAGGGTCTCCAGCAGCAGCTTCGGCTCGACGCCGCTGTGCTTAGCGATCGCGACCGCCTCCGCCAGCGCATTGACGGTCTCGAACAGCACCATGTTGTTGAGGATTTTCGTGACCTGCCCGGCCCCGGTGTCGCCACAGAGGGTGACATCCGTGGCGAAATGCCGGATCAGTGGCTCGACCTTCGCGAACTGCTCGACTGTCGCGCCGACCATGACGCTGAGCGTGCCGTCTTGCGCAGCCTGACGCGTGCGCGCGATCGGCGCGTCGATCCAGAGCGCGCCCTTGTCAGCGAGTTGCTTAGCGAACGACCGCGTCAGGCCGACATCGGAGGTGCCGAGATCGACCACGGTCTGGCCGCTTCCGATGGCCGGCAGGATGCCTTCGAAGACCGACATCACATGCTTGGCACTGGGCAGGCACAGGAAGATCGTCTCGGTGCCGCCGACGACATCCTTGACCGATCTCGCCGCGGTCCCTCCATCCGCAACGATCCGCGCCAGCGGCTCGGCAGCGAGGTCGAACGCCAGCACCGGCCGTCCGCTCTTGCGCAAGAGGTTGCGGCAGATCGGCTCGCCCATGACACCGAGACCGATGAACCCAATCGAACCAGACATTCCGTTACTCTCCCTCGAAAATCCCATGACCGGGCGGGTGCAGGCCCGCCCGGTCGACGCATTTATTTCACCAGCGGACAGCCACCTTCGCTCATCGGCCGGAACACCTCTTCGCCCGGCTTGGAGCTGACGATCCGATAATAGTCGAACTTGTACCTGGACTCCTCCGGCTTCTTCACCTGAACCAGATACATCGTGTGCAGCACGCGCCCGTCGGGACGGATCGTGACGTCCTTGTTGTACATATCGTTGACTTTCATCTCGTGCATCTTGGCGGCAACGGCCGTCGCATCCGTCGTGCCCGCCGCCTTCACCGCGGCAAGGTAGTGGTGGACGCCGCTATAGACCCCGGCCTGCACCATGCTCGCGACCTTGCCGTCCATCAGAGCGGCGTAGCGCTTCGACCAGGCCCGGGTTCCCTCATTGAGGTCCCAGTAAAACGAAGTCGTCACCTGCAGGCCCTGGGTGACCTTCAGGCCGAGGGAATTCACGTCCGTGATGAAGACGAGAAGACCGGCGAGCTTCTGACCGCCTTCGACGATGCCGAACTCGCCCGCCTGCTTGATCGCGGTCTGCACGTCCGCGCCCGACGTCGCCAGCCCGACGACGTCGGCCTTGGAGCCCTGCGCCTGCAACAGGAACGACGCGAAATCGGCGGTGCCGAGCGGATGGGCGGCCGAGCCGATCACCTTGCCGCCGGCGGCCTCGATGAATTTGGTCGCGTCGCGCTGAAGTGCGTGGCCGAAGGCATAGTCGGCCGTCACGAAGTACCAGGTCTTGCCACCGGCCCGCGTGATCGCGTCGCTGGTGAGCTTCGACAGCGCGTAGGTGTCGTAGTTGAAGTGGAAGCTGACCGGCGAGCACGACTTCCCGGTGAAGTCGGATGAGCCGGGGCCCGAGATGACGAAGATCTTGTTCTTCTGCTTGGCGACTTCGAGGATGGCAAAGCCGGCCGAAGAGGCCGCACCGTCCGCAATCATGTCGACGCCCTCGTTGTCGAACCATTTGCGCGCGGTGGCCGATGCAATATCCGGCTTGTTCTGGTGGTCGGCCGAAATGATCTCGATCTTCTTGCCGAGCAATTCGTTGCCGAAGTCTTCCGCGGCGAGCTTAGCGGCCGCAACCGAGCCTCGCCCGCCATTGTCGGCGAACACGCCGGACTGGTCGTTGAGCACGCCGATCCTGATCACATTGTCGGCTGCAAGCGCGGTACTCGCCTGTGCGGCCAGAATTGCCGCCATGATCCAACGCAACTTCATAAGATACGCCTCCCGTTTACGAATTTTGCTTGTTGAGGATGTCTTGCAGCACCGGCGCGATGTAGCGCCGGAACTGTTCCGGGTTCTCACTCATTGGAAAATGACCGAGCCGCTCCATGACCGTGGCCTTGGCGCCGGAAATGCCGGCCGCTGTCCGCAGCGTGTCCTCCGGCATGCAGGAGAAATCGTACTCGCCGGTGAGGAGATAGAGCGGACACTGGTTGACGTCGATGTTACAGGTGCGCCCGCGCAGATCGCCATCGACGCGATAGAAATAGAGATCGCCCTTGAAGATGCCGGGGCCGCCCTGCTTGTAGCCCCACAGCGTCTCGTTGCGCGAAGCTTCCGGGCCGTTCGGCGCGATCAGCCCGGACACCAGGGCGGCGCAGACCTCACCGCCATGAACGTCGGGCCGGTTCAGCCAGGCCGTGTCGTACCAGGGCTGCTGGAAGTCCGCAGCCTCGAGGCCGATCAAGGCGCGGAATTCGCGCGCATGCTCGATGGCGAGATTGAGCACGATACGGCCGCCGATCGAGCAGCCCATCACCACCGGGCGCTCCAGCTTCAGCGCGTTGCAGAACGCGCGGATGGTCGCGGTGTAGCTTGCGGTGGTCAGCCGATATTCGGTGCCGTATTGGCTGTCCGGCGGATTGGACTTGCCGTGCCAGGGCATGTCGAAGGCGATGACGCGGAGATGCCTGGTGAACTCGTCATCCACGAGCAGATGTCGCCATTGCCGCGCATCGGAGCCGGCGGTGTGGAGGCAGACCAGTGGAATGCCGCTGCCGTTTTCCTCGAAGTAGATGCGGTTGATCTCTCCATTGACTTCGACGTGGATGTAACGCCCGACGATCGGCTCGATGAATCCGTTCATGACGCACCTCCAAAACCGTTCTGTCGCGGCAGCGCCAAGAGATCCTTGAAGTACTGAAGATGCGTCATGAAGGGATGCAGATCGCCTTCAAGCGTCGCATGGCCGCGCTTATTGATCGCCAGCAGATCGTGCCAGCCTGCCGGCGGCATCCGCTGCCAGTAAGCGGCGAACGCGGCAGGTGTTGCGCGATAGGAAAAACGCCAGGAACGCATCAGCACTGGAGCCGGCGTCATATCCACGATCTGCCCGGCGCGGATGGCAACGTGAAATGGCTGCGTGCTCGGCCCAAGCAGGCAGTCGACGTCGAGCCAACGTCCGCGGGCGGTCAGAGTGGCATCCCGTGCCAGCAAGTCGGGGATTGCCTCGAAGGCCGTGATGACGGCGCCGGGCGTGAACGACACCGGCGGGCCGCCTTGATGGACGCGTTCGGATTCCATCGGTCCGTTCCCATCGTTCTGCTAGACAGAACGTTATTCTATTTCATCTCCACTTCTATACAGGGCTTGTGAGCGAACTCAAGTGCATGGGGCCGCATGCGGTGCCGCGGGGAGGCCGCCCGTTCAGGGGTGAAGTTCTGTCTCGCCGCCGGCGCGGCCCGAAATCAGGCTTCGAGGACGCGCGCGAGCAGCCAATAGCCGCCGAGCAGGCCGATCACTGCGGACACTGCATAGACCAGCCCCGCCGCCCTCACCGGCTCGGACCGATCCTCAACACTCAGTCGATCGGCCAGGCGGAGGATCGGCAGCGCGACTGCGACAATCGCGACCTGTCCGATCTCAACGCCGATGTTGAAGGCGGCCAGCGCCGGCACCGCTGCGTTGGGTGGCAGCCCGATCTCGCGAAGCGCACCGGCGAAACCGAAACCGTGGATCAGTCCGAACAGAAAGGCCATGCGCCAGCGCTTGTCGACATCGCGCGAGAAGAAGTTCTCCACGGCCACGAAGACGATCGAGGCCGCGATCGCGGGCTCCACAAGGCTGCTCGGGATGACGAGGACATCAAGCGCGGCCAGCGACAAGGTGATCGAATGGGCGATGGTGAAGGCCGTCACGATCTTGACGACCGGAATGAGCCGTCTCGCCCACAGCACCACGGCAATCAGGAATGCGACGTGGTCGTAGCCGAGGAAGATGTGCTCGATGCCGGTGAGGAGATAGCGCTGCATCGTCGACCCCAGCGGCGGCGGCGCGGTCGAGAGCATGACCGTCGTGTTGCCGGCGTCGAGCAAGGCCTGCACCTCCGATCTGCCCTGCGCGATCAGCACGACCTGTCGCGCGGCCGGGTCTTTCTCGGTCAGCACGGTCGAGCGATAGATGAGGTCGCCGGGGGCGTCGGCGCAGGCAAAGCTGTTGCGACAGATGATGCCGTCGCCGTCCGCCAGGATCGCTGCATCTCCGGCCGAACAGGCCCTGCCGCCGCCAGTTACGGCCAGGTGCGTGCTCATATAGACGAGGATGGCGGATCTGGCAGCCTCCACCGCCACAGGATCGACCGCGTCCTGTCTCGCGTCGTAGGTCCTCGTGCCGATCAGGCGATCGACATCGCTGCCCTTCAATCCGATCTCGACGCTCACCGTGCGATCGGCGCTCAGCGCCACGCGCGCCGTGACGAGGTTGACCTGATGCGCCTCGGCCGGGAGAGCGATGCCGAGCAGCGCCGCGAGCCACAGCAGCCGCGGCCACCTCACGATCCCGCTCCGCTGCCGTCAAGCCAGCACATCCGCCACGACCGCCTTCAGCACATCCCTGACGTCGCCGGGCTTCAGCCGCACCTGCAAGCCGCGCTGGCCACCATTGAGATAGACCAGTTCGTGCGCGAGCGCGCTCTGCTCGATCACGGTACGTACCGGCTTGCGCTGCCCGAACGGGCTGATGCCGCCGACCTTGTAGCCGGTGACACGCTCCGCCTCGGGCGGCTTCATCATCTGCGCCGACTTGCCGCTTGTCGCAGCGGCAAGCTTCTTCATCGAGACCTCCTGGTCGGACGGCACGATCACGCAGACCGGCTTGCCATCCACCAGCGCCATCAGCGTCTTCAACACGCGTGCCGGATCCTCGCCAAGCGCGGCAGCCGCCTGAAGGCCGATGCTCTCGGCGTCGGGATCGTAGTCGTAAGCATGGACGGTGAAGGCAACACCGGCGGCCGTGAGCGTGCGTGTAGCGGGCGTGACTTTGGACATGGGCCACGTTTACCACCGTCATTGCGATGAGCGAAGCCATGGCGATGGAATCCACACCCGCGCCACAAACCCGGTATCGTCCCGGCGAACGCCGGGACCCATCACCCCAAGGAGGAATTTGGCGAAGACTCGTGGTCCGGGACTGCGACCGTCCCCACTCGAGTGAATCACGCGGTATGGGTCCCGGCGTTCGCCGGGACGACACCGAGAGCTTGGCCGCTTCGCGACGTCGAAAGACCGCGGAGTGCGTTAGCCCTACTCCGCCGCGTCCCTCATCTCGACACGCTCGGCCCTGGCTGCGCAGAACTTGAACTCCGGGATCTTGCCGAACGGGTCGAGCGCCGGGTTGGTCAACAGGTTCGCCGCCGCTTCCGCGTAGCAGAACGGCATGAACACCATATTCTCCGGCACGTCGCGGTCGGAGCGGACCTTGACCTCGACGGCACCGCGCCGTGTCTCCAGCCGAATGAAATCGCCGGGCGCGAGCTGCTTCTTGCGCATGTCCTTCGGTGACATGAAGGCGACCGCCTCCGGCTCGATCTGGTCGAGCACCTGCGCGCGGCGCGTCATCGAGCCGGTGTGCCAGTGCTCCAGCACGCGGCCGGTCGAGAGCACCATCGGGTATTCGGCGTCAGGCAACTCGTCCGGCGGGATCACCTTGGCCGGCACGATCTTGCCGCGGCCGCTCGCGGTCGGGAAGCCCGTGGTGAAGATGATCTCGTTGCCGGGCTGGTCCGGACCGTCGACCGGATAGGTCACCGCGCCTTCACGCAGCAGCCGCTCCCAAGTGATGTTCTTCAGCGAGGGCATCAGCTGTGCCATCTCGGTGAAGACGTCGCCGGGGCCGGCATAATTCCACGGCAGGCCCATCCGCTTGCCGATCTCCTGGATGATCCAGAGATCCTGCCGCGCATCGCCGGGCGGCTTGATCACCTGGCGCGCGAGCTGCACACGGCGGTCGGTGTTGGTGAACGAGCCCTCCTTCTCGGCGAAGGCCGAGGCCGGCAGGATGACGTCGGCGTGGAACGCCGTCTCGGTGACGAAGAGATCCTGCACCACGAGATGATCGAGCATGACCAGCGCCTGGCGGGCATGCTGGAGGTCGGGATCGGACATCGCGGGATTCTCGCCCTCGATATACATGCCCTTGATCTCGCCGGCATGGATCGCGTTCATGATCTCGACCACGGTCAGGCCGCGGACGGGATCGAGATCCTGCTGCCAGAGCTTTTCGAAAGCGCCGCGCATGTCGTCGCGGCCGACCGGCTGATAGTCCGGCAGGAACATCGGAATCAGGCCGGCGTCGGAGGCGCCCTGCACGTTGTTCTGGCCGCGCAGCGGATGCAGGCCCGTGCCGGGACGGCCGACCTGGCCGGTGATCAGCGCCAGCGCAATCAGGCAGCGCGCATTGTCGGTGCCGTGGACATGCTGGCTGATGCCCATGCCCCAGAAGATGATCGACGACTTCGCGCGGGCATAGGTCCGCGCCACCTCGCGCAGCGTCTGCGCCGGGACGCCGCAGATCGGCTCCATCTTCTCCGGCGTGAACTCCTTGATCTTCTCCTTGAGCTCCTCAAACCCCTCGGTGTAGCCGGCGATGTACTGGTCGTCGGTGAGGCCCTCGGTGATGATCGTGTTGATCATCGCGTTCAGCATGGCGACGTCCGAGCCGGGCTTGAACTGTAGATGCTTGGTCGCATGGCGCGACAGCGTCTGCCGGCGCGGATCCATCACGAACAGCTTGGCGCCGTTCTGCTTGACCGCGTTCTTGATGAAAGTCGCGGCGACCGGATGGTTCACGGTCGGGTTGGCGCCGATCACCCAGATCACTTCGGCATCCATCGCGGCGGAGAACGGCGCGGACACCGCGCCCGAGCTCAAGCCTTCGAACAGCGCTGCGACCGACGATGCGTGGCACAGGCGGGTGCAATGGTCGACGTTGTTCGAACCGAAACCGGTGCGCACCAGCTTCTGGAACAGATAGGCCTCTTCGTTCGAACCCTTGGCCGAACCGAAGCCGGCCAGCGCCTTCACGCCCTTCTCGTCGCGGATCTTGACGAGCCCCCTGGCCGCGATGTCGAGCGCTTCCTCCCAGCTCACCTCTCGGAAATGGGTGAACGGATTGGCCGGATCGACCTGGTCGTTGGCGTCCTTCTTCGCATTCGGCAGCCGTACCAGCGGCTTGGTCAGGCGATGCGGATGGTGGATGTAGTCGAAGCCGAAGCGGCCCTTCACACAAAGACGATTGTGATTGGCGGGGCCGTCGCGGCCTTCCGCATAGATCACCTTCTCGTCCTTGACCTCGTAGGTCACCTGACAGCCGACGCCGCAGAACGGGCAGAGCGAGTCGACCTTCCTGTCGGCATAGGTCACGCGGGTCTGCTTCTCGTCCAGCATCACGGCCGGCATCAAGGCGCCGGTCGGACAGGCCTGCACGCATTCGCCGCAGGCGACGCAGGTGGACTCGCCCATGGGATCGTCGAAGTCGAACACGATCTTGGCGCCATGGTTGCGATAGGCCATGCCGATGACGTCGTTGACCTGGACCTCGCGACAGGCGCGCACGCAGAGGCCGCACTGGATGCAGGCATCGAGATTGACGCGCATCGCCGGATGGCTGGCGTCGGTCGCCCAGCGCTCGGCGGCGGGGAAGCGGCTCTCGGTGACGCCCGTCGTCTCGGCCCAGTGCCAGAACTTCGAATCCGGATCGTGCGAGGTCTCGCGCGCCGGCTGGTCGGCGACCAGCAGCTCCATCACCATCTTTTGCGCCGAGACCGCGCGCGCGGATTCGGTCTTCACCTTCATGCCGACCGACGGGGTGCGCTTGCAGGACGCCGCCAAGACGCGCTCGCCCTCGATCTCGACCATGCAGGCGCGGCAATTGCCGTCGGGGCGATAATCCGGTGCCGGCGAATAGCACAGATGCGGAATCTCGCGGCCCTGGCGCTTTGCCACCTGCCAGATCGTTTCGCCGGGATTGGCCTCGACCTGCTTGCCGTCGAGCTCGAACGTAATCTTCGTCATTCGGCCGCTTCCTTGAACTCGTCAGGGAAATATTTGATCACGGAGGACAGCGGATTCGATGCCGCCTGTCCGAGCCCGCAGATGGAGGCATCGCGCATCGCCTGGCTCAATTCTTCGAGCAAGGCACGGTTCCAGACCGGCTTTTGCATCAGCAGCGCTGCCTTCTGGGTTCCGACCCGGCACGGCGTGCACTGGCCGCAGCTCTCGTCCTCGAAGAACTTCATCAGGTTCAGCGCCGCCGCACGCACGCTGTCCTTTTGCGACAGGATCACGATCGCGGCCGATCCGATGAAGCAGCCGTATTTCTCCAGCGTGCCGAAATCGAGCGGGATGTCGTCCATCGACGCCGGCAGAATGCCGCCGGACGCGCCACCCGGAAGATAGGCGTAGAACTGATGGCCATCGGCCATGCCGCCGCAATATTCCTCGATCAGCTCACGCACGGTGATGCCGGCGGGCGCGAGCTTCATGCCGGGATTCTTCACGCGCCCGGAGACCGAGAAGCTGCGCAGACCGTGACGCTCGTGGCGGCCATGGCCCTTCCACCAGTCGGCGCCCTTCTCGACGATGTCGCGCACCCACCACAGCGTCTCGATGTTGTTGATCAGGGTCGGCAGGCCGAACAGGCCGACCTGGAACGGATAAGGCGGCTTGTGCCGGGGCAGGCCGCGCTTGCCCTCGATGCTCTCCAGCAGCGAGGATTCCTCGCCGCAGATGTAGGCGCCGGCGCCGCGCCGCATGTGCAGGGTCGGGCCGCCCGGCGGCAGCTTTGCAATCTCGCGCTGGAGGATCTCGCGCGCGGCCGGATATTCGTCGCGCAGATAGATGTAGACGTCGGAGGCCTGGACCACCTGCGCGCCGATCAGCATGCCCTCGATGAAACGATGCGGATCGGTTTCCAGATAGTAGCGGTCCTTGAACGTGCCGGGCTCGCCCTCGTCGCCATTGATCGCCATCAGCCGCGGGCCGGGCTCTCCCAGCACCGCGCGCCATTTGCGCCCCGTCGGGAAGCCGGCACCGCCGAGGCCGCGCAGCGAGGCGTCGTCGAGCGCCTTCAGGAGATCGTCCTTCGGCAGCTCGCCCGAGCGCACACGGCCCAGCAGCCTGTAGCCGCCGCCGGCGACATAGGCGTCGTAGTCGACATATCCGGGCAGATGCGCGTGAGTGTCGCCTGCTTTTGCCGCCGCCATCACATTGGCTACGGTGGCGTGATCGACGAAGTTGTGACCGACCTCGGCGGCGGGTGCGGTATCGCAGCGGCCGACACAGGGCGCGCGTACGACGCGGATGCCCGGTCCAGCTTTGCTTTGCAGGTCTTCCAGCAGCTTCTCACCGCCGAGCATCGCGCAAGTGAGGGAGTCGCAGACGCGGATGGTGAGCGGCGCAATATCCTGCTCGCCCTCCTTCACCACGTCGAAATGGGCGTAGAAGGTCGCGGTCTCGAACACCTCGGCGAAGGAGAGCTTCATCTCGTCGGCGAGGGCTGCCAGATGCGCGGCCGAGATCTGGCGATATTTGTCCTGGATCAGGTGCAGATATTCGATGAGCAGGTCGCGCCGCCGTGGACGGTCGCCGAGCAGCAACTCAATTTCATGCGCAGCGGCCGGATCGACCTGGCGTCCCTTCGGGGTCGCCTTGGCGCGCCGGCGTCCCTCTCCGGGATGCTCGAAGGAGCGGACCTTGTGCACGTCGTCATGGCTCATCGATTCGTCCCGATCTCGTCCTTTAGAACTGCTCCAGTTCTAGCTTCTGGCATGCCATATGCCAAGAAAATTATCATGCTCACGGAAGCAGTTAAGCGCGCAGCCCAAGGGCAACCCTGCATCGCTGTCCGGACGTGGCCTTGCGTTCGTCCAACGCGCCAACTCACAGAACGAAGCCTGAATTGGTCCGGAGATCAATAAAGGCTTCCTATGCTGCGATAGCGAAATCGCATCGAGCTCCCGCTCCGAGGCTACAGGTGACCCTCCATGCCCAGGGTGTTGAAAGGTCAGCATTTGCTCGTGCACTCCTTGATATGGAATTGGCGATCGTCACCCGCGAGGCCCTTGGCCTTCACGTCCTTGCGACACTCCTTATCGAAATGAACGGCGGGAGCGCGCGCATGGTGCGCTCCCGCTCGCAACGAATGCGCGCGATCAGAAGATCTTGACCGCGCTCTCCAGCGTCTTCCAGACACCCCAGGCGAGCGGAATGCCGACGAAGGCCCAGAACAGCGCCGCCTTGGCGTCGAGCCCGCCGAAGCCGATGCCGTAGGAGCCGTGCGGGCCTGCGGCGGCGGCGCTGGCGCTCGCGGCCTGGAGCTTGGCGACGTCTGCATCGCTCATGTGCCACTTCGAATCGACGGGCTTGATCAGGTAGTTGCAGATCAGGCCCGCGACCAGCATGGCGCAGAGGATGTACATGGTGGTGTTGTAGAGCTGGTCGCGGGGAACGCCGGCCGCGAGCTGGAACTCGCGAATGTAGTTCACCACGACCGGGCCGATGATGCCCGCGGTCGACCATGCCGTCAGCAACCGGCCATGGATGGCACCGACGAACTGGGTGCCGAACATGTCCGCGAGATAGGCCGGCACGGTGGCGAAGCCGCCGCCATACATCGACAGGATGATGCCGAAGCCGAGCACGAAGAGCAGCTTCGAGCCCATCGCCGCGAAGGTCGGGGCCAGCGCGTAAAGCACGATGCCGAGGATGAAGAACGTGTAGTAGGTGTTCTTGCGTCCGATCTTGTCCGACAGCGAGGCCCAGAAGAACCGGCCCCCGATGTTGAACAGCGACAGCAGGCCGGCGAAGCCTGCGGCGATGGCCGCGATCTGCGCCTTCTGTCCGGCATCGAGCTGGTTGAAGCCGATGTCGGGCAGGCCGATCAACTTGCCGGCGAAGATTTCCTGAAGCATCGGCGAGGCCATGCCGATCACGCCGATGCCGGCGGAGACGTTGAGGCACAGCACCCACCAGATCAGCCAGAACTGCGGCGTCTTGTGCGCGTCATTCAGGTGGACGTTGTTCTTGGAGATCATCGCATTGGCCTTGACCGGCGCCGTCCAGCCCTCGGGCTGCCAGCCGGTCGGCGGAATGCGATAGCGGAACGCGCCGATCATCATGAACACGAAGTAGATGACGCCCATCGCAACGAACGTCTCCCAGACGCCGACCGAGGTCGGGCTCTTGAAGTAGTTCATCAGGAGATTCGCCAGCGGCGCGCCGATCATGGCACCGCCGCCAAAGCCCATGATGGCCATGCCGGTTGCCATGCCGCGGCGATCCGGGAACCATTTCACCAGCGTCGACACCGGCGAGATGTAGCCGAGGCCAAGACCGACGCCGCCGATCACACCCGAGCCCAGCCACATCAGCCAGAGCTGGTGGGTGTAGATGCCGATCGCGCCGAGAAACAGGCCGCCGCACCAGCACAGAGCGGCGACGAAGCCGGCCTTGCGCGGACCGACCCGCTCGAGCCAGCCGCCCCAGATCGCGGCGGAGACGCCGAGCAGCACGAAGAACAGCGTGTACATCCAGCCCAGGCTGGCGACCTTCCAGTCGCAGCTCGTGGTGAACAGCTCCTGCCACAGCGACATGTCCGAACAGGCCTTCGGCGCCGTGATCCCGATCGCACGCGACAGCGGAAGCCAGAACACCGAGAAGCCGTAGGCCATGCCGATACAGAGATGGATGCACAGCGCCGCCGGCGGCACCAGCCAGCGATTGAAGCCGGCCGTCGCGATCGTGCGTTCACGATCGAGGAAGCCGGACGCACCGACCGGTGCAAGAACAGTATCGGCAGTCGTCATAAGCATTACCTCCCAAGCGCGGCCTTGCCGGCACATCGGTTTGAGACCGGTCGCGCGCGGGCTCGGCAGCCGCGCACCACAGGTCGGACTTCATGTCGAAGCGGAATCGTCTGATGCACGTCGCGTCATGTGCGCCGAGCAAGCAGCTGATCGCGGGTGATCCTTTCGCCTCGCAAGCAGCGTTGCCGTGACGGCTATCGCGCCCTCATCCCCCCTCAACACCCTGTCCTGAGATGAGCAACGCGCGTGCCAGAAGTCGCGTCGTGACGATTCAACGACTTCCCGCAGCGCAATGTGCCGCGCCGGACAGAATGTCCTGGAAGCCTCGGACAAAATGTCCAATCAGGCCGCTTCCGGCAGCCACACCGTGAATGTACTTCCGGAGCCGACGCGGCTTTCGGCGGTGATCTGTCCGCCCTGTCGCTCGATCAGCGTCTGGCTGATGGAGAGGCCCAGACCGGTGCCTTGCCGCCGCTTCGTGGTGTAGAAGGGATCGAATATCTTCTCGATCACCTCAGTGCTCATGCCGATGCCGGTGTCGGCGACCTCGATGGCGACGCCTTGATGGCCGTCGCGCTCGGCATCGAAGGAGCGGAGCGTCAGGGTTCCGCCGTCCGGCATGGCGTGGATCGCGTTGACGATGAGATTGACCAACACCTGCTGCAGCTCGTTGCGGTTCATCAGCACGAGCCGGTTGGCGCGGTCGTCCCTGACCACGGCGATCTCGGTCTTGTTCAGAAGATGCTGCACCAGCGGCAGACAGTCGGAGATGACGCTGGCCGGCGCATGGCGCTCGACATAGCCGGCATATTCCTCCGGCCTTGCAAACTGCAACAGCTTGGTCACGATCTGGCTGATGCGGTGAATCTGCTCGTCGAGCAGGCGAAACTCGACCTTCGCCCTGTCGGCATCGGCCCCGAACACGCTGCGGATGACATCGAGATTGCCCTGCATCACCGCGATCGGATTGTTGATCTCGTGCGCAACGCCGGCGGTGATTTCGCCGATCGCAGCCAGCTTCTCGGACATGATGAGCTGCTTGGTGGTTGCCTCGAGCTTGAGATTGGCGTGCTCGAGGTCCCGGGTGCGCTCCCGCACGCGGACGTTCAGTTCCTCGTTCCACTCCCGGAGCTGTCGGTCGCGTTCCTGGATCTGGTCGAGCAGGCTGTCCAGATGAACCGCGACGCGGCCGATCTCGTCACCCAACACCGGCATCCTGGTGCGGGCGGAGAGATTCCCGCGCTCCACCTCGGTGATCGTGGCGGTGACGCGCTCCAGCGGCATGAAGATGGAGGTCGCCCAGCGCAGGAAGATCGGCACGGTCGCGGCGGTGATCGCGATGAACGCTGCGACGATGATCACCAATGTCTGGTATTTGGCTTCGCTGAACGGCTTCTCCAGGAAGCCGACATAAAGCATGCCGACCCGCTTGCCGTAACTGTCGACCAGCGGCTCGTAGGCGGAGATGTACCAGTCATTGACCACGAAAGCGCTGTCGAGCCAGGTGCGCCCCTCGCCCAGCACGGCCGAGCGCACCGCCGCCGACACGCGCGTGCCGAGCGCGCGCCGTCCCTCGAACAGGCGGACGTTGGTCGATATCCGCACGTCGTCCAGGAACAGCGTCGCGGTGCCCTGGCTGCCCTCCGGCAGGCTTGCCGCGCGATAGACGAGATCGTTGATCGTGTCGATGAATTCCAGATTCTGGTTGAGCAGGGTGCCGCCGACCAGCGCAGCGGCGCCACCGTCGGGTAGCATCGCCCGACTCGCCGCATGCACGACCATGCCGCGCGTCTCCGTGCTGCGGTCGGTCGGCACCGCGTTCGGGGTCGGCACGAGGTCCAATCGCGCGCGCTCGGCCAGGGCCGGCGAAATTGCGGCGAGCTCGTCATTGCCGAAAATGTCGATGCCCGTCGCAGGGACCTGGCCCAACAGCGCCGACATGATGATCGGCCAGTCACTTCTCGGTTGATGCTGCAACGGCGGCGATGAGGCCAGGACGTCGCCGCGACCGTTGGTCAGATACAGGAAATCGAGACCGATCTCCCTGCGGGTCTCGTCGAGCAGATCCTGCAGGGAGCCGCGCGCCTCCGGCGCCAGCACCTCGTGGAAGCGAGCCGACAGGCTGAGCGCCCGGATCTGGACGCCGGTCTTTTCCAGGATGCGGGCAAGATATTGGTGGGCGATGGTGAGATCGCCGTTCACCTTGGAGATCAGGGTCGCGTCGAATTTCGCGTTCCAGCGATAGATCGCAACGCCAAGCAGGAGCGGCAGGATGACCAGCATCGGCAGCAGCGCGATCGCGAGCAGCCGGAAGCGGACGGAGCGTCCCCGCACGGGCTCGCCGCTGCGGCCGGCAGCATCAGACATCCCACAACGCACATTTGCGGTCGATGGTCTTGCGCGAGATACCGAGACGCCGAGCCGCCTCCTCGCGGTTGCCATTGACCTCCTTCAGCACGCCGAGAATGTGACGGCGCTCGAGTTCCGCAAGACTGTCGGCAGGCGCCGACTGACCGTTGTTGCGGGGACCGGCGAAATCGTCGGGGAAGGCGCCGAGGATCAGCGTGCGCTCGATCAAATTGCGCAGCTCGCGCACATTGCCCGGCCAGTCATAGCTTGCGAGCGCCGCCCGCACCGAGGCGTCGATCGGCACCGGCGGCATGCCGAGCTGCACCGACAGCTTGCTCATGAAGATGGTGGCGAGCTCCTGCACGTCGTCGCCGCGATCTTTCAGGAGCGGCAGGCGAATCTGCATCACGTTGAGCCGGTAGAACAGGTCGGCTCGGAAGCGGCCCTTCTCGACCTCCTTCTGAAGCTCGGCATTGGTCGCGAAGATGAAGCGCAGGTCGACCGGAACTTCGCGCTCGGAGCCAACCGGACGGACGCGGCGGTCTTCGAGCACGCGGAGCAGCTTGCTCTGCATCGGCAGCGGCAGCTCCCCGATCTCGTCGAGGAACAGCGTGCCGCCATGGGCATACAGGAACAAGCCCTCGCGGCCCGAATCGGCGCCGGTGAAGGCGCCCTTGATGTGTCCGAACAGCTCGGCCTCGATCATGTCCGGCGGGATCGCCGCGCAATTCACCGGCACGAAGGGCTTGTCGGCGCGATCGGACAGCGAGTGGATCGAGCGCGCTGCCACTTCCTTGCCAGTGCCGGATTCACCGGTGAGGAGAATCGAGGTCGGCAGGCGCGCGACGCGCGCGATGGTTTCACGCACGCGCAGCGTCGCTGCCGACTGTCCGATCAGATTGTCGCGCAGAAAGGTGCGGTCGGACGAGGCACGCAGAGCATAGCGCAGGACATAGTTCTCGCGCTGGAGACGGACGCGGTCGAGGCATCGTGCCACCGCGTTGAGGATCTGATTGGAGCGGAACGGCTTGAGCACGAAATCGGCCGCACCGGCGCGCAAGGCCTGGATCGCGGTGTCGAGGTCGGCATAGGCGGTGATCAGGATGGCATCGGCGAAGAAGCCGACGGCGCGCTGCTCGGCGAGCCAGTCGACGCCATTCTTGCCTGGCATGATGTTGTCGAGAATGACGACGTCGTAGCGGTTGGAATCGAGCTTGCGCGAAGCCTGGTCGGTATCGGCCGCCTCGTCCACCAGCTTGCAGCGCGGCGCAAGCGTGCGCACCAGGAAGTTGCGCATGCCCGGCTCGTCGTCGACGATCAGGATGGAGGCCTGCGCCAGCGCGCTGAACTCCGGCCCTGCGGCCGTCTTGCCGAGCTTGACGTCAGGCTCGCGTCCCACCGCGGAGTTTGCGGTTGCGCTTGCCCTCGATGTTGAGAAAGTCATGCCCGATGTCTTAGGTTTGAGAATCTTGGGTTTGAGAAACTTGGGTTTGAGATCATCCACCGCAATAATCGGCGTCTTTCGCATTGCAGCGAAGCTCCGGCCGTTCCCCCGCAGGCGCAGCATAGTCAAACGTCGCCGCCGTGAACATTCGCCTTTTTACAGGGCGCCGCTCTTTTCGACCAGGAACACGATGCGCGCCTCGTTGCGCTCGGTGATCTCGACCTTGTCGCCGGTCTCGCGGATCAGGTTCGGAATGTCAATCACCGACAGGGGATCGGTGCAGTGAACCTCGAGCTGATCACCCGGCTGCAAAGGCTTGAGCGCCTTGCGCGTCTTCAGGGCGGGCAGCGGGCATTTCAGTCCGGTGAGATCGAGCATCGTTCTGGTCATGGCTGCAACATGGCGGGACCAGTCGATCGCGTCAACCAAAGGCGCCTAGAGCAGACCGGCGTAGGACAGGAAGCCGACGTCCTGCCCCGGCTCGACAGTCGTGATGCCCTCGCCGAGCTCGACGAGGCCGTCGGTCTCGACCAGCGAGGACAGCAGCCCGGCCCCTTCGCGCGGAAACTTGATCGCCTCGAGCGCACCGTCCTGCGCGCGCCGCAGCGAAGCGCGCACATATTCGCGCCGGCCGGCCTTCTTCCTGTAAGCAAACGCCGCGCGCAACGGGATGGGCGTCAACGGCTCCGGCAAGCCGCCCGCGAGCGCCAAGACCGTCGGTCGCACCACATGGACAAACGTCACGAAGCTCGCGACGGGATTGCCGGGCAATCCGATCAGCGGCGTGCCGCCGATGATGCCCATCGCCACGGGACGTCCGGGCTTGATCGCCATCCGCCACAGCACCAGCGAGCCGATGCTCTCGACCGCAGCCTTGACGTGATCCTCCTCTCCGGTCGAGACGCCGCCGGTGGTGAGGATCAGGTCATGGTGACCCGCGACCTGCTTCAAGCCGTTCGCGAGCGAACTGCGTTCGTCGCGCAGAATGCCGAGGTCGCTGACCTCGCAGCCGAGCCGGCGCAGCATCGCCAGCAGCATGAAACGGTTGGAATCGAACAGCTGCGAGGCGGCGCGCGGTTCGCCGGGCGACGCCAATTCGTCGCCAGTCGAGAACACGGCGACACGGATGCGCCTGACGACCTCGAGCCCCGTCAGACCGAACGCGGCGGCAAGGGCGACATGCTGCGGTCGCAAGCGCTGGCCGGCGCGGAGCGCGACGTGACCTTGCGGAATGTCCTCGCCTGCGGGACGGACATTGGCGCCGGGCTTCAACCCCGGCGGCAGCACGATCCTGCCGGAATCGTCGATGCGGACGTCCTCCTGCATGAAGACGGTGTCCGCATCGGGCGGCATCGGCGCGCCGGTGAAGATGCGCGCGGTGTGACCGGGCTTGATCGGCGCCTGTGCAAGGCCGCCGGCCTGGATGCGACCGTCGAGCGGAAACGCCCGTTCGGCGCTTTCCGGAAGGTCGGCGTTGCGCAGGGCGTACCCGTCGACGGCGGAGTTGGTGAACGGCGGCAGCGGCAAAGGTGCGGCCACGTCGCGCGCGAGCACGCGCCCGTCGGCATCGACCAGCGCCACGGTTTCGAGATCGACAATCGCGTTGACGCGCGTCGTGATGAGGCCAACGGCTTCGTCGACCGACATCATAGGGCCGCCGAAGGCAAAACAATCGTCCGATAGTTGCGCCATGGTGCCTCGTCAGCGTATCGCGGCGCTCTTTGCCACCGCTTCCTCGACCGGCATCGCCGCGCGCAGCAACAGTTCCGCGGCAGCCGCGATATCGTCGAGATGGACAGTCGGCAGCCTTGTGTCAATCGCGACGTCGCTCGCGATCCCGGCAATCCCGGGATCATCGGGAAACAGCAGCGGCTTGCCATTGCCGGCGCGGTGCACCTCGATCTTGCGGTGCGGCTCACGCTTGAAACCCTCGACCACGACGAGATCGACGGCGGAGAGCTTGCCGAGCAGCTCCGGCAGCCGCGGCTCCGCCGCCCCGCGCAGCTCGTGCATCAGGGCCCAGCGGTTCGAGGAAGCGACCAGCACCTCCGCCGCGCCGGCCTCGCGATGGCGCCAGGAATCCTTGCCGGGCACGTCGACGTCGAACTGGTGATGCGCATGCTTGATCACGGAAACGCGCAAGCCTTGCGCATTGAAATGCGGGATCAGCCGCGTCAACAGCGTGGTCTTGCCCGCACCGCTCCAGCCCGCAAGGCCGATGACTTTCATAAACGTTCGACTCCGCCAACGGCTCGCTGGCCGATGGAACCTGCGGCCTCTCCCCGTCATTGCGAGCGCAGCGTGGGAGTCCGGATTGCTTCGCTGCGCTCGCAAAGACGACAAAGCGGCATTTCGTTATCTCCCCGCCATGCATATATCGGCTTGACCCGAATGTCATGCTAACCTCGCCGCCATGATGAAGATCGACAAAGCCCCGGTACCCCTGATCATCCCCAACCCCGACGACCCGCGCCTGACCCAGAGCGTGACCGGGACCGACCAGACCGGCGCCAGGGTCGAGATCAAGGTCCCGATGGAGCGGCCATTGACGCTCTACCTGAATGCCCAGGAGATCGTCACCATGATGACGATCGGTGACTATCCCGAATATCTGGCGCTCGGCTATCTGCTAAACCAGAACATGCTGAAATTTAGCGACGTGGTCACCGAGGTCGAATACGACGACGACCTCCAGGTGGTCGTGGTGCGCACCGCACATCACACCAATTTCGAGGCCAAGCTGAAGAAGCGCACGCAGACCTCAGGCTGCGCGCAGGGCACCGCCTTCGGTGATCTCTTGGAGGCGGTCGAGAGCGTCGCGCTGCCGAAGGCGGAGCTGCGCACCTCCTGGCTCTACCAGATGACGCAGACCATCAACACCATGCCCTCGCTCTATCTCGAGGCCGGCGCGATCCATGGCTGCGTGCTGTGCAAGGAAGGCACCCCGCTCTGCTACACCGAGGACGTCGGCCGCCACAACGCCGTCGACAAGATCGCGGGCTGGATGTACCGCCACGGCGTCGAGCCTGGCGACAAGATCCTCTACACCACCGGGCGTCTTACCTCGGAGATGGTGATCAAGACGGTCCGCATGGGCATTCCGATTCTGGTGTCGCGCTCCGGCTTCACCGCCTGGGGCGTCGATCTCGCAAGGCAGGTCGGGCTGACGCTGGTGGGACGCACCCGCGGAAAGCGCTTCATCGCGCTCGCAGGCGAGGAGCGCATCGTCTACGACCAGAACCTTGCCTATGTCGAGGAGGAGTCGGCCAGGCACAAGCGCAAGGGTGAAGGTGGTGACGACTAGGGTTCCGGCAACGAGCGTTCCTTCGACTCTCGGCGTGCTGCTCGCCGGCGGTCTCGCGCGGCGCATGGGCGGCGGCGACAAGCCGATGCGCACCATTGGCGGGCGTACCATCCTGGAGCGCGTGATCGCGCGCCTTTCGCCCCAGTGCAGCGGGCTGATCCTCAACGCGAACGGCGATCCCGCCCGCTTTGCTGCGTTCGGCCTGCAAGTCGTCGCCGACGACGTGCCCGGCTTTCCCGGTCCCCTCGCCGGCATCCTCGCTGCGCTCGACTGGACCGCGACGAACCGGCCGGAGACCGAATGGGTGGTCAGCGCCGCCGGCGACTGCCCGTTCCTGCCGCGCGATCTCGTCGCACGGCTGCATGACGCACGCGCGCGTGAGAATGCGCAGCTTGCGGTCGCCGCGTCAGGCCAGCAGTCCCATCCGGTAATCGGGCTGTGGCGCGTCGCCTTGCGTGAGGAGCTGCGCCACGCGCTGGTCGTCGAGGACCTCCGCAAGATCGACCGCTGGACCGCGCGCTATCCGCTCGCAACGGTGACGTGGCCGGCGGAGCCGCTCGATCCGTTCTTCAATGCCAACACGGTCGAGGACATCTCCGAAGCCGAGCGCTTGGCGGCGCTGGATGAGGCATCCTAGCAACTTCAAGATTTCGGAAACTCGTTGAGCAGCTGCGACCAGATGATCGCGAACGCGATCAGGCCGCAGAGGCCGACGACGATGGTGAACCGCGGCAAGCGGCCGATGGCGATCAATAGCCAGGCCGGCACGAAGAACAGCATGAAGATCATGCCCAGCGGAAACACCGCGAGCCATTGAAAGCCGCTGCCGTCACCGGGCGGGACATGAGCGATGAAGTAGAACGTGTAGAGCCAGAACAGCGTGCCGGCCGCTGCGACGAGTGCAGCAATCTTGCGGAAATTTGCGGATGTTGACGCGGTCATGATCTGGCTCACGTCCCTTGGTCGCTGCGGCGGCCGTCTGAGTTCATGGCCCTCGACCAGACCGCTCCGCTGTGGCCGCCGGCGGCACCACCAGCCCCGTCACCATAGACCCTGCTCGTGCCGGTCCTTTCCTCCAGCCAGATGTTGGCGCGCGAGGTCTCCTGCAAGGTTGCTACGCGGGCCGAAATCCGGCTCGCTCGAGTGCCGCGCGCGCCTCGTCCGAGCCGAGTGCGTCGAGAAAGGCCCGCACGGCTGGCCGGTCTTTGCGCGCCGTCACCAGTGCGAAGTCATAATGCTCTTCCGCCAGCGGTATGAAGCCGAGGCCGACCGCATGGGCGACCGGCGCGATGGTCATGCCCCAGTCGGCGCGGCGCTGGGCGACGGCCGCCGCGACCGCATTGTGCGAACGCGGCTGGTTCCAATAGCCTTCCGGCCGCAGGCCGCCGAGCAGCCGGTCGATCAGGATGCGTGTGCCGGCACCCTGGTTGCGGTTGACCATGATGCAGGTGGAGTCAGCGAGCGCGGCAGCGACCGCATCCTTCGCGTTCAGGCCCTCGAAGCGCGTGTCGCCCTTGCGGAACACAATGCCCTGCATCCGCCGCCAGCCGGGGACGAGCTCGAGCCCCTCGACGAGATAAGGTGTGTTGTAGGTCTCGCTTCTGTCGTCGAACAGGTGGATCGGCGCGAGGTCGCATTCGCCGCGCCTGGCCGCCGCAAGCCCGCCGAGGCTGCCGACCGCGATCGAGCGCACGGTCAAGCCGGCATGCGCGAGCGGTGCGGTGACGAGATCGAGGCCGGTGCAATGACTGCCGACGATGACGAGATCGGGCACGCGCACATGCGGCGTGAACAGCGTCACCTCTGCTTCGGTCCCGGCCGGCATCTGGTCCGCCAGCGCATCGATGCGCAAGAAACCGTCCGCCTGCGCAAATGACGTGATCGCGCCGGACCCCTTGCCGGAGGGATAGGCGATCAGGCTATCCCTGCCCTGGACCAGCGAGACCATGATGAATTCGGTGCGGCCGAGCTCGGAGGCGATGCGCACCGGCACGCTTGCGTTGACCTTCGCATCGGAGCGGGGCGGCAGGCCGGCCATCCTGCGCAGCACCGGCACGATCATGTCGTGGAAGGTGAACATCGCCGAGGTCGGAAAGCCCGGCAGGATCACCACTGGCTTGCCGTCGCACACCGCAAGGCACAGCGGCTTGCCGGGCTTGAGCGCAACCCCATGCGCGACGATGCCGGGTGCGCCGAGCCGGCCGATGATGCGATGGGAGAGATCGCCCGCGCCTTTCGACGTACCGCCCGACAGCACCAGCATGTCGGAGTCCGCAAGCGCGCGGCGCATGGCCGCTTCGAGCCTGGCTTCATCGTCGGGAATGGCACCGAGGAAGATGGCCTCGCCGCCATTCTCGTCGACCGCGGCCGCGACGATGGCGCCGTTGGTATCGTAGATTTCGGCAGGCGCGAGCGGCTGGCCGGGCTGAACCAGTTCGTCGCCGGTGGAGATCACGGCAACCCGCGGCTTGCGCACGACACTCACCTCGGCAATGCCGCAAGCCGCCAGCATGCCGATCTCACGCGAGCCGATGAGGGTGCCGGCGCGCAGCAGCGCCTCGCCGCGCGCGATGTCGGATCCGGCGTACGAGACGAATTGCCCCGGCGAGACGGCGCGACGGACGTCGATCGCATCGAGGCCTGCCGGCTGGGTGTGTTCGACCATGGCCACGGCATCGGCGCCGCGCGGCAGCGGACCGCCGGTGGCAATCGGCGTCGCGGTGCCGGCCGCCACCTGCAGGCTCGGCGCGGTGCCGCAATGAATGGTCTCGCCATTCAGCGCGAGGCGCGCGGGCGCGCCCTCGCCGGCCGCCGCAAGATCCGCGGAGCGCACGGCAAAGCCGTCGACATTGGACCGGTCGAACGGCGGCACGTCGATCGGCGCGGTGACATCTTCGGCGAGTGCCGCACCGAGCGCAGCAGCGAGCTTGCGCGATTCGCTCGGAAGCGCGCGCGGGAACAAGGCCGCCTCGAAGCGCGCCAGGGCCTCCTCGCGCGAGAGTATCCTGAGGAACTGCTCTTGCTCGAGCGCGCTGCGGTCCGGTGATTTCGGGATCATCGTCATGCCAGGACCCATATCACTCCCGCAACAGATGGGCATCGACCGGCGTACCTGCCGCAAATCCCTCGTGACTGGCGGGAATGAGCAGCCATGCATCCGCACGGGCAATGGCCTGGAGCGGCCATTCGCCCACGGCAAGCGGCATCCAGGCGCGATGTTCCCCGGCCAGCAAAGCCATCTCGGCGATGCCGACACTGGATGCGATTTTTCGCGCGAGCGGCAGGGTCATCCGCTGGCGCGGCCGACGCGCCGACAGACGATCGACGAGCGGCAGCACGAGCGCGAGCCAGGCCGCAAGCGCATGATCGGGCGAGCCGGGCAAGGCGACGACGGGAACCTGTCCGAGCCGTCCGGCCGCGGCAGTGCGTCCGGGCGCGAGCGCAAGGCCGTGCACCATCACCTCACCGCGCCGGGCCAGGGCCGTGATGGCGGCGTCCTGCCGGCCAACCCCGCTGCCGCCGATCGTCAGCAGAAGATCGCAAGAGGACGCATCGAGCACATCGGCAATCGATGCTTCGTCGCGTGCTCGAGCGTGACGCGTCTCGACGTCGAGTCCCGCCGCCCGCGCGAGCCCGGCGACCATATGCATCGTTGCCGCTGCGCCCGGAACATTGACAATGTGCAGCCGGGGCCGCCGCACGCCGAGCTTTTCCAGACCCGCAACGCGCGCCATCAAGAGATCGGCCGCACCGACCGGATAGCCCTCGGCGCCGGCAGGCGCGCCTTCCGCGATGTCGCTGCCGGCGCGCCGGACGCCCTGTCCGGGCACGCCCTCCGCCAGCACCTGCACGAGCGGCCCCGACACCTCCACGGCATCGGCATCGAGCACACAGTCGGATCCTGCCGGCATCGCGTCGCCGGCCTCGACCCACACGGGCGCGCTTGTCAAAGGCAGCGGCGAATAAGAGGACGCGCCGACGAGACCGTTGGCGCGCAGCGCCCAGCCGTCCGCGGCGGCGATGTCGTGGGACGGGCGGGCCGCGAGCAGCGGCGTGCCCGCCGCGATACAGCCGGCCGCTTCCGCCAGTTGCAGCTCCACCACTGCACGCGGCTCAAGCCCGTCCAGCAACGCGGCGAGGGCGGTGTCGAGCGGCGTCAGCGATGGTGGCAGGCGCTGGGTCATGTGCCATGATGGACCATGCATCGCCCGCTTTGGCAACCGCCGGCGATGCGGGCCTCAACCGCCCGACCTGTCCGAGTTGGGGAAGAACAGTTGCTGCCCGTCGACCTTGTAGCCGGCGATCGCCGTCTGCCCCTCCGGCGATGTCAGCCAGTCGATGAAGGTCTGCCCGAGGTCTTTCTTCACGTTCGGAAACTTCGCGGGGTTGACCAGCATCACGCCGTACTGGTTGAGCAGCCGCCTGTCGCCTTCGACGACGATGTCGAGATCGCCGCGATCCTTGAAGGCGATCCAGCTGCCGCGGTCCGCCAGCACATATGCATTCGCGGCGCGCGCCGCGTGGAGCGCCGAGGCCATTCCCTGCCCGACCTCGCGATACCAGGCGCCCTTGGCGCCGGCGATGTCGATGCCGGCGACGATCCAGAGCGCGAGTTCCGCGGCGTGGGTGCCCGACCGATCGCCACGCGTCACGAACGGCGCGCCCTTGGCTTCGATCGCCTTCAGCGCCGTCGCGATGTCCTTGCCCTTCACGCCCGCGGGGTCGCTCTTCGGCCCAATCAGCACATAATCGTTGTACATCACGTCGTAGCGCTTCACGCCAAATCCGTCCGCGATGAATTTCTCCTCCTGGGGCCGCGCGTGCATCAGCACGACGTCGACCTCGCCCCGTCGTGCCCCATCGAGCACTTCGTCGGCGCGCCGCGCGATCACGGTGACGACGATGCCGGTCTTGTCGCGGAAGATCGGCAGCAGATGATCGAGCAGGCCGGACTCCTGCGTCGCCGTGGTCGTGGCGAGGACGATGGCGCGGTCTTCCGCGGATGACGCCGCAACGCCCGCGGCAAGCCCGCAGAGAAGCGCAAATACAACGGACAGGCGGCCCATGATCGGGGTTCCCCTTGGCTATGATGCGATCATGATGATGAGCGATTGCGCCGCACTCGTGACGCGCTTGCGCGCGGCCTGGCCGGGAAATTTCGGCAACGCCGCCGAAGCGCGCCTCGCGAGCGATTGATTCAGGATCGTTCACCAAAGCAGAAGACGCGCGTGCTGATGTATTGCAAAGCGGCGAGATGATCGGGCATGGTTCCCGCCGACAAAAAATCTGAAATGCAGAATTCCACCTGCGTCGGGCGTCAAAAAGAAGCAATAATTTGCATAGGAATGCAGGATGGAATTCCTGACGACCAGCGAAGCCGCCGACTATCTTCGGCTCGGCGAACGCAAGCTTTACGAACTCGTCACCACCGGTGCGATCCCCTGCACCAAAGTGACGGGGAAATGGCTCTTCCCGCGGCACGAACTCGACCTCTGGGTCCTGTCGGGACTGGCACGTCCGGCCGGCATGATGATCGCGGAGCCGCCGCCGGTCGTCGGCGGCAGCCAGGACGAACTCTTGGATTGGAGCCTGCGCGAATCCGGCTCTGGCCTGGGATCGATGAGTGAGGGCAGCGCGCGCGGGCTGGAGCGCCTGCAGCGCAACGAGGTGATGGCAGCGGCGGTGCACTTCCATGCCTTGACCCCCTCCGACGATCTCGCCAGCGATGCCAGTATCGAAGCCCTGCGGGCGACGCCGGACCTGCATGATGTGGTGCTGGTCGCGTTCGTGCGCCGCGAAGAGGGTCTGGTGCTGCCGCACGGCAATCCCAAGCGGCTGCACAGCCTGACCGACGTGCTCGCACTCGGCGCCCGGATGGCGATGCGGCAACAGGGCACGGGCGCGCAGATGCTGCTCGACGTGCTCCTGAAGCGCGCGGGCGCCTCGACGCGCGATTTGCGCCGGATCGAAACCGCAGCCCTGACCGGGCCGGATCTTGCCGAACTGGTCCGCGCCGGCCAGGCCGATTGCGGCATCGCGACGCGCGCGGCGGCGCGCTCGGCCGGTCTCGATTTCGTGCCGCTGGTCTGGGAGAATCTCGACCTCGCGATGCGGCAGCGCAGCTATTTCCGCCCGGCGATGCAGGCCGTGCTCCGCTTCCTGAACGACCGGCGGCTGCACCAGCGCGCCGATGAGCTGACCGGTTACGATCCCTCGCCCGCAGGACAGATCCGCTTCGCGGCCTGACGTTGACGTCTGCCCCCGAATAGTTGCAAAAGAAACCAATTCAGCCGGGCCATACCCGGATGCAACACCGGCCAACGAGCCGGCTCAGGGGAGGACAAGCGTGTATCCAACCAGATTTGGACTGCCGGTCGCGGCTGCCTTGGTGACGGCCTTGCTGCCGGGTGCCGCAATGGCGCAGGTCTCCGACGACGTCGTCAAGATCGGCGTGCTCACCGACATGAACGGTCCCGCCTCCGCGCCGACCGGCCAGGGCTCGGTGACCGCGGCGCAGATGGCGATCGACGATTTCGGCGGCACCGTGCTCGGCAAGCCGATCAGCATCGTGATCGGCGACCACCAGCTCAAGGCCGATATCGGCGGCACGATCGCGCGGCGCTGGTACGACGTCGACCAGGTCGATCTGATCGTCGACGTGCCGGTCTCCGCGGTCGGGCTCGCGGTGCAGAACGTCGCCAACGAGAAAAAGCGGCTGTTCATCACCCACTCCACCGGCACCGCCGATTTCCACGGCAAGTTCTGCTCGCCTTACGCGATCCAATGGGTGTTCGACACCCGCGCGCTCGCGGTTGGAACCGCGGATGCGGTGGTCAAGCGCGGCGGCGACAGCTGGTTCTTCATCACCGACGACTACGCCTTCGGCCACTCGCTGGAGCGCGATGCGTCCGCGGTCGTCACCGCCAATGGCGGCAAGGTGCTGGGCTCGGTACGGCCGCCGCTGGCGACCCCCGACCTCTCCTCCTTCGTGCTGCAGGCCCAGGCCTCCAAGGCCAAGATCATCGGCATTGCCGCCGGTCCCCCCAACAACATGAACGAGATCAAGACCGGTTCGGAATTCGGCGTGTTCAAGGGCGGCCAGCAGATGGCGGCGCTCCTGGCGTTGATCACCGACATCCACGGCCTCGGCCTGCAGGCGGCGCAAGGCCTGCTCCTGACCACGTCGTTCTACTGGGACATGGACGACAAGACCCGCGAATGGTCGAAGCGGTATTTCGCCAAATTGAACAAGATGCCGTCGATGTGGCAGGCCGGCGTCTATTCCAGCGTGATGCACTATCTCAACGCCATCAAGGAAACCGGCACCGACGATCCGCTCAAGGTCGCCGCCAAGATGCGGGAAAAACCGATCGAGGATTTCTTCGCCCGCAACGGCAAACTGCGCGAGGACAATCTGATGGTGCACGACCTCTGGCTGGTGCAGGTGAAGACGCCAGAGGAAAGCAAATATCCGTGGGACTATTACAAGATCCTCACGACCATCTCCGGCGACAAGGCGTTCGGGCCGCCGGACCAAGCCTGTGCGATGGTGAAGAAGTGAGATTGGCGAATGGCGAATAGCGAGTGGCGAATGGGGGAACACCTCCATTCGCTATTCGCAACTCGCCATTCGCTATTTCACTACCCCGATCTCGCGAAGATACTTCATCACGCCCGGATGGATCAGCTCGGCCTTCGGCGTGGCCGCGACCGTGTTCGCCGCCGTGGTCTCGCAGGCCTGCGCGAGCTTCCTGCACAACGTCGCCTCGACGCCGTGCAGCGTCTTCGCGAGGCGGTAGGCGACATCGTCAGGCAGATCCTCGCGCGTCAGGACGAAGCTCCACGACCCCAGCGAAGCGATCGGCGCGGTCTGGTTCGGATAGCTGCCCGCCGGCACGGTGAGCGGCTTCAGGAACGCGTGCCTGGCCCGGATGCGCGTGATCTCTTCGGCACTGGGCGCGATGAAGCGCGCGCCTGAAGCGCTCGATGCCACCGCGGCAAAGCCGGGCCAGCCGATGCCGGCGCCCCACAGCGCGGCGACGCGGCCGTCCTCGACCATCGCCGGGCCATCGCCGGCGCGGTCGAGATAGACCGCCCTAAAGTCATCGTCCTGCTTCAGGCCGAGCCCGTCCAGCACATAGCGCGCCAGGATCGGCAGGCCCGAGCCCTTGGCGCCGAACGCCACGGGCTGGCCGACGAGATCGCGGATCGTCCTGTAGGGACTGTCCGCGCGCACCACGAACATGCCGGGGTTGGAATAGATCGCCGTGAGGATCTTCAGCCGCACGGGTGCGCGGCCGATGCCCGCGAAGGCTTCATAGGCCGGCTCGCCCGCGACCAGCGCGAGATCGAGTTCGCCCTTCTCCAGCAGCGGGATGTTCTCGTTGCTGCCCTTGGTGTTGCGGGGTGCGATGGACAATTGCGGATCGGCCGCGTTCATGACCCCCGCAAAGGCGTTGCCATAGAGCGGGAAGCCGCCGCCGGGCGTCGCGGTCCCGAGGCTGATCGTCAGGCTGATCGTCGTGGTCGGAATGGCCGTGCCTCCGGTTTGGCCGGCAGCCGGGCTTGCGAGCAGCGCCGCACCGAGAAGGATCATCGCGAATCTCATGGCCGCTCCTGGCGGACCTGCGTCAACACCGACTTGCGACGATATAGGCAGCGACCCGATTTTGTGAAAGCATGCAGCCAACGACAATAAAGCAATGGGAGACGTCATGGTGCGAATTTTGCGTCACGGTTTGTTCGGGCTCGCAGTCCTGTTAGGTCTTTTCAGCACCACCCCTCCCGCCTCCGCCGCCTATCCCGACCGTCCCGTGCACTGGCTGATCGGCTTTTCCGCCGGCGGCCCGGTCGACATCGTGGCGCGGATCATGGCGCAGTGGCTGTCGGAGCGGCTCGGGCAGCAGGTCATCGTCGAGAACCGCACCGGCTCCGGCGGCAACATCGCCGCCGCCGCCGCGATCAATTCGCCGCCGGACGGCTACACCCTGCTGTTCGTCGCGCCCAACAACGCGATCTCGACCTCGCTCTACAAGAAGCTGCCGTTCGACTTCCTGCGCGACACCGTGCCGGTCGCGAGCATCATGCAACTCACCAACATGCTGGTCGTCTCCAACGCGTTTCCGCCGAAGACGGTTCAGGAGTTCGTCGACTATTGCAAGGCCAATCCCGGCAAGATCTCCTTTGCCTCCTCAGGCAACGGCACCTCGGTGCACATGTCGGCCGAGCTGTTCAAGGTGCTGACCAAGTGCGACATGGTGCACGTGCCCTATCGCGGCTCGGCCATCGCCTTCCCCGATATCATCTCCAACAAGGTGCAGCTGATCTTCGACAATCTGCCCTCGGCCATGGAGCAGGTGAAGGGCGGCAACGTCCGCGCGCTGGGCGTGACCTCGCCGCAGCGCTGGCCGAGCGTGCCCGACGTGCCCGCGATCGCCGAGACCGTGCCGGGTTTCGAATCGGTCGGCTTCTACGGCATCTCCGCGCCGAAGGGCACGCCGCCCGAGGTGATCGAGATCCTCAACAAGGCCGTCGGCGAAGCGCTGAAGGACCCGAAGCTGGTGGCAAAGCTCGCCGAGACCGGCGGCATCCCCAAGCCGATGACGCCGGCCGAGTTCGGCAAGCTGGTCGCGAGCGAGACGGAGAAGTGGCGCAAGGTGGTCGAGTTCGCCGGGGTCTCGGTGGACTAGGCAGCGCCCCGCCGCGGAGGCCGCCGCTCGCCGGCACGGCGTTTGAGGGGGCCGACAGGCCCTCTCAAAGCAAAAAGTGCGAAAACAACCCCATGCACAGTAGAAGAGGTGTGCAATCACAGCGGGTTACGGACACCCCGAATGGGCCCCGGCCGGATGATCGCGAGGGCCGTTTGACTTGTCGGGCAAAACAGTGGCAAAATGCGACTATTCCGAATTCCGCAATGATCCGATCATTCGACACGCCGCATGTTCCGCGCAGCGCCGGCGGCTCCCCTCGAACAGGCCGCGCTGTTTGACGCGCGTTTCCAGGCGCGAACCGGGGACCCCTTCGCCTTGAAAACGCTTGAGGATTGCACCCCCGCCTCGGGCCCTGTAAACGAACCGCGCACCGTTGCCGGCCGCCTCCCCGCGGCTGCCTCGCGGCGGGGCCTGTAGCTCAATGGTTAGAGCCGGCCGCTCATAACGGTCTGGTTGCAGGTTCGAGTCCTGCCGGGCCCACCAGTTGCCCCGCCACTATGCGGACACTTTGAAAGCGACTCGATCTCCGCCTTGAACGACTCAATCTCGTTCTCAGAACGACTCGATCTCATAGAGGCCGAAGCGGATTATGCTCCACGATCCGGCCTACGCTGCGCTCGCAAGCACGGCATATGGACGAGGCGATTCCCCGAGCGCAAGCGCGTCATCATGGGCATTCAGGCAGGAGCCCGCGCCCCTGCTGGTGAAGTTCGAGCGGCCGGCGCTGGCTCGCAGATGCAGGTAGATTGAAGCGCATGCCCATCCCGGAACGGTCGTCCTGGCAGCAATCTTTTCGATTGTTCGACGATCATTGCCGATGGTGCGCAACCACCGCGGCGTGATCGTTCGACGAAGCATTGATCCGCAATTGATCGGAAAGTACTCTGGGAAGAAGAACTGTTCGTCTATTGAACAACGAGTGTTGAGGGGGATGCAATGGCCTGCAAGTTGGCGACACTCGCGACGCTTGGCGCACTAGTGCTGATAGCAGGCGCTCCTTCGACAGTGGCTCAGCCGCTGGACCTCGGAGCGCCCGACCTCGTTCTCGTCAACGGAAAGGTTCTGACGCTCGACGAGCAATCGAGCGTGACCGAGGCGATCGCAGTTCGGGACGGACGAATTCTTGCAACAGGGACTAGCGCATCGATCCGGTCGCTTGCCGGCGCGCGCACGCAGGTACTCGATGTCTCCGGCAAGACCGTGGTTCCCGGTCTGATCGACACCCATGCCCACTTCAAGGCTGCCGGTCTTGCGGATTACGTCGTCAATATGAGCCGTGCGAAGACGGTCGCCGACGCACTCGAAGCCATCAAGACATTCGCAGTCAAGAAGAAGCCGGGCGAATGGATCGTGGGTGGCGCGTGGCATCCCCCGTCGCAACTTGCGGAGAAACGCTATCTGACACGGCAGGAGATCGATAGCGTCGCTCCAGATAACCCGGTTTATTTGCGAACCGTCGGGCATTTCTCGATGGCGAACACGAAGGCTTTGGAAATCGTTGGTGTCGACAAGACCACCGCCGATCCGAGTGGCGGCTCTTTCGAGCGCGATTCGACCGGCGACTTGACTGGCGTCCTCGTCGAGACGGCGATCGACCGCGTCGAGAAGGCCGTTCCGCCATGGACGGAAGAAGACGAGATCAGACAATTCATGATCGCCGAAGGCGCGCTCAACAGTTTTGGAATCACAAGCGCAGTCGAAGGTGCGACGGAAGCGCGCGACGTCCGCATCCTGCAGAAGATCGCGGCGTCTGGCAAGGCGACCCTGCGAACAGGTTTGATGTTCCGGCCAGAACCGCCCGCCGATCTTAGCTCGTGGGAAGCCGTCATGTCGGGGAACGGCGCCTCGTCCGGATTCGGCGACGACTGGGTCAGGTTTGCCGGCATCAAGATCTTCTACGATGGCGGCATGACTCTGAAGACGGCGCTGATGCGCGATGTCTATCCTGACTCTCACGACAACTACCACGGCGTCGCCCAACAGACCCCCGAGCGGCTGACGAAGCTCGTCTCGATCTGTAACCGCTTCGGTTGGCGTGTGGGGGTTCATGTCGTTGGCGACCTCGGCATCGACCAGGTTCTCGACGCGTTTGAAGCAGTCGACAAGGAAAAGTCGATCCGGGATCGTCGTTTCGTTCTCATTCACGCGAGTCTGATCAGGCCGGAGCAGATGGAGCGTGCGCGCAAGCTCGGGGTCAGAGTGGATTTCCAGAACGTGTTCATGTGGGACAAGGCCGCGACGGTCGAACGCTTCTTGGGTCGGCCTACCGCCGACCGCGCGGTGCCGACTAAGACGTTGATCGCGACGATGGGGCTTGACAGTCTTGGTGCCGGCACCGACTTTCCCGTCAACCCGATTAACCCGTTTCTCAACATGTACATCATGGTGACCCGAAAGGATCCCAAGGGAAGCGTGTACGGATCCTCGGAAGCCATCAGCCGCGAGCAGGCACTCCGGCTCTATACGTCTGCAGCTTCGCGCTACACGTTCGATGAAGGGCGGAAGGGAACGATCCAGTCCGGGAAGCTTGCCGACTTCGCGGTCCTTTCCGCGGACTACTTGGCCGTACCGGAGGAGCAGATCAAGGACATAAAGACGGACATCACGATCGTCGGCGGCAGGGTTGTGTTCCAGCGCTGAAGTACAGTGAGCTCGAAATTGAAGGAAATACGGACCGCTGGTCGGTCCTCTCACTTCGAGGGCGCGAAGGGCTGGGGCCAGCTAAGGGGCGCTTCTGTTGAAAGGACGCAGGTAGATCAGTGATTCAGTCTGTCTCGTTGGCAGGACTGAAGATCATGATGGGGCATCGGCAAGTCGAGCAGGCCGCTTTGTTCCACGAGTTCTAGTACATCCCACCAGCAACAGGCTCGCGCGGGAGAAGGGATTTACATCAATGGCCCCGCGATCCCTCACCCCTCCACCCGCCACAGCCTCCACCGTTCCGGCACGCCCTTGAGCCGGTGCACGCCGTGATCCCTCAGGCTGATCTGCGCCTGCGATGTCATCAGCTCCTTCACCGCGCTCGACACCAGCACCTCGCCGGCGCGCGCTTTCGCTGCGACGCGGGTGCCGATGTGGAAGGCGAGGCCGACCATTTCGCCGCCGCTGATGGTGTATTCGCCGGCGTGCAGGCCCACCCGGATCTCGAGGCCCAGCGTGCGCATGGCTTTCTGGATCGCCGTCGCGCAGGCGATGCCGGCGGCGGGCTTCTTGAAGGTCGCGAGCACGCCGTCGCCGGTGGTCACGACCTCCTTGCCGCCGCACGTCTTCAGCTCCTTGCGAACGGCGGCATAGTAGTGGCCCATCACCTTGGTCCAGCGCGCATCGCCGAGCTTGGCCGCCTTCGCGGTGGAGCCGACGATGTCGACGATCAGGATGGTGGCGAGGGCCTGCTTGAGCTCGGCGCTGCGTGCGGCCGAGGGGCTCCGGTTCGCGATGGGTCCGGTCAGCGGCTCGTAGCGATGATTGCGGCGCCGCGCGATCGCGGCTTTGGTGTAGTCCTGCGCGCGCTGCGCGCTGCCGCAACGAACTGTCTTCTCCTGCGGCAGACGCGACCAGTAGACCTTGCGGCCGGCACCGGCGCCATGCACCTCCACGGCGCCCCACTTCAGGAAGACCGCCGAGCCAACGCGCCTGACGCACCACGCCTTCGACGTGTACCCGGAGACGTTCGACTGATGGACACCGATGCGAAGGAATTTCGGCATGAATGTGCGGCCAAAGACCGTTTGGGCGTAGCTTGTCGCAAAACCTAGTCGCACAACCCGGCGTTGGCAACCGGACTCCCAATCCGCCCCCCCCCGCCCTGCAGAGCAATCGCATGTGGAAGCGACATCCCTGTGGCCATCCTTCGAGACGCCCGCCGTTGGCGGGCCCTCAGGATGAGGACGGAGTGCGCGGCAGCAGTTTCAGCGGGCACCGATGCGCTTGGCTTCTCCCTGAGAAGATGCCATTTGCGATTGCCCTGCACTGCGCCCCCAGGCTGGCAGCCTAAATTCCTCTGCCGCCCTGTTTGCCGATCGTGCAGCGCCACCCGGCCAGACGTTCGGCCGGATGCTGCGCCATCCATTCGGCGAGCTGCGGCGCGCCGATCAGGCAGGACTGCATCGTCACATCCGCGAAGTCCGAGGTCGTGACGATCTGTTCATGACAGTCCGTCGGAGACGAGAGGCTGCAGAGCACGGCGATGATCCTGATCATCTCACGTCAGCTCCTTCGACCAATCGTATTCGGGCCTGGCCGCCGAGCGCGCCGCCGGTTTGGCGGCATCGACGCTCGAGGCCTTTTCGGCGCGGCGCTGATAATCATCGGCCAGCAGCTTCAGCCGCGTCGCGACCACCTCGTCGGTCATGCTCATCGCAGCGCGCAGCAGGCTCTGCGCCGTTTCCATGTATTGCTTGCCTCGTCGTGACATCTGCAGGGTCATGGCATCCTCGCGTGGTTCTCTGGAGATATTTCGAAGGCGATCGGGACACGGCCGAACCAGTCGCGGTCATCCCGGCGGCGGGTCGCGAAACGTTCGACGCACTTCTTCGAGCAGAGAGGCTTGCGCCACGCGTAATACCTGACCAAGCCGAACTGGCCGTCGCAAACGGCGCAGCGCCCGGTTCGACCATGAAGATTTGCGGAGCAGGTTGGCATTGACGTCTCCTCTCGTTGTCGCGCCTGATGTCGCCGATCACCTCTTCTGTTGCACCGGGGCTTGCCTCGCCTCCCGATGACGCGGGCGGCATTCGTCGTCTGAGCCGCCAACGAAACCAGCTTACGAGTCCTGCGCGGCGATCTCTTTCACCAAGGCGCCCTCAATTGCGCATCCGCACGACGCCCGGCCCGTCACATGACGGGCTAACGCCGGCTTGCGCGGCGCGGCGTCGATCGACTGGAGGAGGCGCAGCGAAAAGCGTTGTGCTATCCTCCCGCGGGGGCGGCAGGAGAGAGAAACCATGGCAACGAGTGTCAAGCAAATGCTGGAAGCTGCGAACGCGGCGGTCCCGAAGATCACCTCCGACCAGGCGGCCGAGATGATCAAGAACGGCGACACGCTGGTCGTCGACGTTCGCGATGCGCCGGAAGTCGCCGCCAGCGGCAAGATCGCGGGCGCCGTGAACGTCTCGCGCGGGATGCTGGAATTTCGCGCCGACCCGGAGTCGCCCTATCACGACAAGGCGTTCGACAAGACCAAGACCGTCATCCTCTATTGCGCGTCCGGCGGCAGATCGGCGCTGGCCGGGAAGGTGCTGAAGGATATGGGCTACGACAAGGTCTACAACGTCGGCGGCTTCAAGGACTGGTCCGGGGCAGTCGAGAAATAGGCGGAACAGGCAGTTCCCGTTTCCTGGCGCTTGCACATCACGGCCATGAACGATCGATCTGGGGGCGCGGACCTTGGTGCCGCGCCCCGATTGGTGCTTCCTGCGCCAGGAGCGGGGAGCGGGACCGTCACCCGGGCGATCGGCGGCGCCTGACTTGCTCGGTCGATCGAAGCTTCATCCTTGACGCAACGATCCGCCTTCACGCGCGTTTTCCCTCTGCCGAGAACCGCGTGAGGCGTGTCATGACCAGGGAAAACGAACTGAAGCCCGACGATTTCCCGATCGAAGCCGACAAGGACAAGCTGAAGACGCACAAGGGCGAGCCCGTCGCCGAGGCCGAATCGGAGCAGATTGCGAATGAGATCGCCGACCGGCTCAACGAGCACGCACACCGGGAAGAGCAGGATCGCTGGTCGGCCTAAAGCGCGATGCGATTAGGATGGTTCGCCCTCGCGCTATAGGTTGTTGTTTGAGCATGATCTTTTCGGAAAACCGCTGCGCACTCTTCCGGATCATGCTTTGGCGACACGCCGCGCCACCAACAGGAATAGGAACGCCCCGCGTTCCCGCGCATTGGCTCGCGCCGGGGTTCCACAATTCCGGCACATGGCGGCCTCGGCCCGACCCCGCCCCCGGACCACCGGGCCGGGGCTGCCTGACCTCAACGCACAGGAGCGGACATGAAAGCACTCGTGCTCGCAGCGCTCGTTGCGGCTCTCACCTCTCCCCTCGCCGCATTCGCGCAGGACGGCACCGGAGCGTCCAGGACTGGATCGAGCATCAATTCGACCGGGACCGGCGGGACGACCGGAGCGGGAGCCTCCAGCCTCAATACGCCCTCGGACAACAATAGCGGCGGCGGCAGCGCGCCGGCGAAGTCGTCGACCATGCGGTCGGGAGACAACGACCCCTCCAGGCAAACCCAGGGCGGTCAGCAGGCCCTGCCGAACTCAACCGGCACGAACCGCAAATAGACGCCTCGCTTTCGGCAGCCGTTCGCGCCCTCACTCCGGATACGCAAACAGCTCGATCGGCTCGTTGAAGCCGCGCACCTCGTGCTGGCCGACATGCTCCAGCGCGAACTCTCTCTCCACCAGCTCGGCGAAGGCGCGCGACAGCAGCACCTTCTTGCCGATCGTCTTGGTCAGCGCCTCGAGGCGGGAGGCCATGTTGACGGCCGGGCCGATCACGGTGAAGTCGAGCCGGCTGGTCGATCCGATATTGCCGTACATGACGTCGCCGACATGGACGCCGATGCCGTAGTTCAGCGGCGCGCGGCCGGTGCCTTGGTTCCGTTCGTTCAGCGCGGCCATGGCCTGCCGGGCCTCGGCCACGGCATGCAGCAGGTTCGCGCAGGCATCGGGCGCGCTGAGCGGGAAGATCGCGAGCAGCCCGTCGCCGATGAATTTCAGGATCTCGCCGCCGTGCCGCGCAATCGGCTCCGACATCGCGTCGAAATAGTCGTTGAGCAGGTCGATGACGTCGTCGCGCGGCCAGTTGTCGGAGATCTTGGTGAAATCGCGCAAATCGCAGATCATGATCGCGGCGCGCACCGTCGTGCCGGTGCCGCGTCTGGTGGCGCCGGCCAGGATCAGCTCGCCGGCATGGGAGCCGACATAGGTCTCCAGCAGCGTCCGGGCCAGGCGGTTCTTGATGCGGATCTCGCTGACCAGCGCCAGCACCGGCAGCAGCTTCTTGAGGCCGGCGATATGCGCATCGTCGAACCCGCCGGGCCGGTCGGTCGCGAAGGTGACGATGTGGCGCTTGCCGAGCGTATGGTAGAGCGGCCAAGCGACATAATCGGTGAGGCCCTTAGCGCGCATCTCGTCATAGAGGGCGTGCTTGCGGCCGAGCGAGGGATCCTGCTCGAGCCTCTCGCGCAGCTCGGTGGCGCCGTCATGGATCTCGTGGGCGGCGCTGCCGATATATTCGGGCCGCTCGCGGACTTCATAGTCGACCAGCGCAATCTCGGCCTCGCGGCTCCCGTCGGACCACATCATGCGGGCCCCCAGCCATTGCGGGTGATTGATCAACACGTGGAGCGTCGCCCGCTTCACGGGAATGCCGTCCTGCTGGAGGCGGATGCACATCTGCGCGAAGATATCGTCGATGAAGCGCTCATCGCGCGTGCCGTTGGTCAGCCAGTCGATGACGCCATCGGCAGGCGTGGGGGCATGTTTGTCTGGCGCGGTCATATTCTGCCCCTCGAGCTGCGGTCTGTTGCAAGGCAGATATCATGCTCCGGCCCGGCGGCGTCAACCTGGCCAGTTGCATGGATTGTGCGCAGCGGGCGACCGGCGCAGCGGCGGCCTAAGCGAGCAGCCGGATCGATCCCAGCACTGCGAGGCCCGAGACGAGCGCAAGCGTCGCTGGCTCCGTCAGCTCGACTTTCAGCGTGCCCTCGTCGAGAATCGTAAAATTCTCGTCATCGAGACGGATGCGGCATTCGCCGCGCGCGGCGTAGACGAGATGCGTGCCCACCGCGAGCGGCCGCTCGCCGGGCTCCCTGAGCGCGAGGAGATCAATCTCCGCCGCACCGCGCCGCGCCATCAGGTTCACGACCTCCACCGGGCCGGCTTCGAGCTCGGTGACGATCTCGAGCTCGCCGGTGAAGCGCACGGTCGTAAAAGGTTCACGTTCGTCGAATTCCCGCGTGGGCGACTTCAGCACCAGCCCGCGCCCGCCCACGACCATCTGCAAACGGTCGATGCCTGGCATGTAGGAGAAGGGGCCGGGCGCCACGATCGGCGTCGAAGCAAATCGCCAGAGCAGGCTGTCCCAGTTCTTCTGCGGCGCATCGTCCCGATGAGCGTCCGCAATGTCGGTGAAGATGCCGCCGCCGTTCTTCCAGGGCGAGCGGGTATAGTCGTCAGGTTTGAGCAGTGTTGCTTTCATGGAGATCCTCGACACGAAGAGGGTGCGATGGAGCGCCGGCGCGCGCGTCCAGGAGCGGTTCGGCTTCCTGCCGCACCACGTCCAAATGCGTGAACAGCGACACGTGGCCGCCATCGGGGAGCGCCAGCAGCTTCGCCTGCGGGATTGCCCGGCAGACATTCTCGGCATGCGAGAACGGCACGACGTTGTCGGCGCGGCCGTGCACGACGAGGGTGGGCGCCGAGATCGATCCCGCGGGCAACTGTCCCAGCGCGGCAAACTGCGCGATGTCGTTGACGGTCCCAGGAAGCCGCGCATGCAGACGCTGGAACACACTCGACTGCAAGGCGCCGAACAGCGGACCTGCCGCCGGATGTCTCAAGGTCCGTTCGCGCATGGCATCATCGGGGATCGAGCGGCGCGCACCGGCTTGCGGATTTCGTTCAGCCTGCCACCTCAGCACGCGCGGCAGTCCGGGAAGACGCGCAAGGTGGCGCATCATGCGCAGGCGCGTGGCAATCTCCGGCGGCGTTTGCAGCGTGCCCGTGCAGGCCGAGACCAGCACGAGCGAGCGGCAGCGCGAGGGATGCCGCGCGGCAAATTGCAGCGCCGAAGGGCCGCCGGCGGAGACCGCGACGACCGCCACGGTCGAAATCCCGATCGCGTCGAGCAGCGCGCCGTAGAGATCGGCCTGTTCGTCGGGTGACGCGCCAAGCTCGAGGGCCGAGCCGAGATAGCCGGGGCGGGACACGGCCACCACCCGCTTGCCCCTGAACGTCTTCGCGAGGGCGCGGGCCAGCAGCCACGACTGGTCGTGACCGCCCATGCCCCCATGGACGGCCAGAATGGCCGGCCCCTCGCCCGCGATTGCGCACTGGATCGCGCCGCGAGAGGTCCGCACCGAGACTGGAGCAGGCCCGGCGAGCGGAAATGCGTCTGGATTTGCAGTCATGTCGCGGCTTCCGGTCGCCCGGCTGTGCCGGCCTTGAGGCAACGCAGAAGCGCCGCAGCCTCCGCCGGCGGCCGACGCTCGATCCGGCGATACGCGCGCCCGTCGGACGTGCGGACGACCAGGCCGTGATCGCACAGCGCGCGGCGCAGCAAGGCATCATCGGCGAAGGCATGCTGACGATTCAACAGCGTCTTCACTTCCGCCTCGGCCAGACTGCATCGCGGCGGAAAGCCGGCCCACAACACCCAGAGGCTCAGCTGCTGCAAATTGTGGCGGGCCGGCCAGCGAAGCAGCCTGCCGCGTTCATCGAAATGGCGCGCCGCGCGCTGCACGCGCTTCAGATCGACCGCCTCGTCCCGGGTCGCCGGCGTCCCGCGGTCATCCACGGCAGTGCCGACCGCACCTGCGCGGAAATGCTGATAGTTCCGGTGTCCCGTCGCACGCGCCAGAATGTTGAGCAACTCGACGTGACCCGGTGGCGACGTGCGCTCCAGAAGCTGGGCGCGCAGGGATTTCGCGAGCGCAGAGATGTCGCCCGCCACGAACGCAATGGGTGTTCTGGACATGACCAATCCTCGATGTGCCGATCCACAGGTGGATTGTCGGAGGTCACCGGCTTACGACGCGGCACGAGGTTTGGTGTCGATTCGATTGAGCCTTGCAGGTTTAGCTTCCCTCGCGGGACGGTGACGCCTGGGTGAACTGCAGACCCGGGCAAACCCTTACTATAGACGCCCGGCGAGCTCAAGGGCCCGCCATCCGCGATGCGCGGTATCGCGGTCGGAGCGCCGAGTGTTGCGGAATCGGCGACGCTACTTCGACGTCAATGCCGCTGTCGCAGCCGATATGAACTGTCGGCAGCGGTCACACATCAGCTCGGTACGAGCGCGGCCGCGCCTACATCCCGCTTAAGCCGCTATCGACCGCGAGGGTCTGCGCGGTGACGTAGACGCTTTCGTCCGAGAGGAAGAACAGCACGGCGTAGGCGATCTCCCAGGCGGTGGCCTGGCGGCCGAAGGGAACGTGGCCCTTGCCGCGGTTGGGGCGGCCGGCGCCGGCTTCGCGGCCGTTGGGTGTGTCGACGAGGCCGGGATAGACGAGGTTGGCGCGGATGCCGCGGCGCGACCCGAGGTGGGCGATGTTGCGCATGAGGCCGCCGAGCGCGGCCTTGGAGGAATCGTACACCGCCATCTGCGAGCCGGCTTTCAGCGCGGCGATCGAGGAGATGAAGACGATGGCGCCGCCATCGTCGAATTTCGGCAGGGCGGCGCGGCAGCACAGCATGGGGCCGCGGACGTTGACGTCGTAGATTCTATTCCACTCCTCGGGGCTGACGGCATCGAGCCCGACCTTGCCGAAGGTGCCGATGTTCAGCACCATGCCGTCGAGCCCGCCCATGGCGCCGTGCGCTTCCGCGATCATGCGAACGACGTCGGCCTCGGACGTCACGTCGGCGGCGATGGCAAAGCCCTCGCCGCCTTCATCGGTGATGCGCTTGACGGTCTGCTCGGCAGCGCTGCGGTTGAGATCGGCGACCGCGACCTTCGCACCTTCGCGTGCGCACAGGATGCTCATGGCCCGGCCGTTGCCGATCGGATCTGTGGCGGCGTCGAAGACGCGCTGGCCGCCGCCGACGATCAGGATGCGGCGCCCTTTCAGGCGTCCCCTGCCTGGGGCCTCGCCCAGCGATTCCGCGCTCGGCGGGCGGACGTAGCGGTCCGGCTTGCTCTCGGGCTCCGACATCTCAGCCGCCCGGCCTCTTGCCGCCGTCATAGACCTTCATGCCGGCGGCTGGATCCAGATCGGTCTCGGTCGCCTCGGTGAGGCGGGCCATCATCATGTAGAAGCCGAGCGTGACGATGGATTCGACGATCTCCTGGTCGCTGAGGTGCTTTCTCGCGGCAGCGAAGGTCGCCTCCGCAACGCGGACGTTCTCGACCACTTCGCGGCCGAACTTCAGCAGCGCGCGTTCGGCTTCACTCAGCGCGGCGGCATCGTAGTCGCTGCGCTCGACCGCATCGATCTGGGCTTGCGTGCAGCCGACGCCGAGCGCGATCGGCACATGCTGGCGCCATTCATAGGCGCCGCCTTCGAGCTGCGCGGCCTGGAGAATCAGCAGCTCGCGGTTGACGGCCGAGAGCTTCTGCTTGTGCAGGATCGAATTGCCGAGCCGCATCGCCGGGATCATGTTGGCCTCGGCGTGGGCCATCATGCGGAAGATGTTGAGCTTGACCGGCATGCGGTCGAACGAGGCGCGGATGTCGCCGCTCGTCGTCTCCGGATCAATCAGGGGCAGCCTTGCCACGCGTTTCTCCCTTGGGCTTTCGTTTCTTGTTGTCGTCGTCATTCCCTGCCGCGATCAGCGACAGGAAGAACGCGAGGTAGCGGTCGAGCGCCTCGATCACCTTCGCCCGCGGCGAGGGCGCCGCGCCCATCACGTAGTGTTCGAGACGGATGTAGATCAGCCCGGCGGCGAACAGCCGCGCGGTCTCGCGCGGATCGGGCGTCGAGATCAGGCCGGCGAGCGAGAAGCCGCGGAAATAATCCGTCATCAGGCTCTGTTCGCGCGCATAGAAATGATCGGCGAATTTGGCACGGATGCCGGGGACGCGGTTGCGCTCGGCGGTGATCACCTTCTGGAACTGGTGCTCGCGCGGATCGGACCATTGCTCGACGAGGTCGAGCGCGAACTGACGGCAGAACGCGGCGGGCTGTCGCGCGAGCTGCCTATAGCGCGGCTCCTCCAGCCGGCTCGCCGAGCTGGCGGGACCGTGCTCGGCGACGATCGCCTCCAGGATCGCGGCCTTGCCCGGGAAATGATTGTAGAGGCTGCTCTCGCGGATGCCGACGCGACGCGCGAGCTCGCGCATCGAGGCGCCGCCATAGCCGCTCTGCGCGAACAGATTGAGCGCCTCGGTGAGGATGCGCTCGCGAGTGGTGGGCGCAGCCGCTTCCGCCGCGCTGGAGGTGTGGACAGCCATGTGGCTTGACTAACGAACGATCGTTCGCTAGTCAACCGTACGAACGATCGTTCGTTTCGCCAGTCTGGCGGCAACGGTCGCGGCCCGCAAGATCGCTTTCGGGCACTGTTCTCGCGTTCAACTCCGCTCCATCGAGAGGCGGAGAGCAATTTTGGGAGACGACGTCATGGCGCGCTTTGCCCGCCCTCGCCTAGCCGCGGCTTGCATCCTGTTGCCGCTGCTCGCAGCAAGCACTGCCCAGGCCCAAAGCGCGAAATACGATCCCGGCGCCGACGACAAGACTATCAAGATCGGCACCACCGCGCCGCTGAGCGGCCCGGTGTCGGCCTTCGCGCAGATCGCGAAATCGGCGGAAGCCTATTTCCGGAAAGTCAATGACGAGGGCGGCGTCAACGGACGGCGTGTCCAGATGATCATCGCCGACGACGCCTACAGCCCGCCCAAGACGGTGGAGCAGACCCGGCGACTGGTCGAGAGCGAGGAAGTGCTTTTGATCTTCGGCGGCGTCGGTACGCCGACCAACAGCGCCGTGCACAAATATCTCAACGACCGCAAGGTGCCGCAGCTCTTCCTCGGCTCCGGCGCCGCCAAGTGGGACGACCCGAAGAATTTCCCGTGGACCGTCGGCTGGCAGCCGACCTATCGCGACGAGGCGATCGCCTACGCCAAGTACATCAAGGCGAGCCACGCCAACGCAAAGGTCGGCGTGCTCTACCAGAACGACGATCTCGGCAAGGACTATCTGAAGGCGCTGGAGGAAGGACTCGGCAGCGGCGAAGCGATTGTCGCGCGGGCGGCTTACGAGACCTCGGCCCCGACCGTCGACACCCAGATCCTGCAATTGAAGACCGCGGGCGCGGATGTCGTGCTCGTCGCGGCGACGCCGAAATTCGCGGCGCAGGCGATCCGCAAGATCGGCGAGATCGGCTGGAAACCGGTCACCATCATCTCCAACGTCTCCGCCTCGATCAGCGGCGTGCTGGAGCCGGCCGGCAAGGACAATTCCACCGGCGTCATCTCCAGCCAGTACCTGAAGGACGCGACCGACCCCGCGCTGAAGGACGATGCCGGCTACAAGGAGTGGTTGGCGTTCATGGACAAGTACATGCCGGAGGCCAACAAGAGCGACTGGCTCAACGTCTATGGCTATACCATCGCGCAGACGCTGGTGACCGTGCTGAAGGCATCAGGCAACGACCTCACCCGCACCAACGTCATGAAGCAGGCGACCTCCATGAAGGACGTGCGCCTGCCGATGCTGATCAACGGCACCGCCGTGAGCAATTCGCCCGAGCGCTTTACGCCTATGACGAGCCTTCAATTGATCCGTTTTGACGGCACGCGTTGGGTGCCGTTCGGTGATCTCCTGAAGAACTGATCATGCGACAGGTCAGGATCGGCAGCATGCGGGTCGATCTCGTCAGCGAGATCCCCGCGCTTGCCTTCGACAAAAGCTGGCTGTTCGCCAACGTCACCGACGCGGTGATCGCGGAGAACCGGGGCTGGCTCGACCACCGCTATATCGAGCCGGAGACCGGCCGCTTCATTCTCAGCCACCATTCCTACCTGGTGCGCACGCCGCGCCGGACCGCGATCGTCGACACCTGCTGCGGCAATCACAAGCATCGACCGCGCGTGCCGGCGTGGAACAACCTGAATCAGCCCTATCTCAGAAACTTGCAGGCGCTGGGCGTTGCCCCCGAGCAGGTCGATTTTGTGATGTGCACGCACCTGCACGTCGATCACGTTGGCTGGAACACGCGCCTCGTGGACGGGCGCTGGGTGCCGACCTTCCCCAACGCGCGCTATCTGATGGGGCGGGCCGAGTACCGCCATTTCGAGGCCGCGCACAATGCTGCGCCGAACACCCCGGTGAACCATGGTTCGTTCGAAGATTCCGTGCTGCCGGTAGTCGCGGCCGGCCTTGCCGAATTGGTCGAGACCGACCACCGCCTGTTTAGCGATCGCGACGCGGCCCTGCGCTTCGCGCCGGCGCCCGGCCACACCGCCGGCAACATGCAGATCCACCTCAATGGCGGCCACGATCACGCGGTGATGTCCGGCGACGTCATCCATCATCCGATCCAGTGCGCCGCGCCTTGGCTGTCGAATGCCGCCGACGTCGATCCAGCTGCGGCACTCGCAACGCGAATGGCGTTGCTGGAGGAGCTAGCTGATACGCCGAGCTACCTGCTCACCGGCCATTTCCCCGCCCCGACCGCGGGGCGCGTGATCCGGCACGGCGAGACCTATCGATTTCGTTTCGAGGACTAGACTATGAAGCTGAGTTCGATCGGCGGCCCCGGAGGTCACCTCTCCCCGCGGGGAGAGGTCGGATTGCTTGGGCGCGCGATTGCGCGCCTGAGCAATCCGGGTGAGGGGCCGCAATGCGAAGCGAGACCGTAACCCCTCACCCGGATCGCATCTTTCGATGCGACCCGACCTCTCCCTATGGGAGAGGTGATCCGAGCTCGTGGCCCGCATCGATTCAACCAAAACCTATTCTTCTTCAGGAGATGCCACATGATGCTGCGCACGGTCACGCTCTCATTGCTCGCATTGCTGTCGGCGGGATTGCCGGCATGCGCCGAGGACCCTGCCGCCTACCCCACCCGGAAGATCAAGATGCTGCTGCCCTATGCGGCCGGCGGCGGCGGCGACGTGGTCGGCCGGCTGCTTGCGGACAGGATGAGCAAGACGCTCGGGCAGACCATTTATATCGAGAACCACACCGGCGCGGCCGGCACGCTTGGCACGCAGATGGTCGCGACATCTCCGAATGACGGCTACACCATCACCGTCGGCGGCATGACCACGCATGTGCTTGCCCCCGCGATCTATCCAAATCTGCCCTACGATCCGATCAAGGATTTCACGACCATCGGCCGCGTCGGCACCTCCTCGATCATGCTGGTCGCGACCAAGAATTTTGCCGCCAATGACATCAAGGGCCTGGTCGCGCTGGCCAAGAAAGGCGAGCCGATCCAGTACGGCAGTTGGGGCGTCGGCTCGACCGGGCAATTCTGCGCGGAGATCCTGATGCAGCAGACCGGCATCAAGATGGATCACGTGCCGTTCAACGGCATAGCGAAGCTTGCCGGCGATCTGCTCGGCGGCCACATCTCCCTTGCGACGCTCGACGTCGCGACGGCGACGCCGCTGGTGAAGGACGGCTCGATCAAGGCGCTCGCCGCCTGCGGCGAACGTTCGCCGAGCCTGCCGGATATCGCCAGCTACAAGGAACAGGGCGTGCCATTCGACCGCAGCCTGTCCTGGGCGATGTATGCGCCGGCGGGACTCGCTCCGCCGACCGCGCAGAAATTGTCGGCGGCGCTCAAGGAGGCGCTCGGCGATGCCGTCGTGAAGGAAAAGCTGCTCGGGCTCGGCATCACCCCGCAATTCGTCTCCGGCGAGGAACAGCGTGATATCAATGCTCGCGACATCGCAGCCTGGAAGCAGGTTGCCAAGGACGCCGGGATCGAGGTCAAGTGAATAGCAGGGCTGTCGTGAACAAGGAAAGAATGGGAGCGCGGGCATGAGCCGCATCTTCGGCGCGGTGCGCCAGAACGGGTATGTGGTGCGGGACATCCGCGCCGCGATGACGCACTGGATCGAGGTGATGGGCGTCGGCCCCTGGTACTACATGGATCGCGTGAAGACCGACTGGTTCCGCCATCGCGGCCAGGATTCCGCGGTCGAGATGAGCATTGCCCTCGCCAATTCCGGCGATCTCCAGATCGAGTTGATCCAGCAGCGCAACGACGCGCCTTCGCTGTACAAGGAATTTTTGGACGCCGGGCACGAAGGGCTGCAGCACATGTCGTACTGGAGCCACGACTATCAGGCGCTCTACGACAGGGCGCTCGGACTCGGCTACAGGGTCGGCCATGAGGGCCAGATCGGCGGCGACAAGGGGCGCTTTGCCTATTTCGACACGCAGGCCCATCCGGGCACCGTGATCGAGATCTCCGACATCAGCGGCACCAAGGGACCGTTCTTCGAGAAGGTCCGGCAGGCCGCGATGAGTTGGGACGGCACGCGACCGATCCGCGAGGTCGGCGGCGGCCGATCGTAGGACCGATCACCGGCTTGGCCGATGTCGTTCGAAGCGCGCAAGACGACGCAAGAACCGGCTGATCAAAGGCGCTGCTGGCGCGGCAGAGGCCAAACCATGCTAATCTGAGGCTCGTGTCCGAACCTTCAGGGAGGCAATCATGTCCGACACTGACAAGGTTTTCGCCGGCTCGATCCCAAGACTCTACGACGAATATCTCGTCCCGATGATCTTCGCCGTTTACGCCGAGGACATCGCAAGACGCGTCGCTGCGCTCTCGCCCTCCGTGCTGCTGGAGATCGCGGCAGGCACGGGCGCGGTGACACGCGCCGTGGCGGCGGCGCTGCCGGGCGGCATCCGCTACGTTGCGACCGATCTGAACGAGCCGATGCTGGCTGTTGCCGCGCAGCGCCAGGCGGGTGATGATCGCATCACCTGGCGCCAGGCGGACGGAATGGCCCTGCCCTTCGACGATGCCGAGTTCGACGTGGTCTGCTGCCAGTTCGGCGCGATGTTCTTTCCGGACCGGATCAAGGCTTACGGAGAGGTGAAGCGAGTCCTGAAGGCGGACGGCACGTTCGTCTTCAACGTATGGGATCGCATCGAGGACAATGTGCTCACGCAGGAAGCGATGGTCGCGCTCGAAAAGCTGTTTCCCGACGATCCGCCCCGTTTCATGATCCGGACGCCGCACGGCTATTACGACAAGACCGTCATCAGAGGCGACCTCGAACGAGCTGGCTTCCGTGACATATCGATCGAAACCCGGTCTGAGATCAGCCGCGCGCCGTCGGCCGAATATGTCGCCACCGCGCTCTGTCAGGGCACGCCGCTGCGCAGCGAGATCGAGGCAAAGGATGCCAGCAAGCTTCAGGCTGCGACTGATGTCGTTGCCGAGGCGATCCGGACGCGCCATGGCTCCGGCCCGGTTGAGGGCAAGATCCAGGCTATCGTGATCGAGGCGCGCGCGTAATTGCCGAAGCCGCAATCCACTGCGCGCTCGGCTCGCCTTCGAGACCAACGGCGTGAGCATCCACCCGGCCCGGGGGCGCAAACCTGCGACCTCCCGGCGATCGCCGCCATAACAAAATCTCGCAGTGCCTAACACCGGGCCGTCCTATCGCCGGCGGGCGACTGCCTGCGCGTTTTCCGCGCGATTTCCACGGCTCCGCAGAAGCTAACGACCTATAACAACCCATAACGAGCAATTTCCGGCGGCCCGCGCCAATTTGGTTGCAGGACGAGCGGCCAGCCGACCCTGCGAGCACACAGCGCAGCGTCGAGACACAGGGCCGTGAAGCCTCGAGCCTGCAACCCGATGAGGAGTTCCGGAGATGACCAATAACCAGATCGTCGATTCAAGTTTCACCGCCATCATCAACGCACCGATCGACCGGATCGACATACCCGAATGGTGCTTCAACCTGCCGGAACGCGAGTATCAGGGCTGCTCGCCTGCGCACATCGCCGCGGGCTTCACGACGGCCCCGGACGGCAAGCGGATGTCCATCAATGTCGAGATCATCGGCGGCAGCCTCATGGTGCAGCACTATGTCGAGACGCTCGGCGAGAAGGACCATCTGATCCTCGATTCCACCTCCGACGTGTTCACGCCCAATGGACGCACCACCATTCACGTGACCTGGGAGCTGAGCGTGAAGGAGATCGAACCCGGCAAGTGCGAGTTCACCAACCGCGTCAGGTCGTACGCGACGGACGAGTTCATGGCGTTCATCGGCAAGCAGGGCATCCCCTTCGACCTGTTCCGCGCCCAACGCCAGCCCGCCTCGATCGCGCACAATCAGGGCGAGACGCCTCTGTTCGCCGCCAGCATCGAGCGCGCGGCCCTGGCGAACGCCTGACGACGGAGAGTCTCATGACAGACCTGTCCTACGACAAGACCGACACGGCGCTCCTGGTGGTCGATCCCTATAACGACTTCATTTCGGAAGGCGGCAAGATCTGGCCGCGGATCAAGGCCGTCGCCGAATCGAACAATTGCGTTCCGCACATGCAGCAGGTTCTGCAGGCCGCGCGCGACGCGAAGCTTCGCGTCTTCTACGCCATGCATCACCGCTACCGCGAAGGCGATTATGCATCCTGGAAGTACATTGCGCCGATCCAGCGGAGAGCGTGGAAGAACAGGAGCTTCGAATTCGGCACCTGGGGCGGCGAATTCCGCGCCGAGTTCGTGCCGGCGCCCGGCGAGATCGTCGCCAGCGAGCATTGGTGCTCCAGCGGTTTCGCCAATACCGATCTGGATCTCCAGCTGAAGCGGCATGGCGTCCAGCGACTGATCGTCATCGGATTGATCGCGCACACCTGCATCGAAGCGACCGTCCGCTTTGCCGCCGAGCTCGGCTACGACGTCACCGTCGTCAAGGATGCGGTTGCCGACTACTCCGAAGAGATGATGCACGCAGCGCTCGAGATCAACATGCCGAACTACGCCAATGCCATCGTGACCACGGACGAGATCGTCGCGGCGCTGTCATCAAGCCGGGTGGCAATCATCGCTGCCGAATGAGCTGGAGCAACGAAAGATCGGGACGGCTGATCGGACCGGATCGGCCGGTATCCCGGCAGGGATGCTCGCGCGCCGGCGAGGGCAACAAGCCCGAGTAGGCCCGAACATCCTCGCAACATCTATGGAGACCACAATGACCCGACAGATCACCATCGAGAAGCCGCTGCCAGCATTCTGGACCGCCACGTTCAACAATCCGCCCATCAACCTGATCGATCCGGACACGATTGGCGAACTGCAGGATCTGCTTGCAGCGCTCGAAACCGACGCGCATGTGAAGGTTGTGGTATTCCGGAGTGCCGACCCTGATTTCTTTCTCGCGCATTGGGACGTGCTTGCCGACAAGACCAAGGTCGCGGCGATGCCGCCCGGTCCGACCGGAATGCACCCGTGGATCGACGTGCTCGTGCGGCTGTCGCGGGCACCGGTCGCCTCCATTGCCGAGATCCGTGGCCGCGCACGCGGCGCGGGAAGCGAATTCGTCCTCGCCTGCGATATGCGCTTCGCCAGTCGCGAGCGCGCAATCCTGGGGCAGTTCGAGGTCGGGCTCGGCTCGGTACCCGGTGGAAATCCGATGGCGCGGCTGGCCGGCTTGATGGGGCGCGGGCGCGGGCTGGAGGTGATCTTGGGCGCCGACGACTTTTCAGCCGACCTGGCTGAGCGCTACGGCTACGTCAATAGAGCCCTGCCGGACAGCGAGATCGAGGCATTCGTCGATGCGCTTGCCCGTCGTCTCGCCTCGTTCGAAAAGCATGCGCTGGTCGGTGCCAAGGCCCTGATGAACGACGTCACGCTGCCGGCAGACGGCGTCTTTCCGGCGGCGCTGTCGGCTTTCTTCAGCTCGGCCTCCCACCCAGCCACCCGCGCGCGCGCGGCGGCTCTGGTCGAACGCGGCCTCCAGCTCCGTTCCGACATTGAGCTGCGGCTGGGCCAGGCTGTGGCCGACCTCGGATGATGTCCGCAGCGACAATGCGCGCGGCGCTTCCCTACCAGAAGCCGCGCTGCATCGGCTGCGCCGGCTGATAATACTGATACTGGCTGCGCCGGCGCGGATTGGCCGGCTGCACGTAGGGATCGCGCTGCTGGAAGAAGAAGCCGAAGCCGTTACCGCCGTTGTCCCAGCCGTCGTCGCTCGCGATCATGGCAGGTGCGGTCGGCTTGCGCGTGATGAAACCGCCCTGCGGCTCATTGCCCAGCACCGCGACGAACTCGGTGCGGTAATTGGTCTCGCTGCTCAGCGGCTCATCCGAGATGATGATCGACGAGCGCGGCAACGCGGTCGGTCCGATGCGATCCCACACGTCCTGCGGAATGGTGATGCGGTCGAGCGCGTTTCTCGCCTCGTCGCCGTTCTCGATCGTGACCACGCTCCAGCGCAGGCCGGTATCGGTCTTCGCCATCGCCGTGAAGATATGCGTGCCGAGCGGCTGGTCGGGATTGCGGATCGTGATGGGAACCTCGATGCTGGTGTCGAACACCTCGCCGCCGCCGTCGGGCGCCGGCTTGTGCGTGTTCCGCCGCACGTAGAGCTTCTGCGTCGCGCGGCTGATGTAGACCGAGACCGGCTCGCCTGCGAGCTTCGCGTCGGTCGCCGCCTTCACGGCGTCGGCTTTCCGGGTCGCGGCCGCCTTCGCGGCTTCCTTCGTGGCGGCCACCGCATCGCGCTTCTGCTGCGCGGCGGCCCTGGCGGCGTCGAGCTGCGTCGCCGCGTCGGCAGCCTTGGCCGCCGCCTTTTGGTTCAGCTCCTCGGCCTTGGCGCGGGCCTGATCGTTCCTGGCGTTCGCGAGCGTCTTGTCGGCGAAGGCGAGCTCGGCATCTGCGCGGGCCTTCTGCTGTTCCAGCTTGCGCAGCGCGGCAGGAAGCGAGGCAGCTTCCTTCGCGGCGGCGGAAGCAGCCTTCTTGGCCGCATCGGCGGCTCTCGTGGCCTCCTCGGCCTCGGCGGAGAGCTTGTCGGCCCGGCCAGGCGCTGCCGCGATGGCGTCCGGCCTCGGCACGAACAGCGAGGGGTGAGAGAAGTCAGTCGGGACCGCGTCGTGCGGTGAGATGATCACGCGCATCCCGATATTCGTCTTGTCGAACAGATTCTCGGCAAAGCCGAACGGCATGCGCACGCAGCCATGCGAGGCGGCATAGCCGGGCAGCGGACCGCCATGCAGCGCGATACCGTTCCAGGTGATGCGCAGCATGTTCGGCATCCACGCATCGTCATACATGGTCGAGCGGTGGTCCTTGTCCTTCTCGACGATGGCGAACACGCCGGCCGGCGTCTCGCGCCCCGTGGTGCCGGTCGACACCGGCGCGCGCATGATCCAGCCGTCGGCATCGTAGAAAGTGACCTGCTGGCTCTTGATCGACACGATCGCCATGATCGGCTCGCCGGCCACACGCGGCGCCACGGCCTCGGCCGCCTGGCGCGGCTGCTTGGCCGCCGTTGCCGGGGTCGCCGTCAATGCGACCACTGCCGCCAACACCACGATTCCGGGAGGCCCCCAACGCCGCATCGCCACGGTGGAACGCGCCATCGTCAGTCGGTTCTTCATGCCATCCTCGGTCGAATTGCCAGTCCGCCTGTGTCGATCACGCGTCAGATTGGAATCATTGGATTAAGAAATCGCAGCCGCCTTACGTTCCGTCTGTGGCGAGATTCGGCACGTTCCGGCGATAAATCACTCATATACGACGGTTTGCGCAGGCGGAAGGCGGCCTTCGGCCGGGACTGGCCCGAAGCTGGCGTCGATCACTGCGGCAGAATGTCCGGGCAAGCCTTTGGGGCAGCCTTGCGGGCCGACGCCGGGCGGCACGCTCGCTAGACGCCGAGAGCCTTGCGGTTCAACGTTCGCAGGAAACGCAGCGACAACGTTCGCACGTTCGCAACATTCAGCAACCAGGCCGCAGCCGCATAAGCGAGGCCGCCGGCGAGGCTGACGATGGCGAGCGACACGAGGCCGGTGCCGCCCGCTTGCGATCGCGCGAGCAGGATCGCGGCCGCCATCACGGCCGCGGAGACGGCAACGCCGGCGAGGCGGTTGAACTCGAACGGGACCGGGTGGGCCCGATGCATCAGGACGACGGCGACGAGGAAGCCGATCGCCTCGGTCGCCAGCGTCGCCAGCGCCGCGCCGTAGAGGCCGTAGCCGGGGATCAGCGCGAACATCAGGACCACGCTGACCACCAGCGTGAGGAAGGACTGCGCCGCCAGCATGAAGGGCCGCTCGGCGAGCTGGAAGCTGATCTGCACGTAGAACTGATTGGCGATACCGAAGAAGCGGGCGAGCACCAGCGTCGGCAGCAGCGCCGAGACGCCGGCGCGGAAGTCGATGCCGACGAGCGTGCCGCCGACCTGGTCCGCGGCGAGCGCGAGCCAGACGGCAACGGGTGCAACGACGACCAGCAGGAGCTCGAGGCTTTCGGTCAGCCGCTCCCGCGTCGTCTCGCCGTTGTTCTCGGACAATGACCGGAACACCAGCGGCACGGTCGCCGCAGCAACGCTGGATGCGATCATGACCATGAACTGGCGCGGCAGATCGGCGGCAACGCCGAAGATGCCGGCAGCGTCCCTGCCGAGCAAATAGGCGACAATGAGCCGGTCGCAGGCCGAATAGACGGCGACGGACAATCCTGCCAGCGTCAGCGGCAGGCCGTAGCGCGCCAGCTGCATGAACTGGCTGCGCTGGAAGCGCGCGATCCTGGTGCGGTCGCCGACGAGGTTCAGAATGATGCCCGTGAGCGACCCCAGACCAAATGCGGCGAGCAGCCCCAATCCACCCCAGCCGAGCCAGATGCCGAGCAGACCGAAGCCGACGCTGGAGACGCTGCGCACGATCGAGATCGCCGCGAACCGGTAGGGGCGCAATTTGGCGCGCTCGAACTCCTGGCCGACATCGACCGCGTTGGCCATGATCGCGACGAACATGCTGGCGAGCAGCAGCTCGACACTGACGTCGCTGCGGAACAGGAAGACCAGCGGAGTGGTGGCGCAGAGCACGGCGGCCGTGAGAGCGAAGGCGACCATCGCCGTGGCGCGAAAATCGACCTCCGCCGACATCGCCTGATAGCGGGACACCGACAGCTTGATCCAGGCGAAGAAGATCGCGCCCAGAATGCCCGCAAGGCTGATGCCGACGACATAGACGCCGTACTCCGCCGGGCTCAGGAGCCGCGTATAGGCGGTGACGGCGAAGAAGCCCACCGCCGCGGGCAAGATGTAGGCGACCAGATAGATCGAGAAATGGCGGTTCAGCATGCGAGCAAGGGACCGTTGGCGGCCATCAGGATTAACGAGACGTTAAGGCAGTTGGACTTTGGTGTGACAATCGGATTGCGCCGCTGGCATCGGCAAGGATAGCCGCACAAGCCTGCAAATCGGACCGCGAATGGGGCGAGCAAGCGGTTATCGCGCGTTAGCGTTAAATTTGCCCTGTCCTTGAAGCGGCCGGCGCGATCACAGAAAAGAAGCAATGATGGCGAAACGTCGCTCGACTCCTCCGATGCGCTGATGTGACCGACATGGACGTTGCCGAACCAACCCGGGTGAAACCGGCCTCGCTGCCGCGTCGCGGCACCAACGTGCCTGCGGTTCCTTCGGATTTCGGCGCAGGAGGCCGCGACAGGATGGTCCTCAACCTCTTTTTCGAAGAACGGGACGACCGCTGGTTTCCCGGCGACCGCCATCTCCGGCCACTGCTGCGACGTTTGCTGCTGGGCAAGTCCTTCATCAGCGGCCAGCGGCGCGTCCTGCTCAATCTCTGCGCAGGCCTCGATCGGCTCGGCATCCGCTACCGCGTCAACGACTATCGCTACATCCGGAAGCACCCCGAGGAACTGGCCTGCATCATCGGCCGGCCGTTCGTGCTCGACTGGTTCAAGTGGAAGAACCCGCTCCTGCTCGGCGTCGCCATGTATGACCACCCGATCGATGCGCCGGAGAGCCTGAAGGACCTCGATGTGAGGCGCGTGCTGGTGCCGTGCGCCTGGTATGCCGACATGTTCCGTCCGCACTGGCCCCACGTCGGCGCCTGGCCCGTCGGCATCGAGACCGATCTTTGGACACCCGCGCCGGCGGATCAGAAGAATGTCGACGTGTTGCTCTACGACAAGGTCCGCTGGGACCAAGGACGGTACGAGCGAGAGCTGATCGAGCCGATCCGCAGGCATCTCGAGGCAAGCGGCCGTACCGTCGAAGTGATCCGCTACGGGCACTACAAGGAAGACGATTACAAGGCCGCGCTGGCGCGTTGCCGCAGCATGGTCTTCCTCTGCGAGCACGAGAGCCAGGGCATCGCCTGCCAGCAGGCGCTGTCGAGCGGCGTTCCAGTCTTTGCCTGGGACCGCGGCGGACCGTGGCAGGATCCGAAATATTTCCCGGACAAGGTGAGGTTCGAAGGCGACGTGTCCTCGGTGCCCTATTTCGACGGGCGCTGTGGCATGACCTTCACCGATGCGAGCGGATTCACCGCAGGCTGGGACGACTTCTGGTCGCACGTCGGCGCGGGGGATTTCGCGCCGCGCGCCTATGTGCTGGACCACCTGACGCTCGAGAAGGGCGCGCTTCACTACTACGAGATCGCGGAAGCCGCGATGCAGCGTCACGCGTGACCGGGCTCGACAGACGCGAATTTCTCCTCGGCAGCGCCGCGGCCCTCGCGGCGACCGCATCTGCGTCCGCAGCGCCGGCATCGAAACGCGCCCAGCGCCGTCCTGGCTTTGGCGCTGCGGCGACACTCTGGGACCTGCAAGCCGATCCCAGGCTCGGCGAGGCCATCAGCACCTATTGCACCCAGGTGGTGCCGGTGCTCGAGCTGAAATGGCCGATGCTGCGGCCGGACGCGCATACGTTCGCCTTCGAACGCGCCGACGCGATCCTGGATTTCGCGCAGGCGAACGACCTGACGATGCGCGGCCACGCACTCGCCTGGTATCACGACATTCCGGACTGGACCAAGCAGATCAAGAACGCCAAGGGCGTCGAGCGCGCGTATCGCGACCACATCGGCACCGTCGTCTCCTACTACAAGGACAAGCTGACGTCGTGGGATGTCGTCAATGAGCCGATCCCGGACAATCCCCGCAGTCCGAAGGATCGGCGTGACACGTTCTGGACGCAGCATCTGGGTCAAAGCTGGATTCCATTGGCGTTCCGCACGGCAGCTGCGGCGGATCCCTTCGTCAAGCTCGCGATCAACGAATACGACATCGAGTCGGCAAAAGACTCGTTCATCGCCAAGCGGGCAGCCTATCGAAACCTCATCATGGAGCTGCTCGACCAGGGCGTTCCGCTGCATGCCGTGGGGCTACAATCGCATCTGCACGCCGAGCTCGAGATCGACACGCACGGGCTCGCCGAGTTCGTGGCCGAGCTGCGTTCCTGGGGACTCGAGGTGCTGGTCACCGAGCTCGACGTCGACGACCAGAAGCTGAGCGGCAATCCGGCCGAACGCGACGCCATCGTCGCCAAGCGCGTCGACGATCTTCTCACCGCGATCTCGGCCAGCGGCCCGGTGCGCTCGATCCTGACCTGGGGCATCTCGGACCGCTACAGCTGGATCAACGGCACCTTCGCCCGCAAGGACAAGCAGCCGAACCGCCCGCTGCCGCTCGACGGCGACTTCAAGCCGAAGCCGTTCATGGACGTCATCAGCAAGTTTACGAAGGACGCCTGAGGCGCTGGTCCTCAGCGTGTCTTCGGCGTTTCGAACGCGGGCGCATCTCCGATGTGATCGGGAGCAAGGCTCGGACTGCGACGGTCGCGCGAAGAGAGGCGGAACACGTCGCGGATGTCGTCGATCGAGGTCGACGAATAGGACTGAATGCAGAGCGCGACCTGCTCGGGCGAGGCCGTACGCATCATCGCCTCGATCGCCGGGCGGTCGAGCGGCGTGTCGTCCCAGTGGGAGACCGCGATACTGTCTTCCGTGACCCGATGGGCCGCCAGATGCTCAGGCGAATTGGCGACGAAATTGCCATACAGCAGGTATTCGGAGAACTTCTTCTTCCGGCACAATGCCAGCGCCCAGCTGAGGCCCGTCGCCGACTTGATGGCGTCCGTCATCGCGCGCGCGGAGTCCTTGTCCCAGACCAGCGCATTGCCGACATAATCGTCCGCCGGGAACGAGCGCTCCTTGATACCCAGAAGCTGATCGATGGTGCGGAGCCACACGCCATGCACCGGGTGGTCCGCGCCGATCGCCCTGCGGGTGACGAAGAGCGGCGTCATCTCGCCGCCGGCATATAGGCCGACGTCGAATTCGCGGAAGAACAGATTGTCCGAATCCAGGATGCAGACGCGCTGCTCGGGCGCATTGAGGACCCCGGCGATCTTCAGGATCTGCTGGATGTGCCAGCCATGCACGGGTGACGACAGCAGCGAGAGCCAGACACGCCGGCTGCTGAGGAACTGGAGGGCCGGCGGCACCGCGAACAGCCATTTCGGCAGGTAGCGCGAGGCCGGAACGATGACCCTCTTGTCGGAGGCGAACCGCGCGAACAGCGGAACGTCCTCATCGTTAACGAGAACATAATGCCGCGTATATCCCGAGAGCCAGGTGTCGATGCTCTCGCTGAGCAGCGAAAAGCGCTCGATATCCTTGGCGTAGCTGGCAGTCAGCAGGGCAACGGAATGCATGGCGCGCGCTCGAATGGCAGTCAGGCCGCACTCATAGCGGCAATGGGAGGCGTTGGAAACTTGCGATCGCAATCAAGGTAAAATGAAACGAAGTATTAGCCATCCGCCGGCAGCCCCTGCGCGAGGCCGCGAAAGCGCAGCGGTGCCAAGGCTGATGCTCGCTGCCACCAGTCGGCGACGCGGTCGTCGAGGGCGGTCGTGCCGCGGCCCTGGCCGGGGAAGATCCGGATCTGCTGGATCGCCTCAGCTTCAAACCCCCTGCCCTTGCGCGTGATCCTGAGGGCGGCGCCTTCGCGATCCTGCTGCGTCAGCGGCACCAGAAGACGGCCGCGCGGACGGAGCGACTGGAGCCAGAGCGGGTGCGGCTGCGGGAAGCCGGCATGCACGATGATCACGTCGGCGGGTTCGCCGACGTCCTTGCATCCGTCGCCGTTGACGACCTTGACGTTGCGATATCCGTGCAGGTGGTTCGCCGCCCGGGCCGCGAGCCGCTCGTCGCATTCGACCGCGCGTACGCTGCCCTTTGGACCGACCATCTTCGACAGCACCGCGGAGAAATAGCCAAGTCCGCAGCCGATCTGCACGACGCGGTCCCTCTCCCTGACGTCGAGAATGTCGATGAGATGCGCCCACAGGCTCGGCAAGCCGGTGTCGAGCTTGCGGCGGGCGTCGATCGCGACCAGCACATTGTCGTAGAGATGAACGGGATCCGCATCGGGCGTCAGCCGGTAGCTGCGCGCCGCCTCGCTCTTGATGCGCCAGGGCCCCTTCGACAGAAAATCCTCGCGCGGAACGGTGGCGAGCGCCTCGAGCAGGCGGGGCGAGGAAATCCGCTCGCGCCTGGCAATCCGCTCCACGTAGCGCGCACGCGCGGCGGCAAGTTCGCGCATGTCACAGATCGGCCTGTTCGCGCGCGGGCGTGTCGGTCACGAGCTCGGTCACGAGCTGCATCGCCTGCTTCAGGTCCGGCGTGTTAAAACCTTCGCTGAACTTGCCCACGACCGGCGCGAGCAGGAGACTTGCGTCCTCGCGCCTGCCGGCTTCGAGCGACAGGCGCGCGAGGCTGACGGCGGTGCGAAGCTCCCAGGACAGCGCACCCTGCTTGCGCGCGGTCGCCAGCGACTGGGCGAACAGGTCCTCGGCCTCCTGCACCGAGGCGGGATCGCCATCCGACAGGATGATCTCGCCTTGAAGGCGATAGACCTCGGCGAGGTAGGAATGATCACCGGTCCGCCGCGCGGTTGCGAGCGCGCCGTCCAGCGCGCGCAAGGCGGCATCCCGCATCCCGACCTTGGCGTAGGCTTCCGCGAGCAGGCAGCGGAACCAGCAGCCGGCGAGCCAGGAATCCATCGCCTCGTACTCGTCGAGGCCGAAGCGCATCTGGCTGAGGCCTTCGTCGGTCTCGCCGAGCTGCGTCAGCGCCCAACCGCGCAGGATCGTCGCCTGCTGCTTCCAGTGCAGGAAATTGTGCTCGCTGGCGATGATCATGGCGCGGTTGGCGTGGTCGCGCGTACCCTCGACGTCGCGCAGATGCTGGCAGAGATAGGCGCCGAACACGAGCGCAAAGGCGAGCGTGAAGGGATGACGGATCTTCTCGGCATTGGCGATCGCCTGCTCGCTGTGCTGGCGCGCCGCGTCGGGCCGGCCGAGGAACCAGAGGAGATAGCCGAGATAGGACAGCGAGACGACGCCGGGATCGGTGCCGTGCCGTTCCATCAGGTCGGAGTGCAAATCGGGGCTGTAGAGATTGATGCAGCGGTGCAGATGATGCTGCGAGGCGGCAAAGCGGCCGCGATAGAGCATGGTCATCGCGATCGAACGGTGCGCCTCGATCAGATACCCGGTCTGCTGCGCCGGCTGCGAACGCTCGCTCAGCCGCTGCCGCTTGGCGAATCTCAACAGCTCGACGCTGAGATCGTGCGCGCGGGTGAGATCGGCGCGGATGAAATGGCACACCCAGAGTCCGCGAGTGGCCGCGAAGACCTTTTCGTCGTCATCAAGCTGATGGCCGAGCTCCAGGGCGCGGATGTAGTTTTCCTCGACTTCCTGCACCGCATAGCCCTTGGCGGCAATCAGCGAATTGCCCAGTGCGATGCGCAGCTCGAGCTCCATCTCGTCGGCCCCCGGTATGCCCGCGCTGGCGTGCACGACGCTGAGGCCGCGGCGCAGATGGCCGATCGCCTCCAGATTGGCGCCGCTCCTCGCCGCCTGCTTGCCGGCCTTGAGCCAAAAGCTGGCGGCGCCCTCGCTCTGGCCGGATTCGGTCAGGTGATGGGCGAGCAGCTCCGGCTCGCGCTCGGACTTCTCCGGATACATTTCGGAAAGCACCTGGACGATCCGGGAATGCAGCTTGCGCCGCTCGCTGTGCAACAGGCTCGCATGCGCGGCGTTCTGGATCATCACGTGCTTGAAGGAGTAGAGCGCGTCCGGTGGATGGCCGCGGCGCATGATCAGCCCTGCCTCCTCCAGATGATTGAGTGCCGCCACGATCTGCTCGGCCGGCGTGTTGGCGACGGCATGCAGCGTCTCGTAGGAGAACTCGCGACCTATCGTGGCGCCGATCTGCGCGATCCGCTTGAACGGTCCCATCCGGTCGAGCCGCGCCATCAGCGAGTCGGTCAGGGTTGCCGGGATTGCGAGCTGCCGCCACGGCCCGGACAGCACATAGCGCCCGTGCCGCTCGGTCAAGAGGTCGGATTCGAGAACCGTCTTGGTCAGCTCTTCCAAAAACAGCGGCACGCCGTCGGTCTTGACGATGATCTCCTCGACGACCTCCTTGGGCAGCTCGCGTCCCGCCACGCGCTCGACCAGCGTCGTGCGCAATTGCCGGCTCAGGCGGTTCAGGACCACGGTGGTGATGTGCGAATGCGCGTTCCAGCTCGGCTGGAATTCGGTGCGCGCGGTGATGATGACCAGGATCGGCCGGTTCTGCAGCCGGTCGACCAGAAGGTCGATCACCTCGCGGGACGTCGGGTCGATCCAGTGCAAGTCCTCGAACGCGATCACCAGCGGCATCTCGCGCGCAAGGCCGAGGAAATGGTTGACCAGCGCCACGACGGTCGCATCCTTCTGCTGCCGCGGCGACAGTTCGAGCGGCGGATAGCGGTCTCCGGTCGGTATCGACAGCAGCGCAGCAAACAGCGGCGTGACCTGCTCGATGTCGCCATGAGCGGCGGCGATCGCGGTCTCGAGGCTCGCTAGCGACAGCGCGGACGACTCCTCGCGATCGAGGCCGAGGGAGAATTTGAGCTGGTCGACGAACGGATGGAACGCCGTGGAGGTGTAGTAAGGCGAGCATTGGAGCGAGACTTGTCCATGGCGGTCGCCCGATATCCGCTCGAAGATTTCCTGGATGATGCGCGACTTGCCGATGCCGGGCTCGCCGAACTTGACCACGACCTGACCGTCGCCGTCCTTGGCCTGCTGCCAGCGCCCCATCAACAGCGCGATCTCCTCCTCGCGGTTGACGAGCGGCGTCAACCGCGAGCCCCTGGCGGCGGCGAAGCGGGTCTCCACCCGCGAGGCGCGCACCACGTGCCAGGCCTGTGCCTTCTCGGAGATCCCCTTCAGGACATGGACGCCGAGATTGCGGTAGTCGAACTTCCCCTTCAGCAGCGACTGCGTCGAAGCCGAGATCACCACGCCATTGGGCGGCGCCAGGGCCTGCAGGCGCGCAGCGAGATTGACGGTTTCGCCGACCGCGGAGTCGCGTTCTTCGGTGCCCTGCCCGACGAGGTCGCCGACCACGACGAGGCCGGTCGCGATCCCGATGCGGACGGCGGGTGAATGGCTGAGCGCACCGCGCTGCTCGACCGCGCGCGCCGTCGACAGCACCCGCACGATCTCGAGCCCAGCGCGCACCGCGCGCTCAGCATCGTCCTCATGTGCGGTCGGATAGCCGAAATAGACCAGGATACCGTCGCCGACGAAACGGGCGGCAAAGCCCTCGTAATGCTTGACCACGCGGACGCAGGTTTCGCGGAAGCCCGCAATCATGTCGCGGACGTCTTCGGGATCGAACTGCGCGGAAAGCGAGGTGGAATCCACCATGTCGCAGAACATCGTGGTGAGCTGGCGCCGTTCGGCTCCGACCTCCGCCCGTGCTTGCGGACGCACCGCCTCGGTTGGCGCCTCCGCCGTTTCCGCTTGAAACAGCGCCGCCATCGCCCGCTGGAGCCGCTTGCGATCGCCGAGCGGCAATCCGAGCCCGACCAGATCGGATTCGGTCAGGTCCCCGATCACATCGAGATCGAGACGGTGCTGCGCGAAGAGATCGGTGTAGTGACCGAGGCCGATACCTTCGAGCCAGCGCTTCAGCTCGCCTTCCGTCCCCGTGCCCGGCTCATTCTCCAGCATGGTGATTCTGCCCGACCATCACTCCGTCGAAGGGCTCTGGGGCCCCTCAACCACAGATTTTGGGGCTCAAACTTCACCTCAGACTGGACGCGTTCCCCAACTTCTTGGAAGAATAGCTCAATCGGATCAAAAGGGAATGGCGTTGTCGGACATTGCACCCGGAGCAGACGAAGGATCAGCCGGTGCCACGGCCGAAACGAAGATATTCGCGCATATCAGCGGCCTTCTCGAATTCTACGCGCGCAGGACACCGGCGGCGCCCGCACTCCTCGCTCCTGACCGGCCGGTTCTCAACTACCGCGCCTTGGGCGACCGGACGCAGGATCTGATCCGCACGCTGCGCGGGCTCGGCATCGCGCCTGCGGACCGCATTGCAGTTGCACTGCCGCGCGGCGCCGACAGCGCGTTGGCATTGATCGCGGTCGCGTCGGCAGCCGTATGCATCCCCGTCAGTCCGGATCTGACGGCCGACGAGCTGCAACGCTATTTCAGCGAATTGAAGTTGGCGGCGCTCGTGACCCGGGCCGACATGAACTCGGCGAGCCGCGACGTCGCCAGGGCGCTCGATATCGCGGTGATCGATTTCGTGCCGGGGCCGAAAGACGATCTCGGCGGTTGCGCGTTCATCGGCCCGTCGGTCGGGCCGGCGAGCACGAGCGGCCCCTCGCGCGGGGACGACGACGCGTTCATCCTGTTGACGTCAGGCACGGCGGCGCGGCCGAAGATGGTGCCGCTGACGCATCGCAATGTCTGCCTGTCCGCTTACAATGCCGGCCATGTGCTATCGCTCACGTCGCGCGATCGCCTGCTCAACGTCCTCCCGCTGTTTCATGCCCATGGCCTGATCTCCGGCCTTCTCACGGCGCTGGCCGCGGGCTCCAGCGTGATCTGCACCGACGGCTTCGACGCATCATCCTTCTTCGGCTGGATGCGGGAGCTGCAACCGACCTGGTACACGGCGGTGCCGACCATTCATCGCGCATTGCTGACGGCGGCGGAGGCGAACCCGGACCGCGCCCGGTCGTCGTCGCTGCGCGTGATCCGCTCGGCCTCGGCCTCGCTCGCGCCTGCGATTCTTCGAGGGCTGGAGGCGACGTTCGGCGTTCCCGTGCTAGAGACCTACGGGATGACGGAAGCGGCCTCGCAGATCGCGGCCAATCCGTTCGAGCTGCGCAAGGTCGGATCGGTCGGCCGAGCCGCCGGCCCCGAGATCGCGATCATGGACGAGACGGGCCGCACGCTTGCGAGCGGCGCGCGCGGCGAGATCATGCTGCGCGGTCCCAACATGAGCCGCGGCTATTATAATGACGAGGCGGCGACGCAGGCTGCGTTCCGCAATGGCTGGTTCCGGACCGGCGACCTCGGCTATCTCGATGCCGACGGCTATCTTTTCATAGTCGGCCGCATCAAGGACGTCATCAACCGCGGTGGTCAGAAAATTTCGCCGCTGGAGGTGGAAGAAATTCTGCTCAGCCACCCGGCGGTGCTGGAGGCCGGCGTGTTTTCCGTGCCGCACCCGAAGCTCGGCGAGAACGTCGCCGCCGTCGTGGTGCTGCGGCCGAACGCCGAGGCCACTTCCGACCAGTTGCGCCAGTTCGCACGAAAGCGGCTAGCAGCCTACAAGGTACCGAGCCTGATCCGCAGCGTCGCGGCACTGCCGAAAGGCGCCAGCGGCAAGGTCAAACGCGGTGCGCTGGCCGGACTGGTTGCAGCAGTGGACGGCAGCGACGAGACCCGGCTGCCGCGCAATGCGATGGAGACCCAGCTCGCCGAAATCTGGGCTGGTCTGTTGGAGCTGCCGCAGGTCGGCGCCGACCAGGACGTCTTCGCGCTCGGCGCGGACTCGCTCGCGGTGACGCAGATGCGCTCGCGCCTGCGCGAACGCTTCAATGTCGAGTTCTCGTTCGAGGACATCTTCGATTGCACCACGGTTGCGGCACTCGCGGCGCGGATCGAAGCCGCGGCAAGCCGGTGCGAGGCGGCGCTGCCGGCCTGGCACCACGCTGCGGACGCAGACGCACCGCTGTCGTTCCAGCAGCAGCGCATGTACGTCCTCTCGCGGCTCGATCCGACCCGCTACAATTACAATGTCGTCGAAGTTGCGCTCCTCGACGGCCCGGTCGACGTCGCCGCGCTTTCTGCGAGCCTCACCACGATCTGCACACGCCATGAGGCGCTGCGCACAATCTTCATCGAACGTCAGGGCGAGCCGGTGCAGCTTGTGCTGTCATCGCCGCCGCAACTCGAGCGCATCAAGCTCAAGCCCTGCCCTGCGGGCAAGCGGCTCGCGGTGGTCCGGCGCGAGGCGCTTAAGCTCGCGCAACATCCGTTCGACCTGGCTGACGAGCCCCCGCTGAAGGTCACGTTGCTGTCGTTCGACGGGAACAGCCATGCGCTATTGGTCAACGTCCATCATCTCGTCACCGACGGTTGGTCGCAGCGGCTGTTCTGGGAGGAACTCGCCGTCCACTACGCCGCGGCGCGCAAGACGCACCCGGCCGCGCTGCCTCCGCCTGCGTTCCAATATCGCGACTTCGCGCTCTGGCAGCAGAGCTGGGCGCAGACGCCGGCGGCGAAGGAGCAGCTCGATTATTGGAGAGCCCAGCTCAACGGCGTCACCACGCTGCCGCTGCGAACCGACAGGCCCAGGCCGGAGGTCTGGAGCGGTCACGGCGCGCGCCACTATCTCGAATTCTCCAGGACGCTGTCGGGCGAGTTGCGCGCGCTGAGCCAGAGCCAGGGCGTCACACCGTTCATGACGCTGCTGGCGGCCTTCCAGTGCCTGTTGTTCCGCCACACCTCGCATGAGGATGTCGCGACCGGCTCGCTGATCGCCAACCGCAACCAGATCGAGAGCGAGCGCCTGATCGGGCTGTTCGCCAACACCCTCATCCTGCGCAACGATTTCAGCGGCGATCCGAGCTTCGGCGAGATGTTGCGGCGGGTGCGGCAGGTCACGTTGGACGCCTATCGCAACCAGGACCTCCCGATCGAGGAGGTGTTGCGCACGCTCCAGATCGCGCGCCGCAGCGACGGCAACCCGCTGTTCCGGATCATGTTCATCCTCCAGAACGCCTCGATCGAGGCGGCACGTATTCCCGGCCTGTCGACACGGCGGCTGGAAATCGATCCGAAAGTGGCGCGCTTCGACATCACGCTCGAACTGGTCGAGGCCGATGGCCGCTTCAGCGGGTTCTTCGAATACGCCACCGATCTGTTCGACGCCGCGACGATCGCAGGCATGGCCGCCCAGTTCAGGACGCTGCTCAAGGCCGTCATCGCCAATCCGGAACAGCGCATCTCGCGCCTGCCGCTCCTGACCGAGGCCGAACGCCGGCTGTTGCTGGCGAAAGGCCGTGGCGTGCCGGCCAATTTCACGACGCGCGGCAATTTGAGCGAACGCTTCGAGCGCCAGGCGAGGAAGACGCCGAACGCTGTTGCGGTGTCGGACGGCCGTACGTCTCTGAGCTATCGCGAGCTGGTGCACCGCAGCCTGGCGGCCGCGCGCTGGCTGGCCCGTGAGGGCGTCGGCGCCGAGAGCGTCGTCGCCTTGCTCGCGGAGCGCGGGCCCGACCTGCTCGCCGCGATGATCGCAGTGCAGCGCGTCGGCGCGGCCTTTCTCAATCTCGATCCCGACCAGCCGACGGCCCAGCTCACGACCATCCTCGGATCGAGCTGTGCCCGCGTGTTGCTGACCGGACGGGCTCAGTCCGCCATGGTCGAGGCACTGCTCGAGCCGCTGGTCGAACGCATGCAGGTGGCCGCGCTCGAAGACGCGATCGCCTCGGGAGTGACCAAGCCCGCACGCGCCGCACCGCGGGCCGCCTCCAGCCTCGCCTATCTCGTCTATACGTCCGGCTCCTCCGGCGCGCCGAAGGGCGTGATGATCGAGCAGCGCGGCCTGTCGAACCACCTCGCTTCGCTCATCTCCGAGCTCGACCTCTCCGCCAGGGACGTGATCGCGCAGACCGCGCCGCAGAGCTTCGTCATCTCGGTCTGGCAGTTCCTCGCCGGGCCGATGGTCGGCGCGCGCGTGCATGTCTGCGGCAATGCGATCGTGCGGGACCCGATCCTGCTGGCGCGGGAGATCGAGCGTGAGGGCATCACGGTGCTCGAGATCGTGCCTTCGCTGCTGCGCGTCATTCTCGATCGCTTGGACGAAGTGCCGGTGCTGCGCGCCTTCTCCAGGTTGCGTCTCCTGATCTCGACCGGAGAGCCATTGCCCGTCGAGCTCTGCCGCGCCTGGTTCGCCCGCTGTCCAGGAGTGCCGTTGATCAACGCCTATGGCGCGTCGGAATGCTCCGATGACGCCTCCCTGCATCGCCTGACCAAGGCCCCGGCGATCGCGACGGGCAACGTTCCGGTCGGCGTGCCGCTGCCGAACACCCAGCTCTACGTGCTCGACGCAAACCTCCAGCCGCAGCCGATCGGCGTGACCGGCGAGCTCTGCATCGGCGGTGCCGGCGTAGGCCGCGGCTATGTCAACGATCCCGCGCAAAGCCGGCAGCGCTTCATCCCCGATCCGTTCTCGCGCCAGCACGGCAGCCGGCTCTACCGGACTGGCGATCTTGCCCGGCGCCGCGCCGACGGGACGATCGAATGCCTCGGCCGTGCCGACCATCAGGTCAAGATCCGTGGCCATCGTATCGAGCTCAAGGAGATCGAGAACGCGCTTGCCGATCATCCGGGCGTGCGCGCCGGCATCGTCGAGCCGCGCCGCGAGGCGAGCGGCGATATCAGGCTGATCGCCCATATCGTCGCGAAGCCCGGCAGCCGGAGCAGCGCCAGCGAGCTGCGCGAATTCCTGAAAGCCAGGCTGTCGGCCCACGCCATCCCGTCCGCCTTCCTGTTCCTGGATCAGGTGCCGCTCAACGCCCATGGCAAGATCGACCGCTCCGCGCTGCTGGCGCCCACCCAGCCGGAAACGTCCGGGCCGGACGCGGCCGTGCCGGCGCGGCGCTTCACCGAAAAGGTGCTCTCCGACATCTGGATCGACCTGCTGAAGGTCGAGAGCATCGGTGTGACCGACAATTTCTTCGATCTCGGTGGCCATTCGCTGCTGGCCGGCCAGGCGATGGCGCGCGTTGCCCGCGCGCTCGGCGTGTCGCTGCCGATCAAGACCATCTTCGAGGCACCGACGATCGAAGAGCTCGCTCGGCGAGTCGACGAGGCCGTGGCGGCAAAGCCGCACAAGCCAGCCGCAAGCGTGCCGCGATTGGCTGCGAGCGGGCCTCCTGCGCTTTCCATCGCGCAGGACCAGATGCTGCGGATCGAGCGGAATCTGCCGGAGCTGCCGTTGTTCAACCTGCCCTTCGCCTTCCGTCTGCAGGGCCCACTCGATTCGGCCGCTCTGGCAAAGGCGATCGATGATGTCGTGCGCCGGCACGAATCGCTGCGGACCGCGTTTGCCTGGAATGGCGAGGAGCCCGAAAGCCGCATCGTCGCGCCTCGCGCCCTTGGCCCTGTCATGACCGTCGAGACGATCGGCGACGGTCAGCCCCACAACAACAAGCGGCGCAAGGCGCTCGAACTCAGGAAGATCAATCTCCTGATCGAGCAGGAGACCTATACCCCGATCGACGCCACGCGTGCGCCGCTGCTGCGCGCCCGGCTGTTGCGGCTCCACGACGACGACCACGTGCTCTTGCTGACGCTGCATCACGCCATTGTCGATGGCTGGTCAATCGGCGTGCTGTTCGAGGAATTGTCGAGCCGGTATGCGGCGCTGGCCGGATATCCGTCGGTGCCGTTACCGAAGCCGCCACCGGCTTTTTCGGCTGTCGCACGCTGGCAGCGCTGGTGGTGCGATACCGACGCCGCCCGCCGCCAGGCGTCAGACTGGACGGAGAGTTTGCGCGGAGCGGGCCCCGTCTTCGACGGCGGATCGAGCCCGGGCGCACCCACCGGGCACCATCCGGTCAGCCTCGAGCATGAACTGGTCGGCCGACTCACGGCGTTCGCCGGCCGGCACAATTGCACGCTGTTCATGTGCCTGCTCACCGGCCTGAAGGGCATGCTGCTGGCGCGGACGGGCCGCACCGACATCGTGATCGCGACCGCCATGGCCAATCGTGCCCAGCCGGACACCGACCGCATCATCGGCCCGTTCGAGAACACGGTGATCGTCCGCACGACAATCACGCCGGAGCTGTCGTTCGCGCAGGCCCTGGTGCGGGTGCGCCAGAGCGTGCTCGACGCGCATGGACGGCAGGAGCTGCCGTTCAGCATGCTGGCCGACCATCTGGAGCAGGAGGGGATCGATCCGGCCTCGCTGCTCCAGGTCTATTTCACGCTGCAGAATCCACTGCGCCAGCCGCTCGATCTCCCGGATCTCGCGACAGGATCGATCGGCAACATCGCGCGCGAAGGCCAGCCGGTGCTGCCGATCGACCAGACCTGGCTGTCGCTGATGCTCAAGGAGCGGCCGACCGGCATCACCGGCTCATGCAACTACAAGCGCGAGTTGATCGAGGGCCGAATGGTCGGCGAGTGGATGGAGGATCTCGTCGCGCTGCTGACGGCGGCCGTCGCCCAGCCCAACACACCGCTCGGCCGGTTGCCCGCCCGCAGGGCAGCCTGAGCGGGCTGCATCGCGAACGAGTACGGATTCACGGCCAAGGCTGTGAATGATCAAGTTGCGTCTTGATTATTTGGCGTCGCCGCGCAAGATTATTCCCGCGGTTTGATTTGGACGATTATTTTCAACCGGGGGAGTGTTATGGGTTTCATCAAATTTACCAAGGGCACCTCGTTGAGCGACAAGGACCGCAAGGCCCTCCAGAAGCTGCTGACCAACGAGAAAAAGAAGCTGCAATCCGCGCTGAAGGACGTCGACGCCAGCCTTTCGATGCTCGGTGGGTCGAAGAAGGCCAAGAAGAAAAAGAAGTAAAGTTCGCCGGCCGGGACGCCGCAGCAATCTTCAGACTTCAACGTTCGAGCTTCAGTTTTCGGACTTTGGATTTCAGTCTTTGACTTTCGGCCTTTAGTTTTCGGTCTTTAGTTTTCGGTCCATGGGCCGCTCGCTGGTCGAGTTGGGGTCTCGCACAAGCTTGCGCCTGTAGACCGGCCTGCAAATCGACAAGAATTCGCCTGGGTGGACCGTTAGGAACGGTCCTCTTGGTGATTCTTGCTCAGTTGAATCTTCCGTCAGGACCGGGGATTTGGCCTCGCCTGACGTCATGGGCCCAATTGATGGCGGACGACAGAATTGAACTCTTTGTCGGGCTGATCGAGTCCATTGACACGCCGGGCGCGGTCGAGGCGTGCCGGCGTCTGCTCTCGGTCGACGAGCGGGCCCGGGCCGATCGATTCATGTTCGAGCGGCACCGGCGGCAATACATCTTCGCACACGCCATGTTGCGCCTCGCGCTATCGCAGGTCGCGCGCAACGTCGCGCCCTCCGACTGGTCCTTTGCCGCGGGCCGCTATGGGCGGCCGTTTGTCGCAGCGCCGGTCAGCTCGGCCGCGCTGCATTTCAGCCTGTCGCATGCCGACGGATGCGTTGCCTGCGTGGTCTCGCGGCATGAGGCCGTCGGCGTCGACGTCGAAGCCGTGTCGCGGCGCGTCGCCCCGCTGTCCACCGCGCTCCGCTTCTTTGCGCCGGAGGAAGTCGAAACGCTGCGCGGCCTGCCCGAGCCCGCGGCCATCGAGCGCTTCTTCGACTATTGGACGCTCAAGGAGGCCTATCTGAAGGCCAAGGGCTTTGGGCTCAATTTGCCGCTCGACGCCTTCGCGATGCAGGTGTCGGGCGAGGCCATCGAGATCAGCTTCAAGCCCGACATCGCCGACGATCCGGACGGCTGGCGCTTCTCGCTGTGCTCCCCATCGCCCTCGCATCGCCTCGCGATCGCCGACGGCTCCCGTGCGGACGGCGGCCTTCCCATCAGCCGCCATGCCTGGCCGCTCCAGCAAGCGGCTGAATGATGCCGCCGCGGCTGCGCGTCTTTCCAGCGATTTCACGCAACCGCGATCCCAAGGCCTATGTCGGCGAGTTGATGCGCGTGGCCCGGTTCGCCGACCGCAACGGCTTCGAAGGCATCCTGCTGTTCGAAGGCAATGACGTGTTCGTCGAGCCCTGGGCGATGGCCCAGCATATCATGGCAGGGACGACGCGAAGCTCGCCCCTGATCGCCGTCAATCCGGTCTACATGCACCCGTTCACGGTCGCGAAATTCGTCTCGTCCTTCGCGCAGCTCTACGGCCGCAAGGTCTACCTCAACATGATCACGGGGACGGCGATCAGCGACTTGCAGGGACTGGGCGACGACCAGTCGCATGCCGACCGTTACGTTCGGCTCGGCGAATTCGTCGCGCTGATGCGCCAGTTGCTGGCAAGCCCGCGACCTGTCAATTTCGCGGGCCGGTTCTACCGCGCCAGCAATCTGCAACTTCGTCCGCGCCTGCCCGCGGAGTTGATGCCGGAGTTCTTGATCGCGGGCCAATCCGAGGCGGCCCAGCGCGTCGCGAAGGAGACCGGCTGCATCAAGATGCAGATGCTGCCGCCCGACCTCGACCGCGGGCTCGACGCGGCAGGCGCGAACTTTGGAATTTTCGCGCGCGAGCGGCGCGACGAGGCTCGGCAGGCCGCAAAGGCGCGCTTCCGCGACAATCAAGATGATCGCGAGCTGCTCGCGCTCACGGTGGAGAACAGCGACTCCGTGTGGAAGCGGCAGCTCTATGAGCGGCAAAGCGGCGAGCTTCAGGACAACGGCTACTGGCTGCTGCCGTTCCTGACCTTCCAGGCCGACTGCCCGTATCTCGTCGGCAGCTACGAAGAGATCGGCGCGAAGCTGAAGCAGTTTTCGGCGAAGGGCCTGACCACGATCATGCTGGACATGGTCGCCGACGAGTCCGAGATGCAGCACGTCTGCAAGGCGCTCGCGGCGAGCGGGATGTTCTGAGCTCTCGCTCCACCTCCCGAATCCTGCGCATCGTCATGGCCGGGCTCGTCCCGGCCATCCACGCATCGCCGCATTGACCAGAGAACGTGGATGCCCGGGACGAGCCCGGGCATGACGACCTTCATTGAGGGCGGCGGCGTGATTTCCCGACCGCATGCACGGGGAGAGGCGGACGCCTTACCGCGCCTCTTCGAATCCTGCCAGCACCGAAGTCAGATTCGCGCCGAGGATATCCGAGAGATAACCGCCCTCCTGCACGAACACGGTCGGCAGGCCCATCCTCGCGATGGCCTGGCCGATGCGGCGGAAGCCGGGCGTGGTGACGGCCAGTCCCTTCAGTGGATCGTGCTCGGAGGCATCGAGACCGAGCGCGATGACGAGGGCGCCCGGCGCAAACGACTCGATCGCCTTGCGCGCGAGGTCCAGCGCCTGGATGTAGCCGTCATCGCCGGTGCCGATGGCGAGGGGAATGTTGAGATTGGTGCCGAGACCGGGGCCTTCCCCACGCTCATGCGCGTAGCCCCACACGTAGGGATAATACGCGACGGGGTCGGCATGGATCGAGATCGTGTAGACGTCGGGCCGGGCGTAAAAAATGCCTTGCGTGCCGTTGCCGTGATGGACATCGACGTCGAGGATCACGACACGCTCGTGCTTCTGCCGCAGATGCGCGGCAGCGATCGCGCTGTTGTTGAGGAAGCAGAAGCCGCCGGCCATGTCGCGATAGGCGTGATGGCCGGGCGGACGGCACAGCGCGTAGGTCGTGTCCTCGCCGTCCATCACCATCTGCGCCGCCGTGACTGCGACATCGGTCGCGGCACAGGCGGCCGCCCATGTGCCCGGCCCGATCGGCGCCGCGGTGTCGGCGGTGTGCCAGCCGAGCTTGCCGACGATGTGTGTGGGATAGGTCGCGGCATGGCGCACCGGATGGATGTTGCCGATCATCTCCGGGCCGGAATCGCCGAGCGCCGTCCAGGCGTCCCAGGCTTCGCTCAGGAACGACAGATATTCCGGGCTGTGAATGCGCGCGCGCGGCCCCTGCCCGAACCTGGTCGGCTCAACCAGCTGATGCTTGCCGTCCTTCAATCCCTTGAGCAGGCGGTCGGCGCGCTCGGGCTGCTCGGTGGTGCGCTTGACGACACCGCGAACCAGGAAGAATTGCGGATCGTGGCTGCGGTGCAGCTCGGTATGGACGGCTTTCACTCGAAAACTCCGTGGTCGCATGCTCTTAAGGGGTGCCACAGATGTCTTGATGCCTGCGACCGCCCGATGCAAGCAAGAAGAATGCCGCACCCATCGCACGGCTCTGCGCCGGAAGCAGATCGCCCGTGACGCTCAGCAACGCCCGCGCTGGAGGCAGTGCTCGCGCCCCTGCTGGTCGGTGCGAAAGGACTCGATATAGCCACCCTGGCGCTGGGTGACGAAGACGGTCTTGCCGTCGCTGCCGCCGAAGGCGAGGTTGGTCGGCTCCTTGCCCTTCAGCGCGATCTCCCGCTCGACGGCGCCACTGGGTTTCATCAGCGCGATCGTGCCCTTGAGAATGCGCGCGACGTAGAGACGGCCGGCAACGTCGGTGCGCAGACCGTCGACGGTGTCAGGCTGAAACGACTTGACGAGTTTTGCGCCGGTGAGCTCGTTGCCGCTGATCGCATAGGACCAGATCTGGCCGCTGCTGGATTCGCCGACATAAAGCGTCTTGCCGTCCGGGCTGAGATCGATGCCGTTGGTGGTGCCCATCGCGCGCGGCGCAACCATGACCTGGCCCTGCACCGTACCGTCGGCTCCCTTCGCGATGCGCCAGACGTATCCTTGGCGGCCCTTCCAGTTCGGATCGCTCGCATAAATCGTGCCGTCGCGGGCGATGGTGATGTCGTTGGGCTGGTTCATCTCCTCGGAGTGAAACCAGACGGCCGGCTTGGTCGCGCCCTTCGGGATCGCGAAGATATTGTGTTTCTTGTAGTCGGCAATGAACATGGTGCCGTTCCGATCGAAACGGATGGCGTTGCCGACACTGCCTTCGGGAAGCACGCTGAACAGCTCCGACGCCGCGCCGCCGGCCGGCAGCCTGCCGATGGTGCCGGGCTTGCCGAGATTGACCACGAAGAGGTTGCCGTCGATGTCGGCGGCGGGCCCTTCGATGCCGAACGTGTATTCTCCCGCAGGCGTCGCCTGCACGCTTTCGAACAGCCTGGTCTCGGCCCGGGCGGACGCGGTCGCAATGACGAGAAGAACGCTACCGCACAGGCACCAGAAATTCCTGCCGGATGTAATAGCCATCGCCGTCGGTGCACTCGCCGTTCGGATAGGGATCGGCCGGCCGGAAGAATCGGCTGAAGCCGGGTTTGTCTACAGCGCTCCTTTGTGTCACGACGACGACCTTGGCGGCCGGTATTTCGCCGCATTCCTTGTTCGTCCTGCCGTAGAACTTGCGCTGCGGCGGACCCGACTTGATCCGCATCCGCGCGCCCGGAACCATGTTCGCGACGAGAAAATCCGCCGCATCCAGCAGACGTTTGTAGCCGGGCTCGGTCTTCGGCAGGCTCTCGCCGCCCGGCGGCATCAGCTTCTCCGCGCCCAGGCCGCGCAGGCGCGTGCGCAGCTTGCCGGCGTCGGGATCGCCCGGATAGATCCAGCCGTCTTGCGACAGCATGAAGCGCAGCACGGCCCCGTCCCTCTCCGTCTCCGCTTGACCCGGCGCCAGACCGAAATCGGAGTGACAGCCGACACAATGCTTCTCGACGAGGCCCTTGCGCAGCGTGGTGAGCCGGGCGCTGTTCTGCGTGTCCCTGGCGACGAAGGCCGCGAGCCGGTCGATCATGGCCTGGCTGCGCATGTCGCAGGGCAGCGGCTGAGGCGCATCGCCCGTGGCGCGATCAATGCGGATCACGGTCTTGTTCTTGTCTTCGACCAGCCAGATCGCGCCGTCCTCGGCAACCGTCATGCCGACCGGCGCACCTTGCGGCCGCGCGCCATTGACGCGGTGCCAACCTGCAATCAGCTCCTGGAACGGCGCAGCGGCGACCTCGCCGGCATCGGTCTGGAAGCTGCGGGTCGGGTCGGCTGCGCAACTCACCTGATAGCGCACCGGCGCCGGGGCAGGTTTGGGGAAGCCGTGATCGTCGACGTCATAGACGAGCAGGCGGCTGCCGGTCGGGCGATAGCCGTGCAGGCCGACCAGCAGCTTGCCTTCGAGTTCCGGGAATTTGCCGCCGTGATAGTACAGCATCGCGAGCGGCGCGCCGTGCGGCGGCAGGAGTGAGAACGGCGCCTTGTAGAGCGCATTGGCCGTGCAGAGCGATTTATAAATCCCCGATTGCAGCACGAGCCTGAATTCGGGACTCGGCGTCGCCAGGTCGTAGCAATAGGGCCAGCCATAGTGCCGGCCCTGCTCGATCGCGTTGATCTCCTCGTTCGGCTTGAAGATGTCAGGCAGATCGCGACCATTCTCGCCCTGCAGGAAGGCGTAGCCGGCGTCCGGAAACATCGGGTGCAGCACCAGCGCCATCGAATTGCGCAGGCCGCGCGCATAGACGGTGTGCGGCGGGTCGGGATCGTTCGGCTTCAATGCCGGAAAGACGCCGCCTGCCGGCGGCGTAAACAGCCAGATCGATGCCAGCGCGGAGGCGCCTTCGGCGGGCGCACAGGGCTTTATGATCGGCGAGGGTGTGACGCAGTCGTCGCTGTGCGAGCCGACATTGACGAACAGCCGGCCGGTCCTGTCGAACACGAACTGCTTGAGCGGGTGCGCGCTCTCGTCGAGCCTGGTGCCATCCGGCAGCGTGATTCGCCGGCCGGGCATGTGACGGATGATGGTCTCCACCGTGCTCCGTGGATTATCCGCAAGCGGATCGAACCGGAAAATCGCCTCCGCGGTCGAGGCGTAGAGCTTCTTCTGCGGGCCGATGACGAGGCCGAACGGATACTCGATTCCGGTCAGCAGCTCCTTGAAACGCTGGTCCTGTCGCGCGTGCGGGTCGAGCAGCAGCAGCCGTCCATCGGCATGACCCCAGCCGCCCATGTCGGCCACGACGAACAGGTCGCGTCCGGGCACCTGGACGATCGAACGCGGAAATTTGAGATGATCCTCTTCGCTGGCGACGAGCCCGGCGCAGAATCCCGCCTTCATGTCGATCTGGATTCTGGAAAAAGCGAGATCGCCGCTGCCACAAATGTCCGTGCCGATCGCATAGCCGCTCTTCCTGATCGGTTCGGAAGAAGCCGGGGCGAAGGCGAGCAGCGCTCCGGCGACGGCCGCCGCAAACACGCGCAAGCTTCGGCGTTCGCTCAGGAATGTGAACTGGTTCACGGTGCCCCGACTTTCCCGGAAAACTTGTTCCATGTCGCCGGAACGCCGTCCAGTTGATCATCACCCGCCTGTGATGAAACCTGTAGCGGCTTCCGCGGCGACCAACCTCCGTAGATTCCCTTACCGGGCTCGGCCCGAATGTTTCGCGAATGCCTGGGGTGGTATCGATATGCCATCCCAATCGCTTTCTACAGGAGGCGTTCATGGTCCAGGTCTATTTTCACTGCTCCAACACCGAGGGCACGCTGATCGACCGCTACGGGGCCGTCGTCGCCAATCTGACCGAGGCGCGCGACCGCGCCGCCCAGATCATGAACTCGATGATCCAGACGCCCGGTGCCGAAGACTGGCGCGACTGGGTCATCCATATCAGCGACGATGACGGCGAGGAGATTTTCGATCTCCCGTTCACCGCCATTCTCGGCAAGCCGCATTGAGGTGATGCCATGTTGCTGTCGTCACTGAACCTGCTCCGCCAGCCTCTGACCTTCGTCACCACCAAATGGCAGACGCTGATCCGCGTCGCGGGCAACCCCTACCGCCCCGAGCTGCACTACATGCGCGGGCCCGGCCCGAAATGGCACGCCAAGCATCAGGCGAGCCGGCTGGACCGCTCGCTGTGAGCACCGTCCACTGCTTTCCTAGAACAGATCGTTCTCTCCACTCGTCATGCCCGGGCTTGTCCCGGGTATCCACGTCTTGGCCACCACGAAGGAACGTGGATGGCCGGGACAAGCCCGGCCATGATGAGCCCCGGGGAAGCGCTTCCCTACCTCACCGCCCCGTAAACTTCGCCTTGCGCTTCTCGATGAAGGCATTGCGGCCTTCGATGGCGTCCGCGCTTTTGCGGATCGTGGCCTGAAGCTCGATCTCGCGGCGGAACTGCGCCTCGTAGGTCGCATGCTCGCTCTCCTCGACGAGCGCGCGCGTTGCCACCAAGGCGCGCGTCGGACCATCAGCCAGACGGCGTGCCAGCGTCAGCGCCTCCTCCATCAGCTTGGCATCGTCGACGACCTGCCGCACCAGGCCGATCTCCTGCGCACGTTCCGCCGTCAGCGGCTCGTTCAGCAGCATCAGCTCGAGCGCGCGCTGCCGGCCGACCAGCCGCGGCAGCAGCCAGGTCGAGCCGAGATCGGGCACCAGCGCGATGCGGCTGAACACCTGGATAAAGCTCGCCGACCGCGCGGCGACGATCATGTCGCCGGCCATCGCCAGACTGAAGCCGCCGCCGGCCGCCACGCCATTGACGGCGACCACGACGGGCACGCGGCACTCGCGCAAGGCCTTGAAGGCCGGCCAGTAGAAGCGCATGACGCCGGCGGCGATATCCTCGCCGAGCGCCTCTGAAGCCTTCAGGTTCTGGCCCGAGCAGAAGCCGCGCCCGGCCCCGGTCAGGATGAGGGCGCGGACGTCCTCGTCCTTCGTCATCTCGGCGAGGGCGGCGGCGAGCGCGCCGAGCAGGTCCGGCGTCATTGCGTTCAGGCTCGCCGGCTCGTCGAGGGTCACGATCCCGACCGCGCCATCCCGCGCCTGTTTCACACCAGCCATGTCGCTCCTCCCTTTTGATGTTCTCGTTGGCCGCAATGTGCCATGGTCCGCGCGCTCCGCCAATTGCGGAGCCTCGCATTCAACGCAGCCACACAAGACGGCTGACGCAAGACCACCGAATCCAGAGATCAAGACGACATCATGCCTCATCAGTTCAGCCTCAACCAAACCGTCCGCAAACCTGCCGTCACATCCAAGGGCGGCATCGTCGCCTCGCAATCGCGACGGGCAGCTGAAGTCGGGGCGCAGGTGCTGGCCGCGGGTGGCGACTGCGTCGACGCGATCGTCGCGACCACTTTTGCCCTGAATGTGCTGGAGCCCTGGAATAGCGGTATCGGCGGCGGTGGTGCGATGGTGCTCTACCGGGCCAAGGAAAATCGCACCGAGGTGATCGACTACGGCATGTGCGCGCCACAGAGCCTGCACGCCGCCGACTATCCACTCAGTGGCGAAGGCGCGGCGTCCGACCTGTTTCCCTGGTCGCGGGTGAAGGATGATCGCAACATCCATGGTCCCGGCTCGATTGCCGTCCCCGGCGTCGTTGCCGGAATGGAAGAGGCGCATCGGCGCTACGCAAAAATGCCGTGGAAGGATCTGGTCGCGCCGGCTGCCGCTCTCGCCGGCGAAGGCCTGCTGGTCGATTGGTGGACCACGGTGACGATCGCGGGCTCGGCCGCCGATCTCAGGCGCTATCCGGCCAGCGCAGCGGCGTACCTGAAGAACGGCCTGCCGCCGAGCGCGCCATGGGGCATCAAGTCCGAGACGCGGCTGCCGCAGGACTCGCTGAAGGCGACGCTGTCGCATCTCGCCGAAGCCGGACCGCGCGACTTCTACCAGGGCGATCTCGCCAGGAGCATCGCTTCCGACATCAAGGCCGACGGCGGTTCGCTGTCCGTGGAGGATCTCGCCGCCTTCCGTGCCCACCCGCGCGCGCCGCTGGCGATCCCCTATCGCGACGGCAAGGTGTACGCGACGCCTGAGCTCACGGCCGGGCCCACCATGGCGCACGCGCTGCGCCTGTTGCAGCAGAGCCTGAAGCCGGCAAGCGCGCCGGATGCGGCCGCCTATGTCGAATATGTACTCGCCTTGCAAGCAGCCTTCCGCGAGCGGCTCAAGGACATGGGCGATGCCGACGGCAAGCGCTCGCTCGGCGCCGAATATCTGGCGCCGGCCTGCACCACGCATTTCTCGGTGGTCGACCGACACGGCAACATCGCCGCAGTGACGCAGACGCTGCTCTCGTCGTTCGGCTCGCGATATGTGACACCGCATACCGGCATCACCATGAACAACGGCATCATGTGGTTCGATCCGACGCCGGGCACCACCAACTCGCTGGCACCCGGCAAGCGCTGCCTTTGCAACTACACGCCCGTCATCGCCGAGACGAAGGATGGCAAGCGCCTCGCCGTCGGTGCCTCCGGCGGCCGCCGCATCCTGCCGTCGGTGATGCAGCTCGTGTCCTTTGCGATGGATTACGGCATGGACCTCGACGCTGCCATCCATCAGCCGCGCATTGACGCCAGCGAGGGTGCGATCGTGATCGGCGACGCCCGTCTGTCGGCGGACGTACGCAAGACGCTCGCCGCGCGCTTCGACTATGAAGAGAGTCGCGTGCAGACGTTGCCGCAGAAATTCGCCTGCCCGAGCGTTGTGATGCGCGAGGGCGACACGAATTTTGGCGCGGTCGATATCTTTCAGCCCTGGGCCGACGCGGTGACGGAGGGCTGAACGCGCGGATCGATGCAAGATTGTGCCAGCGCGCGTTGTGCGCTCGCACGATTGCGTATCTCCGCGAGCGTCACGACTCCTCCGCATTTGCAGGCAACCTAGCTGCGCGCGGTTCGTTCGCTGAACGGACAAATGCGCTCGCCCCACTGGAGGACACAATGAAGAAACTTGCGCTCGCCGCGTCGCTGATCGTTGCGGCCGGCCTTACGTTTGCCGGCCCCGCGGCTGCAAAGGGTGGACACGGCCATGGACATGGTCACGGCCACGGCCGAGCAATGGGCCATCATTATCATAGCACGCCGCCTGGATGGCACCACGGGCGCAAGGTTGGCTGGCGCGGCATGGGGTGTCCGCCCGGCCTATGGAAACAGGGCCGCTGCTGACGCCCGCTCTGCAACTCCTGCAAGGCGTCGCCCGAAACCGGGCGGCGCCTTTCTTCAAATGCCGAGCCGGTCCCGCACGCGGCCCGCAATCACTGCGGTCGTCACGCCGACCGGCCAGAATGCGTACATCGGGATCGGCTTGATGCCGGTGATCGGCATGTCGATTTCCACCTTCGGCCCGCCGATCAGCCGGCGCGCGAGCTGCGCGCCCATCGCGGTCGAGAGCGCGACGCCACGACCGTTGCAGCCGAGCGAGATCAGCACGCTCTCCGCGGGCTCGTGCACGTGCGGATAATGATCCTTGGTGATGGCGAGCCGGCTGTTCCAGCCATGGGTCCAGGAAGCGCCCTTGAGCTGCGGCCAAAGCCGCTCGGCATAACGGATGAGATAGGCGACGTCATACGGCGACTTGATCCAGCGCATCGGGCCGCGGCCGCCCATCAAGAGACGGTTCTGCTGGTCGATGCGGTAGTAGACGGTGATGTGGCCGCTCTCGTAGAGGACGGGACGCGTCGGCATGATCGAACGGGCGACCTCGTCGGAGAGCGGCGCGGTGGCGGCGATCGAGGAGAACACCGGCACGATGGTGCGGCGGAGCGCCGGCCAGAGATCGTCGGTGAAGCCGTTGGTGGCGAGCAGCACCTTTTCCGCGTGCACCACCGCGCGCGGCGTCTCGATGCGCCAGCGCGTGCCGTCGCGGCGCAGCGACAATGCCGGTGTCTCGCCAAAGACCTTTGCGCCGGCGGAGATGGCCGCGCGCGCGAGGCCGCGCGCGTAACTGAGGGGATGCAGATCGCCGCCGCGCGCGTCCAGCATGGCGCCAATGTAGCGGTCGGTGCCGGTCATCTCGCGGAGCTGCTCGCGGTTCAGATATTGAACCGGCATGCCACGGCGGATGCATTGCTGCGCGGTCCTCTCGATCGCCGCAGCGCTCGCCTCGTGATAGGCCGCGCGCAGCGTCCCGTTCTGCCGCGCCTCGCAAGGAATTTGATAACGGCGGATCAGCTCATGCGTGAAGTTCGTGGTGCCGTAGGCGAACTCGATCATGCGGCGACCGAGGTCCGCGCCGAAATCGGCTTCGATCTGATCGGGGTCGTGCTTCAGCCCGGGATTGGTGTGGCCGCCATTGTTGCCGGACGCGCCCCAGCCCGGCTCCTGCGCCTCCAGCACCAGCGCCTCGACGCCCTGCTCGGCGAGATGCAACGCGGTGGAGAGGCCGGTGTAGCCGCCGCCGATGATCGCGACCGAGACGCTCTTGTCGACGTCGAGCGGCGGCGTGGCCACCGGTGCGACGGCGGTGTCGGCATAGAGCGAGGGCGGCAAAGGCAGACGCGTCATGGCGAAGACCGATCAGAGCGGATGCAGCACGCGGCGCAGGAAATCCTGCGTGCGCGGGTGCTGGGGTTGGTTGAGCAGCGCCTTGGCCGGCCCCTGCTCGACGATGACGCCGCCGTCGATGAACAGCACGCGGTCGGCGACGTCGCGGGCAAAGCCCATCTCGTGGGTGACGACGACCATGGTCATGCCGTCGTCGGCGAGCTTGCGCATGACGCCGAGCACGTCGCCGACGAGCTCGGGATCGAGCGCCGAGGTCGGCTCGTCGAACAGGATGGCCTTGGGCTGCATCGCGAGCGCCCGCGCGATCGCAACGCGCTGCTGCTGGCCGCCGGAGAGCTGCGGCGGATGCGCATCGGCCTTTTCCGCGAGCCCGACCTGGGCGAGCAGCGTTCGGCCGCGCTCGAGCGCCTGCGCGCGCTGCTCTTTCTTCACATAGAGCGGTCCCTCGACCACGTTCTCCAGCGCCGTGCGGTGTGGGAACAGATTGAAGCGCTGAAACACCATCGAGACCTGGGTGCGGATGTCCACGATCGACGGCGCGTCGCGGTCGACCTTCAGCCCTTCGACGCTGATCTCGCCGCGGTCATAGCTCTCCAGTCCGTTGATGCAGCGCAGGATGGTGGACTTGCCGGAGCCGGAGGGGCCGATGATGCAGACCACCTCGCCCTTCTGGACGGAGGCCGTGATGCCCTTGAGCACCTCGACCTTGCCAAAGCTCTTGTGGACGTCGCTCAGCTCGATCATCGCTTGCCGGCCCGCTTCTCGAAGTGACGGACCAGCAGGATCAGCGGGATGCTCATGGTGAGATACATCAGCGCCACGAGCGTGAATACGCTGGTGTTCTTGAAGGTCGAGGACGCGATCAGCTTGCCTTGCAGCGCGAGCTCGGCGACCGTGATGGTCGAGGCCTGCGAAGAGTCCTTCAGCATCATGATCATGACGTTGCCGTAGGGCGGCAGCACGATGCGCACGGCCTGCGGCAGCACCACGCGGCGCATGGTGAGCCACCAGCCCATGCCGATCGACTGCGCCGCCTCGATCTGGCCCTTGTCGATCGCCTCGATGCCGGCGCGGAAATTCTCGGCCTGGTAGGCCGAATAGGCGATGCCGAGCCCGAGGATCGCGGCCTGCAAGGCAGATAGCGTGACGCCGAGATCGGGCATCACGAAATAAAGGTAGAACAACAGCACGATGATCGGGATGCCGCGGATCACGTTGATCAGGCTGGCGCTGAGCATCGACAGCGCCTTGATGCCGGAGACCCGCATCATCGCCCAGACGAGGCCGAGCACCGTCGAGAGCAGCAGCGAGCCGATCGTGACGACGATCGTCAGCGCCACGCCGTTCATCAGGATCGGGAAGAACTCGACGGCGTCGTGCCAGAAGCCTTTCATCGGGCAGCCTTCGGTGAGCCGTTATCAGCCCTGGGCCTTCAGGCCCCATTTATCCAGGATCTTGTCGATGGTGCCGTTGGCCTTCAGCTTCGCGAGCGAGGCATTGATCTTGCCGAGCAGCGCGGTCTCGCCCTTGCGCACGCCGATGCCGACCGAGCCGACCGTGACCGGCTTGTAGCCGTCGACCAGGCGCACCTCGGGGAAGCCGCCCTGCTTCAGATTGTAGGCGAGGATCGGATAGTCGGCGTAGCCGGCCTTGAGGCGGCCGGTGTTCACGTCACGCAGGATGTCGGGAATGGTGTCGTAGGCCTTTACGTCGGCGAACAGGCCGGATTTCTTCAGCGCGTCGACGAAGGCGGTGCCGACCTGGGCGCCGACCGTCGCGCCTTTCAGATCGTCCTGCGTGGCATAGGCCTTGGTGTCGGTCTTCGGCACCACGAGGCCCTCGCCGTAGCTGTAGATCGGGTCGGAGAAGTCGACAACCTCCTTGCGCGGCGGCGTGATGAACATCGCAGCCGCGATGATGTCGATCTTGCTCGAGGTCAGCGACGGGATCAGGGCCGAGAACTGCATCGGTTCGATCTGCACGTTGAAGCCGGCATCCTTGCCGACCTCGGTGATGAGATCGACCATGATGCCCTGGATGGTGTTGGTCTTGGTGTCGAGGAAGGTGAAGGGAATGCCCGTCGGCGTCGAGCCGACCTTCAGCACCTGTTGCGCCGAAGTCGGCACTACGGTTGCAATTGCGAGTGCCGCTATCGCGGCCAGACCAAAACGCTTCATCGCATCCCCCTTTGGGTCCGGCCGGTGGCGGCGCTCGCGCATGTCGTGATCAGACGTTGCGAGCCAAGCCATTTCGGCCTATTTTCACCAATATGAAAATTTGGTCATACTTTCACGGACGATGCAAGCGGTTTTCATGCACATGAAGGAAGCGGTTTGACGTGAGCGGTGGCAAAAGAATGCGCAAACCGACCGCCGCAAAGCCGGCCAGGAAGGTGAAAGCCGTCGCCAAGCCGGCCGAGCCGGCGATGGACGTCGCCGTCGGCCGCCGCATCAGGGATCTGCGGCGGGTCAGGCAATTCTCGCTGGAAACGGTTGCTGCGCGCACGGACCTGTCGATCGGCTTTCTCAGCCAGATCGAACGCGGGCTGTCGTCGCCGTCGCTGCGCGTGCTGGCAACGCTCGCCGACGTGCTCGGCGTCGGCATCGCCGCTCTGTTCGGCGCGAGCCCGCGCGCCGACGGCGCATCCGACCAGGTGGTGACGCGCGGCCTGCAACGGCCGGAGTTGAAGCTCTGGCGCACCGGCGTATCAAAACAGCTGCTGAGCCCGGCCAGCGCCGACAACAAGCTCAACCTGTTCCTGGTGCATCTGGAGCCCGGCGGCTCCACCGGGGACGAGCTCTACACCCATGACGGCGAGGAAGCCGGCCTCGTGCTCGAAGGCGAGATGATGCTGACGGTCGACAGCGAGACGTGGTCGCTGAAGACGGGTGACAGTTTTCGCTTCGCGAGCCGAAGGCCGCACCGGTTTTCAAATCCGGCGAACGACGCGAAGTCCGTGGTGCTGTGGGTGAATTGCGTGACGGGAGCGGGATAGCGCCTGATTTTCCGTCATTCCGGGGCGCCGAAGGCGAACTATGGTGCGCAATTGCGCACCTGAGAATCTCGAGATTCCGGGTTCGATGCTTCGCATCGCCCCGGAATGACAGCGTCAATCACCCGAACCGATGATTGTACCGATCCACCGTCAGCGCGCTGACGTCGATGTCGGGCTTCTTGCCCGACAGCATGTCGGCGAGCACGCGGCCCGAACCGCAGGACATGGTCCAGCCCAGCGTGCCGTGGCCGGTGTTGAGGTGGAGATTGGCGTATTGGGTCGGGCCGATCACCGGCGGGCCGTCCGGCGTCATCGGGCGCAGGCCGCTCCAGAACGTCGCCTTGGCGAGATCGCCGCCGCGCGGGAACAGGTCTGTCAGCGAATGATCGAGCGTGGCGCGGCGCGCATCGTAGAGCTTGTCCGAGAAGCCCGAGATTTCGGCGGTGCCGCCGACGCGGATGCGATCGCCGAGGCGCGTGATCGCGACCTTGTAGCTCTCGTCCATCACGGTCGATTCCGGCGCGCGGGAGGCGTCCTTGATCGGCACCGTGATCGAATAGCCCTTCACGGGATAGACCGGCAGCGAGATGCCGAGCGGCGCGACGAGCCGCGACGACCAGCTGCCGAGCGCGAGCACGTAAGCGTCCGCCTGCAACAGGCCGGCGCTGGTCGCGACGCCGCTGACGCGGGCGCCCTCGGTGACGATGCGATCGATGCCGGTGTTGAACATGAAGCGCACGCCGAGCGCCTGGGCGTGCTTGGCGAGCGACTGCGTGAACATGTGGCAGTCGCCGGTCTCGTCCTGCGGCAGGCGAAGGCCGCCGACGAACTTCTCCTTCACACCGCCGAGCGCCGGCTCGACCGCAATGCAGCCCTCGCGGCTCAGCACCTCGAAGGGAACGCCATATTGCTTGAGCACAGCAATGTCCTCAGCCGTGCCGTCGAGCTGCGCCTGGTAGCGGAACAGCTGCAGCGTGCCCTGCGCGCGATCGTCATATTGGATGCCGATGTCGCGGCGCAGGTCGCGCAGGCAATCGCGGCTGTATTCCGCGATCGGAATCATCCGGCTCTTGTTGACCGCGTAGCGCGCGCTGGTGCAGTTGCGCAGCATCTTGAGCAGCCAGACCCACATCACGGGATCGAGCTTCGGCCGGATCACCAGCGGGCCGTGCTTCATCAAGAGCCACTTGACCGCCTTCACCGGCACGCCGGGACCGGCCCAGGGCGAGGAATAGCCGGGCGACACCTCGCCGGCGTTGGCGAAAGAGGTCTCCAGTGCCGGCTCCGGCTGACGGTCGACGACCGTCACGTCATGGCCGGCACGTGCGAGGTAGTAGGCAGAGGTGACACCGATGACACCACTGCCGAGGATCAGAACTTTCACGCTTCGTCAAACTCCCGCGGCATCACGCTCGCCGCTGCAAGGAAACAACTCGCAACGGCGAGAGCAATTATCAGGCCACCTTCTTGATGGCGTCGCCGAGGATCGAGACCATCTGGTCGATGTGGCTCTTCTCGACGATGAGCGGGGGCGACATCGCAACGGAGTCGCCGCCGGTGCGAAGGTAGAGGCCGTTGTTGAAGCAGTCGACCAGCATGTCGTAACCGCGTGCGCCGACCACGCCGTCACGCGGTGCGAGCTCGACCGCACCCATCAGGCCGCAGTTGCGGATGTCGACGACGTTCGGCAGGCCCTTCAGCGAATGCAGCGCATCGCGCCAGTATTCGGCGAGCGAAGCACCGCGCGTGAGCAGGCCTTCGTTCTTGTAGATGTCGAGGGTCGCGATGCCCGCGGCGCACGCCACCGGATGCGCCGAATAGGTATAGCCGTGGAACAGCTCGATCTGGTTCTCCGGGCCGTTCATCATGCCGTCGTAGATCTTGCGGCTGGCGAACACCGCGCCGCAGGGCACGGTCCCGTTGGTGATACCCTTGGCGGTCGTCATCAGGTCCGGCGTGACGCCGAAGAAGTTGGCGGCGAACGGCGTGCCGAGGCGGCCGAAGCCGGTGATGACCTCATCGAAGATCAGCAGGATGCCGTGCTTGTCGCAGATCGCGCGCAGGCGCTGCAGATAGTTCTTCGGCGGCGGCAGCACCGCGGTCGAACCCGGCACCGGCTCGACGATGACGGCGGCGATCGTCTCCGCGCCGTGCAGGGCGACCAGACGCTCGAGATCGTCGGCGAGCTCGGCGCCATGCTCGGGCAGGTCCTTGGCGAAGGCGTTGCGGGTGAGATCATGGGTGTGGCGGATGTGATCGACGCCCGGCAGGAGGGTGGTAAAGGCACGGCGGTTGGCGACCATGCCCCCGACCGAGGTGCCGCCGAAGCCGACGCCGTGATAGCCGCGCTCGCGGCCGATCAGGCGGGTGCGGCTCGCCTGGCCGTTGGCGCGGTGATAGGCGAGCGCGATCTTGAGCGCGGTGTCGACCGACTCGGAACCGGAGTTGGTGAAGAAGACGCGGTCGAGGCCCTTCGGCGCGATCTCGGCGAGCCGCTCGGCGAAGTCGAACGCCAGCGGATGGCCCATCTGGAACGACGGCGCGAAGTCCAGCGTCATCAGCTGGCGCTCGACGGCGGCGGCGATCTGCTTGCGGCCGTGGCCGGCATTGACGCACCAGAGGCCGGCGGAGCCGTCGATCACCTGGCGGCCGTCGACGCTGGTGTAGTACATGCCCTCGGCCGAGGAGAACAGACGCGGCGATTTCTTGAACTGCCGGTTGGCCGTGAACGGCATCCAGTACGAATCGGTCTTGATGGTGTTCGGAATCTGATGAAGGGTCACGGCCGCGCTCCTTTGCTGACCCCATAGCTGAGCCACGGTTTCGGAACCGCAACAAGTCCTTTTCTGGCAACCTGCAAGCCATTGATTTGACTGGTCCCTCCGGTCCATATTTACGCGATCCGCAACACCTGCAACAGGGGCCAGGGGCATGAGCGTCGACATCGGTGGACGACTGCGATTCATCCGGGCGCGCCACAAGCTGTCGCAGCGCGAACTCGCCAAGCGCGCCGGCGTCACCAATTCGACGATCTCGCTGATCGAATCCAACCAGATGAACCCCTCGGTCGGGGCGCTCAAGCGCATCCTCGACGGCATCCCGATGGGGCTCGCCGAGTTCTTCGCGCTGGAGCCGGAATCGAGGCGCAAGATCTTCTACCGTGCCGAAGAACTGACTGAGGTCGGCAAGAAGCCGATCTCCTATCGGCAGGTCGGCGACAATCTGTTCGGCCGCAGCCTGCAGATCCTGAAGGAACGCTACGAACCGGGCAGCGACACCGGCCGCGTCCACCTCGTCCATGAGGGCGAGGAAGGCGGCATCGTGATCTCGGGCAAGCTCGAGGTCACCGTCGAGGACGAGCGCCGCATCCTCAACCCGGGCGATGCCTATTATTTCGAGAGCCGCCGGCCGCATCGCTTCCGCTGCGTCGGCGGCAAGCCCTGCGAAGTGATCTCGGCCTGCACGCCGCCGACGTTTTGAAGCGCGGTAAAATATCCGGACTCCTACGGGGTCACCGGTTTCTTACGGAGCTTGAGCCATCTCAATTTCCCGGAGCCGCACCGCTATATATTGCGAACCATAGCCGAGCAGCCTGGCGCAAGAGGTGCTGAGGTTATCGCCCGGAGTCCCAGGCACACCGGGGCCGCTTCGTAACAAGGCTCGCAGATGAAGATCACGCTCGCCAATGCAGAAGCCGCGCTCGACGAAGTCCAGCGCGACGCCGACAAGCTCCATTCGCGCGAGCTGCGCAAGGCCATCGCCGAATACATCGAGGAGCAGCGAGAGGCGCTCAAGGCGCTCCGGAAAAAGCTGCATTAACGAGACGCGGCGGAGCGAGAGGATCTCGCCCCGCCTTTTGTCTCAACGCTGCGTCAGCAACTCCTCGATCCGGATCGGAAAGCGGCGAACGCGCACGCCGGTCGCGTGCCAGACCGCGTTGGCGACCGCGCCGGCGCTGCCGGTGATACCGATCTCGCCGACGCCCTTGATGCCGAGCGCATTCACATGCGGATCGTGCTCCTCGACCGTGATCACGTCGAGTGGCGGCACGTCGGCATTCACCGGGATGTGGTACTCGCCGAGATTGGCGTTCATGATCCGTCCGCTGCGCCGGTCGGTGATGGCCTCCTCGTGCAGCGCGAACGACATGCCCCAGATCATGCCGCCGAACAGCTGGCTCTGAACCATGCGAGGATTGACGATGCGCCCGGCCGCGAACGCGCCGACCATGCGGGTGATGCGGACCTGGCCGAGATCGGGATCGACCTTCACTTCCGCGAACACCGCGCCGTGGGCGTGCATCGCATATTCCTCCATCGCGGCAGGGTTCGGCGCGCCGGTGCCGCGCGCCTCGACCTCGGCGACGCCGGCGCGCGCGAGGATCTCGGAATAGCTCTCGCCGCGGCTCTCGTCGTCGCGCCGGATCAGCCTGCCATCGCGCGCGATCACGCCGGCATTGCCGGCGCCGAACAGCGGCGAGCGTTCGTCATTGGTGGCGAGATCGGCAAGCCTGGCAATCACGGCCGCTCCGGCACTGTGGATCGCGGCACCGGCGGTGGCCGTGTGCGCTGAGCCACCGGCGATGCCGGCATCCGGCAGGTCGGATGTCCCCGCCTTGAACTCGACGCGGTCGACATCGAGGCCGAGACCGTCGGCCGCGATCTGGGCGAGCGCCGTCCAGGCGCCCTGCCCCATGTCGTGCGCGCCGATCTCCATCACGCCGGAACCGTCGCGGCGGATCGCCGCCCGCGCTTCGGCCTGGAACATCAGCGCCGGGAAAGTCGCCGTGCCCATGCCCCAGCCGACCAGCAGGCCGGCATCGTCGCGCATCTGCCGCGGCTGGAGCGACCGCTTCGCCCATCCGAAGCGCGCCGCGCCCTGCTCGTAACAGGCCCGCAGCGCTTTTGAAGAGAACGGCTTGCCGGTGATCGGCTCGACCTCGGCGTAGTTCTTCAGGCGGAAGGCCAGCGGATCCATGCCGCAGGCCCAGGCCATCTCGTCGATCGCGCTCTCGAGCGCGATCGAACCCGTCGCTTCGCCCGGCGCGCGCATGAACAGCGGCGTGCCGGTGTTGACGCGCACGGCGTCATGCGAGGTGCGAATCGCGGGCGCCGCATAGAGCGTGTGCGACGCATCGGCGGCGGGCTCGTAGAAATCGTCGAAGGTGCTCGACACGGTCCGCGCATGGTGATCGAGCGCGGTCAGACGCCCCTCGCCATCGGCGCCGATGCGCAGGCGCTGGCGCGTCGGCGCGCGATGGCCGACCGGGCCGTACATCTGCTCGCGGCGCAGCACGAGCTTGACCGGCTTGCCCACCAGCTTCGCCGCCATGATACCGAGAACCGGCGGACCGCCCATCAGCCCCTTGGAGCCGAAGCCGCCCCCGAGGAAGGGACTGCGAATGTGGATCTTGTCGTGCGCGATGCCGAACAGTTCGGCAATGCGCGCCAGCGACAGCATCAGACCTTGAGTCGGCATGTCCACGGACAGCCTGTCGCCATCCCATTGAACCACGATCGCATGCGGCTCCATCGCGTTGTGATATTGCGGCGGCGTCTCGTAAGTCGCGTCGATCAGCTTCGCGGCTGAGGCGAGCCCCGCCTCGATATCGCCGTGGTGATGCTCCGCGGGGTTACCGACACCAACGACCGGCGGCACGAAGCTCTCGCCGGCATCGAGGCCGACCAGCGGAGGCAGGGTCTCGTAGCGAGGCGCCAGCAGCGCCGCGCCTTCCGTTGCGGCCTCCAGCGTTTCCGCGATCACGACCGCGATGGGCTGGTTGGCGTAACGGACTTCGTTGCTCTGCAACGCTTCCATCCGGAACACGAACGGATTGGTCTTGATCTCCGGATCGATCGCGAGCTCCGGCTTGTGGTCCGGCGTCATGACGTCGACGACGCCGGGATGGCGCTTTGCGGCGGCGACGTCGAGCGAGGCCACGCGGCCCCGCGCAACACTCGAGACGGCCACCACCGCGAACAGCATCCCGGGCGGATGGTTGTCGGCGGCATAGGTCGCCCGCCCCGTGACCTTGAGGACGCCGTCACGACGGGTCAGCGGCTGGCCGATATTCGAGCCGTGCCGCAGATGGGCGGGCGCGCTGGTCAGGTTGAGCTCAGGCATGGATGGCTCCGGAAGTCGCGGCAAAGGGAGAGGCCGGCAGCGCGGGGATACGCGCAGGCGTACCGGCGGCGGCGAGCAGCAGCGCGCGCACGACGATGCGGCGCGCGAGCTCGATCTTGAAGGCATTGTCGCCGGACGGTTTTGCGTCGGCGAGCGCCCGCCAGGCCGCCTCCTGGAACGCGTCTGCCGTGGGCGCAACGTTCCTGAGCACGTCCTCCGCGGCACGAGCACGCCAGGGTTTTGCGGCGACGCCGCCGAGCGCAAGCCGCGCCTCCGCGATCTTGCCGTTCTCGATCCGCAGCGCAGCTGCGGCCGATACCACGGCGAAAGCATAGGACGTGCGCTCGCGGACCTTGAGATAGCGCGCGTGCGCGGCAAAGCCGCGCGCGGCGGGCGGCAGACGCACGGCGACGATGAGGTCTCCGGGTTCAAGCACGGAGTCACGCTCGGGCGTATCGTCGGGCAGGCGATGCAGTTGATCCAGCGCGATCTCACGCCGGCCGCCCCTGCCCTCGATCTCGAGGACGGCGTCGAGCGCGACCAGCGGCACGCCGAAGTCGGACGGATGCGTGGCGATGCAGTTCTCGCTCCAGCCGAGCACGGCATGGCTGCGGTTCTCGCCGCCGCGGGCGTCGCAGCCGCTACCGGCCTCGCGCTTGTTGCAGCGGCTGGCGGTGTCGTAGAAATACGCGCAGCGTGTCCGCTGCAGCAGATTGCCGCCGACGGTTGCGGCATTGCGCAACTGAGCCGACGCGCCGGAGAGCAGGGCCTCGGCGACGGCGGGATAGGATCTTGCAAAGTCCGCATAGTGCGCGAGATCGGCGTTGCTCACCAGCGCACCGATGCGCAATGACCCGTCGGCGAGGGTCTCGATTTGATCGAGCCCGTCGAGATGCGTGACGTCGACCAACCGGTCCGGACGGCTGACGCCGCCTTTCATGAGGTCGAGCAGGTTGGTGCCGGCGGCAAGAAAAACAGCGCCCGGCAGAGCGGCGGCGGCAACGGCCTCTGCGACCGTGGCGGGCCTGACATAATCGAACGGCTTCATGCGGAGCGCCTCTGATTGGATTCGTCCATATGTCCTTGCGCCTCCAGCACCGCATCGACGATGCCGGCATAGGCGCCACAGCGGCAGAGATTGCCGCTCATGCATTCGCGGATGCGTTCGGGATCGTTGCCGGCCTGCGCCTCGCTCATCATGCCGATGGCGCTCATGATCTGGCCGGGCGTGCAGAAGCCGCATTGAAAACCGTCATGGGCGATGAAGGCGGCCTGCACGGGATGAAGCTGGTCGCCGCGCGCGACGCCTTCGATGGTGAGGATGTCGGCGCCGTCGTGGCTGATGGCGAGCGCGAGGCAGGAATTGATGCGCTTGCCGTCAACGAGGATGGTGCAGGCGCCGCACTGGCCGCGGTCGCATCCCTTCTTGGTTCCGGTCAGATGGAGGCGCTCACGCAGGAGATCGAGCAGCGTGACGCGCGGATCGTCGAGGACGAATTCGCGCCGCGCACCGTTCACGGTGAGGCTGATGGAGTGGTTCATACAAGGCTCCGATCAGATATGGACATGAATCATCGTGCAGCGCGCCACCTCCGTGGCCGCCGTCGATACCGCGTCGCCCGAACACGGATGCAGGCCGACGCTTGAGCGAAGATACGGAGGCACCCTCCGTTTAACAAGGGTCGCCGCAAATATTTGGAATCTGTCAAAAGCCCCTGCGCCACCAACGCGATGCAGCCCGTTAAGGTTCAACAAGGGTTCAATCTAACCAATTCGTGATCTACATTGCCGGCATGGACGACCACACCGACCACACCCGCAAGCCCCGCGCCGATGCCGTGCGCAATCGCGAGCGCGTGCTCGAAGCGGCCAAGGTGGTGTTCAGCGCGGGCGGTCCCGAGGCAAGCCTGGAGGCCGTGGCCAAACGCGCCGGCGTCGGCATCGGTACGCTCTACCGGCATTTTCCGACGCGCGAGGATCTGTTCGAGGCAGTCTATCGGCGCGAAGTCGAGCAGCTCAGCGAGCTTGCCGAGCAGTTGAAGTACGCCAAGGACCCGGTGGACGCGCTGCGTCGCTGGCTGCGCTCCAATGTCGAATTCGTCGCCACCAAGAAAGGCATGTCGGCCGCGCTGGCGCTGACGTTCCAGAGCTCGTCCGAGCTCGCGGCTTTCTCCATGGACCGGCTGACCAAGGCGATCGGCTCGTTGCTCGACCGCGCGGTCGCGGCGGGCCAGATGCGCGGAGATATCAGCCCCGAGGACCTGCTGCGGGCGCTCGTCGGCATGTGCTACATGCACGACCAGCCCGGCTGGCAATCCTCGGTGCTGCGGATGCTCGACGTGTTCGTCGACGGTCTGCGGATGCAGCCCAGTGCCAAGACCAAGGCGCGCGCGGCCGGCTCTCGGCCTCCGCCAGCCAAGAAGGCCGGCCGCAAATCGAATCGCAAGCGCTAAAGCATGATCCGGAAAAGTGCACAGCGGTTTTCCGAAAAGATCATGCTTAAACAACAACCTGAAGCGCGATGACGATTCATCCTAATCGCATCGCGCTTTAGTTGGACAATTTGTCCTGTTGAGCCGCGCATCTCCTCGCACGAGTGTCTCACACCGACGTGAAGAAGCGTTTTGCGCTCGATCAAGCGACGCCCACCTCAGGAGATCTATCGGTCTCTTTGAAATGGACCCCGCTTGGATCTTCCACCGTGGTCGGCCGCATGGACCAAAGCCATGCGTACTTCAAGCTGGACGAATGACTCATGGCCGCATCCGGTCTGAGACGTAGCCTTACGATCGTACTCACGATCAAGATCGCAGTCATCCTTGGAGCCGCGATTTTCGTGTTCGCGCCGAGCAAGCGCCCTCGGGTCGACGCCAGCGCACTCGACCGCCAGTTTCTCGACCCCACGAACTCCGCCAATCAAGGACGCACGCAATGACATCGCTGGACGTCGTGTCGCTTTCACGGCTGCAATTCGGCCTGACCGCGCTGTATCATTTCCTTTTCGTTCCCCTGACGCTCGGACTTTCGATCCTGCTCGGAGTGATGGAGAGCGTCTACGTGATGACCGGACGCGCGATCTGGAAGGAGATGACGAAGTTCTGGGGCCTCCTGTTCGGGATCAACTTCGCGATGGGTGTTGCCACCGGCATCACCATGGAATTCCAGTTTGGCATGAACTGGGCCTATTACAGTCACTATGTCGGCGACATCTTCGGAGCCCCGCTCGCAATCGAAGGGCTGATGGCCTTCTTCCTCGAAGCCACCTTCATCGGTCTTTTCTTCTTCGGATGGGAGAAGCTGACAGCCCTGCAGCATCTCACCGTCACTTGGCTCGTCGCGCTCGGCTCGAACATTTCGGCATTGTGGATCCTGATCGCCAACGGCTGGATGCAGTATCCGGTCGGCGCCGAGTTCAATCCGGCGACCATGCGAATGGAAGTGACGAGCTTCATGGAAGTGCTGTTCAACCCGGTCGCACAGGCCAAGTTCGTTCATACCGTCAGCGCCGGCTACGTGACCGGATCGATGCTCGTGCTCTCGATTTCGGCCTACTACCTGCTCAAGGGACGACATGTCGAGTTCGCCAAGCGCTCGATGACCGTGGCGGCCAGCTTCGGCCTTGCCTCCGCCCTGTCCGTCGTCGTTCTCGGCGACGAGAGCGGATACACGGCCGGCGAAAACCAGAAGATGAAGATCGCGGCGATCGAGGCGATGTGGGAGACGGAGCCCGCGCCGGCATCCTTTACGCTGTTCGGATTCCCCAATCTCGAAAAGCACACCACCGAATATGAGGTGAAGATCCCCTGGGTGCTCGGATTGATCGCGACGCGATCCCTGGACAAGGAGGTGCCGGGCATCAAGGAGCTCGTCGCGCATGCCGAGCAACGGATCAAGAACGGCCTCATCGCCTACGACGCGCTCGAGAAGCTCCGTGCCGATCCATCCAGCTCAACCGAGAAGGCCCGTCTGGATGCGACGGCGGCGGATCTCGGCCACGCCCTGCTGCTCAAGAAGATCCGCCCCGACGTCCGCAATGCGACGCCGGAGGAGATCGCGAAGGCGGCATGGAGCACCGTCCCGGCGGTGTCTCCGCTGTTCTGGAGCTTCCGCTTCATGGTCGGGCTCGGCTTCTATTTCATCGCCCTGTTCGCGGTTGCCTTCGTGCTCGCCAGCAAACGGCAGCTCGATCGATACCGCCTCTTCCTTTGGGCGGCGCTGCTCAGTCTGCCGCTGCCCTGGATAGCGGCAGAGCTGGGCTGGATCGTCGCCGAGGTGGGACGGCAGCCGTGGGTCATCGAGGGCGTGCTTCCGACTTTTCTGGCTGTGTCCAACCTTTCGGCCGCCAACGTCTGGACCACCCTGATTGGCTTCGTGGTGTTCTATTCGACCCTCGCGGTCGTCGACATCTTTCTGATGGTGAAGACGGCCAAGGCCGGGCCCCAGGGGCCCCGCACCGAGCCGACCGTTCGTCTTGCCGCTGCCGAATAGGAGGAGCACCGTCATGTTCGACTACGAAACCATGCGACTGATCTGGTGGGCACTGCTCGGGATTCTCTTGATCGGCATTGCCGTCATGGACGGCTTCGACTTCGGCGTGGCGATCCTGCTTCCCTTCGTGGCCAAGTCGGACGTCGAGCGCCGCATCGTCATCAACACGGTCGGCCCCGTCTGGGAGGGTAACCAGGTCTGGTTGATCCTCGGCGGCGGCGCCATTTTCGCGGCCTGGCCGTTGCTCTATGCCACGGCTTTCTCAGGGTTCTATCTCGCGATGTTCCTGGTGCTCGCTGCGCTGATCCTGCGTCCGGTCGCGTTCAAGTTCCGCAGCAAGCTCGACGACGTGCGATGGCGCTCAACCTGGGATGTCGCGTTCTTCGTCGCGGGCCTGGTGCCAGCGCTCATCTTCGGCGTCGCATTCGGCAACGTCATCGTCGGCGTTCCCTTCCGCTTCGACGACACGCTGCGAATGACCTACGAAGGCACCTTGCTGGGCCTGCTCAATCCGTTCGCGCTGGTTTGCGGGCTGGTCAGCGTCGCCATGCTCACCCTGCACGGTGCCAACTACCTGGCGCTCAAGGCCGAAGGTCCGCTGGTCGCGCGGGGCATGCGCATCGGGCGGATGGCCGCATTGGCAGCTATCGCGCTGTTCATCGTCGCCGGCATCTGGGTGGCCTATGGCATCGAAGGCTATTCGATCGCTCAGCCCATTCCCCATGACGGCCCGTCCAACCCGTTGCTGAAGACGGTTACGAAGGAGGCCGGTGCCTGGCTCGTCAACTATCGACTGTTCCTATGGACGAAGGCGGCCCCGATCGTGGCCATCCTGATGCTGGCCGCTTCAGCCCTGCTGCTCGGCAAGCAGCGCGCCGGTCTCGCACTTCTGGCCAGCGGCCTCGGCATTGCCGCCATCATCGCGACGGCCGGCCTTTCGCTGTTTCCGTTCATGCTGCCGTCGTCGCTCGATCCCAGTGCCAGCCTCACCGTCTGGGACACGTCGTCGAGTCTCCTGACGCTGCGGATCATGCTCGCAGCAACGGTGATCTTCCTGCCCGTGATCATGCTCTACACCGCCTGGGTCTATAGCGTGCTGCGCGGACCGATCAACGAAGCGTTCGTCAAGGACGAGACGCATTCGACGGTGTACTAGCTGGAGACGACAATGTGGTACTTCTCGTGGATTCTCGGTGTCGCCTTCGCAGGGACCTTCGCCATCCTCAATGCGCTGTGGTTCGAGGCCAACACGCAGCGGGAACTCGGCGATACCGACACCGGACACCATAACTGAAGCGGACACCCGCACGCAGCCGTCCGTGCGGGTTCGTCGAACTTTCGCGCCGGCGGCTCCGATCGACGCAGCCGGCAACGTTTGGGACGGAAGGCCTAGGTCGCGAAACCGGGACCGGTCTTCGTCGCGCTCATCCGCGAGCGGATCAGCAGCAGCACGACGATGCCGATGTTCAGCGCATTCCACGCCACGCCGTTCGCGAACGCCGCGGCGTAGGATCCGGTGGCATCGAAGATGACGCCCGACACCCAGCCGCCGAAGGACATGCCGAACACGGACGCAAAGATCACGATGCCGACGCGCGTCGCCGCCTCGCTCGCCGGCATCGCCTCACGCACGATGATGGCGTAGCTCGGCACGATGCCGCCCTGGAACAGGCCGAACATCGCGGAGATCAGATACAGCGAGGTCAGGCTGTCGAAGAACAGATAGAACACCAGCGCAAAACCCTGCGCCAGCGACCCGACCAGCAGCGTGCGGATGCCGCCGATCTTGTCAGCGAGATAGCCGGAGCCGATCCGGCTGACGATGCCGCAGGCCATCATCAAGGACAGCATCTCGGCCCCGCGCGCCACGCCATAGCCGAGATCGCCGCAATAGGCGACGATATGCACCTGCGGCATCGCCATCGCCACGCAGCAGGCGATGGACGCGATCGAAAGCAGCACCGTCAGCGTGTTGGTCGACAACTTGAGATCGACCCGCGGCGGCGGTGCGTTGGCATGATCGCGGACCTTGTCGTTGCCCATCTGTGCGCGCAGGACGAGGACCAGAAGCGTCATCGTGCTGGCGCAGACCATGCCGATGCCGATATGGGTGTAGCGCCAGCCGATCTCCTGCGTGCCCCAGCTCACGACCGGCGGCCACATCGTGCCGGCGACATAATTGCCGCTGGCGACGATGGTCACGGCAAGTCCGCGGTAGCGCTCGAACCAGTGCGAGGCTTCGGCCATGAGCGGCGCGAAGGTCGCCGCGGTGCCGAGCCCGATGAGGAAGTAAGCCGCCACGAACTGCCAGAGCTGGCTCGACAGGCCCGCGAGCACGTTGGCGACGCCGAGAAAAGCGATGCTGATCGCCATGGCCGGCACGATGCCGAACCGGTCGGTGATCTTGCCGGCGATCACGCCGCCAAGCCCGAAGCCGAACATCATGAGGGTGAAAGCCAGCGACACTGCGCCGCGCGTGGCGCCGAATTCGGCCTGCACCACGGGAATCACGACCACGACCGCCCACATGCCGACGGCGCCGATCGAGCCGATCAGGAGCGCAATGATCAGCCGCATCCAGGCCTGACGGGAATCAGGGGTGAAGGAGGCCGGTGTTTGTCCTGGATGATTTGGTGCGTGCACGGGCCGGAACATGGCCCGCGGATCGCCACAGGGTCAAGCATTCTGGCGCGATATTGGGCATGCGCGGTGCACTGCGGTAAGAAGGAGCTTGGCGACCGCGCAATTTGCCACTAATTTGCAATCGGCGTGTGCACCTTTGCCGCGCGGAGAGCATGCCGGCGGGATGTTGCTGCGATTGACGCGATCGATGCGGATCAGGGTGGGGCGGATCATCGCCCTCGCCTACCTGTTCTGCGTGCTCGCGCCCGCTGCGGCGCTTGCCTGGGGCAATGGCCCTGCTCCGTGCCTTGACGATGTACTCCTCGCAGGTCCCGTGCCGGCGCATCACCAGATGCCGACCAGCCATCTGCATGGCGATGCCTCGCACGAACACGCGGGAACCCACGCTCACCACCAGACGGCCGCGCAGGACGCGCCGGCTCCGCATCATCACGGCGACAAGGGAACGGTGGGACCGTGCTGCGCCATGATGTGCGTGAGCGCGCTGCCGGCCGATCTGCCCGGCGTCGCCACGCCGCTGCTGCCCGTCTCCGCCTGCGCGCCCGAGCTCGTGGCCAGCCTGCACAGCGCGGCGCCGCCCGTGCACTACCGCCCCCCCATCGCCTGATCTGACGCGACGATTTCGGGCCGAGCGCGCTCTTGCGCGCGCGAACCTGTGGTCTCCAGATCAGGGATGAGACATGTTTACGCTTTCCGGGGCGAAGTCCGCCGCCGCATCTGCGGTCGGTGGACGACAGTGCCGATTCAATGGGCTGCTGCTGGCCTTTGCTGCGCTGGCGCTGTCCGGCTGCATGCCGGCAACGACACGAGTCGCCAGCGCCGATCCCGCCGATCCGGCGGCGAAGGTGGCGCACATCGGCTATCGCTCGACCATTGCGCCCTATACCAGCCTGCGCCCTGCGACGCCGGCGCCATGGCGTGGCCGCAATGACGCGGTGACGCCGCAGCCGAAGCAAGACAGGTAGGAGCGCGCCATGACACGCCATCTTGCGCGGGGCCTGCTCGTCCTCATTGCGCTCAGCGTCTCCGGCTGCGCCGCGTTCTCGCCCGACAGCGGGATGATCGCAGTCGCGGATCTGACAAGCCAGACCATCAACAAGGACGTCGCCTTCGTGCGAACGGCCGAGGGCGCCGACGCGGTCGACGCGCGCGTTCGCCAGCTGTTGTCGCGGACGCTGAGCGCGGACGCCGCCGTACAGATCGCACTGCTCAACAACAAGGGATTGCAAGCCGCCTACAACGAGCTGGCGCTGGCCGAGACCGATCTCGTCGAGCAGAGCCTGCCGCCCAATCCCGTGTTCGCGATCTCGCGGATATCGGGCAACGGCGCCAGCGAGATCGAGCGCCAGGTGGTCGGCGACATTCTCGCGCTGGCCACCCTGCCGTTCCGCTCCGACATCGCCCGCGACCGTTTCCGCGGAGCGCAGCTGCGCGCTGCCCTGGCGACGCTGCGGCTCGCGGCCGACGTCCGCCGCGCCTATGTCCGCACTGTCGCCGGCAACGAGATGGTGGCGCTGCTGACCGACGCGAAGGCCACGGCGGAATCGACCGCACAGCTCGCGGTCAAGCTCGGCGAAACCGGCTCGCTCAACAAGCTCGACCAAGCCCGCGAGCAGGTGTTTTACGCCGAAACCACCGCCGACCTCGCAACGGCGCGGCAGATGGCAACCAGCGCGCGCGAAAGGCTGGCGCGCCTGATGGGCCTGTGGGACGACGGTCTCGACTTCCGTCTGCCTGATCGACTGCCGGCGCTGCCGCGTCGGCCGCAAGCGTTGCCCTCGATCGAGGCCGATGCCGTGGCGCACCGCATCGACCTGCAGATCGCACGGCTGGAGCTGGCCGCGCTGGCGAAGGCCCTGAACCTCACCGAGGCGACGCGCTTCGTGACACTGCTCGATCTCGCCGGCATCTCCCGCCGCACCCAGGATCCGGAAGGGCCGCCGTTCCGCGAACGCGGCTTCGACGTGCAGTTCCAGATCCCGATCTTCGACGGCGGCGAGGTGCGGGTACGGCAGGCCGCCGAGACCTACAATCTCGCCTTCAACCGCCTGACCGAGCGCGCCGTGAATGTGCGCTCCGAGGCGCGCGATGCCTATCGTGTCTATCGCTCCACCTACGACATCGCAGGCCATTACCAGCGCGAGATCATCCCCTTGCGGAAGATCATCACCGAGGAGATGCAGCTGCGCTTCTCCAGCATGCAGGTCGACATTTTCGCGCTGCTCACCGAGGCACGACAGCGTTTGGCGTCGCTGCGCGGCGCGATCGACGCCAGGCAACGATTCTTTCTCGCCCAGGCCGATTTGCAGACTGCCGTCAACGGCGGCGGGTTGCCGACGGCCGGCGGCGACAATCCAACCACCATCGCCGCGGCAGCGCCTGCCGGCGGCGGCCACTGAGATGGAGGCCAGCATGTTTTCCCGCCGAGGATTCCTGGGGACCGCCGCGCTTGCCAGCGCGTCGGCCGTCAGCGGCCGCGTCCAGGCCGCTTCGATTCCGGAAGCACCCACCATGGACAAGGTGGTGATGCAGCCGCCGCTGCATCCGACCAGCGGCCCGGACTATCGCCCGGTGGTCACGCTGAACGGCTGGTCGCTGCCGTTCCGCATGAACGGCGACTGGAAGGAATTCCATCTCGTCGCCGAACCCGTGGTGCGCGAATTCGCCGAAGGCATGAAGGTGAATTTGTGGGGCTACAACGGGCAATCGCCGGGCCCGACCATCGAAGCCGTCGAGGGCGACAAGCTCCGCATCTTCGTCACCAACAGGCTGCCCGAATACACCACCGTGCACTGGCACGGCATGATCATTCCGAGCGGCATGGACGGCGTCGGCGGATTGAACCAGCCGCACATCCAGCCGGGAAAGACCTTCGTCTACGAGTTCGAGATGAAGAAGAGCGGGACCTTCATGTACCACCCGCATTCCGACGAGATGGTGCAGATGGCAATGGGCATGATGGGCATGGTCGTCGTGCATCCGCGCGACCAAGGCTTCCGGCCCGTCGACCGCGACTTCGTCTTCGTGATGAGCACCTATCGCGTCGACCCCGGCACATATCTGCCGCATGTCAACGAGATGACCGACTTCAACATGTGGACCTGGAATGCGCGGGTATTTCCCGGCATCGATCCGCTGCCGGTCAGGCTCGGCGACAAGGTGCGCGTGCGCATCGGCAATCTCAGCATGACCAACCATCCGATCCATCTGCATGGCCACAGCTTTGCAGTCACCTGCACCGACGGCGGCTGGATACCGGAGAGCGCACAGATCCCGGAGACGACCACCGACGTGCCAGTCGGCGCTGTCAGGGTGTTCGACGTGCTCGCCGACAATCCCGGCGACTGGGCGTTCCACTGCCACAAGTCGCACCACACCATGAACGCGATGGGACACGCTGTGCGCAACCTCATCGGCGTGTCGCGCAAGGACCTCGCCAGGGCCGTCGGCAAGCTTGCGCCTGACGGCATGGCCATGGGCTCGACCGGCATGGCGATGGGCAACATGGAGATGCCCGCCCCCGACAACACGCTCCCGATGATGACCGGCACCGGCCAGTTCGGGCCGATCGAGATGGGCGGCATGTTCACCGTGATGAAGATCCGCGAGGACCTCGCGCACGACGATTACCGCGATCCCGGCCCGTACAAATTCCCGCAAGGCACCGTCGCCTACGAGGTCACGGCGCCGGCCGCAGAGCCTGCCCGGCAAAAACCAGGCAGCCCGCCGATGAAGAACATGAAGATGTGAGCGTTTCGATGAACGACCAACCGGAGACCACGATGAAGACCACTATCAGCCTCGGCCTCGCGCTGGCTGCGCTTTCGACCGCGCCGGCCTTTGCCCACGACAAGCACGGGCACGGAAACTTTTCCGCCGGCGAACCCGGCGATCCGAAAAAGCCCGCCCGCACGATCGAGATTCTGATGAACGAGATGGACTACGCGCCCGCCCGGATCGAGGTCAAGCGCGGCGAGCAGATCCGCTTCGTGCTGCGCAACGTCGGCAAGGAGGACCACGAATTCCTGCTCGCCACACCGAAGGAAAATCTCGCGCACGCGGTGGAGATGAAGAAGCACCCGCACATGGAGCACGACGATCCCAACGGCGTCCGGCTGGCGCCGAACAAGACGGCCGAGATCCTCTGGAAATTCAGCAAGACCGGCACGTTCGAATATTCGTGCCTCATTCCCGACCATCGCGACTACGGCATGGTCGGCCACGTCACCGTGAAGTGAGCAATGGAGACTCCCATGAACCGCATCATCCGTATCACCGCTGCGCTCGCGCTGGCTGCCGGCCTTGCGACCGCGACCCTCGCAGCCGAGGGCGCCGCGATCAGCGGCGAGGTGAAGAAGATCGACGAAGGCGCCGGCAAGATCACGCTCAAGCACGGACCGGCGAAGAGCCTCGGCATGGAGGAGCCCATGACCATGGTCTATCGCGTCAAGGACGCAGCGATGCTCAAGCAGGTGAAGGTCGGCGACAAGGTGACCTTCGAGGCCGAGGAGGCGGCGTCGGGGTATACCGTCACCAAGATCCAGAAGGCGAAGTAGGCTCTGTCATTCCGGGGCGCGCCCCTTGGCGCGAGCCCGGAATCCATTTCCCCACACCACCCGCGGCCCGATGGATTCCGGGTTCGCCCTTCGGGCGCCCCGGAATGACAGCCTGGGGGACCGAAACACCCCGCCCGCCCCCTTCCCTCCCTCCGTTAACCCTTTGCTAACCATACACCCGGCAAGAATTGCCGGGTGAAGTCGAGTGTCGTCAGCCGCGTAGAACGGGAGCTCCCGTGGACGCCAGTGCGGTGCCTCACTTTCGGAACGGCGGCCCATCGGCCGCCGCGCAGACGTTTGGGGCGCGCGGACGGCAGTCGCGCGGGGAGGCAGCTACCATGGTCGACGTCACGGCGGGACAGGGCGTAGGCAGCGCGAAGCCCGGCATCCCCTCCCTCAACGAGATCGTCAACATCCTCAAGCGCGGCGACATCGCGCTGGCGCTCGGCGTCCTCACCATCCTGGTGGTGCTGATCCTCCCCCTGCCCGCGGTCGTGCTGGACCTGTTCCTGGCGATCTCGATCACGCTCTCGATCCTGATCCTGATGACGTCCCTGTTCATCCAGGCGCCGCTCGAATTCTCCGCCTTCCCGACCGTCCTGCTGATCTCGACCATGCTGCGCCTGTCGCTCAACATGGCCTCGACCCGCCTGATCCTGTCGCACGGGCACGAGGGCACGGCCGCCGCCGGTCACGTCATCGAGGCCTTCGGCAGCTTCGTGATGGGCGGGAATTTCGTCATCGGCATCATCGTTTTCGCCATCCTGATCATCGTCAACTTCGTCGTCATCACCAAGGGTTCGGGCCGCATCGCCGAAGTCGCCGCGCGCTTCCACCTCGATGCCATGCCCGGCAAGCAGATGGCGATCGACGCCGACCTCTCTGCCGGGCTGATCGACGAGAAGGTCGCCAAGGAACGGCGCAAGGAGCTGGAGGACGAGAGCGGCTTCTTCGGCGCCATGGACGGTGCCTCCAAATTCGTCCGCGGTGACGCCATCGCCGGCCTCCTGGTCGTCTTCATCAACGTCGTCGGCGGCATGATCATCGGCGTGGCGCAGCAGGGCATGTCCTTTGCTGACGCCGGCCGCACCTACACGCTGCTGACCGTGGGTGACGGCCTCGTCACCCAGGTGCCGGCGTTGATTGTCTCCACCGCGGCCGGCCTGCTCGTCTCCAAGGCCGGCGTGTCCGGCGCCGCCGACAAGGCGCTGATGAAGCAATTCTCCGGCTATCCGCAGGCGCTGGCGATGTCCTCGGCAGTGATGCTGGTGCTGGCGGCCCTGCCGGGCATTCCGACCCTCCCGTTCCTGGCGCTCGGCGCCGGCGCCGGCGCGCTGGCCTGGAACGCCCGCAACCGCAACCGGGTCACCGCCAAGGCCGAGGAAGCCGCCAAGGCCGCGCCCGCGGCAGGTCAGCCCGGTGCCCCCGGGGCCGCTGCGACCGAAGAGCCGATCTCGGCCGCGCTCAAGATCGACGACCTCAAGATCGAGCTCGGCTATGCGCTGCTGCCGCTGGTCAACGGTCCCGACGGCACCGATCGCCTCACCGAGCAGATCAAGGCGCTGCGCCGTTCGCTCGCGATCGAGATGGGTTTCGTGATGCCGGCAGTGCGCATCCTCGACAACGTCCAGCTCGAGGCCAACACCTACATCATCAAGATCAAGGAGGTCGACGCCGGCACCGGCAAGATCTGGCCCAACCAGTTCATGGTCATGGATCCCGGCGGCGGCCAGGTGCAGGTGCCCGGCATCCACACCACCGAGCCGACCTTCGGCCTGCCCGCGACCTGGGTCGACGCCAGCCTCAAGGAGGAAGCCTCTCTCAAGGGCTACACGGTGGTCGACGCCGCGACCGTGCTCTCGACCCACCTCACTGAGTTGCTCAAGGCCAACATGTCGGACCTGCTCTCCTATGGCGAGGTGCAGAAGCTTCTCAAGGAGCTGCCGAAGGAGCAGAGCGAGCTGGTCAAGGACATCGTTCCCGGACAGGTCACGGTCTCCGGCATCCAGCGCGTGCTGCAACTGCTGCTCGCCGAACGCATCTCGATCCGCGACCTCTCGACCATCCTCGAAGGCATCGCCGATTCGCTCGCCTTCTCGCGCAACCCCACCACCATGGTCGAGCACGTCCGCGCGCGTCTGGCGCGGCAGATCTGCGCTCAGAACACCTCCTACAACGGGTATCTGCCGCTGATCGCGCTGTCGGCACGGTGGGAGCAGGCCTTTGCCGAATCCATCATCGGCCAGGGCGAGGAGCGCAGCCTCGCGATGCAGCCCTCGAAACTGTCGGAGTTCATGACCGCCGTGCGCGAGGCGTTCGAGCGCGCCGCCCGCGAGGGCGAAGCACCGGTGCTGGTCACCTCTGCGGCAATTCGTCCGTTCGTCCGGTCCCTGGTGGAGCGGTTCCGAGCCCAGACGACCGTGCTGTCGCAGGCAGAAATCCACCCCAGGGCGAGGCTGAAAACGGTCGGAAGCATCTGATTTGCCTTAAGAAGCCGTGTGTTTTTCAGCCACAGGCAAATGGTTTTTGAGTTCCTGGCGCCTTGTCAACCAAATGCGGCAAAGGCGCTCAACCATCGCGCCATACCATTGAATTAATTATATAATCGCGCGATCCGGGATCCTTGCTGATCGCGATCTTTCACGTCCTGTCACGCTCTTGTGACCGCCCCTTGGGAACGAATCCCCCCAATACTAGGTTGTTGGGCATCGGAAGCATGAACCTGCCCGAACGGGCTGGCGACTACTTCGGGTAGATGGCGGCAGGAGGCTTCCATGAACCACTCGATCTACAGCGCTGATCGCTCGACCCACTTGAAAGTCGTGGTCGTGGCCCTCGTCGCGGGGATCGCGGTGGCAGGCCTCGGCATTACGGCGCGCTCGGGTTCGGATGAAGGTTTGACCCAGACCGCCCGCGTCATCAAGGCCGGCAAGCCGGTCGTTGTCACCAGTTCGGACGCATCCCTTGTTCGATAAGGAGATCTAGAGTTTCAGGAATTCACGCGGCCCTTTACCAGCCCCCCAAAGTCGCCACGTGGATATGTAGACGACCCCAACCCCAAGTCGACTACAGAAAGCGCCCGCCCCCCACGGGCGCTTTCTCACGTCTGGGCATGCGTACACGCACTTGAAGCTCGGACATTCCTCGACCAATACGGCTGTCATTCCCCGCGAAGGCGGGGAATCCAGTGCGCCGCGCCCCTTCCGCATCCCTCCCTGTCTCTGGAATACTGGATCGTCCGCCGTCGCGGACGATGACGCCGATCATTTGGCGCGAGCAATCACCACACGGTCATTGAAGCGAGCTTGCATCACCGCCCCCCATAAGTCGGCGGCGGTGCCTGCACCGTCGGCGCTGCGGCAGCGAACAGCTCGTCCTTACTCCCGGTCAGCGGCGGATAGATCCGCTTGCGGTTGATGGTCTGCTTGGTCGCCTTTGCGGCCGCGCCGGTGGCACGGACCTCGCGATCCCACCCCTCCGTATAGAGCGCACCCCAGCCGCCGAGATCGAGCACGGTGACGTACCAGTCGATCCGCAGCGGCAGCATGGGCAGGCCGACGAGATCGGCCACCACGTTGTGGCCGGCGAAGCGGCCCATGGGGCGGGCGAACTGACAGGACATCACGGTCGGATGCAACCCGTCGATCACGCTCGAGGCAACGTCGCCCGCCGCGAACACGCCGCCGACATCCGCAACCCGCATCAAGGGATCGACCAGAAGGCGCCCGAGACGATCGCGTGCGCCGGGAAAGTTCGCGGCCAAGGGGCTTGCACGCATGCCCGCACACCAGATCACCGTCTGCGCCGGAATGAACTCGCCCGAGTTCAGGCGCATGCCAGCAGCCTCGATCGACACGACACGCACACCGAGCCGCGTCTCGATGTCGAGCGAAGCCAGGGCCGTCTCGACGACCGGACGCGCGGGCGCGCCGATCGTGGCGCCGACCGCTGGATTGGGATCGACCAGGACGATGTGGCGGCTGCCGGTGATGCCCGCACGCGCCAACCGGTCAGGCATCTCGGCTGCGACCTCGATGCCGGTGAACCCGGCGCCGACCACCACCACCGTTGAACGTCCCGGAGACGGCGCGCTGCGTCCAAGCGAAACCAGATGTTCTTCGAGGCGGAGCGCCGCGGCATAGGTGTCGACGTCGAAGGCGTGCGCGGCAAGGCCGGGAATGTCGGGGCGCATCACCTCGCTGCCGAGCGCCAGCACGAGGCGATCATAGCCCAGCGTCTCCTCGCCGCTGCTGGTGACGAGCGAGATTTCGCGCCGTACCGGATCGATGGCCTCGACCTCGCCGAGGCCGTGGCTGACACCGATCGGATCGAGCAGTTGCGGCAGCGGCAGCGCGACCTCGCCGAGATCGGCCTCGTAGTTGCGCACGCGGATATTGTGATAGGGATTGCGGTCGACGAGACGGATCTCGATGTCGCGGTCGCTCGCGCCGATCTCGTCGCGCTTGCGCGCAGCGCCGATGGCCGCCCACAGGCCTGCAAATCCGGCACCGAGCACGACAATACGCGCCATGTCCGCCTGCGCACCTTCCAGAGGATCCTGCGGTCTCCCCGCCTGGACAGACTAGCTCAACGGCCGGCGTCGACCAAATGCGGCAGCGCCGGCCCCGCCGCACGAAATCGCGATTTACGCCTCGCGCAGTTCCGACGGCGTCGCCCCGAAGCGCTTGCGAAAGGCGCGATTGAAATAGGACAGATCGGAGAAGCCGGACGAATGCGCGATGTCGCTGATCTTGCGCGCCCTGGCGCGGGGATCACCGAGCAGCTTGCGCGCCTGGAGCAGGCGCTGCTCCAGCACGAATTCGGTGAAGGTCGTGCCGGCCTGCTCGAACAGGCGCTGTGCCTGGCGCGGGCTCAGCCCTGAGCGCGTCGCGACCTCGGCGAGACAGAGATCGTTGCGGCCGAGTGCGGCCATCACGTCGGCGCGCATCAGATCGAGGCGAGCCGCCGCCTGCCCGCGTCCGCGTGCCCGGCTTGCATGTTCCGCATCGGTGCCGAGCAGGAGACCGACGAGATCGACCATATGCTGCGCCGTCAGGCGCTGGCCTACCGCATCGAGATGCGGCGCGTGGTTGGCGGCGAGCGCATGGTAGCGGAAGATGGTCTCGGCAACCGCGCCGTCGCAGAGCACCTGCGAGAGCTTGTCCTCGGCGCGCGGATTGATGTCGAGCAGCGCACGGCGCGGCATGCGAATGGTGGTGAAGCGGTCTTCGTCGGTGTGGCCGACGGTGCCCGTGTTGCTCATGTCGACGAGCACCATCTGGGCAGGCGTGAGCTCCATGGTATGCCCATTCTGTCCGACGCGGACGAGCCCCGCATGCGCCGCGATCAGGACGAGGTCGTCGCTGCCGTCGGCGAGGTGGCTCTGCGTACGGGAATATTGCGCGGAGGCGCCTTCCGGAATGGCGAGCACGATGTTGTCGATGACACTGACCTGGAGCCGGCAATCGATGCTGTCGCCATGGCTCGGCCCGATGTCGAGGCCGCAGCGACCGAAGGCCCGCCCGCGCCAGTCCTCGAACGCCGGGCCGTGCGGCAGCCCCGCATATTGGTGAAGGAAGATGCCCGGCGTTCTCGCTGCATCCATCTGATTCTCTCGCCCTCTCCGGCATCGCCGACTTCAAATTCCGGGGATTTGACGCCGCGGCTTGCGGGGAGGTTCAAAATCGGGGGCGGATTTGGCCGGGCTTGTCGAAATGCGACGACCGGATGGACCGCGGCGACAAGGCGCGCGCTTCTGGTTCGTAGCCCGCATGAGCGTAGCGACATGCGGGAACGGACGTCCCGGATATCGCTTCGCTCATCCAGGCTACGGCACCTATTTTTGGGCGGGCGCCTGCGGCTGCGTGGGCGGCACGGTCTCGATCAGCTTGCCGGAAAACACCGGCGCCGATGTGGGCTGGCCGTTCGGCGAGCCACCGGCCTGTTCGACGGTGACGGCGAAGGTGGCGCTGTTGACGACCTCGGCATCGTAGGAGGCGAGCAGCGGACGCGCGGTGAAATCACCGGCGCCGATCACGCCGAGCGAGCGCGGCCGCGGCAGCTTGTCCGAGATCAGCCAGAGTTCGAAGCTCTTGCCGGGCTCCGGCGTCGCGCCGACTTTCCGCACCGTGAAATTCCGCGTCGCGCCGTCGATGGTGAGGATGAAGGCGGGGCCGCCGCCCTGGCCCTGCAGCAGCGCGACATATTGCGCCGAGGCGGCGAGCGGCGCGGCCCGGGCCTTCACCTCCACCGTCTGGATGCGGGGCGCAGGACGCAAGACGCCCGGCAGCGCATCAGGCAGGAATATCTGAAGCGACAGCGCCACGAGCAGCGCGGCCGCGAGCGCGCCGACGGCGGATGCAATGTTGCGCCAGCGCTTCACGCGCCTCTCGAGGCGGATCACGTCACCATCGACGACCGGCGCCAGCTGTGCGCGCAAAACACTGATATCCGGAGCATGGACCTGCGGAATGAATTGCGGCGCGATGTCCGGGATGGCATCGGGTTCGGGGCGCGACGATCCGGGCTGCTCCGCGGCGGGATGCGATGTCTGCGGGGGCCCGTTCTCCGCGGAAGATTCCGACGTCGCAGCTTCCTCCGCGGGCAGGTCCGGCATGGGCGCAGGCGGCGGCGAAGCTTCGGCAGGTGCAGGCGGCTCCTGCGCAAGCGCGGTGCGCGCGATTTCGGACTTGATGTTCTCCCACACGACCGGACGCGGCTCGACCGAGCCGACCATCTGGTTGAGCGCGCCAAGTCGATAGGACCATGACTGCACGATATCGGCGAACGCCTCGTCCTCCGCCATCATGGCCTCGACCTGCGCACGCTCATCGGCGTCGAGCGTACCGAGCGCGTATTCCGCGGCGAGCGCGATATGATCCTCCGTGTAGGCCATCAATTGCGGTCCAGAACCATCCTCATCATCAGGCCATCACAGCCCGAGGCACTCCCGAATATCCAGCATGCTGCGCCGGAGCCACGTCTTCACCGTGTTGACCGGCGCGGCGAATTTCTCCGCCAATTGCTCGCGGCTCCAGCCGTTGTAGTAGGCGAGAAGCACGAGCCTCTGACGGTCCGGCTCGAGCCGGCCGATACATTCCAGGAGCCGCTTCAGCTCCTCGGTCATCTCGCGGCGCGCCAGCGGATCGGGACTCTCGGCCGCGACCTCCATCGCCTGAGGCTCTTCCTCGATGGAGACTTCCGACTTCTTGCGCACGATGTCGATTGCACGGTTGCGCGCGATCGAGGCCATCCACGTGATCGGCGACGACAAGGCCGAGTTGAACTGGCCGGCGTTGTTCCAGATCTTGACGTAGGTCTCCTGGATGACCTCCTCTGCGAGATCCTGTCGGCGCAAGATACGGAGCACGACGCCATAGAGTTTCGCGCGCGTGGCGGCGTAGAGGCGCTCGAACGCGGCCTGATCGCCCTTCGCCACCGCCTCGATCAACTCGACCAGCTCCGCTGGCGTCAACATTCAGCCCCCCCAAGGCGCGGCGCCGTCTTCGCCATCACCTCGCCCCGACGGGACGAGGTCGATTTGCACAGCAAACCGGGTGAGGGGGCTCGGGGCTAACGGGAGATCGGACCCCCTCACTCCGCTCCGCGCCGACCTCTCCCAAAGGAGAGGTGGACGCCGCCGTCGCTGGCACAGCATTCATCGCGGTCACCATAGCGCGGGGCAAAGCCGACCACCAAGGGGCGCGGTGCCCCGCTGTGGACAGCACATACGAAAACCCGGACCTTGCGGGTCCGGGTTTGGCAAATTCCAACGTGGTCTGGCTGCCGGCCGGCTCAGGCTACCGCGCCGATACGGGCCCGCATCAGGCCGATGCTGTCGAGGTCGGCCTGCTCACGGGCGTTTTCCTCGGCGCGTTCGCGGGCCTGGTCGCGCTCGTCGAGGAGCTCGACCTTCTTCAACTCTTCGAAAGCCTCGGCCAGTGCGGCCTTGGCTTCGTCGAGCTGGCCCTTCAGCTCATCGGCTGAACGGGTCAGGTTCTCGCGGCGCTGGATCGCGGCCTTGGCATAGGTCGGATAGGCGAAGTGCGAGGGATCGTTGATCCCGGCACGCTCCTGCTCGGTCTGGATCTCGCGTTCGAGATCGACCGACATCCGCTGGAAATCGGCGATCATGGTCTCGATCTGGGTGACCCGGCGGCGCTTCTCGTCGACCTGAAACTTTTTCAGGCGGATAAGCGTATCTCGTGACTTCATCGACTCGTACTCCCCAGAAGTCCCCCCGCTGCACGTGGGACGGCACCGGTCGCCCCACAGGCCCGATTGAGGCCAAGACCGGCTCTGCTACTCTGTGGGGACGGATGATGACCTGACAAAGTTAGCGTTCCGTTTCCAAATTGCCGAGGATCTGCGCCAATTGGCGGTAGCCGTCCGCCAGGGATGCATTCTCGTCCTTGCGCTGGCGCAGGAAGGCCTCCAGCGGCTCGTGCAGCCGGATCGCCTCGTCGACCTCGGGGCTGGAGCCGGCCCGGTAGGCGCCGAGCCGGATCAATTCCTCCATGTCGGCGTAGGTCGCCATCACCTGGCGTGCCCGCTGGATGACGGGCCAGAACTGCGGATCCGCCGATTTCGGCATGGTGCGCGAGACGGATTTGAGGATGTTGATCGCGGGGTAACGGCCGCGCTCGGCGATCGAGCGCTGCATCACGATGTGGCCGTCGAGGATGCCGCGGACTGCATCCGCGATCGGCTCATTATGGTCGTCGCCGTCGACCAGCACCGTGAAGATCGCGGTGATGGCGCCCTCCCCGAGGCCCGGCCCGGCCCGCTCCAGGAGCTTCGGCAACTCGGTGAAGACGGTCGGCGTATAGCCCTTGGCGGTCGGCGGCTCGCCGGCGGACAGGCCGATCTCGCGCTGGGCCATGGCAAAGCGCGTCACCGAGTCCATCAGGCAGAGCACGTCCTTGTCCTCGTCGCGAAAATATTCGGCGATCGCGAGCGTCAGATAGGCCGCCTGGCGGCGCATCAGCGCGGGCTCGTCGGAGGTGGCGACCACCACGACCGAACGCGCGAGGCCCTCCTCGCCGAGATCGTCCTGCAGGAATTCCTGGACCTCGCGCCCGCGTTCGCCGATCAGCCCGATGACGCTGACGGCGGCATCGACGTTGCGCGCGAGCATCGAGAGCAGCACCGACTTGCCGACGCCGGACCCCGCGAAGATGCCCATGCGCTGGCCGCGGCAGCAGGTGAGGAAGGTGTTCATCGCGCGCACGCCGAGATCCAGCGGCGCGCCGACGCGCTTGCGCGAATGCGCCGGCGGCGGCGTATTGCGGAACGGCATCGGCGAAGAGCCTTGCGGCAGCGGCCCCTTGCCGTCGATCGGCTCGCCCAGCGCGTTGACGACGCGGCCGAGCCAGGCTGCGGACGGCCGCACCTGATTGGCCGCATTGGCAATGACCGCCTTGCAGCCGCGGCGCACGCCGTCGAGGCCGGCGAACGGCATCACGACAGCATTGTTGCCGGAGAAGCCGATCACTTCGCAGGGAATGGTGCGGTTGGCGCCGGTCTCGATCACGAGCCGTGCGCCGACCGACATTGCGTGAATCGGACCGGCCACCTCGACCATCAGGCCGCGGACGCCGACCACGCGGCCATAAATATTCACGCCGTCGATGTCGCCGATCTGTTCGGCAAGAGCCTTCATCGGGAGCGCGCCTTCATGTCAGGGCCTTCATGAGGTGGTCGCCTTCTTCACGGTGAAAGCCTTAAGTTTCGCCACATTTCTGAACGGCGCTTAACCTCGTGTTTACCCGCATCATTAATCATTGCGTCACTGTCTTTGTGACTGAGCGTGACTCCCCTTCAGAAGAAGGCTGAGTCGCGGGAGTCGGTTAGGCCCGTCTCTTAAAGTGGAGATTGAACGGAATCGGGTAACGAAAGCTGCTTCATACGCAAGACCTTAGGGCGATTCGGCAAAAATTGCACCGTGGGGACTTGCGTTCCAGAATCAGAGTTTGTTAACCATCTGTCGTCAGGATCCGAATCAGTTGTTCAAAGGCGTTTTGTTGAGTGCCGCGAATGCGGCCGACCTGACGCCCAGGAGCGGCGACTATGGGGAACTGGCATGCGCGTTTTGCTGATTGAAGATGACAGCGCCGTCGCGCAGTCGATCGAGCTGATGCTGAAGTCGGAGAGCTTCAACGTCTACACGACCGATTTGGGGGAAGAAGGCGTCGATCTCGGTAAACTATACGATTACGACATTATTCTCCTCGACCTCAATCTGCCCGACATGTCCGGCTACGACGTGCTCAAGCAGCTCCGGGTCTCCAAAATCAAGACACCGATTCTGATCCTCTCCGGCCTCGCCGGCATCGAGGACAAGGTCAAGGGTCTCGGCGTCGGCGCCGACGACTACATGACCAAGCCCTTCCACAAGGACGAGCTGGTGGCCCGCATCCACGCTATCGTGCGCCGCTCCAAGGGCCATGCCCAGTCGGTCATCCAGACCGGCGACCTCGTCGTCAACCTCGACACCAAGACGGTGGAAGTCGGCGGCCAGCGCGTGCATCTGACCGGCAAGGAATATCAGATGCTGGAGCTCCTCTCGCTCCGCAAGGGCACGACCCTCACCAAGGAAATGTTCCTCAACCATCTCTATGGCGGCATGGACGAGCCGGAGCTGAAGATCATCGACGTCTTCATCTGCAAGCTCCGCAAGAAGCTCGCCAACGCCTCCGAAGGCCGCAACTTCATCGAGACCGTATGGGGCCGCGGCTACGTGCTGCGCGAGCCGCACGAGCACGAAGAGCGCATTCCCGCCTGATCTCCTGGGTTACGTCGCGAGCCTCCGGGCTCGCTCCTCCCAGCCTGGACCCCGCCGCGAATGGCGGGGTTTTTGTTTCTGGGGACGTCTTCTCCCTTTCCCGCTTGCGGAAGAGGTGCAGCAACCGCTGCTGATACGACTTCATCCCTCACTAACGTTTGAACCACTACCCTTCTCCTGCCGACGAATGGTCGCTGCACGATGGGGGAACGATGATCCTGCAATCACTCGCCGGCCTGCCCGCCTTCCTGGTCTATTTCTGCACCGGGCTGATCGCGATCGTGGCCTATCTGTTCGTCTACACCCGCATCACGGCCCATAACGAATTCCAGCTCATCCGCGACAACGAACCGGCCGCGGCGATCGCGCTCGGGCTCAGCCTGCTCGGCTTCGTGGCGCCGCTGGTGAGCGCCATCGCGCATTCGGCCAACGTGCTGGACTGCCTGATCTGGGCGACGATCGCGCTGGTCGTGCAGGTCATCGTGTTCTTCCTCGTCAAGGTCCCGGTCCCCAACCTGTCCGAACGGATCTCCGCCGGCGAGCTTGCCCCGGCGATCTGGCTCGGCCTGTCCTCGCTCGCCGCGGGGCTGCTCAACGCCGCCAGCATGATCTACTGACATGGCCGACAGACCTGCCAAAAAGGAGTTCGGCAAGCGCCGGCCGGTGGCCGAGACAGCGCCGCGGCCGCCGGTGAAGCGCTCGGGCCATGTCGCCCTCCTCGTGATGGGCACGATCGCGGTGGGCACCACCGCCTACACGCTGATGCCGCGGCAGACTTGCGAGCCCTCTCCCGGCGCCGTACCGGGCCAGACGACGACGACCTGCAGCAGCAGCGGCAGCAGTTCGTCAGGCGGCAGCAGCTCGCGCTGGTCGTCGCGATCGAGTTTCTTCAGCAGCGATTCCTCGAGCCACTCCTCGTCGGGAACGTCGTCCGACTCGGGCTCCCATAGCGTGAGCCGCGGCGGCTTCGGCTCTTTCGGCCATGGCTTTTCCGGCGGCGGCTGATCCATGCAGCGCATCGCCTGTCCCGAGCGTGACGACTGGCGAGAGACCGCAACGCAATGCGGTTTCGTCTTCCACACCATCGACGGCGAACGCTATTGGGACGAAAGCGCCTATTACGGCTTCAGGCTCGACGAGATCGAGCGCGGCATCGAGACGCCGACCGGCGAGATCGACGCGATGTGCCTGGAGCTCGCCGGTCGCGTCATCGGCGACGAGCGCTACCTGCGGCGCCTGAAGATACCGGAAGCGTTCTGGAGCCTGATCGCCGAGAGCTGGGAGCGCGACGACCGCAGCCTTTACGGCCGGCTCGACCTGAAGTTCGACGGCAAGTCGCCGGCAAAGTTGCTCGAATACAATGCGGATACGCCGACCTCGATCTTCGAGGCCGCGGTGTTTCAATGGACCTGGCTTGAACAGGCGATCGAGCGGCGCATCATCCCATCGCGCGCCGATCAGTTCAACTCCATCCATGAGCGGCTGATCGCGGCGTGGAAGGAGATCGCGGCCGGCCACCACGTCCATCTCGCCGGCATCACGGGCAACGAGGAAGACGCCGGCACGCTCGCTTATCTCGAAGACACCGCGCGTCAGGCCGGGCTCTCGACCAGGCTGCTCGACATCGAAGAGGTCGGCTGGCGCGACGAAGGCGGCGGCTTCGTGGATCTCGACGATGGCGACATCGCGTTGGCCTTCAAGCTCTATCCCTGGGAGTGGATGTTCCAGGACGCGTTCGGTGCAAAGCTCAAGGACGCAACCACGCGCTGGATCGAGCCGCCGTGGAAGGCGGTGCTCTCCAACAAGGGCATCCTGCCGCTGCTCTGGGAGATGTTTCCGAACCATCCCAATCTGCTGCCGGCCTTCTTCGAGGACGATCCGCGCGCCGCGGAGCTCGGAACGTCCTATGTCCGCAAGCCGCTGCTGTCGCGCGAAGGCGCCAACGTCACGCTGGTGTCCGGCGGAATGCCGCTCGACGAGCAGGCGGGTCCCTACGGCGCCGAAGGTTTCGTGCGCCAGGCATTGTCACCGCTTCCGAATTTTTCGGGCTTCTATCCGGTGGTGGGAAGCTGGCTGGTGAACCACGAACCCTGCGGCCTTTCGATCCGCGAGGACGAGAGCCCGATCACCGGCAACCGCTCGCGGTTTCTGCCGCATGCGATCTTGTGAGGGCTCGTCATTCCGGGGCGCGACAAAGTCGCGAGCCCGGAATCCATAACCACAGGCAGATCGAACGGCCCCACGTCTAACCGCCTGCCTATTTCGATGGCTTGTGGTTATGGATTCCGGACTCCGCGCTTACGCGCGGCCCCGGAATGACGAGGAGAGATTCACCGTGCGGCGGCGATCTTCAACGACGGCGGCATCAATCCGCCCATCGCCCGGCCGGACCACACCGGGTTGAGCTGATAGAGACCGCGACGGTCGGTCATGGGGCGGAATGCGTCAGTGATGCCGACGACGGACTCGGCAGCGCCAAGCAGCAGCGTGGCGTCGGGCTCCATCGCCTTCGCCATGCGCTCGAAGATCACCGCCTTGGTGTCCTGATCGAAATAGATCAGCACGTTGCGGCAGAAGATCACGTCGAACGTGCCGAGATGGGAGAAGTCCTGCAACAGGTTGAGCTGGCGGAACTGCACCATGGCGCGAATGTCGGCATTGAGCTGCCAGAGTTCGCCGACTTGCGTGAAGTACTTCATCAGGTGCTGGATCGGCAGGCCGCGCTGCACCTCGAACTGGCTGTAGACGCCGGCCTTGGATTTCTCCAGCACCTCCTGCGACAGGTCGGTGGCGATAATCTCGATGCGCCAGCCGGCGAAAACCGCGCCCATCTCCTTCACGCACATCGCGATCGAATAGGGCTCCTGCCCGGTCGATGAGGCCGCCGACCAGATGCGCAAGCTCTTGCGCGCCGCGCGCGCCTGGATCAGGCCCGGCAGGATGGTGTCGCGCAGATGGTCGAACGGAATCTTGTCGCGGTAGAAGAAAGTCTCGTTGGTGGTCATCGCTTCGACCACGTCGGTCGCAAGCCGGCCGTCGCCATTCCTGATCTTCAGCACGAGATCGGGGATGCCGGGAAGGCTTGCCTTGCGGGCGAGCGGCAGCAGCCGGCTCTCGACCAGGTACTGCTTGTCGGCCGAGAGATCGAGGCCGGAGCGCTCCTTCAGGAACTTGCGTAGGTAGTCGTAATCCGTCGGCGTCACGAGCGGTCTCCCGCGAACAGGCGATTGACCTTGGTGCCGATCTGATTGAGCGGCAGGATCGCCGCGCAGATGCCGGCATTGGCCGCCGCCCCCGGCATGCCCCAGACCACGCTGGAGGCTTCGTCCTGTGCGATGATGCTGCCGCCGGCGGCGACGATGTCCTTGCCGCCGCGCATGCCGTCCGAGCCCATGCCCGTCAGGATCACGGAGAGGATATTGCCATGCCAGACGTCGATGGCCGAGGTGAAGAGCGGATCGACCGCGGGTTTGCAGAAATTGACGGCCGGCCCGTCATCGAGCGAGATCGCGACATCCGCGCCGCTGCGCACGACGCGCATATGCTTGCCGCCGGGCGCAAGGTAAATCCGTCCGGCCTTCACCGGCTCGCCGTCGACTGCCTCGCTCGCCGGCCGACGGCTCGAACGCGCCAGATGCTCGGCAAGGATGGTGGTGAAGGTCGGCGGCATGTGCTGGGTGATCAGCACCGGGAAGCGGTCGATCACCGGGCCGAGTTCGGCGACGAGCGACATCAGCGCCTGAGGACCGCCGGTCGAGGAGCCGATCAGCAGCACCTTCGGCGCCTGGGTCGAGAATGGACGCGTCGACAGCGATCCTGACGACGGGGCATGCGCGGCCGGAGCGGGCGTCGGTGCGGCAGGCCGCGCAACAGGACCGCGCGCGGCCGGAGCCGGGCTTGCGGGCGCCAGCGGCGGGCTCGCAACCGCAGCCTTGCGACGCAGCCGCGCGCCGAGATGGCGGATCTTCTGGATCAGGTCGTGATGAAAGATGTCCGCGGCGGACGCCTCGCGCGTCGATTCCGGCTTCGGGATGTAGTCGGCCGCGCCGAGCGACAGCGCCTTGAAGCTGATCTCCGCGTTGCGGCGGGTCAGCGTCGAGGCCATGATGATGACGAGATCGCGCTTCTTCGCCAGCAGCTGCGGCAGCGCGGAGAGGCCGTCGAGCTCGGGCATTTCGATGTCGAGCACGGCAACGTCAGGGTTGATGCGTTCGATCTGGTTGACCGCCTCGAGCCCGGTGCGCAGCGAGGCCGCGACCTCCATGTCGTGCTCGGCGCCGATCCAGCGCGAGATCAGACCGCGGATGACGACGGAGTCATCGACGATCATCACTCGCAGCGGCCCCGCTTCGCGCGACGGCGTCGTGGTCGAATTACCTGCGAACGCAACACTCATTACTCACCAACTCAGACTGAAACGGTATGGTTGAAAGCAGGCGCCGAAGGATCCGTTCAGCCTCCGGGCGATCGCTCAGATAAGGCCGACTTCCTGGAATTTCGCCGTCACGATGTCCTTGTCGAACGGCTTCATGATGTACTCGTTGGCGCCGGCATGCAGCGCGCGCGCGATATGCGCGACGTCGTTCTCGGTGGTGCAGAACACGACCTTGGGCTGGTCGCCGCCGGGCATGCGCCTGAGATGGCCGAGGAACTCATAGCCGTCCATGACGGGCATGTTCCAGTCGAGCAGCACCGCATCGGGCAGGCCGCGCTTGCAGGCCTCCAGCGCCTTCTCACCGTCCTCGGCTTCGAGGATCTGGAAGTCGAGGCCCTCCAGGATCCGGCGCGCAACCTTGCGGATGACGCTGGAATCATCAACGACGAGACAAGTGCGCATGTGAACCTCTGCTTCCTCCCCTTTGCGGGGGCACTTCCAATTGCAAGTCCGTCGGCGACGATGCCGCCGTATCAGGCCGCCATCATTTCGGGTGCGAGCTCGAGGACGCGATCGACGTCGAGGACGACCATGAGCTGGCCGTCGAGGCGGTGGACGCCGCCGGCGAGCTTGGCCATGCGGGGGTCGAGGTTGACGGGGTTCTCCTCCTTGCCGTCCTCGGGCAGGCGCAGCACCTCGCCGATCTGGTCGATCAGCAGGCCATAGGATTCGCCGCGCAGGTCGACGCCGACCGCCATCGGCACCTTGCCGTCCTCGGCCTTGGGCAGGCCGAGACGGGCGCGCATGTCGACCACGGTGACGATGCGGCCGCGCAGGTTCAGAACCCCTGCGATCTCGCGCGAGGACAGGGGAACGCGGGTGACGCGCTCGGGCATGAACACGTCCTGGACGCGGGAGATCGGCAGGCCGAACAGCTGGCCGCCGATCATCGCGGTGACGTATTCGACCATGGCGCCTTCGCTTACTTGCGTCTTGCTGGTCATCGCTTGTCTCCTGATCCTGTCTTAGGCCGCGGCCCGGCTCAGCTCGGAAGCGCCGGCGGCGCCCGCGGTCTGCTCCTTCAGCGCCGCGATCA
>NZ_LFKY01000003.1:0-4948 GCF_028128965.1 Bradyrhizobium sp. CCBAU 25338
GGCAGCCTAACTCTGGCAGAAACTCCACTTATCGACGCGGAATTGCTGTTCAGACAACCGGGGCCAGCTCTTCCTGAACATCTTTGATGCACATTTCGTAGAGGCCAGGCATCAACGCTTCGATTGCCTCAAGCGTGGTTGCAACTTGCCGGAACTCCCTATTGACAACTTTTGAAGAGACGAAGATGCCGAGGTGCCCGATGTCGTCATGCACCATATAGATAATGTGTTGGCCGCGAACGCGGATCTCCTCCTCGTTCTCGTAAACATCTGTAATCCAATTCAGAGCCTGCTGGGGCGGCGTCACTTTGTCGCCATGGCTGGCAAACACGATGATCGGCGCGCGGATCTGCTTGAGATCCACGTGCTGACGCCCCGATCCCAGGTAGGCCATGTTCTTGCCGAGCCGGTTGCCGATGAACAAGTTTTCGAGAATCCAGCAGATCTCGTTTTCGTGCAGCAAGCAGAAGCTGCTCCACCACTTCTCGGTGGCAAGAAAGCTTTCGCGCGTCGTATCCACGTCGCGGAAAAGCTCGGCGTACTTTAGGAACAGCCGGCGCTCGGGATTGAGCATCTCGAAATTGTGTATGAGATTGGCTCCATCAAACATGCCCTGGCCAAGGTCGCACAGAAGCATCGGGATCCAGACTCCGCCGAATATGCCGGCAATGTAGCGGAAAGTGTTGTCGCCGATGTTTCCCGATACAGCCGTCACCGGTGATCCATTGATGACGATGGGTCCTGTCAAGTCAGGGTTTGTTGCGGCGAGAACGAGGGTCGCCCAGCCTGCTTGGCAGTTGCCGATAATGGCCGGCAGAGGCGCGCGCGGATGCCGGCGGATCACTTCTCGAACAAACGCCGCTTCCGCATAGGCCACATCAGAGAGTTGCTGATCCTGCTCCGGCTCGCGACGGAAGCTCACCAGATAAACCGGATGACCTTCGCGCAATGCGACGCCGAGCTGACTATCGTGCTCGTGAGCTCCCACACCCGCAGTGTGTCCCGCTCGTGGAGGGATGATAACAAAGGGCCGACGACGGGAGTAATCGACCGTAACATCTTGCGACGGGATGATGCGCAGCAATACGAAGTTGGACTTTACGGGAAGATCCCTTCCGTCCATGATCTTCTCGTACTCGTAGAAAAGAACCGGCGGACAGCCTGCCGCCTCATGTTCAAGGAAGAGGTCGCCGCTCTCTCGGAGAAGATCGATTAGCAATATAGCGCGCTCGCCCGCGTCGCGGATGTATTCACGCCAAGAAACGCCAAGCCGTCCATCGTCACGCAGGTTCCTCAGATCTTTGGCTAGACGTTCGCCGCTTGCCAAGAGCTCGGGTAGGCGTGTAAAGACCGTTTCGCAGCCGCGCTTGACCCGCAGTATCCAGGCAACTTGTAGAATGTTGATGGTCTTCGCGCCCTGTTGGCCCATGCGATCAGCGTAGATTCTGAATGGGCTGCGGGTGAGCGCGTGCTCGACTTCTGCACGTTGCGCTTCCATTGACTGGGCCAGGTTGGAGCGCTGGAACGAGTCAGACATGGCCTAACCTCCTCTGTTCTAGAGTCGATGCCGCCCCGTGATACTAAATTGCGCTGTGGTGCCGGATTGCCTATCGATGGCGTCTTTCATCCGGCAAACTGCTCGCAAGCGAGGTCAAAGTGTGACCAAGGAAGCGTAACCTCAAGAGGACGTTTTGCGAGCAGGGTGACTTTCCACGACGTTCCCAGATCTCTCGGTGCAAAGTCGATGCCAGGCATCTCGTTGCTGCCGGACGAAGGATGGCCAAGCAACTTCCGTCTTTCCTCTTCTGCTGCATAGCGTTTGTCCGATTGAGAACCAAGCTTGTCAGAGATCGGACGCTGTGGGTCGTCTTTGTTAGACAGCGACCTCGCATGCCTAGGGAGCATTCCCCGGGACCACCTATTATTTCAGATGGGTCCTGCTCAATCTTCCAAACTTTCGACCGGTCGCCCGTAGCCATCGCCTCAAATATGTTCGTCTCACACATGAGCGCTCAATCAGGAGGCGAGTTGGCACATTGGTTGCTATTACGGTCTATGACGACCTGGTCCGCTCAGCGCAGTCAGAGATTGCGCCTTCCAGAATGATCTCAAACATGGAGTTAGATCATGGCGAATGAGACGAGACTACCCGTCACCAGGAAGGCTAGTGAGCCCGCGTTTTTTCCTGAAGCATGGCGCCCACTCGAGGCATTGCGCAACGAGGTGGATCGCTTGTTCGAAGACTTCTTTGGCGGCGATTTCTGGCGCCGCTCGTTCCCCCCGCACGCTAGTCTTGGAAGGTCGGTTGCCAAGAAGGTCGCCGCAAGCCCCGCAGTGGATCTTAGCCTAGCCTAGGATTACCCCTAGGGCCTGCAGCCCTCGCCTTCGTCAAACAAGACGGTCCTCAATGGAGGAATACGATTGGTTGGCGAGTGTGGCCTGTTCGGAGTCGCACTCTGGGTTCCCCGGGGGCGGGCTCGTGTCCCCGGTTCAGCTCACCACTGGGTCGGTAAGGTGACAATCGCCTGAGCGCTGGATTCAGGCTGGAACGTGCCGTGCAAACAGCAATACTTCAATTACCTTATCTCGTAGGCTTATTTGTGCGAGCTCGGCTAGGATCGATAGTTTGCGAGGTACCTACGATCGTGCTCTAATCGCGGCATGCCACGCCCCGTTCGTCACCGCACGCGCACTGAAGCCGACAGCCGGCCGCTCTGTTAGCAGACGATTGAGCATAGCATCTCATAGGAAATATTACCGCCGCAAACCACGACGGCAACGTTCTGGCCAGCGTATCGCTCCGCCGTCTTCAGATAGCCGGCTACCGCCACTCCTGCGGCTCCTTCGATTGCCATCCTGTGGCCAGCGAGCACGAGCCGAATAGCGTCCACGATTTCGTTTTCTTGAACCAGGACGCACTCGTCTATGAGATCTCTAGCGTAATTGAAAGTGATGGCCCCACTTTCGATGCCGCCCGCAGTACCGTCCGACAATGTAGGGTTCTCGCACACATCCACTATTTTTCCAGCCTTTAACGCAAGATATAGTGCCGGGGAATTCTCAGGCCAGCAGCCGACGATCCGGAGCTCAGGATGGAGGGGCTTGAGATAACTAGCGATGCCGCTGATAAGGCCGCCGCCACCGACCGATACAAACACTGCGTCTAGCCTAGGGCATTGCCGCTCAAGTTCAATGCCAATGGTGCCCTGACCCACGATAACGTCTAAGTCATTATAGGGCGAGATGTATGTCCTATGTTGGACGACCGCGACTTCGCGCGCGTGCGCTTCGGAAGTAACAGCATCCGCGCCGAAAAACTGCAGCTTGACGGATTTGTACTGCTCAAGAGCGACGATCTTGGATTTCGAGGCAGTCGTGGGCAGAAATATGGTCCCGCGTGCCTTTAGCGCGGAAAGGCTATAGGCGACGCCAAGTCCATGGTTCCCCGTTGACGAGGCGATGACGCCTCGGGCGAGATCGTCTTTGGAGAGGGACAGGATCTTGTTGAGAGCGCCGCGGACCTTGAAAGATCCCGTGTGCTGAAGATTCTCGTACTTGAGCCACACCTCCCCTCCCCCGGACAAACCCGAAAGAATTGGGGAACGGTCGACGAAAGTCTCCCTCACGAGTGATCGGATGCGAGCTTCAGCCGCAACTATACGACCAACAAGGCTTGCGCCAGCGCCCTCAGGCATGCCCTTCTATCCACCACCAGTTCACAGCAACGTTCAGGCCGTGAGACCGAAGATAGTGCCACCACCCCTCGGGAATGTAAAGAATATCGCCACGACACAATACGCATTCGAAAGGCCGCGCGTTCAACAATCTCGGAAACCGATCGAGATCTGGAAGGCGAAGGTTTAAACGACTGAAGTGACGATGCTTAGGATGGTCATTATATGGGTAGAGATTCCTGCGATCCGCCGGCGGGAACAAGGTAATATGCTTACGACCGCTTATCATTGCATACAGGTTGTCGTAGGAATCGTAATGCAGCTTCGAGGCGTTACGGCCAATTCCCATCCATAAGTATGGAGGCCTCATTATCTTCGCGAGTGGGGCGAACGGCGGACGAACGACATCACCCACAAGTTCAGGGAGATACCGCAACGTATCAATCTGGGCGAGATAATAGGTCGTTTGACTGGCTACGTCGCCATAGAGCAGATAATCGACGAAGCGGCCGAAGGTCGAGTGGGTTTGATCTTTGCCAATTCGCTCTGGGACTGCGAACTCTTTGTCCGGAGAGAATTCGATGGGCACCCGCCTATGGCCTGCTGCTGCCTTTAAGTAGCCGGAGCTCCAACGTTCGATAGCCCCCAAGGTCAATGCCGCGCCTTTGATGACGACCGGAAGCGCCGGACGCACAAATCGTCGATAAAATTCCTCTGCACTCGGAGTAGCGATGCTTTCGATCGATTGCGCGGTCTCCAGCCACGCTCTGTTAACCACGGACGGATTCATGATCGCTCCTAAATTTGAACTCTGTCGCACCGAGTGGAGGAGTTTCGTCTATGACTTCATCACTGTGGCCGTTCTGCTTAAGGTCACGCCTATAAAGGATGTCCTGGTTCAGCTCTTCCGTGGCGTAGTGACCTCCAGAAACGGTTACTATCGGGGTCCTCCTCGATCATGCGAAGCAACAGCCGGCACATCGATTCTGGCGGTGAGAAGGATTCGCTTAGTCGCCTCGATGCGATGGCGGATGAAGTATTCCTCATGGAGATATGCGGTCGGACCTCCAAATTCAGGAGGAGGCCCACTCGCTTCTCGGATGGAGTGAGCACTGTACTACTTCACAATTCTAGACCGCCTGGAAATCGCGCCACCATCGGGCGGCCACCGTTCCCAGCTCACGCGCCACACGCGCTGCAAGTACAGCCATTTCACTCCCTTCGTCGCGTCAAACGCGCTGCACGATCAGCCCGCAGTTCCTCATTCCGCAACT